>DCFC01000040.1:0-81797 GCA_002314325.1 Megamonas hypermegale
AAAGAAAAATTGCCTGGCGCAATTATATTGCGCCAAACCAATAAATATCTTGCAATATCATAAAAAAGTGATATAATGAAAGTGCGAAAAATTACAATATCTTTTATACTAAACAAATCCTGTGAAGTTGCCGCTTTGCAGGATTTTTTATTAAAATAAGACCCTATAAAGTTGCCGCTTTATAAGGTCTCTAACATTATTTGCCGCTAATGCTAAAGCGTTCGGGATAGTTACTGTTATTGCCTATCTATCCACTTGCAGATGTAATGCGAAACGATACCTGCCATAATAGACACAATCAGGGATATTACAATATCTTCCATACTAAACCCTCCTTTCTGTTACCAGATTGGAGTTACAGTAACGCACATATTATATCACTCATTGATAAAAATATAAATCTATCAATATGTATTTATTATATTGAAAAAAAGACTGCCTTATTTCAAGACAGTCTTTCTATTGTTGTGAACAGTCATTCTTTACAAGCATATGAACTTTGAGAGATGGCTGACACGCCAATATCAGACTATCTCTCTTTTATCTGATTATACTATAACGAAATTGTATTTGCAAACAAAAAGACTGCTCTAAAACAGGGCAGTCTTTTTGCTTTTTCAGTTTGCTTCTTATTTAAAGAAGCGATGTGTGTCTTCAATAACTACAAGTTCATCCACTCTGACATCCAGAGCTTTGGCAATCAGTGCAATTACGTAAAAAGTCGGCTGGCGTTTGTCATTTTCGATGAAGCTAATCATAGCCGTGCTGACACCGGCTTTTTTTGCCAATTGTTTCTGGGTCATATTTTTTTCATGTCTTATTTCTGCAATTATGTATTTTATTGACATTACAAAGCACTCCTTTCTAATTGGTAATGGGAGATAATATCCAATCGCAAATATCATGGAGTGTTTGTAATCAACTATTAAGCCTCATTATCATATTAAATTTTAAATTGTAAACTTCAATTCAAGCTTACATATTATACTATAGCACAATCTGTTAAACTATGGTTATTTTCACGAAAAAAGTTGCCTGATTTTACTAAATTAAATGCAGGCAACTTCTATGGATTATAAATCTTTGACTATTTCTTTCAAATAAGCAGCGAACGGCGCGGATAAATCATCGCGGCGCAGGGCAAATTCCACTGTAGCTTTCAAAAAGCCCAGTTTGTCGCCGACGTCATAGCGTTTACCGGCGAAATTGTACGCATAGACATTTTCTCTTTTGGCCATGACGCGAAGCGCATCGGTGAGCTGGATTTCTCCCCCTTTGCCCGGTTTCGTGTTCTGCAATACTTCAAATACATCCGGCGTGATGATATAGCGGCCGAGTACTGCCATCTGGCTCGGTGCTTCTTCCACGGAAGGTTTTTCAATCATGTCTTTTACCTTCATTAATTGTTCGTTAATCGTCGGCTCACCTGCTACGATACCGTAAGAAGATACTTTTTCCTTCGGCACTTTCTGACAGCCCAAAATCGTCGCGCCCGTCTGGTCGTACATATCAATGAGCTGTTTGAGCGCCGGTTTCTGCGGGCTTTTGTTGTACACCACATCATCGCCCAAGAGCACGGCAAACGGTTCATTGTCAATAAACGCACGGGCGCATAAAATCGCATCGCCCAATCCGCGCATATGCTTCTGGCGAATGTAATGCACGTTGATTTCCGAAATCGCCTGTACCATTTTGAGCATTTCCGTCTTGCCTTTGGCTTTTAAATCCGCTTCCAAAATAGGCGTGCTGTCAAAATGGTCCTCAATCGCACGTTTGGCATGACCGCTGATAATCAGAATATCTTCAATCCCGCTCGCGAGCGCTTCCTCCACGATATACTGAATGGTCGGTTTATCTACAATCGGCAGCATTTCCTTCGGTGTTGCTTTCGTCGCCGGCAGAAACCGCGTACCGAAACCGGCAGCAGGAATAACCGCTTTTCTAATACGTTTCATAAAAAATCCTCCCTAAAATCTGCAAGATACAATATCTGTATAACTTCTATTTATTATTTATATCATTATATTCTCAGCTCGACAGCAAAATTCCTTTAATTTGTTTTCTTCTATTATAATATTACCCGTTGTGCTAGTAAAATATCTAGCCTGAACCAGCAGTATAATAGTTTATATTCGCTGCCTGTTGTCACTTAACCTCACTAAATATAAACTATTATACTGCTTTGGAAAATCAACTAGCACAATAAGTATAATATATTAATATTAGAGGATTGCAAAATTTTTAATCGAATTATAATAAATAAGCTATAACGGTTTTTATCTATTTATGATATAATAGCTCTAATGACTTAATGTTTTTTAGGAGGATATCTTATGAAAAAGCAATTTTTGGCAATTATCTGTTCTGCGCTATTTGCATTGGGAATAGGTTCAACGGCTTCCGCGGCGGAAGTTTATCAGCCGGCGGCTAACGCATCCGTAGCTACCATCAACTACCAGTATGTATTAGCTAACCTTCCTGAAAGTAAATCCATCCAGCAGTCCATGGCAAAACTCTCAGAAGATGCGCAAAAGGACTTTGAACAGTCTGTTAACGAAAAGATGAACCCGGAGGAAATCCAGAAAGTTCGTATTCGTGTCGCTACTGAATTAAGACAAAAACAGATTGATTTGGTAAAACCTGTACAGGAAAAAATTAATAATGCAATTCAGCAGGTTGCTCAGCAGCATGGCTATACGGTAATCATCAGCGCCGATGTGGCTTTATATACATCTGCCGATGTTACACAGGAAGTATTGAATGCTCTCAAATAATTGAAAAACAGTGCAGGTACGTTTGTACCTGCTTTTTTATTTAAAATTTGAAGATGAGAAGGTGTTTTCATGGGTGTATTGAAATGGTGGCAAAAAACGATTGTTTATCAGATTTATCCAAAATCTTTCTGCGACAGCAACGGCGACGGTATCGGCGATATACCGGGCATTATCAGCAAGCTCGATTATCTTGAAGGGTTGGGCGTCGGTGCAATTTGGCTTTGCCCTATGTACCCTTCACCGCTTGTTGACGGCGGTTACGATATCTCCGATTACTGCGCCATAGCGTCTGAATACGGAACTATGGCGGATATGGAAAATTTGATAAGCGAAGCGGGCAGACGCAATATTAAAATCGTAATGGATTTGGTGTTTAACCATACGTCCGATAAACATCCGTGGTTTGAAGCGTCCCGCAGCTCCAAGGATAATGATAAGCGCGACTGGTATATCTGGCGTGACGCCAAAGCTGACGGCAGTGCGCCGACGAACTGGCGCGGTCTTTTCGGCGGACCGGCATGGACGCTTGATGAAAAAACGGGACAGTATTATCTGCATACGTTTACGGCAGGCCAGCCGGATTTAAACTGGGAAAATCCTAAGGTGCGCCAGGCACTGTATGATGTATGCCGCTTCTGGCTCGATAAGGGCATAGGCGGTTTCAGAATTGATGCCATTGTGTACATCAAAAAACCGGACGTATTCGAGGATTTGCCGGCGGACGGACCGGATGGGCTCGCCAGCGTGGCAAAAGCGGACGGCTGCCGAGAAGGTATTCTCGATTTTCTCTATGAATGGAAACGCGAAGTTTTCGCTAAATATCCTGATATATTTACTGTAGCTGAAACGGACGGTGTAACGGCGAAAGACTTCCATAAATGGATAGGCGCAAACGGCGCATTTGACATGCTGTTCGATTTCAGCCATATGATTTTGGGCTTTGACGGCGATTTTTCCTGGCATAAACGCCAGCCGTGGAAATTAATTGACATCAGGACACCGTTTACAGCCAATCAGGAAGTGACGAAAGAGGACGGCTGGGTGGCAAATTATTTTGAAAACCACGACCATCCGCGCTGCGTTAATCACTTTTTCCCGAAAGGCACTGATACGGAACTTGCAGCCAAATTCATTGCGACAATCCTGCTTACCCTGCGCGGCACGCCGTTTATCTATGAAGGTCAGGAGTTGGGCATGACGAACGTAAAATGGCCGTCGATAAAAATGTACAAGGACGTTTCATCCATCGGGCAGTATGAACTGGCGCTAAAAGACGGGCTTTCGCCGAAAGAAGCGATGAAAGGCATCTGGGAAAACAGCAGAGACAATGCCCGCAGCCCGATGACCTGGAACAATGGTTCGCATGCAGGTTTTACAACGGGCAGACCGTGGCTGCCTCTCAACGATGAATACGGCTCAATCAATGTGGAAAGTGAATTGCAAAATGAAAATTCCGTGCTCAATTACTATAAAAAACTGATTGAATTGCGCGGCGAACATAAAGCTTTAACGGAAGGCAGCTATGAAGAACTGCTGTCCTACAGTCCGGGAATATATGCTTATGCGCGTACCACGGAAGACAAATCGGAACGCATAATCGTCATCGCCAACACAACGGCTAAAATACGCGGCTACAAAGTTTCGGAACTTAAAGGCGCACAGCTTTTGATTTCCAATTACGGCAACAGAGAAAAAACACTGCTCCGCTCGTATGAAATCCGCGTGTACAAAGTAAAACAGTAAATAAATCCGTTGGGTTAAGAAAAACATCGAGCTTTTAAGCCAGCAGTATAATAGTTTAAGCGAGGTTAAGTGATAACATCGAACGAATATAAACTATTATACTGCTTTTAGAAATCAACTAGCACAACGGATGTAAATAAAAATACCTCTATTAGATAAAAAACTAATAGAGGTGTTTTTTTATAATGATACAGCAGCAATAACTTTGTCGAGCATGTGCTTGATATCTTCCGGCAGAGCGTCGATAAAGCGCTGCGGTATAGCGTCAAAGCCGTAGAAGCAGCCGGCAAGTCCGCCGGTGATGGCTCCGATAGTATCGCTGTCGCCGCCGTAGTTTACGGCAGTGATGAGCGCGTCTTCAAAATTGTCCGTATTCATGAAGGCGTGCAGCATGGTGATGATACTGTCATAAGCGGAAGCGGTCGGCTGGACTTCTTCATTTTTATAATCATAGTACATGGTGCTGTCAAGCATTTTGTCCATATCCTTTTTGCCGATTTCGCCGTTTACGATACGAAAGATAAACTGGCTGTAAATGCGGCAGGCATTGTCCGACTGCGTATTGACATGCGTCATATTGGAAATATCGAGTGCCTTGCTGACAGCATCGTATTCAGTTTTATAGTAAAGCGCCGGATAAAGCGTATTTAAAATAGCGCCGTTATCCACGCTGCCGCGATTGCTGAACACGTCGACCTGCGCGGCTGATTCATGCCAGCGGGCTTTCGGAATAATATATTTGCCGTGTCCTTTCGACATGGTTTTGTCGATACTGCGAAGCGCCGTGTCGCTGATGTCTTTCGGGCGGCTTATTGCCCAGTTGATAAAATTTTTGCCGATTTCACCGAAAGGGTTTTCCGGCTGTTTCATAATGCCGTAAGCTGTAGCGAGCATGAGTGCCGTTTCGTCTGTGCCTTCGCCCGGGGCTGTTTTGAGCCAGCCGCCGCCAATCATATCGCGAACTGTGCCGAATTGAGCTTTTATCTGCTCCTGCGGCATAAATTCCAGCGGTGCGCCGAGAGCATCGCCGACAGCTGCTCCGTAAAGTGCGCCTTTAATTCGATTTAATTTGTCCACAAAATTTCCTCCAATAAAAAAATCATATAAATATATGATAAATCACCGGAACGATAAGAGCAAGCAGCATATTACCGACGCGGATATGTATGATATTGGCAAAAGTCAGATTTATGCCGATGATGGTGATTAATACGTTGCCGATATAGCAGATATCATTGATTAATGCTTGTGTAAGATACGGTGCGACAAAACCGGCGCCCAGCGTAATCAATCCCTGATAGATAAAAAGCGGCAAAGCGGCAAGCAGTACGCCCGCTCCCATCGTGGAGGCGAAAACCATGCAGATGACACCGTCAAGAACGGCTTTCGTCAAGAGCAGGCTGTAATCGCCGGACAGTCCGTCCTGCAAAGCGCCGATAATAGCCATAGCACCGATACAGATTACGAGCGTAACGGTAACGAATGCGTCAACGAATTTGGAGCTTTCATCGGCATGAAATATTTTGCGGGCGACTTCGCCGAGCTGTTCCAGTTTTGCTTCAATATTGATGATTTCACCGATTAATATACCGATTAGCAGCGAAAAAATCATCAGCATAGTTCCCGTCGTTTCCAGATGACCGTCTTTGAATACGAGCATTTGCGCCAGTGTGCCGCCGATGCCGATGAACAGGACGGCAATGCCCATCGCCTGCAGCAGTGAATCCTGCAGCGATTTTTTTATGCCTTTTTTCAAGAACAGACCGATACCGCCGCCGATTAATACAGCGAGCGTGTTGGCGATTGTACCTAAACCAATCATGTGAACACTCCCTTATTTTTGTTATAGAAAATATTATAGCATTTTATCTCCGAGTGTGCGAAACAGCGGGAAATATCCGTTGATTTTTGCTTATCAAAGTATACAAATTAACACTGTGTTTAAATGTATACATTTATAAAACTATTGACAAAATACAAATGTCGTTATAATATAATAAACAAAACATTGAGTAGTTTATACAAGGGCGTATGAATTATCTGTTCATACGCCCTTTTTATATAGATTTATTTATTTACTTATTAACTTATTAAATTGCTAAGGAGGTACATATATGTTTGAAGCTGTTAATTCGTTTGTAACTTCGGTGAACGGCATCGTCTGGGGCTGGGGAATGATAATTTTACTGTTAGGCACTCATATTTTCATGACGCTGCGGACGAAAGGCATTCAGCGGAGATTAATTCAGGGAATAAAATTATCTGTTACGAAAGATAAAGAGGCGGAAGGCGAAGTCAGCCAGTTCGGTGCGCTCACGACGGCGCTGGCGGCAACTATCGGCACAGGCAATATCATCGGTGTCGGTACGGCAGTTGCGCTTGGCGGTCCGGGAGCCGTTTTCTGGTGCTGGCTTACAGGTGTATTCGGTATTGCGACGAAATACAGCGAAACGCTTATTTCCGTTAAATACCGCGTTAAAACGAAAGACGGCAGAATGCAGGGCGGCGCTATGTATGCGCTGGAACGCGGACTGAATATGAAATGGCTCGCTGTATTGTTTGCCTTTTTCGGCGGTTTTGCCTCTTTCGGCATAGGCTGTGCTACGCAGGTAAATGCCATAGCTACCGTTTGCAGTGAAAATCTCGGCATTCCTGCTTGGACTGTAGGCATCATTATTGCCGTTCTCGTGGCTCTCGTTATTTTCGGCGGCATAAAATCCATCGCTTACGTATGTGAACGGCTCGTTCCGTTTATGGCGGCATTTTATGTGCTCGGCTGTCTGGCTATCTTAGTCATCAATGCTGATTTTATCATTCCGGCAATCGAAACAATTATCACTTTGGCATTTAATCCGGGTGCGGCAGCAGGCGGTCTTGTCGGCGGCGGTATTATGCAGGCTATGCACTTCGGGGTAGCCCGCGGACTGTTCTCCAATGAATCGGGCATGGGCTCGGCTCCGATTGCGGCTGCGGCTGCTCAGACGAGAAATCCGGTCCGTCAGTCGCTCGTTTCCATGACGGGTGTTTTCTGGGATACCGTTATTGTCTGCGCTATGACCGGTCTTGTACTCATTTCCAGCATCATGAAAAATCCGGAAATAGATATGGGCGCAATTCGCGATGGCGGCGTGCTGACGACGCTGGCTTTCGACCAGATACCGTATATCGGTCCGTTCATTCTCGTTGTCGGCATTATAACATTTGCTTTTTCCACGATTTTAGGCTGGGCTTATTACGGTGAAAGATGTGTTGAATATTTTGCCGGTAAGAAAATACTGACAGGATACAAAGTTCTTTATCTTGCAGTAGCCGTTATTGCGCCGATTGTTTCGTTAAATCTCGTTTGGCTCATCGCCGATACTTTAAACGCCATGATGGCAATACCGAACCTTATCGCCGTATTGCTTCTGTCGCCGGTCATTGTAGCTGAAACGAAAAAATACCTCAACAATATCGATGCTAAAGATACGGAGCCCGTTCCTTATCTGGAAGATATTAGAAATAAAGAAGTCGTTCCTACAGAGGAACTTGTAAAATAAAATTATAACAAAAAAACTGTACGCTGAAAGCAAATGCGCATGAACTTTCGGCGTACAGTTTTTTTGTCCGGATAAAAGGAAGTTGCATTTTCAAAAAGAATACATAATATAAGTAAGAGATTTTACTTGTTGTAATAGTAGAACAGCTAGCTTACAGCCAGCAGTATAATAGTTTATATTCATTCGATGTTGTTACTTAACCTCACTAAATATAAATAATTATACTGCCTTGGGAAATCAATTGGCACAACAAGTAGTGTATAAGAAAAATATTTTATAAAGGAGGTAAAAATTATGTTAAAGAAAAAAATAAAACGGGGCATAAGCATTATAACATTCGCTTTTTTCCTCAGTACATCAATCAGTTTTTCTTTTATCGATACGGCAGCGGCTGCGCCGCCTCCGCCCAAGCAGGGACAGATAAAACCGCCGCCGCCGCGAAGAGCCGTAACAAGACCGGCAGCAAGGCAGGCACGGCCGAATATAAAACCGGCGCCGCGACCGCGGGTGTCAAGACCGGCATCCCGGCCGAACCGTACAGTAAAACCGATGCCGCGCCCGGCAAGGCCGAATATTAAACCACGACCGGCGGCAAGACCAGGCTCGGCGGTAAAACCAATACCACGACCGCGACCGGGCAGTATCAAACCGCCAGCAAGACCAGCACGGCCGGCGATAAAACCGGGAAGCAGTATAAGGCCGTCAAGACCGAATATTACTAGGCCGCGTCCCGGCAGCAACATAAAACCGTCCAAACCGGGAGCAATCCGACCGCCGCGCAGGCCGGGCGAAAACATGCGTCCGCCGATGCCGCCGCGCGTCAACCCGGATAAACACAGACCGCCGCAGGGCGATAAACGGCCGATTTTAAGACCGCGGCCAGACGGCGATAAAGTCAAACCGCCGGCAGTTCGACCGGGCTTTCGTCCCGACAGACCCAGACCGGATAGCGACAAATTCAGACCGATAAAAGATAAAAACCCGGCACTTCGTCCGCATCACGACCGTCCGCCAATACCGCCGAAGCATCATAAACCGCCGAAGAAACCGCATCATAAATTCAAACTGCATGACAGATTTGTACCGCCACCGCCGCCGATATATCACAGAGCACCGCGCTGGCTGTTGTTCTCCGGCAGTTTCATTTATCCGTATCCGACAACGGTAGTAAATCACGTGGTGATGGATTATTCGTATCTGAATACGGCAGACGGCGTTTATCTGGACAATTTCGTAAAGACAAAATACATTGAAGGCGAATACGAAGGACAGGATTACTACGCCGATTATTATATCGACAAAAACTCGCTGGAAGTCGTACAGTACAATCCACCTGACTACATCATTCGCGTAAATGAAGTTTCATTCGACAATGAAAATATGGACAGCCCGTATATCACGACATGGGAATTCAAATACAATCTCGATTACCGCACCGTATATTTCCGCAATGTCTACGACAGCTACCAGATAGAACCGAAAGACTGGACGTTTTTAAACACATACAACGATGAATACTATCTCCTGCCGACGGCGGAAATGGCATTCTATCTGGCGTACAAATACCGTTTCTTCGACAACCAGCCGGACAGTTTCTATGATGTAGCTACGTTATAATTGCTAAATAAAAAACACCTGTTTTACAACTTGGTAAAGCAGGTGTTTTTTGTATGTTATTTATTTATTTTTTCTTCTGACCGTAGTAAGCGTTAGCGCCGTGTTTGCGCAGATAGTGTTTGTCGAGCAGTTCCTGCTGCATTGGTGTCAAATCCGGATTGAGCGTCATAGCATGATAAGCCATGAATGCCACTTCTTCCAGCACAACAGCTTTTTTTACAGCGGCAATCGGGTCTTTTTCCCAAGTGAACGGGCCGTGCGAATAAACGATTACGCCAGGAACGTCCATCATTTTAATGCCGCGCGTTTTAAATGTTTCTACGATGACATTACCCGTTTCTGCTTCATACGAACCGCCGATTTCTTCCGGCGTCATAGCGCGGGTGCATGGAACACCGCCGTAAAAATCGTCGGCATGCGTCGTACCGAGAGCTGGAATATCGCGGCGTGCCTGTGCCCACGAAGTTGCATAGCGGGAATGTGTATGTACAACACCGCCGATTTCCGGGCATGCCTGATAAATTTTGATATGCGTATCCGTATCGGAGGACGGATTGTAATCGCCTTCAACGACTTTTCCCGTATTGATGTCAACGACTACCATATCTTCAGCCTTCATCGTATCGTAATCAACACCGGACGGTTTTATGACCATTAAGCCTTTATCGCGGTCAATACCGGAAACGTTGCCCCATGTAAATGTAACCATATGATATTTAGGCAGCATTAAATTGGCTTCAAATACAACTTTTTTCAAATTTTCTAACATTCTAGCCACTCCTTTTTATGTCGAACAATTAAATAAATATCTTTTAAATATATTATACAACTTTTTCCGTAAATGACAATATAAATCATACAACTTTATGGATGTTTTTAGCTAAAATGTTTTGATAAAAACAAAAAGGCTTGATTTCGATTGGTTTCGAAGTCAAGCCTTTTATATTAGCGCTCTAATTTATGTTCGAGCTCTTGTATTTTCTTTTTATGATGTTCAATGGCGAATTTCAAATGTGTCTGAACTTCATCGCTGTCCGCCGCCTCCAGAGCTGTTTCCAGCTTTGCCAGACGGTCTCTGATTTCCAGAAGTTCATTGCTTAAAATGCTCGGTTCGTTCAAACCGATGCCGTAAACGGTGCGAATGTCATTCAGTACGATATCCGCATAGCCGGGCTCGGAGGAAACCTCTTCGAGATATTTAGCCAGTTCATAGATTATCTCATATGAATTTCTGCCTTCATTAAGCCATTTTAAAAGCGCCATTTTTATATTCTGCTGTTTTCCGTGGTCTGATGTTATTTTATCTTCCATAGGAGATTATAAAGCGCTCTGGAGATATTCTTTGATTGCGTTGCCGTCTTCCATCGTCATAACTGTATCGAGCGCAGCTTTCGCCTGTGCGGAAGTTATGGAGCGGATTTTTTCTTTTACGCGCGGAATGGAAGGAGCACTCATGGAAAGTTCGTTAATGCCCATTGCCATCAGGATTGCAGCGGCATTAGGGTCGCTTGCCATTTCACCGCACATGCCGACCCAGATATTGTTTGTACGAGCAGAATCAATAGTGAGTTTAATCAGGCGCAATACTGCCGGATTGAAATGGTTGTAAAGATAGCTTACGTTAGCATTTACGCGGTCAACAGCCAGTGTGTACTGAACGAGGTCGTTCGTACCGATGCTGAAGAAGTCAAGGTATTTGGCAAGTACCGGAGTCATAACGGCAGCTGCCGGAGTTTCAACCATGATACCGAGCTGAACTGTATCGGAGAACGGTTTTTCTTCATGCGTAAGTTCGGTTTTTGCTTCTTCAATGATAGCGCGTACCTGTTTTACTTCTTCTACATTGATGACCATTGGGAGCATCATTGCAGCTTTACCGTAAACACCGGCACGCAGAATTGCTTTAACCTGCGGCATGAATACTTCGCGGCGGTTTAAGCAGATACGGATAGCACGGTAACCGAGGAACGGATTTTCTTCTTCCGGAATGTTCAAATATGGAAGAGGTTTGTCTCCGCCGATATCCATAGTACGGATAACACATAAATGGCCCTGACATTTTTCAATGGCTTCTTTATATGCTTTAAACTGAGTTTCTTCATCAGGAATAGTATCTCTGCCCATGAACAAAAATTCCGAGCGGAACAGACCTACGCCTTTTGCACCGAATTTCATAGCCGCTTCAACATCGAGATGCGTGCTGATATTGGCCATGAGTTCAACTTCTACGCCGTCTTTCGTTACTGTCGGCAGTTTGGAGAGCTGTGCATAATGTTCTTTCATGCGGTTCTGTTCTTCGATTTTTACCTGATAAGAAGCGATTAATTCTTCAGTAGGATTAACAAAGATTTCACCGGTATCACCGTTTAAGATAACCTGTGCGCCGCCCGGAATATCTTTGATTTTTTCGCCGAGACCTGCAACCGTAGGGATTGCTCTTGCTTTGGCGATGATTACGGCATGGCAGGTAGTACTGCCGTTGCCTAAGATTACGCCGGCGATTTTTTCCGTCGGAATGTTGGCGATAACGGACGGTTCGATTTCTTCGCCGCATAAGATAACGGCTTCGTCACCGACTGTTCTTTCAGCAAGACCCAAAATGCGTCTTGTAACGCGTTTGCCGACATCGCGGATATCTACAGCGCGTTCACGGAAATAAGTATCATCCATTTGTTCGAAAATAGATGCGTTTTCTTCGGAAGCTTCGAGCACTGCTTTCGGAGCGCTGCCGCACTGACCGAGTTTCATCAGGGAATTTTCTTCCAGCATAGGGTCCTGTACCATCATGCGGTGAGCTTCCATGATACCGGCCTGTTCGAGCATTCCTTTTTCGCGCAGCGTCTTGATATTGGACTGGAGCACTTCAGCGGCATAAGCCAGTGCTTCTTTAATTTTTGTTGCTTCTTCTTCCGGTGTTCCCGGCGTGTAAGCATCAATAAAACTCTGTAAATCTTCATCGAGTGTCATTACTTTGGCAATAGCGATACCGGTAATAACACCTTTCCCTCTTAATTCGTACGGCAAAGTACAAATCCCCCTCTCTCTCTCAAAAAAACGGCTGGAAATTATTCTTCGCCGAATTTGTTTTTAATAAGACCAGTAAGAGCGTCGAGAGCTGCCTGTGCGTCTTCGCCTTCAGCGCTGATAGTCAGTTCTGTACCTTTAGTAAGACCAAGGCTCATAATCATGAGGATGCTTTTTGCGTCAACAGTTTTGCCTTTAGCGGAGATTTTGATTTTGGATTTGAATTTGTTTGCTTCCTGTACGAACATAGATGCAGGACGAGCATGCAGACCAGTTTTGTTTTCAATAATAAGTGTAGTTTCCATTTAAAATAAACCCCTCTCTTAATCTGTAAAACATAATTCGGTTTGGAATATCGTTTGAAAATTATGTCTTTGTTAATTATAACTAAAAATTGCACAAATGACTAGAGGATTTTAGAAAAAAATAGATAATTTTCTAAAAAAAAGTTGAGGTTATGACATTTGTGCAATTTTTAATAAATTTTATTAATGGTTACATAATGGTTAAGATAATAAAACCATATAGATTGGTATGGTAATTATAGACAAGAGCGTCGTGGCCGAAACGACGAGCGTGGCATATTCCGTGTCGGTTTTGTACAAACTGGACAGAACGACGGTCTGTATCATGGCAGGAAGCGAAGCCATGATGACAAAAACCTTGTACATGAGCTCTGGCATAGGGAAGATATGCGCCAAAATGAACATGCTGAGCGGCGCGATAATGAAGCGGCCGATACAGATGCCGGAAAGGCTCAGGTCAAAACGGATATTGTTCAGCCCCATGGAATAAAGCGTGACACCGATGAAGATAAGTGCCAGCGGCGTGGTCAGATTGCCCATGTACTGCGCCGTATCCATAAAGAATTTCGGCAGCGGAATGTCGCATATCAGAATAATCAGCGAAGCGAGAAAGCCCAAAATCGGCGGCGAGAATATGCGCTTCAACGTAGCCAGTGTGAACATGTTTCTGTAGGAAAACGCCGAAGAGTCGGACTGAATGCAGGCATTGCCCAGCGTCCAGAAGAAAGTCGTGTTGGCAAAGAAGTACAACAGCGTATAAGGAATGGCTTCTTCGCCGAACAGCGCCATCGTAACGGGCAGACCGACGAAAATCGTATTCGATGTAGTGAAGCTGGACTGAAAAATGCCGCGGCGGCCTTTCGGCGCCATGAAACGGGCTGCGATACAGCTTAAAATGAAGCAGACAGCAATGGAAATAAACGGTACGATAGAGCCCGTTATTAAATGCAGCAGCTGGTCATGGCTGAAAGCGTGCGTGATATTGTAAATGAAAAACAAGGGCAATGATACGTAATTCACCAGCTTAGGCAAAATGGCCTTGTTTTGCGCATTTATCCAGCCGACTTTAGCCAGAATGCAGCCGACAAGTCCCATTAAAATCAAAGTAAGTACGCCGCTTATGGCGTGAAGTAAAGCGTCCATGGTATCATCTCCCAGAAAATTTTTCTCAGCTGAAAAACAGTTCGTGCAGAAAACCGATGAGGTTAAAGCCTTCTGCCGTATCTTCAGCCGTAACCATATCTATACTGCCGATGACCGTACCGTGGTAAAGCAAGTCGACTGTACCGACTTTCGTACCGGCAGGACACGGCGCTTCGACATAGTTTTTCGTCAGATTAAGCTGATAAGTGAAATCCTCAGCGTTCTCATGCTTCATCACAGGATAGGTAAAATCCTGCGCCGGTTTTACGGCAATTTCAGAAACAGTGCCGCCGTGCACGTATACAGTATCGGTGAGTTTATCCGTATCGACCGGCTGCTGCGAGGCTATCTGTTTGAAGCCGAAATCGAGCAGAGCGCGGCTTTCCGTAAAACGGGCGCGGCTGTCGGCTGTTTTCAGGACAACGGCGATTAAGGAACTGCCGTTTTTCTCAGCGGAAGCGACAAGACAGCCGCCGGCGGCATCCGTATAACCGGTCTTGATACCGGTTATATCATCATAATTCCATAAAAGACGGTTCGTACTGCCGTAGACATCCTTGCGGTCGGCAGGCGAAATCCAGCTGATTTGCTGTTCCTTCGTGGAAACTATTTTGCGGAACTGCGGATTTTGATAGCAGTAGGCGGCAATTTTGGCTAAATCGCGCGCCGTCGTGTAGTGGTTCGGGTCGGTAAGGCCGTGCGGATTATTGAAATGCGTATTTACAGCGCCGAGAGATTTGGCTTTATCATTCATCATCTCCACGAATTTTTCCATAGAGCCCTGCCCGATATAGTAGCCGACGGCAGCAGCGCCGTCATTGCCGGAAGCAAGCATGGTGGCCTGCAACAGCTCGGACATTGCTATCCGGTCGCCTTCGTTGAGATAAATAGCGGAGCCGTCCTCGCCGACGGCGCGTTTATCGACAGCGACGACATCATCACCGGCGGCGTTTTCCAAACCCAGAATGCAGGTCATCATTTTAGTGGTGCTGGCCGGCATGAGCTTCTGGTCGGGATTTTTTTCGTAGAGAATGCGTCCCGTGCGGGCATCTATCAAAATAGCGGCCTGCGCCGTCATATCCTTTAAGTTGTCGGCAGTAACGGGAATGTACGGTTTACTCTCGTCGACCGGCGGAGCATCGTCGACAATACTGCCGGTAGCCTGCGCTACAGGAGCAAAAATCTGGATGAAAATCAGCAGAAATATAAACAAACGTTGCAAATGAGAAATATAATTTAACTGTTTCACGGATGTATCGGTCCTATCACGAAAAATGTACCGCGAGCTTTGGCGCATAATTGCTCAGCGGTGTTGAAAACTTCACATTCGGCAACGAGCGTGCTTCTGCCGTTATGAATGACTTTGCCCTTTACGAGAGTCGTATCGGACTGATTTATCGATTTTATAACGTTGATATTGAAATCGAGCGTTACCACTTTTTTGCCGAGACTAAGGCAGGCCGCCCCCATAGCCATATCGCACAGCGACATGATGACGCCGCCGTGGGCAATGCCGTAAACGTTTGTATGTTCATGCTGTATTTTCAGCGCGACACAAACATTGCCTTCTTTAATAGAAATGATATCTACGCCCAAATGACTCGTAAACGGATTATCATCATAAAAATGGTTGATGTAATCACTGATGGATTTATCATCGTATGATTGAGATGTATTCATAAAATCACCTGTTCTTTTTGAGATAGAAAATATTATAAATTAGGACAAAACGCTTTTCAATAAGTTGATGATATTTTTTGGAAAAACTTTATGCTATTATGATAAAGAAAAGAATAAAAATGAAATTTGTTTATGAGGTGATATATATGGCTTATAAATTTTACCTGTTCGATTTTGACTACACGCTTGCCAATGCGGAAACGGGCATTGTGAAATGTTTTAAACTTTTAATGCAGCAGGAAGGTTATTTCATACCGCCGGATGATGAAATAAAAAAGACTATCGGTCTGCCGATGATTGAAGCGATACGCGTATTATTCAAGGAAGACGATGATAAACTGCTGCATAAACTAAAAGACAAGTATACGGAATTTGCCGATATACACATGACGCCGAATACAGTGCTTTATCCGCAGACGATACCGGCACTGCGCCGCATAAAAGAAAGCGGGGCGAAGACGGCGATTATCTCCAGCAAGACGCGCCGCCGCATCATGCAGACTCTGACGCGCGACAATATAGCCGATTTGGTGGAGTTCGTCATCGGCAGTGAGGACGTAAAAACGCATAAGCCGTCGCCGGAAGGAATGTTCATGGCGATAGAGCGGTTTGGTGCAGACAAAAAAGACGTATTGTACATCGGTGATAATGTGATTGACGGTGAAGCGGCGCAAAATGCCGGCGTGGATTTTGCCGCTGTGCTGACGGGCAACAATGTGCGGGAGGATTTTTTTCATCTGCCGCATGTAAAAATCATGAACACGCTCGCTGAACTGCCGTGAAATAAATTTTTTTCTATTGTACAAACAAAACATCGAGTCTGCATAAGCAGTATAATACTTTATATTCGTTCGATGTTGTCACTTAACCTCACTAAATATAAAGTATTATACTGCTTTAAATTATCAACTGACACAACAGATAAAAATTTTGTAATAATGTATACATGAAGTTAACATATTTACAATCGGGCGCGAATAAATTATAATACTATTTGGCGATAAAAGGCAAAGGTGCTGGACTATTTTACATTCAGCACCTTTTTTTATACAAAATTTGTTAAGAAGAAATAAAAGCGAAAGGATGCGTTCATGATGATTAAAGTGGATTTGAACAGTGATTTAGGAGAAAGTTTCGGTATTTATAAAATCGGCAACGACAGCGAGGTTCTGAAATATGTAAGCTCCGCCAATATTGCCTGCGGACTGCACGCCGGCGACCCGTTCGTAATGCACAAAACGGTGAAGCTGGCGCTGGAAAACAATACGGCAATCGGCGCTCATCCCGGTTATATGGATTTAAACGGTTTCGGCCGCCGCAAAATGGATTTATCGCCGCAGGAAGTGTACGATTTGATTGTTTATCAGGTAGGTGCATTGGATGCGTTCGTCAAGGCGGAAGGCGGCAAGATGCAGCATGTGAAACCGCACGGCGCGCTCTACAATACGGCGGCTAAAGACGAAAAACTGGCAGAAGCCATTGCACAGGCCGTTTATGCCGTAAATCCGGAACTTATTTTGTACGGTCTTGCCGGAAGCTGGCTCATAAAAGCGGGCGAAGCGGCAGGACTAAAAACGGCAAGCGAAGTTTTCGCCGACAGGACGTATCAGGAAGACGGTTCTCTCACGCCGCGCAGTCAGGCAAATGCCATGATTACGGATGACGACAAGGCGATAGCCCAGGTTCTCGGCATGGTGAAAACGGGACAGGTACAGACGGCTTCCGGAAAGATAATCAAGGTAAAAGCCGACACGGTCTGCATTCATGGAGACAGCCAGAAAGCTTTGGCTTTTGCCCAGAAAATAAATGACGCATTAAAGCAGGAAAATATTTCCATGCAGTCATTCATCTAAAATTTATACAGCAGGAAAGGAATGTATGCTTATGAGCAATAAAAGCGGTTTTAATTGGAGCGTTCTGCTGGGAGCAGCCTTTTTGATGGCGACTTCTTCCATTGGACCGGGCTTTTTGACGCAGACGACGGTATTTACACAGACTCTTTTGGCAAGTTTCGGTTTCGTTATTTTAATTTCCATTATTCTGGACATCGGCGCACAGCTTAATGTCTGGCGAGTAATCGGTATTTCCGGCAAACGCGGCCAGGATGTCGCCAACATGGTAATGCCGGGACTGGGCTACTTGGTGGCTCTGTTAATCGTAATGGGCGGTCTCGGCTTCAATATCGGCAACATCGCCGGTGCCGGAATGGGCTTTAATGTAATTTTCGGTATTGATACGGTAACGGGAGCAGTAATCAGCGCCGTTATCGCCGTTTCCATATTTTTATTCAAAGAAGCCGGTAAACTGATGGATAAATTTACGCAGATTGCCGGATTTGTCATGATATTTTTAACTTTATACGTAGCAATTTCTTCAGCTCCGCCTGTCGGTGAAGCTATCAGCAAGACATTCATGCCGGACGTCATCGACCCGATGGCAATCGTTACGCTTGTCGGCGGCACGGTCGGCGGCTATATCACTTTTTCCGGCGGTCACCGTCTCGTTGACGCGGGCGTTGTCGGTCAGAAAGCTCTGCCGCAGATTACGCGCAGTTCTGTAACAGGTGTATGCGTAACGGGTATTATGCGTATCGTTCTGTTTCTGGCGGCGCTCGGCGTTATCTCGCAGGGTTTCCAGCTTGACCCGTCCAATCCGCCGGCTTCCGTATTTCAGCTGGCTGTAGGCAATGTCGGTTATAAAATATTCGGCGTCGTAATGTGGGCGGCGGCCATCTCCTCCGTAATCGGCGCGGCATATACGTCCGTATCGTTTATCCGCAGTTTCAGTCCGGTGATAGAAAATAATTACCGCTGGTTCGTCATCGCCTTTATCGTATTTTCCACCGTTGTTTTCGCTATCGTGGGTCAGCCGGTAAAAACGCTTATCGTCGTAGGTACGCTGAACGGTCTGATTTTGCCGATTACGCTTTTGGTAATGATTATTGCGGCGCATAAAAAATCCATTGTTGGCAATTACAAACATCCTGTCTGGATGAGCGTATTCGGTGTTATCGTCGTTTTGATGACGGCATATATGGGCGCACTGACGGTAATCAATCAGTTGCCTAAATTATTTATGTGATGTGAGGAAGATTTGATTTGAATAAGGATTATGAAATAAAGCCGCTGGGCGAAACGAGTGTTATCGTGAAATTCGGCAATGCCATAAGCCCGGCAATTCATAATAAAATACAGCGTTTGGCCGATTATCTGGAAAAATATCCGTTTACGGGCATGGTCGAATACGTCATGTCGTATACGAGCCTTGTGGTGTATTACAATCCGTTTGCAGTGAAAAAAGCGGCGGAAAACAAAGATAAATCGGCATTGCAGTTGGTAACGGATTATCTTGACGGTTGCATGGAAAAAACACAGGCGGCAGATGAAAAAAAAGCCAATGTAGTGGAAATTCCCGTATGCTACGGCGGAAAATACGGACCGGATATCGAATTCGTGGCCGAGTATAATCATCTTTCCGTCGATGAGGTAATCCAAATCCATACAGTGCCGGAATATCTTGTATATATGATTGGTTTCTGTCCGGGCTTTCCGTATCTGGGCGGTATGGATGAGCGCATAGCCACGCCGCGCCGCGATATGCCCCGGCTGGAGATACCGGCGCGCAGCATCGGCATTGCCGGTCAGCAAACAGGCGGTTACCCGATAAGCACACCGGGCGGCTGGCAGATAATCGGCAGAACGGCGCTGGAAATGTTCAATCCGCATGATGATGCAAATCCCAGCTTGCTTCATTCTGGTGATTTAGTAAAATTCTACGCCGTATCGGAAGCGGAATATCTGTCAATAAGGGAGGCACAAAAATGAGTTTGAAGATTATTCAGCCGGGACTTTTGACGACGCTTCAGGACAGCGGCCGGTACGGCTATCAAAAAATCGGCGTAATAACATCAGGCGCAATGGATGTATATTCACTGCGTCTTGCCAATATATTAGTAGGCAACGATGAAAATGAAGCGGCGCTGGAAATAACGCTGATGGGACCGGTGATAGAATTTACGGAAGATGCGCTTATCGCCGTTACGGGCGGAGATTTCGCCCCGACGATTAACGGTGAAACGATGCCGCAGCTTCGTCCGGTAGCAGTGCGAAAAGGCTGTGTTTTGCAGTTCAATCCGTGCAAAAGCGGCTGCCGTGCCTACCTTGCCGTTGCGGGCGGATATAAAGCAGCTAAAGTGATGGGCAGTAAAAGTACATATCTGCGCGCGCAAATCGGTGGTTTTTGCGGCAGAGCCATGCAGGCGGGCGATGTTGTAGATACGGAGCCGATAAATAATTTCGGCGAAAAAATGCTGCAAAATCTTTTGGCGGCGCAAGATAAACCATTTGCCTATACTGACTGGAGCATCGGCAAAGTGCATACGAGTCCGGAAAATCTGTACAAACCGGTTAGAGTTATGCCGGGAATGCAGTACGATGATTTCACTCAGGAAGCGCAGCAGATTTTTACAAGCGAGGATTTTCTGATTACAATGCAGTCCGACCGCATGGGCTACCGTTTGGCGGGCAGTAAACTAGAAGCGAAAAAACATCTGGAAATGATTTCCGAGGTGGCAAGCTTCGGAACAATTCAGGTGCCGCCGGCAGGAACGCCGATTATCTTAATGGCGGACCATCAAACTGTCGCCGGTTATCCCGTATTCGGGCAGGTGGCGCAGGTGGACGTGGCGCGGGTGGCACAGCTGAAACCGGAAGACAAAATACATTTCAGAATGATTACGCATGAAGAAGGTGAACAGCTGTTTTTGGAAATGGAACAGTATATGGAAAATATAAAGACAGCTGTAAAAAAATTAACAAAGTAAAATAAAGAGGAGGGATTTTTATGGATTTAAAGACAGCTTTGCCGAGTGAAGTGAGGGCTTTAATCAGGACGGGAGAAATCGACGCGCAGACAAGCGGCATGTGCACCGGATACGCGCAGGCGAATATGGCCGTTCTGCCGAAAGATTTAGCGTTCGATTTTCTGCTGTTCACGCAGCGCAACAAAAAACCGTGCCCGGTACTCGATGTAACGGAAGTCGGCTCACCTGTGCCGAAACTTGTCGCGCCGACGGCTGACTTGCGCCACGATATACCGCGTTACAGGATTTACCGCTATGGTGAACTTACAGATGAAGTAACGGATGTGGAAAAATACTGGCGCGATGATTTGGTGGCGTTTCTGCTCGGCTGCAGTTTCTCGTTTGAAGGACCGATGCTGGAAGCGGGACTGGAAGTGCGCCATATAACGGATAAACATAATGTGCCGATGTACAAGACGAATATCGAATGTATTCCGGCGGGCGTATTTCACGGACCGATGGTTGTATCCATGCGGCCGATGAAACCGGCGGATGCCATACGCGCCGTGCAGATTACAACACGTATGCCGTTCGTGCACGGTGCGCCGGTGCATATCGGCGACCCTGAAGCAATCGGTATAAAGGATATAGATAGGCCGGATTTCGGCGAACGTTCCGAGATAAAACCAGGTGAAGTGCCGGTATTCTGGGCGTGCGGCGTAACACCGCAGGCGGTGGCAATGGCGGTAAAACCGGAGTTCATGATAACGCATGCACCGGGATTTATGTTTATAACGGATGTACTTAATGCAGAGTTATCTATAATGTAAAGTGCTATTTGTTGTTCATTTTTCTTTGGTGCAAAGAAAAACGAACCAAAAAGAAACATTTTAACGTTTCGCTAACGCTGCACTGGGCGAGTCTTCGTAGCCTTTCTTTAGAAACAGTCGGTACAATGGCTCGAAACGCTTGAATTTGGCTCGTGCCTTTCGTTCTCAGCAAGAACTTAAATTGAGCTGTTGATATTGTAATTCGCTAATTACAATAAAGTTTTGTCTGTGTTGGAGATTTTTACGGTAACTTTTATTTGTGCCAGCAAAGAAAAATTGCCTGGTGCAATATGAAAATAAATTAAGAAATTAATTTTCTTTATCTTATATTGTGCCGAACCGTAATTTTTTCGATTCAAGTTTTTTAAGAAATAAAGAACTCTATAATATGATGGATAGAAAAATAAAGCGTATATTAAAGTAGAAATACTTTGATATACGCTTTTATATTGCTTAAAAATATAAAAAACAAAATAACACTCACCTTTGCACGGGGGGTGCCGTAATACTACAATAATGATGTAAATGAAGGTTTACAAAATATCAGTCGGATTATACTGACAGTACAACAAATTAATTGAAATACATATTAGAATAGAATTGGCAGATTGAGAGTGTAATTTGACGGAATACAGAAAGGAAGAGATTTTTTATGTCGAAAAGAAAGAAACTTTTAACAAAGAATGTTTTATGTGCCGTTATGGCAGCAAGTGTAGTTGCTTTTAGCAATACAACATTTGCTCAAGATTATCCAGATGGATATCATTTAACTAGTGGGGAAGAAACTATTAATGATGGTGTTTTTTCAACTCAGAGTGAAAATATTAGCTCTATACAAGTAGAGAATGATGGAACGAAATTGATTTTAAACAATGCTACGATTTTAAATGGTGAAGCAGGTCCTGATGACGGAGCAACGCTTATCATAAATGGCGGAAGAATTAATGCCGATTATTTTAATACAGAAAATGGTACTTTAGTTGTAAATGATGCACAGATAACGTCGCCGGATATTCATGCAGGATATTTGTCTAAAGGAGAAGGTTATACAAAAGGAACAAGTATAATCGAAATTAATAATTCTAATATTAGCCCGCAGGGAAATTCTTTGATTGCTTCGGGTATTGACAGTACGATTTCTTTAAGTGGCAGTGAAGATAATATTTACAGAGTAGGTAATTTCATTGGCGGTGCAGCTGAAGACGCAAATGGAACGAATGGTGGTAAAGTTGAAATTACAGGCGGTACATTAATAGCTGACAATCTGCGCGCTATTACTAATGGTTCATTATTGACTACAGATATGACGGGACTGAGTGGAAGTCAGCTCAATGATTTTAGAAATCGTATTACAAAGGGCGGTGTCGTTCTAAAGGATAACGGCGTAATTCAGACGAAAACCGGACAGATTTATGAACACGGTATTGATACAACAAATGATGAAACAGTTCTTGCTTCGACTGACAGCGGTAAGGTAACAAATGATTATATCAGCTATGAAGGCGGTACAATCAATTTTACCGATGAAAAATATACGCAAAGCTATCTTGATAGCGCAATCGCCAATATGGCTGAAAAAGGCAGTACGAATATTAATATGCTCGGCACGATGATAGGTGAACAGGGTGAAGTTATTGAGAATATAACGATAGATGAAGCTGTTGCTAATGGAAATATTCAAACGAATGCTATTGTAAATACAAACGATAATATCACTAAACTGGTAGTTGGCAATGGCATTACTGATACGGATACACAGTATTCTAACGGCAGTTTTACAGCGGCGAAACTGGCTGTAGATGAAAAAACGTCTGATATTGAAATTACAGACGGTAAAACTTTGGGCTTAGGCGGACAAAACGGTGGTGAACTGATTGTCGGCAATGCAGGAGAATTAAATATTACCGTTAATCATGCTGACAGTAAATTAACTTTAGGCAGAACGGGATTAAACGCTGATAATAATTTAACGGCTAATGTTACTGTAAATAGCGGTACAGTAGAAGCAGTTTCTGGAGCTACTACTGTAAATGGTGATATTAATGTAAATGTCGACGGTACATTAAATATAAACGGCAATGCTGTTTTAATGGCTAATAAGACTTTAACGGCACAACAGGGGGCTAATATTAATATCGGTGATGAAAACAGTGCTGGTACTTTGAAAGCCAAAAATGTTCAATTAAATGGAGCAACGGTATATCTTGATCCTGTATGGAAAGACGGGCAGACAATAGGAGACGCGTCTAAAGCAGGTCTTATTTTTGCTGAAAATGCAGGAATTGACGGTAATCTTATAGTAGGTGAAAATTCTGTTTTAACTTTAGGCAGTACTGACACAAATTCAGCGGAAAAGATTTTTGTCAAAACAAATGTTGCATGGGGCAACGGAGAAAATGATGTATTATCCGCCGTATATGTAGCTTCACCGCAGGATATTTCCAATGGTTCACTTCTTGTAGATAAGACTGCGGCTGGTACGGAAGTTTTGCAGAACGGTGAAGTAAACTTCGGTAAAAATTCGATTTTAATAGTAGACGGCAAAAATCTGAATGAAGATGAAGCGGCTATTGAAGGAGTAACGAGTGCTCAAATTGCTCAAAATGAAGCAGATAAGCAGAATGGGGCAAAACTTTATATTGATAATGCACAAGTGGGGAAAAACTATACTATTCTGGATTTAAAAGACGGTACAGAACAATGGAATAATGATAATGTAACGTCTAGCAATCCGTTAATGATTTTTGAAGGAAATAAAAAATCAGAAGAAGATCCGCTTATCAGATATTCTGTAACAGGTTATAAAAATGTAGAAGATGTATTGGGAAATAATGTCGTATCAGCCAATGTAGTAAATAAAACTCTTCAAGCAGGTGTTCAATCTGGTAATATAAATGATAGGGCATTTATGTTCTTCAATAAAGCAACAGATAATAATTATAATCAGAGCAATGAAGCTAAAATCACGGCACTCAACAGCGTTGCCAATATGGGCGAACTTGCCGGTGTAAATCATGGTGCATACAGCATGAGCAATACAATGACGGATGCGATTGCAGACCATTTATCTCTGGCAAATCATGGTGAACAGGATAATGACATCTGGGCAAGATACATTCACAGTGAAGAAGATATTGAGGATATGGAACTCGGCGGAATTAATGCTGATTATGATGCAACGTACAACGGTATTATTGTCGGCGGTGATTTCTACAAAAACGGTAAAGGTACAATCGGCTTAGCAGTATCTTATGCTGACGGAGATATTGACGGCAGTAATATGGCTTCGAGAACGGAAAATGACGCGGAATATTATGGTGCTTCTCTGTACGGCAGAATAGATAACGGCGACAGTGCACTGCTTGGCGATATTTCCTTCCTGCACGGCTCCAATGATATTACCCAGTATAACAGCGGTGAAAAAATCACGGCTTCGCCGGATGCGGATGCTTTCAGTGTAGGATTGAGAGCGGAAAAAGAAATAAAAGCGGGAAATGGCAAATTTGTACCGTATATGGGCGTTCGTTATATGCACTTAGGCACGGGCGATTATACAAACAGTCTGGGTATGAAATATAATGCTGATGACCAAAATCTGTTCTTGCTGCCGGTTGGTTTAAAATATACGGCTGAAATAAAACATAATGACTGGACAGTTAAACCAATGGCAGAAGTAGGTTATGTATGGAACTTCGGCGATAAAGATACTGACCAGACAGTCAGCCTGAACGGAGTTTCGGACACATTCGGTTTTGATACGGTGGATGACGGAGCATTTATCGGCAGATTGGGAATTGAAGCTGAAAGCGACAAAATGGCTTACGGCATCGGCTATGAATATCAGAACGGAGATTCCTCTTCTTCGGATAAATGGATGGCTAATGTAATATTTAAATTCTAAATAAAAATAAAAACTGTAGCAATTTGAAAATCATTTTGCTACAGTTTTTTTGTGAGTAAATTTAAAACAAAACTTTGCAGTCCGCTGCAAATGATACCGGCGATAACGGAAACTATTCCATAAGTAAAAAGACCGCTCAAAAGTACGATTACGTTGCAAATATAAATAGTGAGCGCCAGATTTATTTTCGGATTGCAGTCGTGCAGGATTATGGCTATGGTATCAAATCCAAGTGCCGTAGAGCGGGCCGAGATACAGAAATAGTAACCTATGCCGATTAATATTCCCATGCAGGGAACGGCAAGAAAAAACGGTAGGGGCAGCATGAGCGGGAAAGCGGTGAATAAAGTAAAAAATAAAATGAATGCTATACAGCTGAACAGAGCATTTATAAAACATTTATAACCCATGAAAATATAATAGATGATGAGCAGACTCAGATATAGTGTATTTGTCCAGAAAGAAATATTTCCCGGCAGATTTTTATCCAGTACCATAGCAAAACTTGTAACGCCGCCGTTTACTATGCCGAAAGGAACGGCAATGTAGGCATAGGCGAATGTCATAAAGATATTGCCCAAAATGATTTTTAAATAATTCATAAATTCACCTCGCAAAAATAATATCATAAAAATAAAAAAGTTTAAATGTGTTTAATCTAAAACGATAAAACATCGAAACATATTTACTTCTGTAAAGATAAAATTAAATTGATAAAAATGAAAAAAATTATCAAATAAGATATTGCATTATAAAAAAATTAGTGCTATTATTTTTATAGCGAATGATAATATATATCAATTATAAAATATTGAGGAAACATGGATGCTCATAAAAAACAGATTATATATTGTTCAAACGCAGAAAATATTTATTTTGGGAGGAGTTTTATAATGTCTAGAAAAACTCTTATTTCTGCAATTACCGCTGCTCTTGTAGTAGGCACAGCAAGTACAACTTTTGCAGCTAGTAATCCTTTTAGTGATGTTCCTGCTGACAGCTGGGCATATGATGCTGTAGCAACACTTGCTGCTGACGGAGTTATCGATGGCTATCCGGACGGTACATACCAGGGTCAAAATACAATGACCCGATATGAAATGGCACAGATTGTAGCTCGTGCTATGGCAAAAACGGATATTGACAAAGCAGATAAAGCACTTGTTGATAAATTAGCTGCTGAATTTGCTGAAGAACTTGACAATCTCGGAGTTCGCGTTGCCGACCTTGAAAAGAAATCCGATAATGTTAAATGGACAGGCGAATTAAGGTATCGTTATTATGATGCAAATCATGACGCTAATCCAGATGATGATGAAACATATAACAGAGTAATGTTCCGCTTAATGCCGCAGGCCTATATCGGTGATACGGGCTGGACAGCCAATGCGCGTATCAATTACAGTTTAGATATGGGTTCTTCCAATAATGCCGGCTTTGATGCAACGGATAATGATGCCAGCGTTGACTTGGTATATGTAGAAGGGCCTCTGTTTGGCGGTACGGTACAGGCTGGTCGTTTGCCTGCATTTACAGCTAATGGTCTTGTATTCGATGACCGTGTTGACGGTGTTCAGTATGTCGGCGGCAGTGATACTTTTAAGACGACTTTGATTGCTGCCCGCTACAGCAATGATTTAGAAGAAGCATGGGAAAACGGCACAGATCTCGGCGGTGGTTTTTTAAGCAATAGCGATACTACTGCCGATTTCTACGGTATTCAATTTGATTATACTCCAAATGATAAAGTTGCCGTAAATCTCGGTTATAATGCTTTAACCGGTTTGGATGAAGCGATTGAAGATGTTCAAGCAGGTAGCTGGGGCAGAGGTCAAAATGGTTACGGTGATGATACAGATGCTCAAATCTGGTATGTAGGTGGCATGTTAGGCTTTAACGACAACTTATCCCTAAATGCTGAATATGCACAAAATACTTCTGCTGATAAATATGATGATGCATGGATTGCCACATTAAATTATAAAGAAGCTGATGTTGCCGATCCTGGTTCATGGGGAATGTATGTAGGTTATGCTGATATCGGTACCAATTCCGTTCCTGCGCCTACGTATGATGATATTGCAGGCGGTCAGAAAGGTATTGTTGCAGGTGTAAGTTATGTACCGGCTGAAAATATTATTGCTACTGCCAGATATTTCACTGGAGAAGATAATGATACACAGGGCGATAATGATGCAGAAAAATTCTTTGGAGAAATAGAATTTTTCTTCTAATAAAAACTGTAATCTATTACAGAATATATTACTTTAATAACTAAAAAAAGACTGTAGCAAAAATTGTCAAATTGCTACAGTCTTTTTTTAGTTTAATTTGAAACTATCTAAATCGCAAACAATGATATTCAACGGAATATTTGTTGTAAATGGTATTCTTGACAGTTTTTCCTGAGCATAATAGCAGGCAGTTGCTGCTTGTTCACCGTTTTGGCAGTAAATTTCTATAATGCTCGTATCGAGATAAATGTCGAGATGCAGGTTGTCTTTTACCGAAATGGTGAAATATCGTCTGCCTTTGCCGCCAAGTGTCAGATTATCGCGGTTGATACAAAATTCTTGTGTATTTTTATCAAAAGAAATAATCAGCTCATCACTGCCGATAGTAAATTTGCCTTGCCAGTGGTTTTCACAAGTCAAGTCAATATCAAGTGTGATTTTGCAAGGCGCGGATAAAGTCAAAGCTCTGCAATCATTAAATTGCTGTTTTGAGCGGCACAGTGCATCCAGTTCTTTTACAGGAAGCTGATAAATTGTGTTATTTTTTATTTTTAGCTGCCGCGGCAGAGTTAAGGAATACAGCCAGCCCTCTTTTGTCGTCGGGTATTCATTTTCTTTTTCCGGCATACCAATCCAGCCGATGAGAATATTGCGGTTTGGCTGCGCAAGTACCTGCGGGGCATAAAAATCAAAGCCGCCGTCCAGTTCCTGAAAATCGCCGTGAACGAACTCCAGCGTATCGGGATTGAATTTGCCGATTAGATAACCTGCCTGATACAGATTATTGTATTTATGCCCCTGCGGTGCAATTCCCTGCGGACAGAAAACGAGTACGTCCCGGCCGTCTACGGAGATTAAATTAGGACATTCCCACATGTAGCCGAAATCGGTGTAATCTGTTTTCAGTTCACCGCGCAAAATCCAGTTGCCGCCGATTTCTTCATAAATGAGAGCGCAGCCCGTCAGATTTTCCCGCTGCGCGCCGATTATGAAAAAGGAGCGGCCGCTGTGCGTGAACAGATACGGGTCGCGGAAATGAGTTGTATAACCTTTCGGAACATCATCGACGGCAATTTTCTTTTTGGTAAACGTGCCGTCACTATTTTTTGCGGCGAGCACCTGGCGTGGGTAGCGGATATTCTGCGCATCTTTCAGATTAGCCGTATACAGTATTTCCAGCTTGCCGTTTCTGCTGCGGGCCGAGCCGGAGTAGCAGCCGTTTCTGTCGAAATCGTCCACGGGGGCTAATGCCAGCTGCGGAATGGAATAATTGACAAAATCGGCCGTTTCGGTGTAGCCCCAGTGTTTATTCAAATGTTTGCACTCTGCCGGGTTCCATTGGTAGAAAATCTGGTATTTACCGTCGTGATAGCACAGTCCGTTCGGGTCATTGATTAAACCGAACGGCATTTCCCAATGGATTTTATTGTGCCAAATGCTGGGTTTATTCATATAAGCGTGCCAATTGTCTTTTAATGTCTGATTGTCCATAAAAACCGTCCTTTCTGTCATATTTTCTGTGTACTTTCCTGTGTTATAAAAATCATATTGTCGTCAAATTCGGATTTTACCTCCATGCCTTTAAACATCATTAATAATTTTTCCGCCGTCTTGGCGCCCAGATGTTTATAATCGAAAGCCATGGTCGTTAAAGACGGGTAGGAAATATTGCTGTAGGGGTAGCCGCCGAAGCCGGCAAGCGATATCTCCTGCGGAACTTGAATATTTTTTTCATGCAGATAGCGTAGTAGCCCCAAAGCAATATTATCTGTGGCGCAGACGACAGCCGTCGGTTTATAGGAAAGAACTTCTACCCCCTTCGTGTAGGCAAGTTCAAAGCTGAAATCCGTTTCAACAAAATGAACCGTTCCATGCGGCGCGGCCGCTGTAAAACCGTCGATAAATCCCTGACGGCGCATAAATCCTACAGCGACATCCCGTGGCGATACACCGAGATAGACGACATTTTGATGATTGAGCTGTGCTATATATGTGCCCATGATATGACCGGCCTGTTTATCATTTATTTTCAGATACGTTACATCATCATGACTTTGGCCGGTAAATATAATAGGCACAGGTGAATTTTTTACAATGTTTAAATGTTCGTCAGTTATAGCAATGGACTGAACGATAATCCCGTCAACGCCCTGCTGGATTAATTGCCGGATATTGGCAACTTCTTTTTGCACCTGCAAATCGCTGACTAAAATCAGCACCTGATAATCCAGCTGCTGCAAAATCAGATTGAAACCGGCAAGCAGTTTACCGGCGGAAGATGAGTCGAGACGCGGCATGACAATGCCGATTAGTCTGCTGTTTTTCGTTTTAAGACGTTGCGCGAAAAAATTTGATTTGTAACCTGTGTTTTTTATAACTCTATCAATAAGGGCGGCTTTTTCCTTGCTTACATAACCGTTGTTCAAATAACGGGATACAGTGCTTTTGGCCACCCCTGCCATATCAGCAATATCTTGTATGGTGATTTTTTGGTTCATGATAAAGTCATTCCTTTGCTTTAATTATTCTTCTGGTTTAAAGCATACCACAGTTAAAACAAAAGCGACAGCTAATCCGATGAAATTTACGAGTAAATACGCCGGTAATCTGTCCATATAAAGGAGCATTCCCGGAATTACGGTAATACCCATACCCGTTCCGGCAAGCTGTAGCAGACTGGCCGTTGCACCGGCGCAGGCACCGCCGACAAGACCGCAGACAAACGGTTTCATAAAGCGCAGATTGATACCGAATATAACCGGTTCGGTAATGCCGAGAAAGGCAGGAATGATGGAAGATACATACATGGCACGTTTTTTCTTGTTTTTTGTGCGGAAGGCAACGGCAAGAGCGGCACCGCCCTGTGCTACGATTGCACCGGTGATGATGGCGTTGAACATATCGCGTCCGGTTGAGGATAAAAGCTCTATTTCCAAAGCGTTGAATACATGATGAATACCGCTGACTACGATTACCTGATGCAAACCGCCGACAACGAAGCCGCCGATACCGAACGGCATTTCCAGAAATGTTTTTACTGCGCCGAAAATGAACAGTTCAATTGTGTGCATAATCGGTCCGATGACGAGCAGACCCAAAATCATGCAGATAAATAAAGTTAAAAAAGGAGTAACGATAAGGTCAATTACATCCGGTATTATTTTTTTGAAATAAGCCTGTAATTTGGAAGCGACGATGCCGAGAATTAAAGCCGGTAGAACGGAACCCTGATAGCCGACAACCGGTATGGAAAGGCCGAGGATATCAAAATACAGCGGCTGAGCTGTTCCGGCCGCAATGGCGTAAGCATTAGGCAGCTGCGGCGCAACGAGCATTAATCCGAGAACGATACCGATTACCGGCGTTCCGCCGAATTTTTTCATTGCCGACCAGGTAACGAGCGCCGGTAAAAAAGCAAATGCCGTATCGGTTAAAATCTGCGACATCAACAGAAAATTTTCCCCGAATTCAACACCGAGGCTGGTAAGTGTACCGCGAAGTCCCATAAAAAGACCGGTAGCAACGAGTACAGGAATAATCGGAACGAAGATATCGCCGAGCGTGCGGGAGATTTTCTGCGACAGGGACATTTGCGCATACGCTTCAGCTTTGTTATTAGTGCTCAGATTGCCTGTCTGACGAACTACCACATCATAAACCTTATTGACGAAACCGGTGCCGAGTATTATCTGATACTGAGCAGCAGCAAAGAATTGCCCTTTTACACCGTCGATATTTTCAATGGCTTTTTCATTTATCTTGCTTTTATCATTAAGGATTAAACGCAGACGTGTTGCACAGTGTTCTACGGAGCGAATGTTGTCTTTGCCGCCGATATTGTCCAGAATTTGCGCAGCAACACGTTCTTCTTTAGAAAGACCGTCGTATTTTTTCTTTGAAGCGGTATCTTTTGCATTATCAGCTGTATTATCGGCAGAAATTTTTTCAGCTGTTTCAGGATCTGTTTCTTTACCGGCCTGTGCGATTAATGTCTGCGTATCATTTTTAACGGTGATTTCATCGTAATCGTAAGCATTGGTAACGAGAAACGGCGTCGTTGTATCGTAACCGGCTTTTTTTATGGCTTCAATATCGAATGTCAGCAAAAGGTCGCCCTTTTTTACCGTATCACCTTGATTGACAAAATTTTGATACGGTGCACCGTTTAAATTGACCGTATCAATGCCGACGTGGATTAAAACGGCTTCACCGTTTGTACCTGTAAGACCGATGGCGTGCTTCGTTTCAAACAGAACTTCTACTTTAGCATCAAACGGAGCATAAACTTTGCCCTCGCTCGGCTCAATACCGACGCCTGCTCCCATAGCTCCGCTGGCGAAGGCGGGGTCTTTGACGTCTTTCAGCGGAATTAATTTGCCCGGTATAGGGCTGGTTAGAATTAAATTGTTCATAATGAGTTCATCCTTTCATTCCAATTTGATAAGTATATGTAAAACATGGAACCGTTTCCATCTTTGCTATATATGGTACCAATTCCATATATAAAAGTCAAGATAAAAATTATAAGTAAAAATATTTTGCAAGTTTCAGCTTCGTGCTATAATGTGAGATAAAATAAAACGAATATGGCAGGGAGTTTTATGGAGAAAAGGGAAATTTTCGTAGATTTTAATAATCCATCCAATCTAGGTCATGCACTCAATCTGTATTACGGCGGTTGGGAAGTATGCTGCGCCGGTCATAAATTCGGGCCGGCCGTGCGGCAACATTATCTTCTGCATTACGTTACAGCGGGAAAAGGGCGTCTGTGGATTAACAATAAATGTTACGAGATAAATCAGAATACTATATTTCTAATCGTGCCGGGTGTTGTCGCCACTTATCAGGCGGATAGAGAAAATCCGTGGGAGTATTGCTGGATTTGCATAGACGGCTATGAAGTGGAAACGATTTTAAACAATTGCGGTTTTTCGAAGGAAAATATTTTATTTTACGATAAGAGCGGCGTGGTGCAAGAGGTTCTGCTGAAATTCATTTTTTCGTTTGAGAAAAACAAGCACAATGAATATAAACTGCTCAGCCAGCTGTATGATTTTTTTGCACAGATGAAGAAATTGTGGAAAAAGGACAATATAAAATCCATTTACGTAGAAAAAGCGATAGATTTTATTTACAAGAATTTCGGCGACGGCATATCTGTAAACGATATTGCGGCATATCTCAAAATCGACAGGACGTATCTGTATCGGCTGTTTAAGAAGGAATGCGGCATATCGCCGCAGAAATATCTGCTCGATTTTCGTTTAAAGACGGCCGTGAACAAATTGGAAAGCAGCGACAAATCAATTGCGGAGATTGCCGAGTATTGCGGCTTCAGCGACATATCGGCATTTTGCCATCAGTTCAAGAAAGTCTATAACGATACGCCTCTCAATTACCGCCGCTATCCGCAGCGGGTCGCCATAGAAAAAAATAAACCGGACAGATAATGTCCGGTTTTTTGCTGCTGAAAAAAAGAAAAGCCCTTAGCATTAAAACTAAGGGGTGAGTAAAGAATGTATATAAGTCCTAGCAAACAGATTATAGTAAATTTTAGACTGTTTGTCAACAGCTTTATAAATAAAATCTATTTAAAAATCGATTATATCTATTTGCCATTATTGGATATTATCAAGGACAGCCTGTGTCATAGTCTGCGTATCGGCCTTTTTGAAGCCTTCCTTGTATAAATCAGGTGTGCGGTAGCCCTGTGCCAGTGCTTTTTCCACAGCCTGTTCAATATCGCTGGCTGCCGTGTCTTCGTTTAAGGAATAGCGCAATAGCATGGCGGCGGATAAAATCGTGGCGAGCGGATTGGCTATGCCTTTGCCTGCGATATCCGGCGCACTGCCGTGAATCGGTTCATAGAGACTTGTGGAAAGTCCGATGCTGGCTGACGGCAGCATGCCGATAGAACCGCTCAGTACGGCTGCTTCATCGCTCAAAATATCGCCAAACAGATTGCCGGTTACGATGACATCGAATTGAGAAGGATTGATGGCAAGCTGCATGGCGCAGTTATCTACATAGAGATTGTCGAGTGCAACATCAGGATATTTTTCGGCAACTTTGGCGGCAGTGCGGCGCCAGAGACGCGACGTAGCCAGTACATTTGATTTATCGACGGAAGTTACCTTATTGCGGCGTTTTTTAGCTGCTTCCATGGCAAATTCGACAATGCGTTCGACTTCCGGTACGGAATAATTTTCCAAATCCCAGGCACGTTCCGCGCCGTTATGGATTTCACTTTCGCATTTGTCGCCGAAATAGATGCCGCCGATTAATTCGCGCACGATTAAGATATCCGTGCCTTTGACGATATCTTCTTTAAGCGGTGAATATTCAACGAGTGCATCGGCAACTTTTACCGGACGGAGGTTGGCATAAAGCCCGAGGCCTTTGCGAAGACCCAGCACGGCTTTTTCCGGACGAAGCGCCGGGTCGACGCTGTCCCATTTCGGTCCGCCGACAGCGCCGAACAGTACGGCGTCAGCAGCTTTGGCGGCGTTTAATGTTTCGTCCGGAAGCGGTGTGCCGCACAAGTCGTAAGCGGTGCCGCCGGCCGGATGCGTTTCAAATTCCAGATTAAGATTATATTTTTCGGATACTTTTTTTAAAACGGCTACGGCGCTGTCGGTGATTTCACCGCCGATACCGTCGCCGGGAATAACAACGATTTTTCTGCTCATATATATTGACCTTTGTATTAACCTTTCTGTTTAATGTAATTTATAAGTCCGCCGGCTGCGGCTATTTCCTGCACAAAGCCCGGCAGTGGTACGGCATGAAACGTATCGCCCGTCGTCAGGTTTTCAATCGTGCCGGTGGAAAGGTCAACGCGCAGTTTGTCGCCGGCATGGATTTTTTCTACATCATCACCGATTTCCAGAAGCGGCAGACCGGTATTGATGCTGTTTCTGTAGAAAATACGGGCAAAGCTTGCAGCTATTACAACGGTGATGCCGCTGGCCTTGATGGCAACGGGAGCATGTTCGCGCGAGGAACCGCAGCCGAAGTTCTTGCCGCCGACCATGATGTCGCCTGCCGCTACATTCGGAGCAAACGTTTCGTCAATGTCCACCATGCAGTGGGAAGCGAGTTCTTTCGGGTCGAACGAATTCAGGTAGCGTGCCGGAATAATTACGTCCGTATCTATATTGTCGCCGTAGCGCCAAACTTTTCCTTCTAATTTTTCTGCCATTTTATTTAACCTCCTCAGGCGTTGCTATTCTGCCTAAAATTGCGCTGGCTGCCGCAACGTACGGTCCTGCCAGATAAACTTCGCTGTCGACATGACCCATGCGGCCGCGGAAATTGCGGTTCGTCGTGGAAACGCAGCGTTCGCCCGCCGTCATGATGCCCATATGAGCACCGAGACACGGACCGCAGGTAGGCGTGCTTACAGCTGCACCGGCTTCGATGAATGTATCGACATAACCGGCATGGATAGCGTCGAGATATACCTGCTGGCTGCCCGGAATGATAATGCAGCGTACATGCGGATGAACTTTATGGCCTTTTAAAATGGAAGCGGCGATGGCCAAATCTTCCAGTCGGCCGTTCGTGCACGAGCCGATGACAACCTGGTCGATGGTGATTGGTTCTTTTATGGATTCAACCGTATGCGTATTTTCCGGCAGATGCGGGAAGGCTACGACCGGTTTTAATTCGGAAAGATTGATTTCAACGGTCTGGCAGTATACAGCATCATCGTCCGCCGTTACGACTTCATACGGTTTTGTTACACGTTCTTTTACGTAGGCAAGCGTTTTTTCATCGACAGGGAAGATGCCGTTTTTCGCGCCGGCTTCGATAGCCATATTGGCAATAGTCAGACGGTCCGTCATGGACAGTTCGCTGATGCCGTCGCCGGTGAATTCAAGCGCTTTGTACAGTGCACCGTCCACGCCAATCATGCCGATTAAAGTGAGCATTACGTCTTTGCCGCAGATACCTGCCGGTTTTTTGCCGGTGATATTTACTTTAATGCTTTCCGGCACTTTGAACCATGCCTGACCGGTGGCAAGCGCCACGCCGAGGTCGGTCGAGCCTACGCCGGTGGAGAAACCGCCGAGAGCACCGTAAGTGCACGTATGAGAGTCAGCGCCGATTGTGAGCATGCCCGGAGCCACGATGCCTTTTTCTGGCAGGATAACGTGTTCAATGCCGACGCGGCCGACTTCAAAATAGTTTACAATGTTGTGTTTGTGGGCAAAATCACGGACGATTTTGGAAAGTCCGGCCGATTTTATATCTTTATTCGGTGTAAAATGGTCCGGCACGAGTGCGATTTTTGTATTGTCGAATACCGGTTTGCCGATTTTTTCAAATTCTTTGATGGCAGGCGGAGCCGTTACGTCATTTGCCAGCACCATATCAAGGTCGCAGGTAATGAGCTGTCCCGGTGTAACCTGAGAAACTCCGGCATGTTTTGCCAGAATTTTTTCTGTCATTGTCATTCCCATGGAATATCCCTCCAACTTTATTTTAAGTTAACAAATTAACAATATCGTTAAGAGACATGATAGTACATAAACGAAAAATTTGTCAAGCTGAAAATAAGCCGCAACAGGCGTTGTTAATGCGTGCGCATGATGAAGAACAGGAGAAAAAGATGTAAATTTGTATACTTAACTCTTGCAAAAAAATATCGTAGTATGGTAAGATATAAATCAACGACTTAAATATGTAAATACGATGAAAGGGATTAGTAGGAAATTCTGAACTTACAGAGAGCTGTTGATTGGTGCAAAACAGTAGGAATGAATTTTTGAACTCACCCGGGAGTAGCCGACTGAAAGCAGTGCAAGTAGGAAAAGCCGGAGCCTGACCGTTACAGGGGATAGAGCGTGTGCGGATTTTTCCGCATGAATAAGAGTGGTAACGCGTAAGTAATAGCTTTCGTCTCTGAATGAGGCGGAGGCTTTTTTATTATAAAAATCAGTGAAAATGGAGGAAAATCTCGATGATGAATGTGAATAAATACACTAAAGGTTATTTTATGCCGCCTGTTGTGGATATGAGCTGGACACAGAAAGAATATCCGGACAAAGCTCCTATCTGGTGCAGTGTGGACCTTCGTGACGGTAACCAGGCGCTTATCATTCCGATGAGCCTGGATGAAAAAATAGAGTTTTACAAACATCTCGTAGCTATGGGCTTTAAAGAAATAGAAGTAGGCTTCCCGGCTGCTTCCGAAACGGAATATGAATTTCTGCGCACGCTGGTAGAACAGAATTTAATTCCGGACGACGTGACGGTGCAGGTACTTACACAGGCGCGTGAACATATCATCAAAAGAACGTTTGAAGCGCTCGACGGCGTAAAAAATGCGATTGTGCATGTGTACAATTCCACTTCCGTGGCGCAGCGTCAGCAGGTATTCCGCAAATCAAAAGAGGAAATCAAGAAAATCGCCATTGACGGCGCAATCATGCTGAAAGAACTGACAGAGCAGGCAGGCGCGAAATACCGCTTTGAATATTCGCCGGAAAGCTTTACGGGAACAGAACCGGAATATGCGCTCGATGTATGCAATGCCGTACTCGATATCTGGAAACCGCAGGCCGACAGAAAAGCGATAATCAACCTTCCGGCGACAGTGCAGATGTCCATGCCGCATGTATACGCTGCACAGGTGGCGTACATTTCCCAAAATCTTAAATACCGCGACAATGTCATTTTATCGCTGCATCCGCATAACGACAGAGGCACAGGTGTTGCCGACTCGGAAATGGGTCTTTTGGCAGGAGCAGACCGTATCGAAGGTACACTGTTCGGCAACGGCGAACGCACCGGTAATGCCGATATCGTAACGATTGCCATGAACATGTTCGCACTGGGCATTGACCCGAAACTCGATTTCTCGCATATGACCGACCTCATTGAAATGTATGAACGCGTAACGCGCATGCATGTTTACGAACGCCAGCCGTATTCCGGCAAACTCGTATTCGCCGCATTCTCCGGTTCACATCAGGATGCTATTGCTAAAGGCATGAAATGGCGCGAAGAACATAACGAACCGCATTGGACGGTTCCGTATCTGTTAATCGACCCGGAAGATGTCGGCCGTCATTACGACGCAGACGTTATCCGCATTAACAGTCAGTCCGGCAAAGGCGGCGTGGCTTACGTCATGGAACAGAATTACGGTCTTGATATGCCGAAGAAGATGCGTGAAGACTTCGGCTACTGCGTAAAAAATGTTTCCGACCATAAACACAAGGAACTCATGCCGGATGAAATCTATCAGATTTTCCAGGATGTATATGTAAATGTGGAAGAACCGTACAAACTGATTGACTTTTCACTGTCGAAACAGGCGGACGGCTCGATGAAAGGTCAGGTTCATATCAGTGTGCACGGCGAAGAAAGAACGATTGAAGGCGAAGGCAACGGCCGTCTTGACGCGGTAAGCAATGCACTGCAAAAAGAATTCGGCATTAAATATACGGATTTGCTCTACAGTGAACACGCTATGGAAATCGGTGCTACTTCCCGCGCTATGAGCTATATTGGCATCACTGACGAAAACGGCAAAATCTGCTGGGGCGCAGGCATGGATACAGATATCATCACTTCTTCCGTGAAAGCATTAATCAGTGCCATCAACCGCATGGAACATTGATTTAAATATATTTAGGTATATAATGAAATCCGTTGTGTTAGTAAAACATCGAGCTTATAGATAGCAGTATAATAGTTTATATTCGTTCGATGCTATCACTTAACCTCACTAAATATAAATTATTATACTGCTTTGGGAAATCAACTAGCACAACAAGTATAATGAAAGAAAATCTTAATTAAATAATTGGAGGCTTTATAATGAGAAGCGATTTAGTAAAAAAAGGACCGACGCGCTCGGCACATCGTACACTGTTCAGTGCAATGGGCTACAGTGCGGAGGATTTGAAAAAACCTCTCGTAGGTATAGTAAATTCATTCAATGAAATCATTCCGGGTCATATCCACCTGAGAACGATTGCCGAAGCTGCCAAACTCGGCGTAGCATCCGCCGGCGGCACACCGATAGAATTTCCGGCAATCGGCGTCTGCGACGGTATCGCCATGGGTCATCCGGGTATGAAATTCTCGCTTGCCAGCCGTGAACTGATTGCCGACTCGATTGAAGCTGTAGCAACGGCGCATGCTTTTGACGGGCTCGTGCTCATTCCGAACTGCGACAAAATCGTGCCGGGCATGCTCATGGCAGCAGCACGCCTCAACATTCCGTGCATCGTAGTCAGCGGCGGTCCAATGCTTGCCGGAAATCATAAAGGCAGAGTGGTCGACCTCAGCACGACTTTTGAAGCTGCCGGTAAATTCGTGGCAGGTAAAATGACGGAAGATGAACTGCAGGATTTGGAAGCACATGCCTGCCCGGGCTGCGGTTCCTGCTCCGGTCTGTTCACGGCCAATTCCATGAACTCCTTAACAGAAGTTCTCGGCATGGGTCTGCCGGGCAACGGTACAATTCCGGCTGCTTATATCGGCGCGCGTGTGGCATTGGCGAAAAAAGCTGGCCGCACAATCATGGATTTGATTGCTAAAGACATCAAACCGCGTGATATTTTGACGAAAGAAGCATTTGAAAATGCCATTACTGTGGACATGGGTATCGGCGGTTCTTCCAATACGGTGCTTCATTTGACGGCTATTGCGCATGAAGCGGGAATTTCCCTGCCGGCGCAGCTGTTTGACGAAATCAGTGCCAAAACGCCGTATATCACGAAGTTGAGTCCGGCAGGAACGCACCATATGCAGGATTTGGACGAAGCCGGCGGCATCAGTGCTGTAATGCACGAACTGAGCAGAAAGAACCTCATTCATCTCGATGCACTTACGGTAACGGGAACTATCGGCGACAGAATTAAAGATGCGCAAATCCTGCGTCCGGATGTAATCAGAACAGTGGACAATCCGTATCGCAAAACGGGCGGTATCGCCATCTTAAAAGGCAATCTGTGCCCAGATAATGCCGTTGTCAAAGAAAGCGCCGTACAGGAAGATATGCTCGCCTACAAAGGAACGGCAAAATGCTTCAACTCGGAAGAAGAAGCGATTGAAGCCATCACCGGCGGCAAAATCAAAGACGGCGACGTTGTCGTAATCCGTTATGAAGGACCGAAAGGCGGCCCTGGCATGCGCGAAATGCTCAATCCGACAGCCGTTATCGCCGGCATGGGACTGAAAGTAGCGCTCATCACGGACGGCCGTTTCTCCGGCGCAACGCGCGGCGCATGTATCGGTCACGTTTCACCGGAAGCAATGGCAGGCGGACCGATTGCCTACGTTGAAGACGGCGATATCATTGATATCGACATTCCGGCGCGCAAACTGAACGTACTCATCAGCGACGAGGAAATGGCAAAACGCAAAACGGCATGGGTAAGACCGGAGCCGAAAGTAAAAACGGGCTATCTCTCCCGCTACGCCAAACTTACGACTTCCGCCAATACGGGTGCCGTACTGGAGTAAATGACAGTGAACAGACAGAAACGCATTGCGCTTATCAATGATATAACGGGCTTCGGCCGCTGTTCCGTCACGGTGCAGCTGCCGCTGATATCGGCTCTGAAAGTTCAGGCATGTCCGCTTCCTACGGCGATACTGTCGGCTCATACGGGTTTTCCCGTTTATTACATGGACGATTATACGCGCCATATGCAGGAATACATGGATAATTGGCAGCAGCTTAAGCTGGAATTCGACGGGATAGTCAGCGGTTTTCTCGGCTCTAAAGAGCAAATCGGTCTTGTGCTGGAATTTGCTCAGCGCTTTAAGCGGGAAGATACGCTGTTTGTCGTCGACCCGGTGATGGGCGACGGCGGCAGGCTGTATTCTTCTTATGATGATGCGCTTTGCCGGGAAATGCGCCGATTAATCCCGGCGGCCGATGTGATAACGCCGAATTTGACAGAGGTATGCCAGCTTTTGGATTTGACTTATCCGGAAAAAATGCCGAGCCTTGCAGAGTTGGATAAAATGGCAGGCGCTTTAAATGCGCAAGGGCCGAAGCAAATCGTCATTACTGGTCTGGTGGACGGAGATACCGTTTATAATTATATTTACCAGCAAGGAAAAAATTCCTATCTGCAGGCAAATGAGCGCGTACTGGAAGAACATTCCGGCACGGGCGACGCTTTCGTGGCCATAGTGGCGGCGTGCCTGGTGAAAGGTGAAGAGCTGACGACGGCCGTACACAAGGCGGCGGATTTTGTCGGTAAGGCAATGCGTTATACAAACTCATTGCAGGTTCCGTGGAATTACGGATTGTGTTTTGAAGAATATCTGACGGAGTTGAAATAAAGAAAAGCTATTGTACCGGCAATTTCGGTGCAATAGCTTTTTTGCTGGAATAGAGCAATTTTTGTAAAATAGTGGGCATTTTTGCATGTTGAATTTTCCAGATTAAACGACTATAATTTTCCTTATATAAATTTGTTATGCAAATAAAATATTCAATCTGCAACCAGCAGTATAATAGTTTATATTTGCCCGATGTTGTCACTTAACCTCACTAAATATAAACTATTGTGCTGCTTTAAGAAATCAACCGGTATAACAGATTTATATAATTATATTGACAGAGAGAAGGATAATAATGATTTTATATACTCTGCACGAAAATGGTTATATTGATTTTGCCGAAAAGATAAAAATGTATCCGACGGAAAAATTCAATATGTATGTGAATATAACGAATAGATGCAACTGCAACTGCACGTTCTGCCTGCGCCATTTGAAGGAAGACCATAAATTGTGGCTAAAAGGCGGCGAACCTTCGGTGGAAGAAATCGAGCAGGCGTTCTTAAATGCGCCGATGGAAAACGTGCAGGAAATCGTCTTTTGCGGTTTTGGTGAACCGACAATCCGTCTTGACGATTTAATCACGGTATTGAAATTTATCAGAAAGGAATTTCCGCAGTTCAAAATCCGCATGAATACGAACGGGCTCAGCGATTTGGAATACAGAAAACCGACGGCGCCGCTGTTTGAAGGACTGCTCGATACGATTTCCATCAGTCTGAATGAATCGACGGCGCAGAAATATCTGGATGTTACACGCAGCCGTTTCGGTCTGAAATCGTATGAAGCAATGCTTGAATTTGCCAGTCAATGCAAAAATTATATTCCGCATGTTGTTGTAACAGTCGTGGAAGTAATCGGCGAGGCAGAAATTGAAGCATGCAGAAAAGTTTGTGAAAAATATAATTTAAATCTGCGTATCCGCCGCTATGAAAGTAATTGATGATTGATGATTAGAAGAAAAACGAAGGAAGCGAAATTATTGTGGAGTTTGGGATGACGAAATTATTATGGACTGAAATAGATTTAGATGTAATAGCCGAAAATATGCAGATTATCCGCCGCCTGAGCCAATCAAAAGAAATCGCAGCGGTGGTAAAAGCGGATGCTTACGGGCACGGCTCAGTGGCGCTGGCGCAGACGCTGCTGGACAACGGAGCCGACCGCTTCGCCGTGGCGCGTCTTGATGAAGCGATAGAACTTCGCCATCACGGCATCACCGCGCCTATTTTCATTCTCGGCTACACCGACCCGAAGCGTGCCGACGAAGCCATAGCGTACAACGTAGATGTCTGCATGTACAATTATGATGAAGCGAAGATTTTTTCGGCAGAAGCCGTAAAGCAAAACAGCAAAGCTGTTTTCCATATCGCCATTGATACGGGCATGGAACGCATCGGCTATAAACCGGACAGCGCCAGTGTGGCTGAGATTGTGAAAATCAGCAAGCTGCCGAACGTTGTTTTAGAGGGGATTTTTACTCATTTCTGTCTGGCCGACTGCGCAGACAAGACTTTCACGCATAAACAGTATGCAAGATTTAAATGGGTCTGCGACGAACTTGCCAAACAGAATGTAAAAATAAATGTACATCACTGTGCCAACAGCGCCGCCATCATCGACCTGCCGCAGTACCATTACGATATGGTGCGCGCAGGCGTGATTATGTACGGCATGGCGCCGTCGGATGAAGTGGATATCGCGCATACGGGACTGAGACCGGCGATGAGTTTTAAATGTGAAGTTACTTTCGTAAAAACGGTCAGCGCAGGTGACGGCATAGGCTACGGTCATAAATATATTGCCGACAGCCAAAGAGTCATTGCAACCATTCCTGTCGGCTATGCCGACGGCTATACCCGCCTTCTGTCCGGCAAAGCGGAAGTTCTCATTCACGGCAAGAGAGCCAAAGTGGTCGGCAATATCTGTATGGACCAGTGTATGGTTGATGTTACGGATATACCGGATGTAAAGGTAGGCGATGAAGTGGTGGTATTCGGCAGACAGGGCGAAGAATGTATCCTGGCTGACGAACTGGCCGACAAACTGGGCACTATCAACTATGAAATTACCTGCATGATATCGCGCCGCGTCCCTAGATTTTATATAAAAGACCATAAACGGGTATTTTATAAATCGTATCTGAGCGATTTGGCACTCAGCATGTACAATCTTTGATTTTATTTTTAGTTTTTTAGAAAGAGAGGGGTTTTCTTGGAAACTGCTGCTTACATAGCTATAGCTATTTTCGTAGTAGCCTATATGCTGATTATTTCGGAAAAAATACATCGTACTATCGTCGGCCTGTCCGGTGCGATGCTGATGATTTTACTGGGAATTTTAAATCAGGAACAGGCGATAAGCCATGTCGACTTCAATACAATCGGACTTCTGGTCGGCATGATGATAATCGTCAACATTACGAGTGAAACGGGGCTGTTCAACTACCTTGCCATCTGGTCGGCAAAAAAAGTTAAGGCCAATCCCGTTAAACTCTTAATCGTTTTATCCGCGTTGACGGCGTTCTGTTCGGCCTTTCTGGATAACGTAACGACGGTGCTTCTGACCGTTCCGGTAACGTTCAGTATTACCTCGCAGCTCAAAGTGCCGGTGCAGCCGTTTTTGATTGCACAGATTATGGCTTCCAATATCGGCGGTACGGCGACGCTTATCGGCGACCCGCCGAATATCATGATTGGCAGTGCCGTGCCGGAAATGGATTTCATGGCGTTTCTGACAAACTTGGGCGATATCTGCGTCGTTATTTTTGCCGTAACGATAGCTGTTATGGTAGGTATCTATCATAAACAGCTCAAAACAAAACCGGAACTTCAGGCGCAGGTAATGACGATGGATGAACGCAAAGAACTGAAAGATACGAAGCTCCTGAAAAAATGCCTGTTCGTGCTTGCCATTACGATTATTACGTTCGTATTCCATTCGCAGCTCGGTCTCGAATCGGCTACTGTTGCATTAAGCGGTGCCTCGCTGCTCATGCTCATAACAATCAGTACGCGTGAAACGGCTATCGTGAATATCCTGAGCAAACTGGAATGGCTGGCTATCTTCTTCTTCGTCGGTTTGTTCATTCTCGTCGGCGGCCTGGTGGAAACGGGCGTTATTAAAGCGATGGCGGCAGAAGCCGTTAAACTTACGGAAGGAGACGTAACAACGACAACCATGCTCATATTGTGGCTCAGTGCGATTGCTTCCGCATTTATTGACAACATTCCGTTTGTTGCAACGTTAATTCCGATGATTAAGGAAATGGGCGCCATGGGCATGACGAACCTCGAACCGCTCTGGTGGGCTCTGTCGCTCGGTGCATGTCTAGGCGGCAACGGTACGCTTATCGGAGCCAGCGCCAACGTTGTCGTTGCCGGTATGGCCAGCGCTCACGGCGTAAAGCTGACGTTTATGGATTACCTGAAGATTGCCTTCCCGCTCATGATACTGTCCATAATTATCTCCAGCGTATATATTTATGTACGATACTTATAAGAGAAAAAAAGCTAGATGAATTTCATCTAGCTTTTTTCTTTATCAAGCTGGGGAGTCTTGAGATACTTTATTCTGCATTTCAGTTTTAAAAATTTTGAAAATCTCTTCTAAGCGTTCAACGGAAATGCCCGTTCCGTCAGCAAATTGTTGCAGGCGCTGCTGGTCCGTCATATTCTTATATTGATTTAACAGTTCGTCGCGCTGCGTCTTATCCATCTGTCTGAATTTGTCATGACCGGATTGGACGAAATCACTGATACTGTCGACTTCCTGCTGAGAAATTTTGCCATCCTGTATCAGCTGATTGGTAAAATCGCGCAGCCGCTGGTCGAGATTGTCTTTGGCAGGTCTCGGCGGTTTTACGTGTCTAGGCGGCAGCGGACGGAGTATTTCCTTCAGTGTATCTACTGGAATGGTTGTGCTTTCGGAAATATCCTGGAAATTGGCACGCAGGGACAAATCGTCACGTTTTTCACGGCGGTATTTAAACGTATCGCGCCGTTCCAATTTACGCATTTCGTCGAAAGCGTTCTGCTGATTTTTATAGAAGGAAATCATTTTTCTTTTCAGCTTGTCTGCCTGAGTGGCGGATATTTTATTATTATCGAGAGCTTTATCTATTTCTGCAAAATTAGCGGCTGCCTGATGGCGGGTAGTCGTGTACATCCAGGTGTATTTCTGCTGGAACTGTTCGTTGTATTCCCTGAATTTATCGAAATTCATAGGCGGAGGCATCATCTGCTGGTGCGGCGGAGGCGGTGGCGGCATCTGCCTGTCATTCGGTGCGGCGAATGCAGTGCTGCCGAGAATTAAAGTGGTACAGCCGACGAGCAGAGCCGCAGACAGTTTTTTCGTCAATGACTTTTTCATATAGATACACATCCTTTCGGTGTATGTTATTGCCTTTATATTATTAGCATAGCACGCAAAAAATAGAGTAAAATTAAAAACAGATTAAAATTGTATTAAAAAACTCCTTAAAATCTAACTAACCGATTTTAAGGAGTTCATTTGCATTATTTTACAACGAGCGCAGGACACGGTGCATGTTCAACAACATACTGACTTACCGAGCCGAGCAGCACGCCTTTTACAAGGCCGAGACCGCGGCTGCCGATTACAACGAGGTCAGCTTTGATTTCATCGGCAAAATCAGTAATGGTAACAGAAGGAGAACCCGTTTCGGAAGTTGTAACAACATTGATTTTTTCTGGTACTTTGCTGGCTGCTTTTTCCAATATTTCATTACCGGCTTTATTTACGGCTTCCAGTATAGCATCGGAAAGGCAGGCATTGATTGCCAGCTGGTTGATGTTTGCTACATAAAGGATGTGAATTTCACTGCCGTAAATTTCAGCAATGGAGATTGCTTCGTCAATAGCTCTGTCAGCAGTTTCAGAACCGTCTACCGGAACTAAAATACGTTTAATATCTGTCATAAGGAATCCCTCCAGAATTTATTTTACAATTAGTACAGGGCAAATGGATTTTTCAAGAACGTAGCGACTGACACTGCCGTTTAGAATTGTGCCGAAAAAACTCAGCTGTCTGCACCCCATAATAATGAGGTCGGCATGATATTCCCAGGCGAATTCTAAAATTTTCAGCTTGGGCTGACCGCTTAAATGATGAGTGCTTATCTGTAAATCGGCGGAAAGCTGCATGCGGGCACTGTCAAGTATACTATGGGAATAGCGGGAAACCGAGCCGGTGAACGGCGTCGACAGCCATGAAGCGCCGTCAAAAGAGCTGTCCGTTTTTTCGTTAAAGTATGTAACCAACAATAAAGCGACTTCGGCATTATAAATCCGCGCTAAATTATCAGCCATGCTTAAAGCGCTGAAAGCTTCTTTCGTCTCATTTACCGGCACTAATATGCGCTTAATATCCAGCATAGTCATCACCTGAATTCCTGAACGTTTAAATATATTATTCGCTAGTATAATTTAAAATTCCTTTAAATCGTTTTTAAAAAATTTCTGGAAGAAATAAAGGATTTGAAAATTTTTTGTGAAATATATCAATATGTATGTGTTCATTATGTATAAGTTCATTTTTCTTTGAAGCCAAAGAAAAACGAACCAAAAAGAAATCTTTTAACGTTTCGCTATCGCTGCACTGGGCAAGTCTTCGCAGCCTTTCTATGAATATAGTCGGTACAGTGGCTCGAAACATTTGGAATTTGGCTCGTGCCTTCCAGTTTCAGATGAGAACAAAATTGTGAGCTGTAACACGATATTTTGCTATTCATGCTAAAACTTTCATCCATGTTAGAGTATTTTCACGGTAGCTTTAGCTATTAAAAAGAAGAAGATTTAGATATGGTTTTAGTTTAAATGTTTGAGCGAAGCGAGTTTTTAAACGTTATATCTAAATCTTCTTCTTTTTAAAGTGAAAATCTCTNNAGAAAAATTGCCCGGCACAATATGAAAATAAATTAAGAAATAAATTCTCTTAATCTTATATTGTGCCGAACGGGTACTTTTTCGGTTCAAGTTTTTAAACAAATAAATAAAAATTCAGTAAAGAGAGGTAAAAAAATGTTTACCAAAAAAGAAGCATATGAATTATTGAAGCAATACAATAAAGAGGAATTTCATCTGCAGCATGCACGAACAGTAGCTCTTGTCATGCGTTATTTTGCTCAAAAGCTCGGTTATGAAGATGAAGCTGATTTTTGGGAAATAGCCGGTCTTCTGCACGATATTGACTTTGAGATGTATCCGGAGGAACACTGCCGCAAAGCCGAAGAGCTTCTAGCTAAAAGCGGCGCCGATGAAAAACTCATTCATGCCGTATGCTGTCACGGCTACGGCATTTGTAGCGATATGGAGCCGACGCATATTATGGAAAAGATTTTGTTTGCAACGGATGAACTCACCGGCTTAATCGGGGCTGCCGCTCTTATGCGCCCGTCCAAATCGGTGCAGGACATGGAGCTGAAAAGTCTGAAGAAGAAATTCAAGGACAAGCGGTTTGCCGCCGGCTGTTCGCGCGATATTATCAAGCAGGGAGCACAGATGCTGGACTGGTCTTTGGATGAACTTTTAGAGCAGACGTTGGAAGCGATGAAGGCCGTTGAAGCTGAAATACCGAATAAAGAATTTTAACTATCTTCGCTGTTGAAAAAACCGTTTTACGATGGCGCTGCATTCATCTTCAAGCACGCCGGCGCGCACTTCAATCTGGTGCGGCAGATAGGGATTGCTGACGATGTTGAAGACAGATTCGCAGCCGCCTGCTCGCCAGTCTGTCGCGCCGTAGACGAGGCGCTTAATGCGGCTCGTGAACAGCGCTCCGGCGCACATAGGGCACGGTTCAATCGTAACGTACAGTGTTAAATCGCAAAGCCGCCAGTTTTTTATTTTCTGGCAGGCTTTTTTTATGGCTATGATTTCGGCATGAGCCGTAGCATCAAATGTCGTTTCCCGCAAATTGTGAGCGCGGGCGATGATTTGCCCCTGTTTGTTGCAGATTATCGCGCCTATGGGAATTTCGCCGAGCCTGAACGCTTTCGCGGCTTCTTTCAATGCTTCGCGCATTCCTTCGGCATCGCTGTGGATTACAGTTATATCATTCATAAAAAACCTCGTTTAATCGTTAATTTTTGTTTGACCTGAAGAGAAAATGAATTATAATGATAATGCTATAGTCTTGACGGAAACAATACTGACTTTCAGCAGATGATTTCCGAGGGTAAAAATACGACCTGTCGGCGGCAGTAAACTTTACTTTGTAGAGTTATTGACCGGCGGCTGAGACTGGAGGATAAGATGAACTGGTATTTAGTAGTAATTGCTCTTTACGCCGTGCTTTTAATTGCCGTTGGTGTGATTATATCGCGCCGCGTAAAGGGAGCGGATGATTTTTTTGTCGGCGGACGCAAGATGGCACCGTTTCTACTGTTCATTACGCTGGTCGCTCCGAATATCGGAGCCGGTTCTACCGTAGGTGTGGCGGGCATGGGCTTTACTTCGGGCATATCGGCGGCGTGGTGGATTATAGCTTCGGCTGTCGGTACTTTTATTTTAGCATTTATTATCGGTCCTAAGATATGGGAAATTGCCAAAAATCACGGATTTTACACTCTGGGCGATTATCTGGAATACCGCTACAACCGCTATTTGCGCGGTCTTATTTCGCTGATGATGGCAATCGGCACTTTGGCGATTTTCGCCGGTCAGCTCATGGGTATCGGCTGGATTTTGTCGGTTGTCGCCGATATCGACAAGACGACGAGCGTGCTGATTGCATCGGCTGTCGTTGTACTGTATTTCTGCGCCGGCGGATTTTTGTCGGCGGTGTATGCCAATCTGATTGAAGCGTGCGTGAAATTAATCGGTTTTATCGTTGCCGTGCCGCTCGTACTGTCATTTGTCGGCGGCTTTGACGGACTGCATGATAAAGTTGTCGCCAATATGGCGGACGCGGCGCAAAGTGCGGCGTATTTCAGCTTTGACGGGCTCGGCTCGACGGTAATCATGGGCTTTTTCCTGATGCTTATGCCGTCGTTTTTCCTGTCGCCGGCGCTAATCGGTAAGGTATACAGTGCCAAAGACAAAAATACGGTGCGCCTCAGTACGTTTTTATGCGGCGTGGTAATGCTGTTGTTTTCCGTCATACCGGTAATTCTCGGCATGGCGGCTTATGCGATTGCGCCGGATTTGCCGCAGCGTGATTTGGCGCTGCCGTACGTGATGAAGGAATGTATGCCGTTTTGGGCATCGGCGCTGGCACTGGCGGCGATTTTCTCGGCGGAAATCAGTGCGGCGGACGCTGTTTTGTACATGATAACGACTTCATTCACGAAGGATTTGTATAAATCGTTTATCAATCCGTCCGTTTCCGATGAAAAACTGATAAAGGGCGGACGTATTGTAACGGTGCTTGCCGGTGTAATCGGTATCGGTCTGGCGATTGTCCTGCCGAACGTAATATCGGCGCTGTCCATTTTCTATTCACTGATGTCCGTGTCGATAACGGCGCCGCTTTTGTTCGGATTGTTTACGAAAAAAAGCTCGGCTGCTTCTGCTATTGCCGCAGCCGTAATCGGTGTTATTGTTACGGTGGGGCTGGAACTGTTTAATGACAATAAAGGCATCTGGATTTTAAACGGACAGTCGACGGCGATACTGCTGACATTGATTATAATGATGGTAATGCTTGTTGTAAAACCGAAAAAAGCATAAAAATAAAAAGCTGTTTAAGCGTGAATTTTTGCTTAAACAGCTTTTTTATTAGAGAAAATTATCGGTTGATTTAACCAGATTGATTTTATACTTGCTGACAAGTATTTTATACGCCGTCTGGCTGTATTCCTCAAAGCCGGGAATGTCGCTCATGCAGTCGGTCAGAACGTAAATGCGGCGCGTCAGCTCCGGTTTGTCATAGTAATATTCGCAGATTTGCTTAATGCTTTCCAGTACGCAATGTGATTTTGCCTCACCGGCAATGATGATTTTATCAAATTCGGCGATTTTTTCGAGTAGCTTCGTATTCGTACTGTCATGCGTGGAATATTCCGGACGGATAATGCCGTACATTTCCGAATGGCGGTTCTGTCCTTTGCAGATTTTTTCCACGGGAACATCGGCGGCAACGGACATAAAATGAATTATATTGCTGAACTGATTTTCCAGCATCCAGCCCGTCGTGCCGTTAATACAGTGATACGGCCAGATGATGAGCTGCTTGCCCGTTTTTTCCAGCTGACGCACATAGTGCTTGCTGAGCGCCGGGTCGATTACGGCGCGCCATTTGCCGTCCGTCAAATCCTGCGGCTTGATGACCGTATACGGTGCCGGGTGATTGCCCGCTTCGTCCACCCACCAGTAAGGATGGAATATCTGCTCCGGCTCATGCGTATCGAGTGATACGATGATGGAGGATATTTTTTCGATATTATTGTAGATGAACTGACCGAGACGGATTACATCCTGCATGGCGCCGGGTACGCCGAGCGCGCCGTTGTCCATGAAATCCTGCTGAATGTCGATACCGAGAAACAGCGTTTTCGGGCATTGCTCGTCATGTTCTATCTGCTCTAAATTCGCCCAGCGCAAAAGATGATTGAGCGGCAGAGGGTTTATAGCCTGCCCTACGGAATCCGTATCGAAAATATGATGAAATGGAGTCTTCAACTAATCACCTCGTTTAGATTTTTTCATTTTTTTATGAAATAAGCTCAGGTTGTGCCTGAGCTTTAATTTACCAGTGATATTTTTCACCGCGGCTGATTTTGAAGGCGCGGTAAATCTGCTCCACCAGAAGAAGCCGTATCATCTGGTGCGTGAATGTCATACGGGAAAAAGAGATACGCTCGTCAGCGCGGCGGCGGATTTGCTCGGATAAGCCGAAAGCTCCGCCGATTAAAAATGTTATATGGCTTTGTCCCTTGAGCCCGAGCTTGTCTATTTTAGCGGAGAGTTCTTCAGAAGAAATGTCTTTGCCGATTACATCGAGCACGATTAAATAACTGCCGGCCGGTACTTTTTTCAAAAGACGCTCACCCTCCGTTTTCAGTACAGCAGCTTTTTCGGCGGGGGAAGGATTGTCTTTCATTTTTTCTTCATTGATTTCAATGAATTCCAGCTGAGTGAACGGTTTTAAGCGTTTGGCAAATTCAGCGATACCGTCCTTTAGATATTTTTCCTTGATTTTACCGGCGCATACAATGGATATTTTCATGGCAGTTAATTATTCTTCGGCATTTCCGTCAAAGTGGCCTGCACTTCGCCGATATTGCCGTTGCGGGAAATAGTGATTGTGATGGTGTCGCCGATATTGTGCTCGGAAATGGCACTGCGCAAATCAGCCACCGTATTCGTTTCTTTACCGTCGATTTTCAGGATTAAATCGCGCTGCTGTATGCCTGCTTCGTCCGCCGGTCCGCCGAGAGCAATCTGCATTACGATGACGCCTGCATCAACATTTAAGCGGTATCCCGCCTGTGCTGCCGTCTGTTTGTCGAGAACGCCTACGCCGAGATACGGATACGATACGTAACCGTTGGCGATTAATTCGTCGATAATCGGTTTTACCGTATTAATCGGAATGGCAAATCCCATACCTTCAACACCCGTTGCGGCGAGTTTGGCACTGTTGATACCGATAACTTTGCCGTCGGCATTGACGAGTGCACCGCCGGAGTTGCCCGGATTGATGGCGGCATCCGTTTGGAGCAGTTTCACGCGGTTATCGCCGATATTAAGCGTTCTGTTCAAGGCGCTGATTACGCCTGCCGTAACGCTGCCCTGAAATTCCAGTCCCATAGGATTGCCGATGGCGATAGCCGGTTCGCCGACCATGATGTCGTCAGAGTCGCCGAATTCCGCTGTCGGCAGATTTTCCGCATCAACTTTGATAACGGCAAGGTCAGTATACGGGTCGGTTCCGACTAAAGAGGCTTTTAATGTGCGCCCGTCGGATAAAGCTACGGTGATATCCTTAGCTCCGTCGATTACGTGATTGTTCGTTACGATATAACCGTCGCTGCGGAATATTACACCGGAGCCGGTGCCGTTGTCGATTTCCACCTGACGATTGAACCAGTCGCGGGCAACGGCTTTATTCGTTATGCCGACGATAGCCGGACCGACTTTTTTCGCCGCCTGAACGACCGGCGTATTGCGGGCATCGGATGGCGGCGCAGCCGGAGCTTTTTCTTCCGCTTTAACGGAATTATCAGCAGACTGCGAAGATGTATCCTCATTGCCAAAAGAACAGGAAGCGAAAATGAGCGAACTTACCGCAATGAGCAGAACACCTAAAATATATATTGGCTTTTTCATTACAAAAACCTCCTTAGCGGATTTTTCATTAAATATATTGTGCTGATACATTAAACCTGTAGCCAGCAGTATAATGCTTTAGTTAAAATTCAAAGAAAGTGTTTTATCCGGTGAAGCGACATGAAGATTGACAGCCGCATTTTCCTGCTGCGAAATAATGGAACGGATTGTATTTACGGCTGTCTGCGGTGTATTATTGTGCTCACTCAGATGAGCAAGAATTACCTCCTGCGGTTTGTGCGGCAGGTTTTTCAGCGTAAATCCGGCAGCCTCATTGGACAAATGGCCGCGCGTACCTAAAATACGTTTTTTCAAATGCCACGGATAAGAACCGTTCTGGAGCAGATTTATATCGTGGTTGGCTTCCAGAACGAGGATATCGGAGCCGTCCAGCGCCTGCTGCACCGCATCAGTGGCAAAGCCCAAATCGGTGGCTAAAGTTATTTTGCCCTGTTTAGTCTGGATATTATAACCGACCGGTTCAGCGGCATCATGCGGCACGGTAAAAGAATTTACGGTCAGACTGCCGACGGTGAAACTGCTGTCTGGGAGCGCGCGGCAGCACTCGGCCGGTATATCGCGGATAAACGGCATGGCTTTAAATGTATTGAGTTTGGCATAAAGCGGTATTTGATAATTTTTGCTGAGTGTTTTCAAACCGCGTATATGGTCGATATGTTCATGCGTAATTAATATGGAAGATATATCGCGTATATCTAAGTGCAGTTCGGACAATTTCTGCTGTATGCGGCGCGCGCTGATACCGGCATCAATCAGGACAGCGGTATCGTCATCGCGGATTAAAGTACAGTTGCCCTTGCTGCCGCTGGCTAAAACGGATATCTGCATAGAAAACCTCATTTCATTAATCTGCTGTGTTAGTAAAACATCGAAGCTGTAACCAGCAGTATAATAGTTTATATTCGTTCGATGTTGTCACTTAACCTCACTAAATATAAACTATTATACTGCTGCGGGAAATTGACTAGCACAATAGATTTTCATTAATAATGGTATAAATAAGTATATTACTACAGTATGAAAAAAACAATATAAAAAGTCACAGAAAATCTGTGACTTTAGATTAATTTTTGATTAGAATTTTTAACTGGCTTTTACTTTTTTGGCTTTGCATTCGGCACAGACACCGTAGAAATAAAACTGATGCTTCGTTATGTCATAAGAAGTCTGCGTTTCAACGTCGGCAATACATTTGTCGAAATTGACCATTATATCGTCGATACGGCCGCACTGTGTGCAGCAGATATGCGCGTGGGAAGTCATGTTTGCATCGTAGCGGAAAGCGTCTTCGCCGACGTTTAAAATATTGATTAAGCCGATTTCGTTCAGGATATCTACTGTTTTGTAAATAGTAGCTAAGCTCATGGTAGGATAATAAGGCTGCAATTTATTGAAAATCATTTCTGCATTAGGATGAGATTTTGTATTGCACAATGCGTTATAGATGGCCAAACGCTGCGGAGTAACCTTGAAACCTTTTTTTCGTAAGAGCTCAGTCACTTTTTTGTTGTCCAACATGGCTGTTATGCTCCTTTCAATATATTAATAATCGTTATTAAAATAGAAAAGTTATCCAAAAACTATAACTTAATTCTAAAAGAAAAACAGGCGCTTGTCAAGATTTTCCGTGCATTAACATAGGATACCGTCTTTTATTTTCGAAAGCAAGTGTGCTATAATTTAAAATAATGTTTTGAAAAGGTAGGTGTAATTTATGTTTGCCTTGATGACAATAGGCTGTCTGCTTGTTATAACAGGTTTGGTTTTTTTATTGTCAGGGGAAATTTTTTCGCAGACTGTAAAAAAGAGCGCACGCAGGAAACTATTGGTCATTGACTTGATAATAGCAGCGGTTTTCTTTATCGTATATCCGTCCGTTATGACGAAGGATTACGGCGGAATTCTGGCTGAGATTACAGTCCTATGGTTTGTACTGCAGCTTTTCTTGATAATATTGGCTGTCATAGTAAAATTACTGCGGCTGATATATGAAAAGACGAAAGGCGCTCCCGTCGATGAGAGCCGCAGACGGTTTTTGCGCGGCTGCATCTGGGTGCCGGCCATATCGGGAGCTTTATACGGCGGTCTGTACGAAAAAAATCATATAGAATTTACGAATATAGATATTGATGCTGGTGATTACACCCGCTTAAACAGGCTGAAAATAGCGCAGCTTTCCGATGTTCATCTGGGACGGTTTTTTTCCGTCAAACAGCTGCAGGATGTTTTAAATCAGATTATCCAGCAGAGAGCTGACATGCTCGTACTGACTGGCGACATTTTTGACAGTGCAAGGGGCAGCGATAATGATGAAGCGATTAAGGTTTTAAACGCATATTCGCAGTTTTTTCCGTTCGGTGTTTATTTCTGCTGGGGCAATCATGAGCATTACCGCGGTATTGAACATTTGAAAGAGGAACTGGAAAAAACGAATATTCAGGTTCTGAAAAATGCTGCTGTTAAGGTTTTAAGCGGTGATAAGCCGTTTTATGTGCTGGGAGTTGATTTTGCAACAGGCGATATGGAAGATGATGTCGTGGCGCTGCGCGAAGCGTATGTAGAAGAAGCGCTGGCAACTGTGCCGGACAATGCCTATAAAATTTTATTGGCGCATCATTCCATTTTCATTGATGAAGCTGTTAAATATAACATAAATCTGACGCTTACGGGGCATACGCACGGCGGCCAGTTCGGCTTTATGGGCATACCGGTTTTTCCGATGTTTAAGTATATGCGGGGATTAGTCGAACAAAATGGCTGCATTGGATATATTAATCGCGGTGCAGGCAGCTGGTTTCCGTTTCGGATTGGCTGTCCGCCGGAAGTTACATTTTTCAATTTTAAGGCTAAAGGGTGATAAAAAATGAACGATATCGCAAAAATGCGCGAACTCTGGCAGGAAATGAGTTCATGGATGACAACTTATATGAAATCGTTTTATTCACCGGAGGAAGCACAAAAGGCGAAATCTCATCTCGATATAAAAAATACGGGAACAATTTTCTTCGATGATGCACAGATTGTGGACGGAATTGTGCTGAAAGAGCAGCATACATGGAAAGTTACGCATAACTGCGAACGTCTGGCGCAGCATTTGAAGCTCAATGAACATGATACTATTCTGGCGAAGATGATAGGTCTGTTTCACGATGTCGGCCGTTTTCGCCAGTTTACTATATACCGCACATTCAACGATGCCATGTCGGAAAATCACGCCAAACTCGGTCTGTCCGTGATAAAAGACCTGTCGTTTATGCAGAAACTTTCATCTGACGATTTGGCGACGCTGAAATTCGCCATCGGCAATCACAATGCCAAGGAAATCGCACCGACGGACAATAAGAGATGGCTCTCTTTTGCCAAATTAATCCGCGATGCGGATAAAATTGACATTTACCGCGTGCTGAAACCGTATCTCGGGCCGACGGACGGTACAGGCTGCAGTCCTGATTTTGTGGAACTGTTCGTAGAGGGCAAACAGTGCGATTATACGAAAATGCGCACACAGGACGACCGCAAGCTCGTCCGCCTGATGTGGGTTTACGATATAAATTATGCCTGGTCGCTTCAGCAGATAATCAACGATAATTATATAGAAGAAATCATCGGCAATCTGCTGCAGGATGAGGAAATGACGAAAGGTTTTAACCGCCTGCGGGCATATATGGAAAAGAAACTGAAAACACCTGATATCTGGGAAGGGTAATAAGTAAAGGAGATTAGAAAATGGCTGCAAATTTTATTTATAGTGCTATTGATGATGATTTAAAAGAAGGAAAATATACAGAAGGCGTGCATACACGTTTCCCACCGGAACCGAACGGCTATTTACATATCGGTCATGCAAAATCCATTTGCCTGAATTTCGGTATAGCCAGAGATTATAACGGCATGTGCAACCTTCGTTTTGACGATACTAATCCGACGAAAGAAGACGTGGAATACGTCGATTCCATCCAGGAAGACGTAAAATGGCTCGGCTTCACATGGAAGGACCGCAAATTCTACGCTTCCGATTACTTTGAAAAACTGTACGAATATGCCGTAAAACTTATTGGAAGCGGCAAAGCGTATGTTGATGATTTAACGGCACAGCAAATTCGCGAATACCGCGGCACGCTGACGGAGCCGGGCAAGGAAAGCCCGTACCGCAACCGCAGCGTAGAGGAAAATCTTGCTTTATTCAACCGCATGAAAAACGGCGAGTTCGCCGACGGTGAAAAGGTATTGCGCGCCAAAATCGACATGGCTTCGCCGAATATCACGATGCGCGACCCGGTCATTTACCGCATTGCGCATATTTCGCACCACCGCACGGGCGATACATGGTGCATTTATCCGATGTACGACTTTGCTCATCCGCTGTCCGATGCGATTGAAGGCATTACGCATTCCATCTGCACGCTGGAATTTGAAGAACATCGTCCGCTGTACGACTGGCTGCTCGAAAATCTGGGCTTTGATAAGAATACGCGTCCGCGCCAGATTGAATTTGCCCGCCTCAATATCACGAAAATGGTAATGAGCAAACGCAAACTGCGCCAGCTCGTGGAAGGCGGCTATGTAAGCGGTTGGGACGACCCGCGCATGCCGACCATCTCCGGTCTGCGCCGCCGCGGTTATACGGCTGCCGCTATCCGTGATTTCTGCGACCGTATCGGTGTAGCCAAAGCCAACAGTCTTGTCGACGTTGCTATGCTGGAACACTGTGTACGCGAAGATTTGAATACACATGCACAGCGGCTGATGGCAGTGCTTGACCCGCTGAAAGTCGTCATCACCAATTATCCGGAAGATAAAACGGAAATGATGGCATGTGAAAATCTGCCGACAGGCGACGATAAGCATTATATGCCGTTCAGCCGTGAAATTTACATTGAACGGGAAGATTTCATGGAAGAAGCGCCGAAAAAATTCTTCCGCTTGAAACCGCAGGGCGAAGTCCGTCTGAAAAACGCCTACATCATCAAATGCGACGAAGTCGTAAAAGATGAAAACGGCAATATTATCGAACTGCGCTGCACGTATGACCCGGATTCCAAAACGGGCGGCAAGACGGCAGGCAGAAAAATTAAAGGCACAATTCACTGGGTAAATGCCAAGACGGCGCTCAACGCACAGGTAAGACTGTATGATTATCTGCTCAAAGACGAAGAAGGCGCTGTAAGCGGCGATTTCATCGCTTCCTTAAATCCGAATTCGCTCGTAGTGCTCGATAACTGCAAAGTGGAACCGAGCGTCAAATGGGCGGCGCCGGGAACGAAATTCCAGTTCCTGCGTCAGGGATATTTCTGCGTGGATAAAGACAGCACAATGGATAATCTCGTATTCAACAGAATTGTAGGACTGCGCGACAGCTGGGCAAAAGCTGTGAAAAAATAAAAAAACAAGGGGTATAGCTGAAAAAGCTGTACCCCTTTAATATTTTTAAATATTGCTGTGTTTTACAGAGTCGAATGTATCGGTGATTTCCTTTTCCGGTTTTTTATCGAACTTGCTGGCTATGATAATGGCAAGCGAGGAGAACACAAAGCCCGGCACGATTTCGTACAATTTTAAAATAGGATAAACATTGGCGATATCAAGCCCTGTTATCTGCTTCCAGACGAGAACGGTAACACCGCCGACAATCATACCGGCTAAAATACCGTTACGGGTGGTGCGGCGCCAGAACAGGGAGAACAAGAGCGCCGGTCCGAACGTGGAGCCGAAGCCTGCCCAGGCATACGCCACGATATTCAAAATGGAGTTGTTCGGGTCAAGACCGAGCGCGATAGCGATAAGCGCGATGCCGACAACGGAAAGGCGCGTTACAAGAACGAGCTCGCGCGGATTGATATCCTTATGAATGAACTGTTTGTACAAATCCTGCGCCACGGCGGAAGCACCGACGAGAAGCTGCGAGGAGGCGGTACTCATGATTGCTGCCAGTACAGCGGAAAGTACGATACCTGCCCAGAACGGGCTGAACAGCTGGTTTGTCATAACGAGGAATACCGTTTCGGAATTAGTGCCGGTAAGCGGTGTAGTCAGATATACGCTGCCGACCATGCCGACGAGTACGGCGCAGGCCAGCGAAATTACAACCCACGTCATGGCGATGCGGGTGGCTTTTTTCAATTCATTGGAAGAATTGATAGCCATGAAGCGCACGAGAATATGCGGCTGACCGAAATAACCGAGCCCCCATGCCAGTAACGAAATGAGCTCAAGCGCGGACATGAACGTGCCGTCCGGTTTTAAGAGCGGATTGAAGAAATCGGCATGAGCAATGGAAATCGCCGTAAAGGTTTCAGGAATACCGCCGAGACTGAAAGCCGCCGCTATCGGCACGACCAGAATGGCGAAAAACATCATCACGCCCTGAATGAAATCAGTCCAGCATACGGCGAGAAAACCGCCGACAAAAGTATAAAAGACGATAACGAAAGCGCCGAGACACAGCGCGTATTCATACGGAATGCCGAAAATAGTGGTGAACAGTTTACCGCCGGCAACGAAACCGGATGAAGTATAGATGATGAAGAAAATCAGAATGAAAATCGCCATTACCACGCGGATGAGCGGGCTTTTATCGTGATAGCGGTTCTGCAGAAAGTCCGGCAGTGTCAGCGAATTGTTGGCAAGCTCGGTGTATTTGCGCAGACGGCGTGCGATGAACTGCCAGTTGGCCCATGTGCCGAGCGCCAGCCCTACGGCAATCCAGCCGGCATTAAGTCCGGCAAGATAGGCAAAGCCCGGCAGCCCCATGAGCATCCAGCCGCTCATATCGGAAGCTTCGGCACTCATGGAAGTAACCCATGCCCCCAGTTTGCGTCCGCCCAGAATATAATCCGACATATTATGAGTACGATAGTAAAAATAAACACCGATTGCCATCATGAATAATAGATACAACAGGAAGGCAATAATAATAGCTATACTGTCTGTCATAAAACTCCTCCTAAAATAAGTTTATGTTTTACGTTCATTTTTCTTTTGAAAGGTCAAAAGAAAACCGAACCAAAAAGAAAAACCTTTTAACGTTTCGTTATCGCTGCACTAAGCAAGCCTTCGAGGCTTTTTTATAAATTCAATCGGTACAACGGCTTGAAACGTTTGGAATTTGGCTCGTGCTTTCAGGTATTCAACAAGAACGAAAACTTGAGCTTTTCACTGTGAGAGCTTTAATTTCAGTTCTGTTAAAATAAATTAAAGACACGATACGCCGCCAGTCGTGCTGAAACTATATTCCGCATTTCAGATATTTTTTCTTTAAAGGAAATTTTCTAAGCAGACTACGAATTAAGGCATTTCTTTAAACCTACCAGCACAACAGATAAATAATATTTTATCATGATAAAGCGATAATGTACATAGAACAAAGCAATGTTAATTTGTAAAATCCGTATTTTAAATTTTGTTCGCTTTAATCTTTATATAATAAGCCTTCTGAGTTTATTTTCATGTATACAAAAAACTTTTAAATTTATCATTGACAAATAAAATGTCTAATCATATAATATAAAACATCAACAGGAAAACACAAACGCAAAGCTGTTGACGAATAAAATAATGCAGAATAAGACAAAGGCGTCTTGTTGAAGGATATACAATGGAGTATATCTTTCGACAAGGCGCTTTTTTGCTATTATTATACGTTTTCCTTATTCTGCGCCAAAGAAGAAAGGGTGTATATTGATGAAAAAACTATGGTCGATTTTAACCATGAGTGCCATGTGTCTGGCTATGACAGCTTCCGTTGCTTTCGCGGCTGACGGTGAGACGGCGCTTGATACGGGTGATACCGCCTGGGTGTTAATCAGCGCGGCGCTTGTATTTTTAATGACTCCGGGTCTGGCGTTTTTCTATGGCGGTATGGTCAGAAGCAAAAACGTACTCAGTACGATTATGCACAGTTTCTTCATTGTTGCGATGATTTCTGTGGAATGGGTCATTTTAGGTTATGCCATGACGTTTGGCAGTGATATCGGCGGTTTTATCGGCAGCCTCGATAAAATCGGTCTTGCAGGTGTCGGTCTTCAGGTAATGGAAGGCGGCACAATTCCGGAACTTGCTTTCGTAGCATTTCAGTGCATGTTCGCCGTAATCACTCCGGCGCTTATTACCGGTGCATTTGCTGAACGCATGCGCTTCGGAGCATTCGTATTATTCATTCTGTTATGGGCGATTTTAATCTACAATCCAATGGCTCACTGGGTTTGGGGCGGCGGCTTCCTTGCCGAACTCGGCGCACTCGACTTTGCCGGCGGTCTTGTAATTCATATTCTCTCCGGTGTTTCCGGTCTTACGATTTGTATCCTTCTCGGTAAAAGACGCGGCTACGGTAAAGTGCCGATGCTGCCGCATCATTTGCCGATGACCGTTTTAGGCGCTGCTCTCTTATGGTTCGGCTGGTTCGGCTTCAATGCCGGTTCCGCTCTCGGTGCCAACGGTCTTGCAGCCAATGCTTTTGTTACGACGCAGGCAGCAGCTGCTATGGCGACTGTATCGTGGGTTGTATGCGAATGGCTGCATCACGGAAAACCGACTATCCTCGGCGCTGCTTCCGGCTGTATCGCCGGTCTCGTTGCCATCACTCCGGCGGCAGGGTTTGTCGCTCCGCTTCCGGCTGTAATTATCGGTCTTATCGGCGGTATTGTCTGCTACTTCGCTGTAGCTGTTGTTAAAGAAAAATTCGGTTACGACGACTCGCTCGATGCTTTCGGCGTACACGGTATCGGCGGTACATGGGGCGCCGTTGCCACCGGTTTATGGTGCACGACGGAAGTCAATCCGGCCGGTGCCGATGGTTTATTCTACGGCAGTGCCGACACGCTGATTGCACAGCTCATTTCCATCGTAGTAGCGTATGCGCTGGCGATTGTCGGTTCGTACATCTTATTCAAAATTGTTAATCTCATTACGCCGATGCGTGCTAATGAAGATGAAGAAATTTCCGGTATCGATATCGTGGAACACGGCGAACGCGCCTACAATCAGTCCATTGTATCGGCCGACTCCATATTAAGCTCCAGCGTGGCTGATTTTGCGCCCGTCAATGCAAAACCGGCTGATGTAAAATAAATGTAACTATGTTAATATTTATGTAGCAAAACGAAAGGAGCATTAATTATGCGCAAAATCACGAAAATAGAAATCATAACACGCGCCAGCAAACTGGAGGATTTGAAAGAAGCTTTAAATTCCATCGGCGTGCAGGGCATGACAGTCAGCCAGGTATACGGCTGCGGCCTGCAAAAAGGCCATACGGAAGTATACCGCGGCCGCCAGTATGCCGTAAATCTCGTGCCGAAAGTTAAAATAGAAACGGTGGTCTGCGAAGTTCCGGTGGATAAAGTGCTGGAAACGGCCCGCAAAGCCTTGCAGACCGGTCATATCGGCGACGGCAAAATATTCGTCTACGATGTGGAAAACGCCATGCGTATCCGCACCGGTACTATGGGCGACAAAGCCATTACCGATGACGAAGCGTAAAACAGCATGATGTAATTTCCCTCACTTCCCCTGAGGAAATTATCATTATAAACAGAAAGGCTATCTTATCTATAAGGTAGCCTTCTTTTTTTTGTCTGTTTTGCCTGTTTTCTTTGCAAGTAGCAAAAAGCATTGATATAATAAAAGGTAGAAATAAGATACAGGGGTGAAGAAAATGACAGATAAAGAAATAATGGACGGCGTTCTGGCGGAATTTGCCAATATAGCGGCTATTCCCCGTCCGTCCAACTGTGAAAAACAGATAAGCGATTTTTTAAAACAGCGCGCCTTATCATTCGGCTGTGATGTCATTCAGGATGAAAAACACAATCTAATCATCGATAAACAGGCCGCACCGGGCTGCGAAAACTGGCCGCGCGTCATACTGCAGGGTCATATGGACATGGTATGCGTAGCCAAAGAAGGCGTTATTTACAATCCCGTAACGAGCCCGATAAAAATCATCAACGACGGCGAATATCTGCGCGCCGACGGTACGAGTCTCGGCGCTGACGACGGCATCGGCGTTGCAGCGATAATGTTTCTGCTGCAGCAGGATTTTCAGCACGGCCCTATCCGCGCCATTTTCACTGTGGACGAAGAACAGGGCATGAGCGGCGCCAAAGCACTTGATGATAAATATCTGGCGGATGCAAAATATTTAATAAATTGCGACTCGGAAGATTTCGACGTGCTCACCGTCTCCAGCGCGGGCAGTGTCAATATTGATGCCGAACGCCGCGTCAAATGGCATAAACCGGAGCACCGCTTCGCTTATGAATTCACAATTCGCGGCCTGCACGGCGGTCATTCGGGCGAAGCCATTAACTGCGGCTATGCCAATGCCGTGAAAGTGGCAGCTCAGGCGATAGCGCTCATCGGCAGAAAAACGGAAATGGAACTGGCAAGCTTCAACAGCTACAAAGCAAGAAACGTAATTCCGTCCGAAGCGACATTCATATTCACGACGCCGCTTTCCGACGTGAAAGTGTTCAATGTCGTTGTAGCCAAAGTCAATAAATATCTGAAAGAAGCATACGGCCATACGGAAAAAACATTTGAAGTAATCTGCAAACCGTGCGAACTGCCGCAAAAAGTCATGTCCGACGACGATATGCGCAGCGTAGTCGACTTCATCAATCTGAGCATGACAGGTGTGCTGAAAATGTCGCAGACAGAAAAGGATTTAGTGGAACTTTCCGCCAATATCGGTCCTGTCGTAACGCGCGAAAATCACGTAATAATCTATGCGTTCCCGCGCAGCTCCGTAGACATTCTGGTAGAGGAAATCACCAATATCTACAAACAGCTCGGCAAACGCTGCGGCGTGCGTGTCGTTTCAGCCGAACCGGCACCGGGCTGGCCGGCAAATCCGGACAGCATGCTCAAAGACGTGGCTCTCAATACATTTAAGGAACAAAACGGCTACGACATGCAGGCAAAAGCTATTCATGCCGGTCTCGAATGCAGCCATTTCTACGCTAAAAATCCGCATCTCGATATGATATCCATCGGGCCGAACAATATCGACATTCATAGCCCGAACGAACATCTGGAACTGAAAACGCTCGTTCCGCATGTAAAACTCATTCAGGGCATTGTGGAAAAACTGGATAAATAAAACTTATTGTGCCGGTAAAACATTGAGCCTTTAGCCAGCAGTATAATAGTTTATATTCGCTCGATGTTAGCACTTAACCTCACTAAATATAAACTATTATACTGCTTTAGGAAATCAGCTAGCATAACAGGTAATAAATAAAAAAATGCACTCAGGATAATCCGGGTGCATTTTTTAGTTTTCTTCATTATATATAGGTGGTATAATTAATCTGTTATTTTGCAAAAAGAGGAGAAAGGATTGAATTTTTCATGGCAGAAACGGTATGGTCATTAGTGCCGCCGATAATAACGATTGCCCTTGCACTGATTACGAAGGAAGTGTATATGTCGCTTATAATCGGTATTTTCGTCGGCGCAATGATGTTCACGGGGTTTGACCTGCTGGCTTCGATTGATACAATGTTTTCAATCATGTCGAGCAGCGTCGGAGGAAATGTGTACATCCTCGTATTTCTGGTCTTATTAGGTATTGTCGTAGCAGCGATTGCCCGCTCCGGTGCTTCCCGCGCTTACGGCGAATGGGCGGCGCGCGTAATCAAAGGCAAACGCAGTTCACTGCTCGTTACGGCGCTTTTGGGCGTAGTTATTTTCATTGACGATTATTTCAACTGTTTGACGGTAGGTACGGTAATGCGTCCCGTTACGGACAAATTCAACGTAACGAGAGCCAAACTCGCCTACATTATCGACGCGACGGCAGCGCCAATCTGCATTATCGCGCCTGTTTCCAGCTGGGCGGCGGCCGTAAGCTCATCACTGCCGGAAAGCAGTAATATCGACGGCTTTGCTCTGTTCTTGCAGACAATCCCGGTCAACTTATACGCATGGTTCACGATTTTATTCATGCTCTTTTTAATTTTTACCGGCAAGGACTTTGCGACAATGGCGGCATTGGAACGCAAAAGCGGCGGCAAACTCGTCATTCCGGACGAATACAAAGATGATGACGGTATGAGCATCGTCGGCAACGGTAAAATTCTCGATTTGTTATTACCGCTCATCGTATTAATCGGCGGGTGCATTTTCGGCATGCTCTACACGGGCGGCATTTTGGACGGCGCAAGTGTATCCGATGCCTTTGCCAACTGCGAATCGGCAAGAGGTCTCGTAATCGGTTCGTTTATCGCTCTTGTGTTTATCTTCCTGTTATATGTACCGCGCGGCGTGCTGCGCTTCGGCAAATTCTGCGAATGCTTCAATCAGGGCTTCCGCGCTATGACACCGGCTATCTTTATCCTGTGTCTTGCATGGAGCCTGTCCGGCGTCTGCGGTGAGGAATACCTCAACATCGGCGGCTATGTCGGCGGAATTGTCAGCAACAATGCCACAGTAGGCATGTTCATGCCGGCAATTTTCTTTATCGTGGCGCTTGGTCTTGGTTTTGCCACCGGTACATCCTGGGGAACATTCGGTATCTTAATCCCGATTGCTCTTGCAGTCGTGCCGAACGACCCGCAGCTTTTAGTCGTTACGGTAGCAGCCGTTCTGGCAGGTGCTGTCGGCGGCGACCACGTATCACCGATTTCCGATACGACGATACTCGCTTCCGCCGGTGCGCAGTGCCATCACCTCGACCATGTAAATACGCAGATACCATATGTAATCGTGGTAGCGTCCTGTTCATTTATCGGCTATCTGGCAGCCGGTATAGCAGACAGCGGCACGGTAGGCTTCGGCGTAGGTCTGGTCGTTTTACTGTGCTCTATGGGCTATATCTATAAATTCCTGATGAAAGCTTAATCTAAAAACTCCGGCATATTGATTGTGCCGGAGTTTTTCCTATCAGTACATATTTTGTAACAAATAGTGCTATCAAAATAAAAATCAAAGTAAATTTTAAGTTAAAAACTTGACGAAGCAGAGTTATATGTATAGAATAGATTTTAATGTAGAAATTAAAAGGAGAAGTAAATTTAAGGAGAGGTTTAATGGAAGCTGATGGGAAGCATTGCAAATGCGAGTTTTCAAGATTGAATTATATATCCACTAAACTTTTACCGATAGTAATTTTTGCAGTGGAATATATTGCAGTTTTAATTGCAGAGAAACTATCTTTAATTATTCAGCACAATCTGCCGGGCATGAACGGCCAGTTTTATATATCTGATTTGTATTTTTACGGCATAATACCGCTTGTGTTTATATTTTTTCTATATTACACGAAAGTAAATGAGCGATTTATTCTGTATTGGGAAACACTGCAACGGACTTTTTATGCCGTACTCTACAGTGAAATATTCTGCGTGGTGCTACTATATCTGTTCAAGACGAGCAACTACGTATCACGTGCCTATGTCGTGATATTTTTCGCGATGGCGTTTATCTGTCTGTGCATCAGCCGGCAGCTGCTGATAAAAACATGCCGCAGATTAAATCTAATGAAAGAAGCTGTTGTCTTTATCGGGGCGGGTAAAACTACACAGAAAATCATTGATTTTACAAGAAATAACAACTGTTTCGGCATAAATGTTGCCGGTCTGTTCGATGAAACGCCTAAAATAAAAGATATAACAGAAAAATACCATATATTCCGTGATTTAGAGGAAACAAAAGATTATATCCAGCGATATAAAATACGAACGGTGATAATTGCCGTTCCCAGTATGGAAAAAGAAAGGCTGCTCAATCTGATAGAAGATTTACAGCCGATTGTGCGCAATCTGATGTTCGTGCCGAATATTGTTGGTATGCCGGTATTTAATTTGGAAGTAAAAAGACTGTATGAAAACAATATGGTTCTGCTCGGCATAAAGAACAATCTGGCGAAAAAGACCAACAGACGCATAAAACGTGTATTTGATATAGTATTTTCACTGGCAACAATGGTGATAATATTACCAGTCAGCATTATTGTCATGATTGGTATTATGATTGAATCACCGGGAGCATCACCTATTTTCAAACATTATCGCGTAGGTAAAGGCGGGAAACTTTTTCCCTGCTATAAATTCCGCTCTATGGTGCCTAATGCTCAGGAAAAGCTCAAAGCATATTTGCAGAAAAATCCGGAAGCCCAACAAGAATGGCAGGCTAATTTCAAATTGAAAAATGACCCGCGCATAACTAAAATCGGCAAATTTATCCGAAAAACAAGCATTGATGAACTGCCGCAGTTTATTAATGTATTGAAAGGCGAGATGAGCTGGGTAGGACCGCGGCCGATAATAAAAGATGAAGTTCATTATTACGGGAAAAATATACAGGATTATTATTCTGTTTTGCCGGGTATAACCGGTATGTGGCAAGTAAACGGACGTTCAGAAACAAGTTATGATGAACGTGTTAAGCTGGATGTTTGGTATATCAGAAATTGGTCTGTATGGATTGATATAGTATTGTTAATAAAAACTTTTAAGATAGTGATATGTAAAAAAGGTGCATATTAAAAATGGGAGAGATTATATATAAAATATGAATATATTTAAGGAATTGTATCAGTACAGAGAAATGATAGTAAGTTTGATACATAGAGATTTAAGGGGGAGATATAAAGGTTCTGTTTTAGGATTTTTATGGACATTTATAAATCCTTTATTGCAGTTAGTAGTATATACAATAGTATTTTCTAATATTATGCGTATGGGAATAGATAACTATTATTTATTTTTGTTTGTAGCTCTTATTCCCTGGATGTTTTGTGCCAGCAGTATAATGGGAGCTTCTTTGTGTATATTACAAAATCAGAGTTTAGTTACGAAAATTTATTTTCCTCGAGAGGTTCTTCCTTTATCTGTAGTTACCAGTAATTTTATTAATATGTTGTATTGCTTCATTATTGTATTGGCTGTTGTTTTAATATTTGCTGAAAATGTTAATTTTCAAGCATGGCTATATTTACCTGTTATTGCCGTAATTGAATATATCTTGGTTTTAGGAATATCGTTTATTGTAGCGGGATTAACAGTTTATTTTAGAGATTTAGAACATATTTTAGGAATACTTACAATGGCTTGGCAGTTTTTAACACCGGTTATGTACTCTGTAGATATGGTACCTCAAGAATATATGGGCATATTTCAGTTAAATCCAATGACACCTGTAATAGTAGCTTATAGAGATATATTGTACTATGGAACAGTTCCGCATTTTGAAACTTTAGTGCAAGCTGTCGGTTTCGGTATACTTTTATCAGTATTAGGATTTATAATTTTTGGCAAACTAAAGAAAAATTTTGCGGAGGAATTATGAAGAATAGTATTGTTGTTGAAGATGTTTATAAAAAATTTAAAGTATATCATGATAAAGGCTACAGTTTGAAAGAAAGATTATTGTTTTGGGAACGCAATAAATATGAAGTACGCTGGATTTTAAAGGGAATAAGTTTTGCAGTAAAAAAAGGTGAAGCTGTAGGTATCATTGGAAAAAACGGATGCGGGAAAAGCACTTTATTAAAATTACTCAGCCGAATTATGTATCCTACTAAAGGAAAAATAGAAATGAATGGGAAAGTTGCCAGTCTGATTGAGCTGGGCGCAGGTTTCCATCCAGATATGAGTGGCAGAGAAAATATATATATTAATGCGTCTATTTTCGGCTTAACTAAGAAAGAGATAGATGATAAATTACAGGATATAATAACTTTTTCCGAGTTACAGGATTTTATAGATAATCCGATAAGAACTTATTCAAGCGGAATGTATATGCGATTGGCTTTTTCCGTAGCAATAAACGTCAAAGCTGATATTTTATTGATAGATGAAATACTAGCCGTTGGCGATATAACATTTCAGGAAAAATGTTTTAACAAGTTGAAGGAAATCAAAAAAGAAGGAACAACGATAGTAATTGTTTCTCATTCATTAGAACAAATTGAGGAATTTTGCGATAAATCTATTTGGATTAAAGATGGTTTGATTGAGTGTATAGATACACCACGGATAGTTCATGAAAAATATAAAAGTTTCATGTTAAAGAGTAATTAAAATGGATATAAAAATATTAGTTGCTACGCACAAAAAATATTGGATGCCTAAAGATAAAGTATATATACCAATTCAATTAGGAAAGAGTATACATGAAGATTTAGGCATTTTAGGCGATAATACAGGAGAAAATATTTCTAAAAAGCAGCCATATTATTCCGAGCTTACGGCGATTTATTGGGCATGGAAGAATTTAAAAGCTGATTATATAGGCATAAATCATTATAGAAGATATTTTTCTAAGGAAAGATATTTTTTATTTAAAGAAGGTGATAAAAATAAAATATTAAAATATGATGATTTTAGAAAGATATTGACAGATTATCCTATTATATTGCCGAAAAAAAGAAACTATTATATAGTTTCGCGCTACAAACAATATAAAAATGCCCATAATATAAATGATTTATTATGTTGCAGAAATGTGCTAAAAGAATTATATCCGGAATATGTACAGGATTTTGATAAGGTATTAAATGAAAAAAGCGGGCATATATTAAATATGTTTGTAATGAGATATGATATATTTTCAAATTATTGTCAATGGCTGTTTAGTATATTATTTGAGCTTGAAAAATATTTAAATTTAGAAGGATATTCACAATATCAGCAAAGAGTATACGGATATTTAGCAGAACGCCTGCTTGATGTCTGGCTTAGTCATAATAAATTAAATTATAAAGAAGTGAACTATACTGTTATAGAAAAAATAGACTGGAAGAAAAAAATATTAATGTTTTTAAGAAATAATTTGGTGAATAGATAGATGAATATAAAATTATTTGCGTCATATCGTATTGATTTAAATAGTAAAGTTATAAAAAACAATATAATAACTCCTGTTTATTGTGGAAGCGTATATAAAGAAAATGAGTGGAATAAAAATATTATAGGTGATAATACAGGAGATAATATATCAAAAAAGAGAATGTCTTTTTGTGAATTAACAGTACAGTATTGGGCTTGGAAAAATATAAAAGCAGATTATTATGGATTATGCCATTATAGAAGATTTTTAGCTTTTACGAAAGATGAACATAGTTATAGAAATGAACAAAACCAGATTTATTTACCAAATCTTAATGATTACAATATAAATAAATACTCTATAGCTAATGCTGATAAAATAGAAAAATATTGTAAAAAGTATGATGTGATTATTCCAGAGCCGGCGGATATAAAGAAAATAACATCTTTTGGTAAGCATTTTGATACTGTATTGGAACTATGGCAGGCTCATGATAAATATTTTTTCGATAAAAAAGTATTGGATATTTTAATTGATAGTATAAAAAAATATAAACCGCATTATTATAAATATGCTGCTGAGTATTTGAATAGTAATAAACATAGAGGATATAACTGTTACATCCTGAAAAAGGAACTATTTAATGAATTATGTGAGTTTCAGTTTCCAATTTTATTTAAAATAGAAAAAGATTTATCTAAAAGTGAACTTTTAAACAAATATCCCAGAACAATAGGATATTTAGGCGAAATTTTGTATGGGGTTTTTATATATTCTTTAATAAAAAGTAATATAAAAATAAAAGAAATACCGCTTATTATATTTGAGAATACCAATACAGATATTAGCATTATAGAGAAAGTAAAATTATATTTGAAATATAATTTAAAGAAATTTGTTAAATTGTATTTACCTAATATAGCACAAAAATATTTAAAAATTATATATCATAAATTTAAATAGTAAATGGAAGGTGTATTATGGAAAAGAAAAAAGATATAAAAATTTTTGTTTCTCATCGTATCGATTTAGATAGTGAAACAATTGATAATCCTTTATTTGTACCAGTTAGATGTGGTGCTGTTTTTGATAAAAGAGAAAATATTACAATGCTCGGTGATAATACAGGTGATAATATTTCAGAAAAAAGAATGTCTTTTTGTGAATTAACAGTGCAATATTGGGCATGGAAAAATGTAGAAGCAGACTACTATGGATTATGTCATTATAGAAGATATTTATCATTTTCTAACGAAAAATATAAAACAGAATACATAAAAGAACCTATAAATAATGTAATTTGTCATAATGAAATTTTGGAAAAATTTTTAGATAAAAAAGCTATTCAAAAATATGGGTTACTTGATGAAAGTAATATGATTAAATGTATTGAATCAAATGATGTCTTAGTTAGTGAATGGTGTAATATAAAAAAAATGATACATTCTAAAGGAAAAGTGGATTCAGTAGAAGATTATTGGTTTAAATATGAAAACTTTATATTAGCATCTGAATCAATTAATAATTTAAAAAAAATTATTCAAGAAAAATATCCTAATATGATAAAATATGTAGATAAATATTTAAAGGGAGATAAATATTTAGGATATAATTGTTTTATCATGAAAAAAGAAATCTTTTATAGATATTGTAATTTTATATTTGATGTACTATTTGATTTTGAAAAGACTTTAAAAAATAAAAACATATTTAATAAAAATATGATGCGAACTTGCGCATTTATTAGTGAACTTTTGTATGGAATATATATTTATTATTTAGAAGAAAAAAAGATATATAAAATAAAACATTTGCAATTAGTTTTTTTTGCAAATACAGATAAAGAAAAGATATTATATCCTATAAAAAAGAAGAATAATATACCAGTAATTTTAATGTCTAGTAATTATTTTGCTCCATATTTAGGTGTGTTTATACAATCATTAATCAATACATCTTCAAAAAATAATTATTATGATATAATTGTTTTTGAAAGAGAAATTTCTCAAAGAAATAAGTCTTTATTAGAAGAAATTGTAGAAAATTATTCTAATATAAAGCTTAGATTTTATAATCCACAAAAAAAGATTAATGATGTTAAATTATATATAGCAGCAGCTAATTTTGCATATGAAGCATATTATAGAATTTTTTCGCCGTGGATTTTATTGAATTATGATAAAGCAATAGTCATGGATTGCGATATTGTTTTAAATAGAGATATTGCAGATTTATATCAATTTAATATTGATAACTATCTAGCAGCAGCCGTAAAAGATATAATTTATCAGGGATTTTTAAATAGTTTAGACAGAAGTAATTGGATAAATTATTCAAAAGAAAAATTAGGACTGAGTGAACCGTATAATTATATTAATACAGGTGTTTTATTACTTAATTTAAAAAAAATAAGAGAACGATATAGTTTTGAATATGTTATAGATTTCGCTAAAAATGCGAAATTTAGATATCAAGAACAAGATATTTTTAATGTATTATTAAATAATAGTGTTTTATTTTTAGATAGAACATGGAATTTTGGGGTAGAAAGTAATTTGCCAACAAAATATTGTCATGAATTAGCTCCAGCTCAATCATATGAAGAATATTTAGAGACAAAGAAAAATCCATCTATAATACATTATTTAGCTAAACCAAAACCATGGGATGATCCAAATGTGGAATTTGCTGATAAGTTTTGGAAAATAGCGAGACAAACTTCTTTTTATGAAATTATTTTAGCTAGATTAGCTACTGATTATACAAATATGTCAATATATGGACATGATATGTTTTATCATAATGGGTTTTTATCTAAAAGTAAAAAACAAAGGATAAAAAATTTCATTAAGATATTTTTACCAAAAGGTACAAAAAGGCATAGATTTGTAAAAAAAGCATATTTTAAATTGCGCGGTTGGCCTTTTGTAGAATAAATTAAAAGGAGAAGTAAATAAAAATGAAAGTTGTATTATTAGCAGGTGGTTTTGGAAGCCGTATTAGTGAAGAAAGTCATTTAAGACCGAAACCTATGATTGAAATCGGTGGTATGCCTATTTTATGGCATATTATGAAAACTTATTCTATGTATGGTTTTAATGAATTTATTATTTGTGCAGGATATAAACAGCATGTTATAAAAGAATATTTTGCAGATTATTATTTGCATATGAGTGATATTACTTTTGACTTTGAAAATAACAATGATATTATCATTCATAACAATGTAGCTGAACCGTGGAAGGTAACAATTGTTGATACAGGATTAAATACACTTACCGGCGGTCGTGTAAAACGTATTCAAAAATATGTGGGCGATGAAGAATTCATGCTGACTTACGGTGATGCAGTAAGCGATGTTAATATTGCGGATTTAGTAGAATTTCATAAAAAACAGGGTAAATTGGCGACATTAACGGCAGTTCAACCGGGCGGTCGTTTCGGTACACTGGACATTTCTGATAAGGGCATTATTAAAAAATTTGCAGAGAAAACAAAAGAGTCCGGTGGCTGGATAAATGCGGGATTTATGGTGCTTAGCCCGAAGGTGTTTGATTTAATTGAAGGCGATAAAACTATTTTTGAACGTTATCCGTTGGAAAAATTGTCGGCGGATGGACAGTTGTCGGCTTATAAACATAAAGGTTTCTGGCAATGTATGGATACATTGAAAGAAAAAATGTATTTAGAAGAATTATGGGACAGTGGCAATGCACCATGGAAAGTGTGGGATAAATAATGGATTTAATGTCATTTTATAAAGATAAAAGAGTTTTTATTACGGGTCATACAGGATTCAAAGGCTCTTGGATGTGTAAAGTTCTGGAAATGGCAGGAGCTAAAATTACCGGTTACTCTTTAAAAGCACCGACAGACCCTAGTTTATTTGAGATAGCCGAAATTGAAAAAGGTATGGAAAAGTCGGTTATTGCTGATATAAGAGATTTAGATACACTGAAAAAAGCTATGCTCGAAACCAAACCGGAAATAGTTATCCATATGGCAGCACAGCCTATTGTAAGAGAATCTTATAAAGATCCTGTATTTACGTATGAAACCAATGTTATGGGTACTGTAAATATCTTGGAAGCAGTAAGAAGTTGCTCAAGTGTAAAATCAGTAGTTAATGTTACTACAGATAAAGTTTATCGAAATAACGAATGGGAATGGGGCTATCGTGAAATAGATGCTCTGGATGGTTTCGACCCGTATTCCAATAGCAAATCTTGTTCAGAACTGGTAACAAGTTCATATAAAAAATCTTTTTTTAACGATATAGATATTGCAATTTCAACCTGCCGTGCCGGTAATGTTATCGGTGGTGGCGACTTTGCCAAAGACAGAATAATCCCCGACTGCGTTCGCGCAATGGAAAATAAAACAGAAATTATTGTACGTAATCCGTATTCTACACGTCCGTATCAGCACGTATTGGAGCCTGTTTGTACTTATTTAATGCTGGCACAGAAACAGTATGAAGATAAATCTTTTGCTGGTGAATATAATGTCGGCCCTGATGACCAGGATTGTGTCAATACGGGAACTTTGGTGAATTTATTCTGTAAATATTGGGGTAAAGAAGCAAAATGGAAAAACGTTTGTGAAGAAAATGCACCACACGAAGCTAATTTCTTAAAGTTGGATTGTTCTAAAATAAAATCCAAATTAAATTGGCATCCTAGATGGCATATTGATGATGCTATTGAGATGGTTGTCGAATGGAGTAAAGTTTATTTACACGGTAAAGATATCAATAGTGTCATGTTAAATCAAATAAAATACTTTATTAATAAATAAGAGGTTATTAAAATGAAAAAAGTTATATTAACAGGTGCTACTGGATTTGTGGGAAACGCTGTTTTACGGGAACTTATAAAAAATAATATATATGTAATAGCCATTTCGCGCAGTGGTAATCCGAAGAATATTCCTGATAGTGATTTAGTACGATATATCAGTTGTGATTTATCTGAAATGAACAGTCTTGTTAATAAAATATCAGATAAAGATATTGATACTTTTTATCATTTTGCATGGAATGGTTCAGCAGGTCCGGCTAGAGCTGATACTAATTTACAACTTAAAAATGCACAATGGACTATTGATAGTTTGAATGTAGCTAAAAAATTAGGCTGTAATCGATTTGTTGCAGCCGGAAGCATAATGGAGCATGAAACAATAGCTGCTGCTTATACGCAAGGTAATAAACCGGGCTTAGGATATATTTATGGCAGTGGAAAATTAGTTGCTCATACTATGGCAATGTCGGTGGCTGCTAGTATTGGTATCGATTTAATATGGGCAGAAATAACTAATGCTTACGGAATAGGCGAATTAAGCGCTAGAATGGTAAATACTACCTTGAGAAAGATAATACATGGTGAAAATCCGCAATTTACGGCAGGAACACAGAATTATGACTTTGTTTATATCGATGATGTAGCTCGCGCTTTTTATTTAATTGGAAAAAATGGCAAACCGTTCAATGATTATCTTATCGGCAGTTCTACAGCAAGACCGCTAAAAGAATTTTTATTGGAAATGAAAAATTCTGTTGCTCCAAATTTAGATTTTATTTTCGGTGATGTTCCGTTTACGGGAGTAGATTTACCTTTGGAAAAATATGATTGCAAAAAAACAGAAGAAGATACAGGATTTAAAGCAAGCATATCTTTTGCTGAAGGAACAAAACGTACAATAGAATGGTTAAAAGAGGTAGAAAAAAATGATTAAAAAATTTGCTTTTGCTGAAACTGAAATTGAAGGATTAATAGAAGTAACACCATTTAATGCAGATGATGTTAGAGGCTGTTTTACGAAGGATTATTCCAAAGAAGTTTTTGAGCAGAATAATATTAAATATAATTTAGCTGAAATTTTTTATACTACTTCACATAAAGGCGTTATTAGAGCGTTACATTTTCAGCGCGTGAAACAACAACCTAAGTTGGTAAGATGTATTTATGGTCATGTATTTGATGTAGTTGTTGATTTACGGAAAGACAGTAAGACATTCAAAAAGTGGCTCAGTTTTGATTTGACAGGAGATAATAAAAAAGAAATTCTAATACCGGCAGGATGCGCACATGGCTATTTAGTACTGGAACATTCTATTGTTTCATATAAATGTGCGGAAAAATTTTACGGTGAATATGATGACGGTATTTTATGGAATGACCCAGATATTAATGTAAACTGGCCTTTAGAATTAGTAGGCGGAGAAGAAAATATAATCTTAGCAGATAAAGATAAAAATTTACAGTCATTTGCTGAGTTCATGAGTAAATACGGAGGCTTTTAATGGAAGCTTTAGTTATTGGCTGCGGTTTAACAGGCAGTGTTATTGCAAGATTTTTGGCAGAAAAACTGAATAAAAAAGTAGTTATTTGGGACAGAAGAAATCATGTCGGCGGTAATATGTATGATTACTATGATGAGCAGGGTATATTAGTACATAAATACGGTCCGCACACTTTTCATACAAAGAAAAAATATTTATATGATTACATGTGCCGGTTTGCAGAATGGAAAGAATATAAACTGACATGTATGGCTCAAATTAATGGAAAATTTACGCCTACACCGTTTAATTTTCAAACGATAGATGATTTTTACGATAAAAAAGAAGCTGCTGATTTAAAAAAGCGTATAAGAAATGAATTTGGAAACAAAGCAACTGCTACTGTTGTGGAAGTTTTAAATTGTAATGATGAAAAAATAAAAAAATACGCTCAGTTTTTGTTTGACAATGATTACAGTTTATACACAGCTAAACAATGGGGTATTTCGGCTAATGAAGTAGACCCGAGCATATTGAAACGTGTTCCATTACGTTTTTCGTATGATATCGGTTATTTTGATGATGAATATCAGGTTATGCCTGCAACAACATTTACCGATTTTTTCAAGTCATTATTAAATCATAAAAACATAGAAATAAAATTAAGTATCGAAGCATTAGAACATTTAAATGTTGATTTACAAAACAATAAAGTATTTATTGATGGAGAATATAAAGATATTCCTATTATATATACCGGTGCATTGGATGAACTGTTTGATAATTGTTACGGTAAATTGCCGTATCGGTCATTACGTTTTGAATGGAAATACGAAGATATTGATAGTAAACAGGATGCTCCTGTTGTAGCTTATCCGCAGGCTGAAGGATTTACAAGAATTACAGAGTATAAAAAACTGCCTGTTCAAGATGTAAAAGGAACAACATATGCAGTAGAATACCCATTGTCATATAATGAAAATGTAAAAATGGAACCATATTACCCTGTATTAACAGAAAAAAGTCAAAGAATTTACAGTAAGTATTTAGAAAAAGCTTCTAATATAAAAAATTTATTTTTAGCAGGAAGATTAGCTGATTTTAAATATTATAATATGGATCAAGCATTAGAAAGAGCTTTAAATATATGTAAAGAGTTAAATTAAAACCCTAAAAATTTTCACATTGACGATGTATCGTCTGGATTTTACTTTAGTTTATAGTATAATAATATACAGATTTTAGGAATGAAGGTGTTCAGCGTGGATTTGGGAAGAGCCACAGCGCTTAGGATTTGCGAACTTTGCCGTAAGCAGGATATAACATTTTATGTTTTGGCGATAAGAGCAGGTATCCCGCCTTCGACCTTGAACAGTATTCTGGAACACAAAAGTAAAAATCCCGGAACGAAATCCATCAAAAGAATATGTATAGATTTTGATATAACTTTAAGCGAATTTTATCACTCGGAGCTATTCGACTAAAAGCGATGTTCATTAGTGCAGAAATAGTAAAGACAGTCTATTATGTGATTTTGAATAATAGGCTGTCTTTTTGTTTTGCCTGAAAACAGGTTTGAAAAAATTTTTTATATTTTTTTATACATAGGGTTGAAATTCGTACCGGAACTTGCAAGTAAATAAGTGTGAGGGAGTGATAAAGATGAAAAAACGGCGGTGAATGAACGCAAACGTAATTTTTATTAATGAAAAAGGAGCGATTTTTGATGGCAGATACACGTAAATTAACGATGGTTTTTAATCTGGATAACGGTGATGAGTTTAAATACAACTTGACCGACCCGAAAGATGCGCTGACAAAGACGGAAGTTGACGAGGCTATGCAGGCGATGATTGATAATAATGCGGTTTTGAAAGACGGACACGGTGCGGCTTCGATTAAGGAAGCGTATATCACGACGACTACGCAGACTGTTTTGGATTGACACTCCCCATGTCTAAAGACAGGGGATTCTTAAGAAGCTCAACCAAAATATCAGTTGATTTTTATTCTTAAAGGGCTTGCCAACAGCCCTCTACACAGTTCTTCGTACTTGAAGTTCTGCTTACTTTTTCTGAGTATATTGCACGCTCCGTTTATATCAGCATTTACAAGTGTGCCGTTTTTAGTGCGGTACAATCCGCGGTGTATCCTTTTCCCGCTGAATTGATAGTCTACTTTCTTGTTTTTATCAAAAACGGGAATTTCATCAAAATCCAAAAAACTGGCTTTTGAAGTATATGATTCTTCCTGCTCAATATAGGTCATATCGTATCTTTCGCAAAGATTTTTTATGGCACTGAAAAGTTTGTTGAAGCTTATCTGCGTAAACTGCTGATTGTTCTTTGTACCGAGATTTATATTGCGTTTAAAATCTTTGTTATACCCGCATACTACCGTGCCTATATCGTTGGCAATACAATGATTTATGATATAGCGTGCCGTTTTCTTCATATAGTCATCAATGCGGTTGTTGCGCTTTCTCGTCAGGTTGTAAATCTGCTCCGTCATATGAAAACCTTGTCTAGTAGCAATGCTTTGCAGTTTTGCTTTGCGTTTATTCCAATAGCGGTTGATTGATTTTATTTTACGTCCGTCCATGATGAACGAAGTCCCGGTAGTGGTTATGCAGGAAGCAAGATTATCAACGCCAATGTCAATAGAAATGCTGTTTTCTTTATTAAGATTTTTTGGCTCAGGTTCAACCTTGTAGCTGTATTGAATTTTAAAATGTTTTCCCTTATACAAAGGAATAATGCGTATTTCTCTAAATTCCTTATCCTTTAAACGGTCAGGTACAGCAATTCTTATTTGAGGTTTATTATGTTGCTTTGAAAAAGCTCTGCTCATGGGAATAGTTAAAATACCGTTATGAATGGTAATGGCATTAGTGGAAAGTATGAGATTGAACATATCACCTTTTTTACGATATTTAGGCAAACGGACTTTTTCATTGTATTTGCCTTCTCGTTTCAGCTTCAAAAGTGCAAAAAAGGATTTGAAACTGCGTTCAACAACTTTCAGCGTTTGCTGTGCTACGCCCGCTTGTATGAGTTTGTAGTTTTCATTCAGCTTGCAAATATGGTAATATTTTTCATACGGGATATATTCGTTAGTCTTGAAAAAATACTGACGAATTTCATATACAGCGCAGTTGTACAGATTGTTGGAGTAGCGGCATATTTCGCGGAGCATTTTATATTCAGATTTAGTCAGATGACGTAGAAAGTTGGATTGAGTTAAAAACATTTGGTTTGGTTTCATCTTGTGTTCACCTCCTTCTATATTACTAATATACTATATTTTGGAGTTTAAACACAGTGCCAAACATAAATTTTTAAGGTATCGAACCTTAAAAATTTATCGGGCTTATATCCCCATAGCTAAAGCTAGGGGTCTTACGTCCGAACCCGATAATTTAGTTTAGGAGGAATTTTATTATGGCAGTTAAGAAAAATGTACAGTGCAGTATTGTTCTCAAAGTGCAGACAGGTACTACAACGACAGGCAAAGCAAGTTATACAAGCCGCACCTTCGGCGATATAAATCCGGAAATTTCCGATGATAATGTGCTCACTATCGGTCAGAAACTGGCCGGGCTGCAAAAATACGATTTGGGCAGCGTGAACCGCGAAGATACGGCGGAAATTGCTCAGGCGTAGTGTATTAAGGGGGATGTGTGAGCATCCCCTTTCTATATAATTTAATAAGAAAGAAGTCTTTCTACATGGAAAATGAATTAATAATCAGGGCGCAGGCTCATGATGAAGGGGCTGTTATATTATTGATGGAAAAATATAAGGGCTTAATACATAAGGCGGCAAGTCAAAATCATCTGCGAAGTATTAAAGACGAAGCGTATAGTGAAGCGTGTCTGGGATTTTATGAAGCGGTGATGAGCTACGATGAGCGTCTGGGCGTGCCGTTTGCCGGGTTTTCCAAATCAAAGGTTTATGCGAAAGTACATAGTCTGTTCAGAAAATATCTGCGTGTCTGGCAAAATGAAGTTTCCGCCTGTAATAAAGAGGATAATACGGAGACGGAATATCTGAATTTATTCGAAGATGATATCAATATAGAAGAAAACATTATGTGTAAAATAGATTTGCGCAAAATAGTGGCGAAGCTGTCGTTTAAACAGCGCATAATATTCAACGAAATCGTACTGCACGGAAAAAGCAGGACGCAGACAGCGGAAAAGCTCGGCATATCGGTGCAGGCGGTGAACAAGACGTATAATAAGGCGCTGGCGGCAATAACAAAATATTTGCAAAAGGGGCGAGAGTGATGGATTATTTATTGCAAAGTATAGCAAACTATGGTTTTCCGATGGTGGTAGCGGTATTTCTGCTGGTGCGTATGGATAAGCGTCTGGCTGATTTGGATAACGGCATACGTGATTTAACGGAAGCAATCAGGCAGAAGCATTATTAAAAATTTGGCATATTTTGTTTAAAAGCATATAATAATGATTGCACTATATTTTGCGAAAGGATGTTATTCATGCCATTTAAAGAACCTTTATGGACAAAAGACTATATACTCAATATTGTAAACAATTTTCTCTTGTTCATCATCTTTTATATGCTTATGGTTTACACAACCTCATTTGCCATTTCATCGTTCAATGCTTCCGTCAGTGAAGCGGGGCTTGCTTCTGGAACATTCATACTCGGCGCACTCGTTTCCCGTCTGTTCTCCGGCCGCTATCTCGATTTTGTCGGACGCAGGAAAATGTTGCTGTTTTCCGCCTGTCTGTATCTATTGAGCACCGTAAGCTATCATTTTATCATGAACATGATGTTTCTGCTCGTTTTGCGCTTTGTGCAGGGCGCTGCTTACGGCATGATGTCGACTGTAATCGCTACGGAAATAACTTCTATCATACCGAAAAGCAGACGCGGCGAGGGTATCGGCTATTTCACCCTGAGTATCACGCTCGGCTCGGCTATCGGACCGTTTCTCGGCATCACCCTGCCGAAAATAAATCCCGTCTATCCGCTGTATTTCTGCGATATAATCGCTGTAACAATTGTTATCGTATCGCTTGCCACTAAAGTTCATGCCATCGTGCCCGGTTTTCGCCAGCGCGTGGAAGTCAAATCGCTGCGCCTGCGCACTTTTATTGAAACAACGGCTCTGCCGATTTCCTTCATTGGTTTTCTGGGCGCAATAGGCTTTGCTTCCATCATGAGTTTTATTGGTACATACAGCGAAGTTATCGACTTGGCTTTTGCCGGCAGTATATTTTTTATCGTTTATTCTCTGGCGTGCCTTGTCTTTCGCCCGCTGTTCGGTATTTTGCTGGACAGATACGGCACCCATGTCGTCATGTTTCCCGTACTGTTTGCCATGATAACCGGCTTCATGGCTATTGCGCTGGCCGACTCTTCTTTCACTTTGCTACTCGGCGCCGTTCTCGTCGGCACAGGCTACGGCTCCATTCCGTCAGCTGGTCAGGCTATCGCCGTCCAAAAAGTCAAACCGAACCGCTTCAGTTTGGCAACATCCACGCTGTACATGTCGCTCGATGCCGGCAGCGGCGTCGGTCCGTATCTGCTCGGCATGATTGTTCCTGTCTACGGCTTCCGCTCCGTTTACGTCTGCGCATCTTTGCTCGCTGTCGTTGCGCTTATATTTTACTGCGGCAATATATTTTTCTCCCGCAAGAAAAATGCCTGAAAATCCATATAAAAAAGCAGTTGCTTAAGATTAATTTTAAGCAGCTGCTTTTTATTTTATGCTATAATAAAAAAGGCAAGTATTTATATCGTTCGCTGACTACCTGTCATTTATATGATGGGAGGTGATAGCATGAGTTTGGATGAATTATTCATTATGATACTTGATATTGCTATAAACAATAGCTTATCCGTTATCATTGCATTCACAGCACTGCTCATTGTTGTTACTTTAACGCTCAAAGATTAGCCGTCTATAGCGTTTTAGTCAGCCGTTTGAACATTGAACCTTATTCACATTGTCAATAAATGATGAGGTTTCAGCACATGTGGCAAATGTAAAAGAATTATATAAATACTTGCTTTTCATTTATTCTATTATAGATTTATTATAACTCACTGATAGTTATATTTCAAATATCTATTATATTATTTTTTTATTCTACGAAAGTGCCGGTGCGGCACAATATATATCAAACTACCCATCATTCATTTTTCTTTTGAAAGGTCAAAAGAAAAACGAACCAAAAAGAAAAAATCTTTTAACGTTTCGCTATCGCTGCACTAGGCGAGCCTTCGCAACTCTTCTATGAATATATTCAGTACAACGGCTCGAAACGTAATTTGGCTCGTGCCTTCTGTTTCCAGCAGGAACTCAATTTGAGCTGTTGACACTATAATTCGCTACTCATGCTGAAACTTTCATCCATGTTAGAGATTTTCACGGTAGCTTTAGCTATTAAAAATAAAATTTATTAGATGTGTCTTTAGTTCAAATGTTTGAGCATAAGTGAGTTTTTGAACGTTACAGCTAATAAATTTTATTTTTAAAGTGAAAATCTCTTATGG
>DCFC01000040.1:81810-103632 GCA_002314325.1 Megamonas hypermegale
TTTGTGCCAGCAAAGAAAAATTGCCTGGCATAATATAGAAATAAATTATTAAATATTTATCTTTAACATATATTATGCCAAACGGTAATTTCTTTATTCTAAAGAAATTTATAACGTAGTATTTTCACCGACCAGACCGATAAAACCGCCGTCTTTATCCACGCCGCTTTCGCTGTGGCCGATAAGCCATTTGTTTGCGGCAAAAAGTAGCTGATTTTCGCCGCTGTTGTCCGCCGGTTTTACTTTGAGCGGTAAATTCGTACCTTTCGGCAGGACTACGCCACAGCGAAATTCCGCACCGTTTTCACGGCAAGGCGCATAATGCAGTGTCGTTGCGTACAGTTCCACCGCCGTTCCCTGCGGCACGAAGAACAGTTCCACATTTTTCGTTTCATATGTGTTGTTACCATAGTCAATATCCTGCTGACGGCCGAGCATTAAGACTAAATCCGTTGCCGCGATGTCAATTTCCGAACTGCGGTGATATTCAACGGCATTCAATTTTTCATTATAACCGCTGCAAAAACCGAATTCCACTTCCATGCCGCCGAACACTTCATCTTGCATCTGCTGATAGAGCGGCAATTTTTCCAAGTCCGCATCGGACGGTTCATATACCACCCCTTCTTTTATCGGGTCTTTCGCGAGCATTGTCTGCACGAACTGCGCCGTATCGAGATTTAAAACTCTGCCGTACTGCTTAAATTCCTTGTCCATTACACTTTTCATAATTTCCACCTCATAAATTTTCCAAAATTTTTATCTCATTTTTCATGATATGCTTCGTTTTATCCGGTTCAATGCCGTTCACCAGATATTCAAACACCACCTGCATGGCGCGCTGTCCCTGCCGGTATGGATGCTGATAGATAACTGCCTTTATTACGTGCTGTTTCATCATTTCCACCGTCGTCGGTACCGTGTCGAACGCCAAAATGGTCAAATCTTTCTGTCTGCCCAGCGACAATACGGCACGGCACGCTCCGTACACACCCGCTGCCACGATGAACAATACATTTATTTGCGGATACGTTTCCAGCATTTTCTTTGTTACATCGTAAGAGCAGATATCATCATCGTTATTTTCCTTGATATCCACGATTTTAAAATTCTTGTTGTCGCGTATTTTGTATTCAAAACCTGCAAGACGCTGTTTATGTCCGAGGATTTTCGACGACCCCATGATGATGCCGATATCCGATTTTGGCGGTGCAATCATCTTCAGCAGCGCGCCTGCCGTTTCGCCGCCGTTTACATAATCACTGCCCACATAGCAGTGGCGTTTCGTCTTGTCTATATCATTGTTTATCGTTACGACGAAAATCCCGCTGTCGACGAATTTATCAATTTCCCGTGCAATTACTGCGTCATTGACCGGATTGATGATAAGCGCATTTACCTTGTCTTTCAGTTCCTTCATTATTTTATACTGTGAGGAAGCATCGTAACCGCGCATATTGCGCCAAATAACCTCCAGCCCGTAAATCTCATATTTTTCCGCCGCTAGCTTAATTCCGCGGATTACTTCATCAAAAAACGGATTGCCTTCCGACGAAAGCAGCACGCCTACGACCGGATGTTTTTTGCGTGCCGACAGCGCCTTGCCCGCCGGATTTGGTTTATAGCCAAGTTGTTTTGCCATATTTAAAACGAGCTCCTTCGTTTCCGGCTTGACATTGCCGCGACCGTTAATTACCCTGTCAACCGTTCCGCGCGACACACCGCACAAATCGGCGATTTTCTTTATCGTTACCATCAATCTTCCCCCATAATGCTATATTTTCGTTCCTGTATTATAACAATATTATTACCATAACATATCAGTTCAAAAAATTAAATGATTTTTCCTGAAAATATTCATTTTTTATCTAGCACTATGGACATGGTTATTATTTAATTCGACTGATGTATTACTATACACCAGCTGAAGTTTTATTTCTCTAATTCAATTCTTTATACATAAAATAATCAAAGTCAGCTGGTTTATTTGTTCCGCTTATATCTACGCAGTTTATACCTACAAATGCTCCTGTAAAGAAACCGCCGCCGCGGATATAATCATCAGATAATTTATAGCTGTCAAATACGGCAGGAATTTTAACAAAATTTTTACCGTCAAAGGAATACAGATAATAATATTTATCGTATCTTACTTCCACTTTGAAATGAACCGTCTTCACATCTTCCGGAATAACGATTTCATTTCCGGCAAGCGGCATAGTGAATACACCGTTATCAGCGCAGACAATATCAATAATTTTGCCAACATTTTCTTTCCATGTAATATGCACATTTGTCCAATTTTCCGTATTATAATAGCATACCATACCTGCCATCTGTTGGAATGTTTCTGGTTCAAATTCCACACTTGTTGCCGCATCGAAATTAAATGCCTGCCATCTTCTTGCTACTAATGCCTGTGTAAACACTGATGTCAGTGATTCCTTTCCGTATAAACGCAAAAATCCTTTTCTTGCTTTTAATGTGGCGATATTTTCTGTAAGAGGAATACGTAAGGACTGAAAATTAATATTCAGCGTATCTCCATCAAAATCATCTTTAATTGGACAAGTAGGTTCCCATTTCTGTTCCGGTAAATCAGGTGCCTGAACTTCCGTAAGACCCGCTCTGCCGCCGACAACAACAGGCCATCCGTTCTTCCATTCAACTTTCTGAATAGCCGTTTCACGTCCGAGCGGACAGTATGCATGCTGTTCACGTTCTCTAATCGGCTGATTAGAAAAATCAAGAGGACGACCCGTTAAATGCGCCAGATACCATTCACCATTTTGAGTTTCCACCAGAGAAGCATGACCGCATTTTTGTAATTTGTTTTTCGGTTCCAACCATGCAGATAACAGCGGATAATTAGGGTCAGTTTCATATTCACCGTCAATAGTCTTACACCGTGCCACTGTTTCTGCATGCTGATATGTCGTACCGCCTTCTGCCACAAATAGATAATACATACCGTCTATATGATATAAATGCGGACCTTCTGTATATTTAATATCAGTACCTTTATAAATAATTTTCGGTTTACCGATTAATTTTTTCTGTTCCGGAGAATATTCCTGCAAGCAAATACCGTAAAAATTATGATTATACACTCTGTGGTCCCAATACATATTTACAAGATATTTTCTGCCGTCGCTATCGTGAAACAGTGATGCATCGAAACCGGAGCCATTAAGCTCAACAGGGTCGCTCCACACGCCATCAACCGTATCACATGTAGTAAGATAATTTTTACAATCTTTCCACATACCGTCTACAACTTTTACATCCGTATAAATGAGCCAAAATTTACCATCAGCATACGATAAATCCGGTGCCCAAATACCGCCTGAATTCGGATTGCCCTTCATATCCAAATATTTTACTGCATTTAATGGATGCGCTACTAAATGCCAGTTTACCAAATCCTTAGAATGATGAATTTGTACTCCCGGAAACCATTCAAACGTTGAAGTAGCAATATAATAATCATCACCCGCACGACAAATGCTAGGGTCAGGATTAAAACCTCTCAGTACAGGATTTTTTATCATCATAATTATTTACGCCTCACTTTTAAATCAATTTTCTTTAGCACGACGGATAGCCAAATCGCGTATAACCTGCGGATAAACTTTATCAATATTAGCCGTCAGCATAAGCAGAATTCCCAAAATACAGATTGCAATCGGAATGTATACGTAAATCGCCATTATTGCCGTTATAGCACTGGCACTCTGTACTGCAACGGAGCCGTCATAACTGCCCATAGCCAAAACGATACCGACAATGGCACCGCCGACACCGCCGCCGACTTTCATACCGAAGCTGGTTACACTGTAAGTTACGCCTTCAATACGTTTATTCGTTTTCCATTCACCGTAATCAACAACATCTGCTACAAGAGCAAACAAACCTGCATTATGCGGTGCTCTACCGATACCTGCAATAACATTACCCAAAAGAGCACAGTAATAATTATCCGGGAACAATGCTATAATACCGAAGCCGATAATCATAACAACATAACCGCCAATCATACAATTCCATTTACCGAATTTATTAGCAATAACCTGAAAAAACAGACAGGACAACATAAGTGGAATATTACAGAATAAAGTAATTACACCGAACATATTTTCATCATGAAAAATATATTTTACATAATACATACCGCTGCTGCTATTTACAGCAAACATAATGTAATCCATTACGAAGATTATCGTTAAATAAATGAAATACTTATTTTTTACCAAATAAGATAACGATTTAAAAAAACCTATATTTTCTTCTTTCGTTGCTACCGGTTGAACACGTTCTTTACAGAAAAAGAATGTTATAAGCAGACAGCACATAGCGATTATACCGTAAATACTGGTAATACCGAACCAGCCTAAAGCTTTAGCAGCCGGAGGAGTTATAAAAGCAAGTGCAATTACCAATAAATTTACCATGAAAAAACGAACTGAACTTAAAGACGTACGTTCCTTCTGACTATCAGTAATAAAAGATAATAAAGCGTTATATGGTAAATTAGCTGCCGTATACACTACAACAGTTAAAAAGAAATACGTACAGAAAGCATAAATGATTTTTCCCGTTTCACCGATATCCGGTACACTGAAAGTTAAAACCAAAGCGATTGCCATAAACGGAGCCATCCATAAAAGCCAAGGACGGGCTTTACCCCATCTTGTTTTTGTTTTATCGATAATAGCCCCCATTACCAAATCACTGATACCGTCAAAAATTCTTGATGCCAGCATAATCCCGCCGACTGCTGCCGCACTAATCATTACACTGTCCGTATAATAAATTGTCATGAACAATGCTAAAACGTTCCATACAAAGTTACAGCCGCAATCGCCTGCACCGAAGGCCAGTTTTTCACCTACGGAAATTTTATTTCCCTTTTCCATTTTAATTCTCCTTTCACATCTAATGAAAATATGTATCCAGAAAAAACCTATGGCAAGTGTTATACTGATAAGAGTACCAAGCTTATAGTAGCAGTATAATGCTTTAATAAATTAATCAGTATAATCTGCTATAGGCTTTTTCTTTATTTATAACCTTTTAATTAGCAACCGATATCTTTAAGTTTTTTGCCTTCCATGAGGTTCTGTTCAATTTTTTCCAGCGTAACACCTTTTGTTTCCGGAACATAGCGGATTGTCAGATATACGAACAAAGCGTTTAAGAGTGCATATAACCAGAAAGTCATTGTAGAACCGAGTGTATCAAGCAAAGTTAAGAATGTAGCACCGATTAAAGTGCAGGATAACCAGTTCGTCATCGTAGAGCATGCGATACCGAAATCACGGCTTTTAAGAGGCTGAATTTCCGAGCATAAAATCCATACGACAGGACCTGCGCCGAAACCGAAACCGATAATAGCCAAAAGCACCATACCTGCGGATAAATACGGTATCCAGCTTGCAGTAGAACCGCTTTCCAGACCGAAGAAGCAAACACCGAGAACGAATAAGGACACAGCCATTATAGCAAAACATCTTTTAAGCGCCGGTTTACGACCGGATTTATCAACCGTACCTACAGCAATAAATGTAGCAAGTACGAATACAAGACCGTTTACAACCGTACCAATCATTTGTTCTTCCGTTGAGGAGAAACCGGCGATGCTTAAAATTTTCGGCGAATAATACATAATGATATTAAAACCGGTGAGCTGCTGCATGAACTGTAAAAGAACACCTAAGAATACGGCACGGCGCACATTTTTATTAGCTTTGAATAATTCCCAGCCAGCCTGTTTTACTTTCAGATTTTCTTTAATATCATGCAGTTCTTCCTTAGCTATTTCCACATTAGCGTGCATAGTGCTCAAAACATCGGCACTGTCCTGAAAACGACCTTTGGAAGCGAGCCAACGCGGACTTTCCGGTAATGCCAGTACGCACAAAATAAGGAGAACAGCCGGAATGGCAATTACCATAAGCATTGCACGCCAATCACCTGTATAGCTGAAATACGTATCAGATAAGAATGCAACCAAAATACCGACTGTAACCATCAGTTGATAGCCGGAAATAATACTGCCGCGCGCATTTTTATCGGACATTTCCGCCAGATAAAGCGGTGCTGTATATGAAGCGATACCTACGGACAAACCTAAAATCAGACGGGCACCGATGAGCATTTCCACGCTTGTCGCATTACCGGAGCCAAGGCAGCCGACAATAAACAGTGCCGCACCAATCATCAGAGATTTTTTACGACCGATACCGGAGGATAATCGCGAAGCCACGATTGCACCGACAGCTGCACCGACCATCATGGAGCTTACAACCCATTCCTGAAGTCTGCTTGTCAGTTCCCATTCTTTGGCAATGAACGGCAAGGCACCGGAAATAACGCCCTGGTCAAGACCGAACAGCAGACCAGCCATACCGGCTACAACGAATACGAAAATCCGCACGAATTTTACTTTCCCCGCTGAAGTCGTTTGAAAAGTCTCTTTAATATTTTCCATTTTAACTCTCCTCTTTCGCTTAAATCACAACTGCGCTAAATCTTCATAGCAGTCTTTCAGCTGTGCATATACTTTTTTATACAGAGCATGGCCTTTTTCGTAATAATCATGTTCTTCCTGTATCGGAGCGCATGTCGTGCCTGTCTTGATGAATTCATCACATGCCGAAACAACGTCTTTGAACATGCCTGCCCCGACACCTGCCAGAATTGCCACGCCGAGCGCCGGTCCTTCTTCGGAAGTCAGCGTCTTGACTTCGCAGTTGAACATGTCGGCAAGCATCTGACGCCATACAGGGCTTTTTCCGCCGCCGCCGCACGCCATCATTTCAGCTACATTTACGCCCATGCCTTTTAAGATGTCGTAGCAGTCGCTCAAGGAATAAGCCACGCCTTCCATAACGGCGCGCATCATGTTTTCTTTCGTATGAATAGCCGACAGTCCGAAGAATACGCCTCTGGCATTCGGATTTAAATGCGGTGTGCGTTCGCCCATCAAATACGGCAGATATATCAGGCGGTCACTGCCGCACGGAATTTTCGCCACGGCTTCATTCATAAGTACATACGGGTCTTTACCGAGTTTTTCCGCCTGCACTTTATAATTGTCGGCGATATTATCGCGGAACCATTTGAGTGAAAGCCCTGCCGCCAACGTAACGCCCATTACGTGCCAGCAGCCAGGTACAGCGCAGCAGAATGTATGTACTCTGCCTTCTGGGTCGATACTGAGTTTGTTCGTATGCGCGAAAACAACGCCGCTCGTGCCGATTGTCGTAAACGCTCTGCCGTCTTTGACAATGCCCGTGCCGATTGCCGCAGCCGCATTGTCGCCTGCGCCGCCGACAACGACAGTATCTGTCGTCAAACCGGATTTTGCGGCAAACTGTGCGCTTATATGACTGGTAACTTCCGGTGATTCATATACTTTTGCCAGCAGATTTTTATCTATATCGAGTTTTTCTAAAATTTCATCCGACCAGCAGCGGTTCGGAATATCGAGCAGCTGCATACCGCTTGCATCGGAAACTTCCGTCGCGTATTCGCCCGTCATGCAGAAACGCACATAATCCTTCGGCAGTAAAATATGCGCGCATTTGGCGTAATTTTCCGGTTCGTTGTTGCGCACCCAGAGAATTTTGGACGCAGTGAAACCGGTGAGCGCCGGATTTGCCGTGATTTCAATCAGGCGTTTTTCGCCGACTTTTGCCGTGATTTCTTCGCATTCCTTCGCTGTGCGCTGGTCGCACCAGATAATCGAAGGACGGATTACTTTATTGTCCTTGTCGAGCATGACAAGCCCGTGCATCTGACCGGAAAGTCCCACGCCCTTGATGTCTTTCGGGTCGACTTTCGCTTTGGCAATCACCTGCTGAATTGTATGCAGCGAAGCATTATACCAGTCCTCCGGATTTTGTTCTGCCCAGCCGTTTTGCGGCTGGTACAGCGGATATTCTTCGCTGGCGGAAGCCACCGGCTGCATGGTTTCATCGAATAAAACCGTTTTCGTCGCCGAAGTTCCGATATCCAGTCCCAATAAATATTTCATCTATAAAACCGCCTTTCCTAAATTGCACTCTCGCTTTAATGTCTAATTTTGTGCTCAAGCACATCTGTTGTTTTTAATATATCACCTTTAAATTTATCCGTCAATACTTATTTTTGATATTTTTCAGTTTTTTGCAAATTGAAACTGTTCTCTTCCATATAATAAGCAAAAAATCTTTTATTTCCGGCGTTTATAACCATTGGAAATATTTTAATCCGTTCATCGCTCTGCTGATTTTCCCGTATAAACGGTACAAAAAATCCAGCTGAGAATATTATTATAAATTTTAAGAAAAATTTTTATTGACAAAAGCATTAGCTGGTGCTATTCTTTAATTGTGCTTAGGCACAAAGATAAAAAGCAAACAATTAATCATGTATATAAAAAAGGAGAGTTCATCATGTTCACTAATATTCCTGAAGTAAAATGCGGTATTATTTCCGTAAGCCGCGACTGCTTTATCATTTCCCTTTCCGAAAACCGCCGCAAGGCTATCGTTGACGCATACAGCGCCAAATACGGCTCCATCTATGAAGCAAAAACAACGGTGGAAAACGAAACGGATATGCTCAAAGCTGTAGAAGAAGTTAAAAACGCCGGCTGCAACGCACTCGTTGTATTCCTCGGCAACTTCGGTCCGGAAACGCCGGAAACATTAATTGCGCAGAAATTTGACGGCCCTGTAATGTATGTGGCTGCCGCTGAAGAAACGGGCAAAGACTTAATCAACGGCCGCGGCGATGCTTACTGCGGCATGCTCAACTGCTCTTACAATCTCGGTCTCAGAAAAATCAAAGCATTCATCCCTGAATATCCGGTAGGCACAGCTGACGAAATCGCTGATATGATTAATGAATTCCAGCCGGTTGCCCGCGCTTTAATCGGTCTTGCCGGTCTTAAAATCATCACTTTCGGTCCGCGTCCGCAGGACTTCTTCGCTTGCAACGCTCCTATTAAACCGCTTTACGATATCGGTGTAGAAGTAGAAGAAAACTCCGAACTCGACCTGCTCGTTTCCTATAAAGAACATGCTGACGACCCGCGCATTGACGACGTTGTAAAAGACATGGCGGCAGAAATGGGCGCAGCAAATCCGTATCCTGATTTATTAAGACGCATGGCGCAGTACGAACTGACACTGCTCGACTGGGCGGAAAAACACAAAGGCGCACGCAAATACGTAGCATTTGCCAATAAATGCTGGCCGGCATTCCCGTCCCAGTTCGGTTTTGAACCGTGCTATGTAAACAGCCGTCTTGTATCCCGCGGCATTCCTGTTGCCTGCGAAGTTGATATCTACGGCGCACTGAGCGAATATATCGGCACTTGCGTAAGCGGCGACGCTGTTACTCTGCTCGACATCAACAACTCCGTACCGAAAGATTTGTTTGAAGAAGACATTGCTCCGAAATACAGCCAGTATACGCTTAAAGATACATTCATGGGCTTCCACTGCGGCAATACGCCGATGTGCAAACTCGCCAAAGGCGCAATCAAATATCAGCTCATTCAGAACCGTCTGCTGGAAAACGGCGGCACGCCTGATATCACCCGCGGCACACTCGAAGGCGATATTGCTCCGGGTCAAATCACATTCTACCGTTTGCAGAGCAATGCAGCCGGTCAGCTCCGCTCCTACATCGCACAGGGTGAAGTTCTGCCGGTAGCAACCCGTTCCTTCGGCGGCATCGGTATTTTCGCCATTCCGGAAATGGGCCGTTTCTATCGCCACGTACTCATTGAAAAGCAGTATCCGCATCACGGCGCAGTAGTATTCGGTCATTACGGCAAAGCTTTATTCGATATCTTCAAATTCCTCGGCGTGGAAGATGTTGCTTTCAATCAGCCGAAAACAATGATGTATCCGACGGAAAACCCTTTCGCTTAATTTGATATAAACAAAGAGTGCCCTGCGGGGCACTCTCGCTTTTAAAATCAATAAGGGGGATTATTATGATTATCACCATTGGCCGTCAATACGGCGCAGGCGGACGCGAAGTGGCTGAAAAACTGGCAAAAGAGCTGCAAATTCCGCTTTATGACAGAAAACTCGTCGCTTTTATTTCCGCTCATCTGGAAAAAGGCGTAAGTCTGGATGAACTCGATTTAACATATGAAAATCTGTACGGCAGTGTATCTCCGTATGAAACGATGTTCGGCGATTTGAACGTTGAAGACGACAATTATCTGTTCACACCGCAGTCCAAAGCGATTAAAGCATTGGCTCAGAAAGGCTCCGGTATTTTCATCGGCCGCTGTACCAATTTCATTCTGAGAGATTTTGACAACGCTTACCATTTCTTCATAGCGGCAGACGACGCATACCGCCAGCTGCGTGGCGATAAGGTTTATCACAAATCGCTGAAAGAACTGAAAAAAGAAGATGCTAAACGCGCTTCTTATTACAATTACTATACAGGTCAGAACTGGGGCGACCCGGTCGATTATGATATGATTATCAACACCGGTAAATGCGGCATAGATAAGGCTGTAAAGATTATTTGCGACTATATAAAATAAATTAATCAACAACTTCTTTCTTAAATACAACATTATCTTATCAAACAGAAAAAGGATGTAGCATTTTATTTTGCTACATCCTTTTTCTGTTTATCAATTTTTTGGGAGGTTACGAAATTAAGTTTAAAGAAAGTGCCGGTTCAGCGCAATATAAGATAAAAAGTATTATTTCCTAATTTATTCTTATATTGCGCCGGGCAATTTTTCTTTGAGGGCAAAGAAAAATTGCCGAAAAATCACCTTACGGCATAAGATATCTCTAAGTGCTAAAGCACCAAGAGCTATCTTAAAACCCTTTGGTTCGTGCCCTGCTAAGAGATTTTCTTTTTAATAGCTAAAGCTACCGTGAAAATCTCTGATATGGATTAAAGTTTTAGCATGACTGGCAGATTACAGTGTAAATAGCTCAATTTAAGTTCTTGCTGGAATTAGAAGGCACGAACCAAATTCCAAACGTTTCGAGCTATTTTACCGCCTGTATTTAAAGAAGCGCTACGAAGGCTTGCCCAGTGCAGCGATAGCGAAACATTAAAAGGAGTTTTTTATAGGCTCTTATTACTTTAGTAATTAGAGCCTGTTATACCTTTAGGTGATTTTTGGTTCGTTTTTCTTTTGACCTTTCAAAAGAAAAATGAACATACTAAAATTCAATGCCTTTTTGTGCTTTTATGCCTTGCTGGAACGGATGTTTTATTTCCGTCATCTCCGTTACCAAATCGGCGCAGTCGATTAATTCGTTTTTGGCGTTTCTGCCTGTCAGCACGAGATGGAGCGGAGCGGGTTTTTCGTTGATTAAATCTAATACACTTTCCAGCGGAATTAAACCGAAATCGACGGCGTAATTGATTTCATCGAGGATAATCATGTCCCATTTGCCGCTTTGCATGGCTTCTTTTGCTTCATTAAGAGTATTTTGCGCTGCTTCCTGATGTTTTTTCACGTCGGTATTGCCGCGGCGAGTGAAACCTTCGCCGCACTGTTTGACGATTATATCCGGCGAAAATTTCTCCAGCGCTTTCAGTTCGCCGTATTTCCAGCCGCCCTTGATAAATTGCAGTATGAGAATTTTTAATCCTTCGCCCCAGGCGCGCAGTGCAAGTCCGAGCGCCGCGGTCGTTTTTCCCTTGCCGTTTCCGGTATGGACGATGACAAGGCCGTGAACGTAATCAGTATTTTGCTTTTGCATAAAAAATCCTTTCCGTGAAAATTAAATTAGAGTTATTTGCTGTGCCAGTTTATTTTCCAAACTATTATACTACTGGCTATAAGCTCAATGTTTTGCCAGTATAGCAGGTCAAAGATAGATTTCAATATATTTGGCGATAATAATCGGTACAACTGAGCAGATAACGACAAAAAATATGGATACGCCGTACATCATTTTGATAGTCTGCATAATATGCACCGGTTTTAATTCCTGTGTATCATCGCCCATATAAGCGCGGAACGACTGCCTGCCGAAATAATAATTTATGCCGCCGAGACGGATATTGAGTGCTCCGGCCACGGTGGCTTCGGAATAACCGCCGTTGGGGCTGGGATGTTTTTTGGCATCGCGCAGCATCATTTTCAGTGCATTTTTATAATCAAAGCGCTGAAAAAACGCCGTAATTACCAGTAAAATACCGGTGATACGCGCCGGAATAAAATTCAGCACATCGTCCACGCGGGCAGCCGTTCTGCCGAAATACAGATATTTGTCGTTTTTGTAGCCGAGCATGGCGTCCATCGTGTTGGCGGCGCGGTACAGTACGGCCAGCGGCAGTCCGCCGATAAAAAAGAAGAACAGCGGTGATATTATGCCGTCCACTGTATTTTCTGCCACCGTTTCCACTGCTGCGCGGGTGATGTCTTTTTCGTTCATGCGGTTTACATCGCGGCTTACGATATAATTCACTTTTATGCGGGCAGCGTCTATATTATTTTGAATGAGTTCATCGTAAATTTCTCTGCCGGCCTTTTCCAGTGATTTCGGCGAAATCATAAAGCTCAAAATAACGGCCTGAATGATAACATTGAGCCATACAGGCACATGCAGCCAGTTCATGGCAGCGATTAAATAATGCGCTGCGGCATAGCAGATACCGAGCATTACGGCAACGAGAATAAAGCCGCAGACGAGTTTTGTCGGTTCGGAGCTGTCGTCTTTGCGCAGTAGTCTGTCCAGAAAATCAATTAATTTTCCCATCAAAGCAACAGGGTGATATTTGGTGTAGGGGTCGCCGATTATGCTGTCGATAGCGAAAGCCAAAAGGGCGATAAAAGCAGTTTCTACCATATTCATCAACTCACAATTCAGATTTTGTCTTTATTAATTATAAAAGTTGTATTGTTTAAAAGCAATAAAAGCTATAAAAAAACAGACGGCTATGGTATGATAAAAATATAAAGTTTTATACTTCTTTAAGTATCAACTAGTACAATAAATATAAATACTATTATTGAGGTGAAATAATGAGCGTAGAATTATTGCATTATACACGCGGAAAATACGTGGAAAATATTCACAGAGGCGACGCCGTTTGTGTCTCGGTGGACGGAAATATTATAGGCAGCGTCGGCAATGCGCATTTGCCGATGTTCTGGCGCAGCGCCGCCAAACCGTTCCAGCTGTTGCAGTTCGTAAAAATGGGCGGCGTGGAAAAATACAATCTGACGCAGGCGGAACTGGCAATCCTTGCTTCGTCGCACAGCGGTGAAAATATTCATGTGGAAACAGTTACGTCCATACTGCACAAACTGGGACTTACACCGGATGTTTTAAACTGCGGTTCGGCCCGTCCGATGAGCGGCAAGGCGTTTAAAGAGCTGGTAAAACAGAATTTAAAACCGTCGGCTCTGCACAATCCGTGCTCCGGCAAGCATTCCGGCATTATCGCCCTTTGTCAGCTGCTCGATATTCCGATTGCGGATTATATCAAACCGGACCATCCGGCGCAGAAAATCATCCATAAAATAGTGGCAATGTCCGCCGGTATCAGCGAAGATGAGCTGGATATCGGTATTGACGGCTGCGGCGTGCCGGTGTTTTATCTGCCGCTGGATAAAATGGCGTATGCGTATGCCCGCCTGATGAATGCGGAAGAGGGCAACTGGGGTGAATACACTGAAGCGGCCGTAAAAATCCGTGATGCCATGTGCCAAAATCCGCTGCTCGTTTCTGGAACAGGCAGAATAGACAAAGCCGTAACGGAACTTACAGGCGGCAGAGTGCTGGCAAAAATCGGCGCCGATGCAGTGTACTGTCTGGCTTCGCGTGAAAAGAAAGCCGGTATCGCCTTTAAAATCGAGGACGGCAGTTATGCAGCCGTGACACCGGCCGTTATTGCCATGCTCAAGCATTTCAATTTTATTACAGAAGCAGAACATGCAGAATTATTGAAAATGTATCCGCCGGTACTTAAAAATCACCGCGGCGACATTATCGGCACGATTGAAGCTGTATTTTAAAAGCCGTATTTTAAGCTTGATGAAAAACTGCTGTTCTTAAATATTAGCTGATAAAGCTTCAAGCCCTTATAAAATAAAGACAGCAGTTTATTTTCAAGCGAAATTTTGTAGGACTGACAGTATCATTTTTCGCTCCGTCAGTATCAGTTAAGGGTGCTTTTTTTATAAATATTATTGAATTTGTAAAAAAGCTATATTATTATAAATATAATACTACATATGAAAGGGGAGACTTCGGGATGGCAGGAAAAGTATTTACTGACGAAGAAAAAGAATTGCTGAGCAAAAATCCGTATGTAGAATCGGTGGAGCCTACAAGAATAATTTATACCGATGAATTTAAAATTTATTATGTAAAAAATTATCTGGAAGGAAAAAAACCGACGGAAATTTTTATTTCAGCAGGTTTTGACCCGGGCGTTTTGGGCAATAAACGCATAGAAAGAGCCTCTGCTAGATGGAGAAAACTGTATGCAGACGGCCAATTAAATATCAATGGTGAGGAAAAAATGGAACAGACAGATATGGAAAACAAATCAGAAAATAAACCGGAAAAAAAACGCAGAGGTCGCCCGCGCAAAAATCCGGCAGTAGCTGAAGAAGCTAAAACGGAAGAAAATATGGTGGCAGAAGAAAAAGCCGAATATACAGCGCCGAAAAAACGCCGCGGCCGTCCGCGCAAAAATCCGCCGGCTGAAACTGCGGAAACAACGGAAGAAACAACCGTAAAAAAACCGCGCAAACGCGTAAATAAAATCGCCGCTATGGCACAGAGCATAAAAACGGCTGAGCAGAAAGCAGCCGAAGCGGAAAATACGGCAGATAACCAGCCGAAAGAAGAAAAACAGCCGCAGCAGGCAAAACCGGCTAAAAGAAGAGGCCGCCCGCGCAAAAATACGGCGGAAGCTCCGGCAAAAGCGGAAAATACCGCACCGAAAAAACGCCGCGGCCGTCCGCGCAAAAACGCCCAGCCTGTTGCTTCAACCGTAACTGAAGAAGTAAAAAGCGCTCCGGTTCAGGTGGAAAAACCGGCTGAACCAATCGTACCGGTTATGCCGAAAGAGCAGGAAGCGGAAATCAACGAAAGACCGATAACGGCGCTCGTTAAAGCCATCAACCGCCTTACAAGACAGGTGGACTCGCTCAAACGTCTGGTGGCAGGTAAGAAAAAAGTTAATTATTAATTAAACTAAAAAGGATTATAGCAATGTGAACAATCATCTTGCTATAATCCTTTTATTTTTATAATTTGTGATTTAGTTTAAAGAACCAGATTTGATTTTCCCGTTCCGTAGGTGAATTCTGTTTCAAGCCGATATTGACTTTATGCACGGCGGTATCATCTTTATAGGTGAACTGGTGCGTATCGGCATTATAGGTGTAATCTTCTATCTGAGCATCTTTTACCTGCGGGTCGTCTACTTTTACGGCAATGCCGAAATCATTGTCGTTAACGACGGCAATCGTCTGTCTGTCCGGCAATACGGTCAAGCCTTCGGCTTTTTCAATATTCCAGCCGTAATCGCGCAGATTTAAAACGAGCTCTTTTTTCACAGGAGTGATTGAATTATCCAGTTTGCCGAATTCTAAATCACCATTGTTAGAAATTGGTGTAGCATTGTTTAAATCTATTTTATAAATGAGATTTTGCATGGCACCGTTTTGTTTGCCCTGCTCAATCACGAGAAATTGGTTATTACCGATAGAAGTTATATCGCCCAGTTTGGCGGCGGAAAAGTTTTTGTAACCGGTATCGACAGGATAAGCGTACATTGTTACTGCTTTCGTGTTCGGATTTAATTTAATAATGCGCGTGTATTTTGCCGTTTTTTCCGTTTTGCCGTCTACATCAAGCGGGCTTTGTACAAACGTTACGATATTGCCGTCATCGTCAATGGTTATGCCTTCAAAACCGCGGTTCGGCACTCTATCGGCGATAATCTGCGGCAATCCTATGCCCGGACCGTATTTTTCCAGAATATTGCCATTGGCATCGACTTTCACGATAAACGGCCCGTATTCATCACAAAGCCAGAAATTGCCGTCTTTATCACGGGCAATGCCTTCAGTATCAAGACCGTTTACATCCGTGCCTAAATTCTGCATATTGAAATTAAGCGCGATTTCTCCTGTAGAACCGATTTTGCCAGTTGGTATTACTTTGCCGCTGATTAGCTGATTATTTTTTAGAGGAATGGATTTAATTATTCGGGCAGAATTTTTGTCGACTTTTAAGATACCGATACTTGGCGTAAAATCAGGAACAGGAAAAAATTTGCCCGGTATTTTCTGACCGTTTTGTATATACGTAGGAATATCGGCATTCGGTCCCCGGTCTGTTATACAGTAAAATTCCAGGCTGCCATCCGAATTGAAGTTTTTAAAAACAATGCCGGAACCGTAACCGGGATTTATGCCGTTTTTAAATTCAGGTTCAGTACCATTATATTTTAAGTGGTAATTATCAGTATTAACGATGTATTTGTGCACGGCAGCTTCCTGAGCTTGAATTGCAGATATATCATTCATATAGAAGACACTGCTTAAAAGGCAGCTGCATAATAATAATTTTTTTACTTTTCTGTTCATAATACAAATACTCCTAAATGTTTTTTTAAATTATATACTTTATAAGTAAAATAGGATTTAAATTCATGTAAAATGCCTGTAAAAATAATTGTCTGTGGTATTTTATTACAAAGACATAAAAAGGCTGTCGTATAATTTATTAAAGACAACCTTTTTGTTTTTATAATTTTTTATTGGAAAAAGTTGGTTTATTTCGTTGTTTCAGATAAAAATCTAAAAGAATACAGAAAATGCCCATCGCGCCGAAAACTACGCATATCAAAACGAGTACAGGGTCTTCAAAAAGATTTTCTTGTATATCGATAGGATTTTCCGGATTGATGTATATACCTAGATGATTACCTATTCTGGAATAATTATTGGACGTTCCAGTCGGAATATTTTTATAGATATGTCCCTGATATTCGTACGTTACGTAGATGAAGTTCATATTTTCAGGCGGTTTATCATCTTTATCTATGGGTTTGGGGTCATTGTCAGGTATAAGCTGGGTTATCGTAGCAGTCTGTTTTACATAAAAGCAATTATAATAAATACCGGGAGTTATAAAAATAAGGATTAATAAAATGTAGCCGTAACCTAAAATGAAGGGACCGGGGCAACGGTCAAACGGTAAAAAACTTTTAACGGCACCGAGCAGAGATTTATTGTTTGCATTGGAGGAGATGCCGTCTGTTTTTTCTATAGGGTTGTTTCGGATATATTTTTGTCTATTACGGTTTATTCTTCTGAATATAAATTTTATTAAAATGGCTGAACTGATTATAGCTGAAAGAAAAACAAATATAATAAACATCATTAAATTATCATCCATATTCTTTCACTTCCTTTTTAGCAGTTATTTATTTAATTATATATTTTTTCGGTAAAAATATGATTAAATTTTTGTAAAATTAAAAGATTTTATAAAAATAAAAGACAATGCTTATACTTTGTTATAATAAGCATTGTCTTTTGCAAATTTATTTTAAAACTTTATATACGGCGCAGCAGTCTTCTTTGCCGTAGCCTTCTTCTTTAGCCTGTTTGTAAAAATCACGGGCTTTTTCAGTAAATTGTGCCGTATAGTTCATTTTTTTCGCCATATCACAGCCTAATGTCAAATCTTTTAGGGTTAAATCCACCGCGAAACGGTTGGCAAAATCATTTTCGGCAATCATCGGGCCGCGGCGGTGCAGCTGATTGGAGTCGCCGCCGGTCATGGCGAGCAGCTCCAAAAACTGGTTTGTATCGATGCCGGAGCGCTGCGCCAGATGAATTCCTTCGGCTAAGACGGCCAGATTGGTCATGCCGACCATATTGCTGATAATCTTGAAAGCGTAAGCCTGTTTTACGCCGCCGAGATAGTGGACGGGCGAACCGATGATATCCAGAATATCTTTGCACCTGTCGAAAGTCGCTTTGTCGCCGCCGGCGAAAATCGGTTCCTGCGCCAGTTCCGCCTGCGCCGGACCGAGCCCCAGTGTGCAGCCGAGATAATGAATGTTTTTCTGTGCGGCGTACGCTTCGATTTCTCCGGCCGTATGCGGGTCGATAGTGCTTGTGTCGATATACACGGAATGCGGCTTCATATGATTTAACAGCCCGCCGTCTTCCATCATCACAGATTTGACCGTTTGCGGCAGCGGCAGGCAGGTGAAAACGATGTCGCAGTCAGCCAAATCCCTGACGGAAGATACGAGCTTTCCCGTGGTTCCGGCACTGAGCGTTTTTTCAATATGTTCTTTATTGCGGGCAAAGAAAAGAACTTCTCTGCCGGCGCGGATAAGGTTGCGTGCCAGCGGTCCGCCCATAAGGCCGATACCGATAAAACCAATTTTCATAATAATAACCTCACTTTTTATGATAGTTTGTGATAGAATATATTAGATATATTCAGCAGACGATATTCTGATTTCATTTTAGCATGTCGCTGTTGATTAGTGAATAATGGATTAGTTTAAACAAGTTGGAGGTTTTGTAATGAACAGTCATGATTTTCATGAACTTACCCATTATGTAATGGACTCACCGGCGCATCCGCCTGCAAGTCTGTTCGCCGGCGGTTTCGATGACTGGCGGAGCAGAGCGCGTCTGGCGCACTTTCTGGCAATGCCGGAGCTGAAAAAGAAAGATGAAGCGATAGAACTGTTTCGCTCCGTAGTGGAAGCGGAAATCGACGAGGACAATCCTGAGCTCGTGGAAGAAAAAGTATACGCACTGCAAAGACTGTCTTCCTGCCTGCGCGAAGAAAAAAAATACGCCGACGCGCTTCACTATATTAATCTGGCGGTGGAGCTTGTAGAGTCAACCGATTATATGTATAAATACATTCTGCGCGGCGAAATCTGGGCTGACCGTTGGAACGTGTTGCACGATATGGGCGATATTGAAACAGCCGAAAACGAAATCGATGAAAAAATACAGGCATACGGCAATCTGCCAGTAAAGCATATAAGCTATCTGTATTACGGCTACCGCTTCAAAGCGCAGCTCATGGCGACGGGAATGATGAAGGAAGAGGCTCTTTCCTATATGCGCAAGGCTCTTTCGTACATGGACATTCCGGAGCAGTACACGCATGGCCTTGAAATAGCATTTTCCGCCAAACATGATAATATTGCATGGATTTTAAACACAATCGACCATGCTTGTCCTTCGCCGGAAAAAATTCATTGGGATATTTAATTAGTTACACAAAAGACATATCTGGCAATGCTCGAAACGCTTCTATATGTCTTTTTTGTATGTAAATACCTATTATGCCAGTAAAACATTGAGCCTGTAGCCAGCAGTATAATAGTTTNNATAAACTATTATACTGCTTTGGAAAATCAACTGGCACAATAGGTTATAAATAGATGATAAGATTGTTTGAAATTTAAAGAGGAGGATTTTTATGACGGAGGTAAAAAAACACGTAGAAGGGGAAGCGGACCATTATATTAAGACTTTAATCGGTGCCGTGCTGGGCTATGCGGCCGACGGTCTTGATATGTTTTTGCTGTCGTTCATCCTGATTTTCATCATTCAGGATTTCGGTCTGACGACGGCGGAAGCGGGCAACCTCACTTTAGCGACGACTATCGGCATGTGGATTGGTTCGTATATTTTCGGACTTTTGGCCGACAAATACGGACGGACTAGAACGCTGTCGTTTTCGATAATTCTGTTTGCCGTAGCCACATTCGTTATGTATTTTGTAAATGATTACACTGTTTTACTCGTACTGCGCTTCATCATCGGGCTCGGTATCGGCGGTGAATTCGGTATCGGTATGGCCATCGTTACGGAAACGTGGGCGCCGGATATGCGCGCTAGAGCGACATCATGGGTTGCACTCGGCTGGCAGGGCGGCGTTTTGCTGGCTGCTGTAATCCCGGCGCTTATCGTACCTGAATTCGGCTGGCGCGCCGTATTTCTCGTAGGTCTTGTACCGGCTCTCATCGCCATATACGTGCGCATGCATCTTCGCGAACCGATTTTGTGGCAGCGCAAGAAAGAACGTATTCAAATTCTGCTGGATAAAAAGAAAGACGGCACAATTACGGAAAAAGAACAGAAAGAATATTATTATCTGGCAGGCATGCCGCTGAAAAAACTCTTTGCCACCAAAAGAATAACGGCGACGACAATCGGTCTTACCGTTATGTGCCTTGTACAGAACTTCGGCTATTATGCGATTTTCAGCTGGATGCCGACAATTCTCTCGCAGAAATACGGCTACAGTCTGGCGCAGACGAGCGGCTGGATGGTCATCTCCATCGCCGGCATGATTTTAGGCATAATCTTATTCGGTATACTGGCGGATAAAATCGGCCGAAAGAAGACGTTTGCTTTATGGTACATCTGTGGTACGATTTACTGCATAATATATTTCTTCTTCTTCACGAGCCAGGCAAGTCTTCTGTGGGGAAGTTTCCTTTTAGGCTTCACTGTAAACGGCATGATGGGCGGCTACGGCGCCGTTATCGCGGAAAATTATCCGTCGGAAGCGCGCTCCACGGCTGAAAACATAATCTTCGGCACGGGCCGCGGTCTGTCCGGTTTCGGTCCTGCTATAATCGGTTATCTGGCAACAGGCGGCAGCCTGATAGGCGCGATGAGTCTCGTATTCGTCATCTATCCGATAGCGCTTATCTTCATGTGGTTCACCGTACCGGAAACGAAAGGTATCGAGATAGATTAATAAAAATAAAGGAGTTGCTTTTAAGGCAACTCCTTTTTAATTCATAATGCATCGATTAACGGCAGAAGTTCGGCATAATCATTGATATAAAAATCAGCTGATTTTTTTATTTTTTCCGTATCGGCGGCAGAATATTTATCGTAAACGGCGACTACTGCGAGACCGGCCGCTTTGGCGGCTTCAATACCGATAAGCGAATCCTCAAAGACGATACATTCTTGCGGCTTGGCCTGAAGCGTCTGCATGGCTTTGAGATAAACTTCCGGATTAGGTTTAATTTCGCTCACGTCCTCGCGCGTGTAAATCAGGCTGAAGTATTCATCAAGCGGTGCTTTGGCGCGGATATTTTTATTCAATTTACGGTAGATTTCCATATTGGTCCGTTTCGTCGTGGTGGTTACGGCAAGCGTGAAATTTTTTTCTTTCAATTTGCAGATGACAAGTTCCGCCTGCGGTTTGTAGTCGATGATGTTTTGCAGAAAATCCTGGGCGATTTCATAGCGCAATTTAATGATTTCCTCCGCAGAAAGCTTTGCATGATATTTTTCCCGCAGAAAGTTGCAGTAATGAAGATACGGATTGGTCTCCGAGCTGAACTTGCGAAGCTGGCTGTCGCGGTCGCTTTGTACGAGTGCTTCGTCTATGATTTTCCCGCCTAAATGTTGAATGAGTTTACAATCAATCTCATTCCAGATGCCGACGGAGTCGATTAATGTGCCGTCCATATCGAAAAAAGCAAATTTTTTGTTTTGCAACATAGCTATATTTCCTTTCGTAAATCTGATTTAAAGAAAATGCCGGTTCGGCGCAATATAAGATAAAATTTTATGTTCATTTTTCTTTTGGAAGACAAAAGAAAAACGAACCAAAAAGAAAATCTTTTTAACGTTTCGCTATCGCTGCACTGGGCAAGCCTTCGTAACCCTTCTCTAAAAACAGACAGTACAACAGCTCGAAATATTTAAATTTGGCTCGTGCCTTTCAATTTCAGCAGAAACTAAAAATGAGCTGTTGACACGAGATTTTGCCAGTCGTGCTAAATTTTTGTCTGCGTTGG
>DCFC01000015.1 GCA_002314325.1 Megamonas hypermegale
TTTCAGTTCTATATCGTATTTAGCGCATTTGAGTAGCAATCTGTTTTTGAAATCATAGTATTTCTGTTTGGCCGTGATTTTCTTCATATCTTTATCCAAAGCCATGCTTTTTATATCTAGATTTTCAATCGTTATATACTGCGGCTGCTGCTTCATGATTTCAGCCACGCATTTATCTAAGTAATCTTTTTTAATCCATTCTATTTTCTGCTGCAGTTTTTTGACTTTCAGCCTTTGCTTTTCCTTATTGCAATAACCGGAAATATTATCTGCACTATATTTTCTGCTTAATTTTTGGCGTGCTCGTTGCAATCTTTTCTGCCAAACAGCCAGTCGCGGAAATTTTTCTTCATCTAATTTATCCAGGCTGTTTATCTTTACGGCAATTCCTATACCACCGTAGCTTGATTTATAATTAGATATAGTCTCTTCCACCGTAACCGACACATAAAATCGGCCTGCCGTTTGTGATACGGTGCCGTTGATAATTTTCGCACCAGTCGGCAGATAACCGTATTCTTTAAGCCGCACATATTTTAATGTAGGAATTTTTATCCTGTGCCGCTCAATCAGCCAGTCAGTCGGATTGTTTTTGGGAAAATACAGCTTGATATCCTCATCCATCTTTTTCTTGAACGAAGGAAATGCTGTATTGCCCGCAAAAAAGCTGCGGAACGCACTTTCTGCATTCATGAGGATTTTCTTGCGCGCTTTGGAAGCGCATTTATTAATCCAAGCGTACTTAGGTTTCGTTTTTAGCTTGTTGTTTACATATTTATCAAAGTCATTGGCTGTCATGAAATACGGCTGATTGCTGTCGAGCAGTCCCCGCCGGTACATTTGGTACAAACGCTTATTCACTTCAAGATATTCATTGTAAAGCCAGCGGCAGATACCGATACTACGCCGAATTTTGCGCGCCTGTTCATTGGTCGGCTTAATCTCTGTTTTATAAGCGTATTTCAAACATTACCCACCTCAAAAAACCATACAAAAACTTAATTTAATATATTGATGCCGTACTTACGACAATATGCAAATAAACTATAGCCGAGCGAAATCATCACACCGAGTACAAAACCGATAGCTATGATTATTTTCTTATTCGGTTTTACCGGCGTTTCATCTAATGTATTAGCTTCACCAACAGTACTTATTTCCACAGCTTTCTGTATTTCACCGACTTTAGCATTTTCATAATTTCTCATTAACTGCAAATATCTTTCTGTTGCAATTCTTCTATCACGCGAAAGACGAATAAAGTCAGCATCCATCGGCATATTATCAATATCACTGCTTATTGCATACGCCAGCGGAATACCTTTCTGCTCTTGATAAGCTATCAGTTTATTTTCCGCTTCCTTCATCTCTTTTTCCGCTTCAGCCATATATTCATTCAAATAATCCAACGTAGAAGCATTCTGGTCTTCGTTATATTCATCTATTGCTACCGCATAATTATCCAGTACAGCTTTAACTATTGCCTGTGCTTCTTCCGGTGTTTTTCCATAAGCCGTAACGGATATCAAATCTGTATTTCGCGGATTGACTATGGATAAATTACTGCTGATAAACTTGGCAGTTGATATTCCCGATAAATTCAGTTCGTCCATAACCGGTTCGATAACTTCAGCTGATTTCATCAATTCAATACCTTTGGCTGCCGTTAAAGTTTTTATACGTATAGTTGTATTTGACTGATACGTCTTTGGCATTACAAAAGCGACGATTGTTGCAATAAAAGTACATAAAATAATTATCGCTACAAAAATTTTTCGCTTTTCCATTATTACTTTAAAAAATTTTCTCAAATCAATTACATCTTCATTATCCTGCACATTATCTACGCTCACGCCTCGTCCTCCCTGTATGTAAAATTAAAATCCTTCATTAAATATATCCTTTTACGAAACCATATTCAGTTTATTATTTCTTTATTGCCATATTGAGCTGTTTGCGTTTGAAATCCATTGTAGGATGAACATAGTAATTGAGTGTGATGCTTACATTGCTGTGCCCGAGAATTTCGCTGAGAACTTTTATATCCACATTGTTTTCAACACAGTTTCCGGCGAATTTGTGGCGGAGCTGGTGAAAATTTATCACAGGAATATCGTTTTTCTGCAAAAATTTTTTAAAGCGGCATTGCAAAGTGCGCGGTTCTAGCGGTTTATTGTTCTTGCCAAATAAAAAATCGTCAGGCGAATATTCCTGACAGAATTTTTTCAAGCGCGGTATTAAAATGTCCGGTATGGGTATATAACGGCGCGAAGTTGGTGATTTCGGTTCGCCGACGACGAGTTTCGTCTTTTTGCCGACAGCCGTATAGTTTATACGCTGCACCGTTTTGCATACGAGCAGAACGTTATTGTCAAAATCGATATCGTGTTTTTGCAATGCGCAGATTTCGCCGATGCGCAGTCCCATATAGACGGCAATGCTGATAGCCGTCGCCGTTACGCTTTCATCTTTTTGCAGTGCCGCACGGATAATCTGCCAGTGTTTGTCTGATAAAAACTTTTTGCGTGTATTTATTTTGCTTAAATGAATATTTTTTACCGGATTGACAATCGCATACTGTTTTTCCATGAAGCCGAAAATCATTTTTAAAATGACGATGATATTATGCACCGTTACTTTCGATAAAGGTTTTCTGCTGATTGCAGCTCCTTTTGTCAATAGTCTGTTGATAAATTCATTAATCACTGTTTCATTTATCAAATACAGTTCCCGTTTTCCGAATGCCGGATTTAAATACCGTTTAAGCACGTAAGCATAAATCGACCAGGTTGATTCCTTTGTGTGATTTTTCGCAACGGACAGCCACTGATAACCGATATCCTGAAATTTTATCTTTGCCAGCGATGTTATCGGTTTTCCTTTATAATAAAAAGAAATAAACTGTTGTATTTTCGCCGTACATTCTTCGTACGAATTGGCGTAAACATATTTATACTGCATCTTGCCGTCTGCCTTTTTGCCGATATTTAATCTGCCTTCATATCTGCCGTCTTTGCGTCTGTATATATTAAAATTCATGTTGGTTCCCTCCAAGTTTCTTAAATTTTAAAAATTTTTGTCTTATACCGTCAGCATAAAAATATTTTTGTATCAGACTTGACAATAAATTGAAATATAGTAGAATAAATTCAAAAGGTTTTTCGTAAAAGGATATACTTCGCGAAAACTATAACGTAAAACAAACTTAAAAATCTACATATAAAAAGGGATATAACAGATAAATTTCTGTCATATCCCTTTTGCTTTTCTATATGGAATTAATTAAACGCCTGCGCTAAATCATTAATTATATCGTTGATATTTTCAATGCCGATAGACAGACGGATTGTATTCGGCTCAATGCCGGAAGCTGCCAGCTCCTGCGACGTCATCTGGGAATGGGTCGTAGTCGCCGGATGAATGACGAGCGATTTGGCGTCCGCTACATTGGCCAGCAGTGAAAACAACTGCAATCTGTCGATAAAATCCTGCGCCTGTTTTGCCGTTCCGTCAATTTCAAACGTGAAAATAGAACCACCACCGTTCGGCAGGTATTTTTCATATAAAGCATGGTCAAATCTGCTTTTTACTGCCGGATGATTTACTTTCTGTACCTGCGGATGATTTTGCAGAAATTCAACCACTTTCAGCGCATTTTCCACATGGCGCTCTACGCGAAGCGACAGCGTTTCCAAACCCTGCAACAGCAAAAACGCATTGAACGGCGAAATACATGCGCCCAAATCCCTGAGCAGTACAGCTCTTGCTTTGGCAATGAACGCCAGATTGCCGACGGTTTCATAGAAAGACACGCCGTGATAACTCGGGTTCGGTTCTACCAAAGACGGAAACTTGCCGCTTTTTTTCCAGTCGAATTTGCCGCTGTCCACGATTATTCCCCCGAGCGAAGTTCCATGTCCCCCGATGAATTTCGTTGCAGAATGAATGACGATATCCGCGCCGTATTCAATCGGTCTTATAAGATACGGCGTAGCAAATGTATTGTCCACGACGGCCGGTATGTTATATTTATGCGCCAGCTCCGCCAATTTTTCAATATCCGCCACATCACTGTTCGGATTGCCCAGCGTTTCAAAATACAGGCATTTTGTGTTCTCCTGCACTGCTTTTTCCACTTCAGCCAGATTATGAATATCCACAAAAGTCGTCGTTATCCCGAAATCCGGCAGGGTATGCTCCAGTAAGTTATACGTTCCGCCGTATAAAGTTTTCGAAGCGACAATATGGTCGCCCGCTTTGGCCAGCGCCTGCAATGTATACGCAATCGCCGCCGCGCCCGAAGCTACGGCCAATGCCGCCGCTCCGCCCTCCAGCGAAGCCATGCGCTTTTCCAGAACTTCCTGCGTGGAATTGGTCAGCCTGCCGTAGATATTGCCCGCCTCTTTGAGTGCAAATCTGTCTGCCGCCGACTGGCAGTTTTCAAATACGTAGGACGTTGTCTGATAAATCGGCACCGCCCGCGAGCCGGTGGAGGCATCGGGCAGTTCCTGCCCTACATGCAGCTGTTTTGTTTCAAAACCCCATTTATTTGTATCTAATTTACTTCCCATAAATAAATCTTTCCTTTTTCTTTTTATTATTAATTTTCCATAAAAATGCCCGTTCGGCACAATATAAGATAAAAAGAATTAATTTCTTAATTTATNNAAAGAAAAGTTGCCGAAAAAGAAATGCTTTAATTCGTGCACTGCTAAGAGATTTTCACTTTAAAAATAAAAGTTATTAGTTGTAACGTTCAAAAACTCGCTTACGCTCAAACATTTGAACTAAAAACACATCTAATAACTTTTATTTTTAATAGCTAAAGCTACCGTGAAAATCTCTAATGCAGACAAAAATTCAGCATGAATAGCAAATTGCAGTGTCAACAGCTCAATTTAAGTTCCTGCTGGAATTGGAAGGCACGAGCCGAATTCTAACGTTTCAAGCCGTTGTACTGTCTGTTTTTAGTGAAGGGTTACGAAGGCTCGCCCAGTGCAGCGGTAGCGAAACGTTAAAGGTTTTTTTACAGGCTCTTATTACTTTAGTAATTAGAGCCTGTTATACCTTTAGGTGATTTTTGGGTACTTTTTCTTTGATATGCAAAGAAAAAGTACCTGGCGCAATTACATTGCGCCAAACTGAAATAACTTTGTTGATAAATACCTTTCTCCTGTATCCGGCAGAAGAACTACAATATTCTTTCCGACATTCTCTGCTCTTTTGGCCACTTGCGTTGCCGCCCAGAGCGCTGCACCGGAGGAAATTCCTGTGAGTAGTCCTTCCGTCCGGGTGAGCTGTCGGCTCACTGCATACGTCACCTCGTTCGGCACGGCGATTATTTCATCGTAAACAGTCGTATCCAGCGTATCCGGCACGAAACCGGCGCCTATTCCCTGAATTTCATGCGCACCGGCTTTGCCTGTGGAAAGCACTGCCGATGTTGCCGGTTCAACGCCGATGACTTTTATCTGCGGATTTTGCTCTTTCAAATATTTTCCTGTACCGCTGATTGTCCCGCCTGTGCCGATACCAGCTATGAAAATATCCACCGTGCCGTCCGTGTCGCGCCAGATTTCCGGCCCTGTCGTTTCGTAATGCGCCTGTCTATTCACCAAATTCGTAAACTGTCCCGGAATGAAACTGTGCGGTATCTGCCCTGCCAGCTCTTGCGCTTTGTCAATAGCACCCTTCATGCCTTTTGCACCATCAGTCAGCACCAGCTGCGCTCCGTAGATTTCCATCAGCTTGCGCCGTTCCACGCTCATTGTCTCCGGCATGGTGATAATAATTTTATATCCCTTCGACGCCGCCACCGCGCAAAGACCGATACCCGTATTGCCGCTCGTCGGCTCGATAATCACCGAATTCGGCTGCAAAACGCCTTTGGCTTCCGCATCTTCAATCATCGCTTTCGCAATTCTATCTTTGGCACTGCCGGCAGGATTGAAATATTCCAGCTTCACCAAAATATTCGCCTGCAAATCATTTGCCTTCATATAATTGCTGACTTGAACAAGCGGCGTATTGCCTACAAGTTCCATGAAATTCTTATAAACTTTCATCAAAATCGCCTCTTTAGTTTACATCTTTATATTCATAGTAAATAAATATGGATTAATTATATATTACATCAGTTTTTCTGTCAACAACTATATTTTTATTTTTTCCGCTAAAAAAAGTGCCCGGCACAATAAATGCGCCAGGCAGTCAACTGTCTTATACCCACTCAAATTTAATTTTGCTATCCGGTTTTAAATATTTTAGCAAAATCATATCACACTCAAGCACTTTGCCGATAATATTAACAGATTTATCAAGCTCCTGCCCTTTCATCACTATCTGCAATTCTCCCGCATAACGGCCGCTGTTCATATTATCAAGCGTAATCATGCCACATTTGCGCTTCGCTGTATATTCAGGATAAATCTTTTCACCTCGGCAAAGCACTCTGCCCTCTTGCAAGCGCAGCGCCATTTCGGCTCCGTCGGCGCGCACAGTGAATATATTTTCCGTCAGCATATTTTTAACGAACTGATTTTGCGTAAGACATTTTACGTTCAGCGTTGTATAATCAGTCGTCAAATCCGCCAAAATTTTCATCTCTTTTTCCGTCGGCAGACTATCGCCGATGAATACGCTGTCCGTTTCCAGCATTATCAGATGCTGCGCCGCTGAACTTACCGGTTTATAGCGGTGTGCTTCCAGCGTCGGCAGTCCTTTTTTGATTGGCGAGCGCGCTCTGTTGTAACTCGGTACGAATGCCGCCGTCTGCACGCCGTACGCATGCAACAGTTTATTCTGTTTTTGCAGAAATGCTTCGCTCAGTCCCGTTCCTGCACGCGGATAAAAATTATGCAGTGCGTCAATACACTGAAAATCCGTCTGATAAAATTGCAGATTGTCCAGAAATTCCTTCGTCAGCGTGGAAGCATTGAACTGCACTTTTATCCGTTTGCTCAGCGCGGCAATTTCTTTTTCGCTGTAGCCGAAATCGAGGCGTACGGTGCTTATGCCGAACTGCTGTAAAGCTTCCGTATCGAGCTTTGCCAAGTTCAGCAAAGACAGTGTATGCGGCGAAACATCGGAAATAACTTCCATATTATATATACGCGCCTTTTGCAGTACCGTCTGCAATTCACTTTGCAGCGCCGCCGTATCCGTTTCCGGAATATGCAGTGAGGTGAAAATACGCTTTATACCGCATTTATGCGCCGTCTCGATTAATTGCAGATTTTCCTCCGGCGTGTTGTCTAGCCCCAAATAAAGCGAAATTCCGTTTTGCATGCTCATTCCTCCGCAGGGTCGCTGAAGCCGATAAGCCATGCGGCGATAAATCCGGCAATATATGCCGTTACCAGTCCCAGCAAGTAATAAATTATTTTGTCCGTACTGGCGGCGAGCGGCAGACCGGAAAGACCGATGGATGTCGCCCCCACTATGAAAAAAGCCTGCACCGCGCCGCCGCATGCACCCCCGATACAGGCGGCGATGAACGGACGGCCGAGCGGCAGCGTCACCCCGTAGATGAGCGGTTCGCCGATACCCATGAAACCGACGGGCAGAGCGGAAGCTATCGTCTGTTTCAGCTTTTTATTTTTCGTTTTGAGATAAACAGCCAGCGATGCTCCGACCTGTCCTGCTCCCGCCATCGCCAGTATCGGCAGAAGTATCGTCACGCCGTATTGATTTAAAAGTTCGGCATGAATCGGCGTAAGTCCCTGATGCAGTCCCGTCATGACGAGCGGCAGAAATACCCCGCCGATGACAAAACCGGCCGCCGCTCCGCCTGCGGAAATCGCCTGCGTTACGGCGATACCGATATTTTCCGCTACAATTCCGCCAAGCGGCTGCAAAATGAACAGTGCGGGAAAAGTCGCGATTAAAATTACAAGCAGCGGTGTCAGAAATAAATCAAGTATTTTCGGTACGATTTTATGCAGTTTTATTTCCAGCCACGAAGAAAACGCCACCACCATGAGCACGGCGATAATTCCGCCGCGGCCGGCGAGTAAATCCACATTGAACAGGCTGATATTATTGAGCAGAGGATGCGTTATAATCACCGCCATTGTGCCACCGAGCATCGGCGAAGCGCCGCACTCCTTCGCCGTATTCACGCCTACAAAAATATTCAGCCCCCAAAATACGGCATTGCCCGCAATCTGCAAAATCTGCACCGCCGGATAATTTACGATAGCCGGGTCAATTTTTACGACGATATTCAAAAGCCCCGTAATCAGACCGCAGGCGATAAATGCCGGAATGAGCGGCATAAATATATTGGAAATCTTTTTTAGCAGCAGTTTAAACGGCGTAGCATTTTTGCGCCGTATCTGCTGATGAACTTTTTCCGCCTGACCGATTTGCATTTTCATTTCCTGTTTATCCGTATTTTGCGGCTGTCCGCCTTCCAGCAGCTTTTTAAATTCCTGCGCCACCTCGTTTACCTTGCCCGGCCCTAAAATAATCTGCAGTTCCGTACCGTTCAGATTAACACCCAGTACGTTATCTATTTTTTTCAGTTTATCGAGCGGTGCATTTTCCAAATCGCCCAGATGAAGTCTGAGCCGCGTCATGCAGTTATGCGCTTCTATTATATTGTACGGCTGCAATAATCTGTATATTTCCGCCGCCGTTTCCTGTAAATTCATCTTTCACCTCATCTGTCGGCATTTGCCAAAGCTTTGGCAATAAAGCCGTTATTTTCCGCCAGTAAAGCTTCCGCTTTCTGTAAATCACACTCCAACAGCACCATTAAAATCGCCGGTTTGGCTCTGCCGCCCGTTTTCGCCAAAACATCCCGCGCCTGTTCATAGGTGCAGTCCGCCGCTTCCATCACAATGCGGCGGGCGCGCTCTTCCAGCTTCTGATTGGTGGCTTTTACGTCCACCATCAGATTGCTGTACACCTTGCCGAGTTTTATCATGGTGCACGTTGACAGCATATTCAGTATCATTTTCTGCGCCGTACCGGCTTTCATGCGCGTACTGCCCGTTATCGCTTCCGGTCCCGTCAGCGCTTCTATCGCAATATGCGCTTTGGCACTGATGAGCGCATTTTTCGTGCAGCTTACCGCCACTGTCAGCGCACCGATTTTATCGGCATATTCCAGCCCGCCGATGACATACGGCGTTCTGCCGCTTGCCGCAATGCCGACCACGCAGTCCTGCGCCGTGAGCTTTTTCGCTTTTAAATCTTCCTGCGCCAACGCCTGAGAATCTTCCGCCCCTTCCTGCGCCTTAAAGATAGCCGGATAATCGCCCGCGATTATGCCCTGCACCATCTCCGGGTCAGTGCTGTACGTCGGCGGACATTCCACCGCGTCCAGAATGCCCAGCCTGCCGGACGTTCCCGCGCCGATATAAAACAGACGGCCGCCGCGTTCCAGCCTTGCCGCAATTTCATCCACGGCGCGCGCTATCTGCGGCAGTACGTTTCTGACTGCCACAGCCGCTTTTTTATCCTCTTCATTTATAAGCATGCACATTTCCAGCGAGGATACCTTATCTATATCCAAAGTGTACGGATTGCGTCTCTCCGTCAGTAAATTACTCAAATCCATCTTATCAACTCCTAAAACAATATTCGTTGTGCTAGTAAAACATCGTGCCTATAACCAGCAGTATAATAGTTTATATTCGCTGCCTGTTATCACTTAACCTCACTAAATATA
>DCFC01000020.1:0-1696 GCA_002314325.1 Megamonas hypermegale
AAAGAAAAATTGCCCGGCGCAATATAAGTATAAATTAGGAAATTAAATCTCTTCATCTTATATTGTGCCGAACCAGCATTTTCTTTGGTGTAAGTTCTTTGGCAAGCAAAGAACTTTTTTATAAAAAATATTATGTAGGAGATGTTATTATTGGCTAATGAACAAAAAAATAAAGTACTTTCTCCACAGGAGATTGTGGAAAAAACAACAATAGCCGATGTATATCGCGCTGTTAAAAATTTAGACGGAGTTATACGAAAAACGAAACTTATTCATAGCGATTATTTTTCCGAACTGTCGCATAATGATGTATATATAAAACCGGAAAATCTGCAAAAAACAGGTTCTTTTAAATTGCGCGGCGCTTATAACTGCATAAGCCAGCTTACGGATGAACAAAAAGCACACGGCGTTATTGCAGCTTCGGCGGGCAATCATGCGCAGGGTGTGGCGTATGCGGCGCAGAAACTCGGTGTAAAAGCCGTCATCACCATGCCGGCGACAACGCCGCTTTTGAAAGTAGAAGCAACGCGCGCTTACGGTGCGGAAGTGGTACTGTCCGGCGATGATTTCGATGCGGCTGCTGCTAAAGCGGTGGAATTGCAGAAACAATACAATTATACGTTTATTCATCCGTTCAACGACATTGAAGTAATCCTTGGTCAGGGAACGACAGCGCTGGAAATTATTGATGATTTGAAAGATGTTGATGCAATTTTGGTGCCTGTCGGCGGCGGCGGATTTGTCAGCGGTGTGGCTGTAGCGACGAAGATGGTCAATCCGCATGTGAAAGTAATCGGTGTCGAACCGTGCGGCGCAGCCTGCGTGAAAGAGTCTCTGCAGGAAAATAAAATTATTACGCTGCCGAGCGTGGACACGGTGGCGGAAGGTACGGCCGTAAAGACACCGGGTGATGTTACATTTGAATTTATAAAAAAATATGTAGATGATGTGATTACCGTATCTGAATTTGAAATTATGTCGGCATTATTATCCTTGATTGAAAAACATAAGCTTATTGCCGAAGGAGCAGGGGTACTTTCATTGGCGGCAAGCCGCAAACTGCCGTTTAAAGGTAAGAAAGTGGCGGCTATCGTCAGCGGCGGTAATATCGATATTTCCACGATTTCCGCTCTTATCGACAAAGCGCTTATCGCCCGCGGCCGTGTATTCTGCTTCAGCGTGCAGTTGCCGGATAAACCAGGTCAGCTTCTGGCTATATCGCAGATTTTGGCTGACCTTAACGCCAATGTAATCAAACTTGACCACAATCAGGCGAAGGTAACGGATAGCTTTAAAAAGGTTGTACTGGAAGTTACGGTGGAAACGAACGGTATCGACCATATCAATCAGATTACGCAGGCACTGCATAAAAACGGTTTTAAAGTGAAAAAAATATATTGATTAGATAGATTAATAAAAAAGGAACTGACAAGAAAGTCAGTTCCTTTTTTTCGACAAGTTTCTATTTATAGTTCATTTTTCTTTGAAGTTCAAAGAAAAACGAACCAAAAAGAAAACCTTTTAACGTTTCGCTACCGCTGCACTGGGCAAGCCTTCGTAGCTTTCGTAGATTACAGACGATACAACTGGCTCGAAACATTTGGAATTTGGCTCGTGCCTTTTGTTTCCAGCAGAAACTAAAATCTGAATTGTTGACACTATAATTCGCTATTCATGTTAAATTTTTGTCTGC
>DCFC01000020.1:1786-25630 GCA_002314325.1 Megamonas hypermegale
ATAAATTAAGAAATTAAATCTCTTTATCTTATATTGTGCCGCACCAGCACTTTCGTTATTTCGATTTCTTTAACAAGCAAAGAAATCGATAAATAGAAATTTATTAACCTAATTGCGTAATAGTTGCTTTGCGCTCATTAAATTGCAGGCAGGTTGTATAACCGAATGATTTGGCATAAGCGATTGCCTCATCTATATAATTGCCGCAATGCTGCGGTTCATGCGCATCAGACGAGGTGATTATCAGCAGATTGTAATCATGCGCGATTTTCATAAAATCGGGATACGGTGATATTTCCTGTATCGGATAGCGGTAGTATGTACCGGTGTTGACATCCACAGCCATATGAGCTTTTTGCAGGGCTTTTGCCACGCGGATTAAATAAGGCGTTACATCAAAATCAGGCAGATTTTTAAACAGGCGGATATTGAACGGGTGCCCTAAAATATCGTAAATCTGGGAATGGCAGAGTTTTTCCACTTCCTGTGTGTACCATTCGTATATTTCTTTCAAATCGTGATTGTTCCATTCATCTTTAATCTGCGAAGAGTCATATGCCCAGCCGTGCAGAAAATGAACGGAGCCGATGATATAATCAAATTTGTAAGGAGCTAAAATCTCGCGCACTTTGTCCTGGTTTTGGAAATTGCAGACTTCAATGCCGATTTTCACTTTGTAGCCGAGTGCGCGCAGTTTTTGGATAAAGTTGAAATAATCGTCTAAGGTGTATTTGAATTTGTTTTTTTTCAGCCATTGCTGCTGAAATGTGCCGACAAATGAATTGTCCAGGATTAAATCCTGATAATACAGCTCTTTGAATTCAGGAAAGGTATGGCTGTGTTCGGAGATGCCAATTTCATCGAGTCGGTGTGCTTTGGCACTGTCGAAAAAACCTTTAACCCATTGTTCGTCATAGGAGCCGTATTCAAAGTGCATATGGTAATCTAATTTCATATTGGCATCTTCTTTCTTGTAAATTTATTTTTGTTCTGCCAACAGTTGGCGGATAGTGCGCATTACGCCGTTTTCGTAGTTCGGCGGCGCTATGAAGCGGGCGACTTTTTTCAGTTCAGGGATGGCGTTTTCCATAGCGTAGCTGTAGTATACGGATTGCAGCATTTCGTAATCGTTCAGGTAATCGCCGAATGCCACGCATTCTTCCGGTTTAATGTTTAATTTTTCCTGCAGTTTTCTGATGGCGAGACCTTTGTTGGCGCCGACAGGCATGATATCCACCCATATTTCACTGCTTAAGACGACCTGCACTTTTCCGTTGAGCGGCTGCAGCTTATTATAAATATTCTCGCGGGCATGATGATTGAGTGCATCACAGAGGGAGAATTTGATGATGTCGTCATCTATCTGGGAGAAATCTTTTATAACAGTATAATGGGTGAAATAAAGATTTAGCTCTGCCAGAAAGGCAGGGTGCTGCGATACGACGTAGGAACTTTTTTTACCGCTGACGACAACGAAGATGTCAGGCAGTTTTAGTGCCTGTTCCAGTACGAGCGACACATTATCCGGCGAAAGCGTATAAGAGAACAGTTCCTTGTCATGCTGGCAGACGTAAGTGCCGTTTTCGGAGATGAACAGTAAATCGTCTTTGTACTTGGGAAAATGGTAGGCAAGTGCCTGGTACTGGCGGCCGCTGGCAGGTGAAAACATGATGTTTCTGTCTTTCAGCATCTGCATGACTTCATCAAAATCCTCCGGCAGTCTGTTATTGTCAACGAGCAGTGTTCCGTCCATATCGGAAATAATCCATTTAATCATAAAAAACTCCTTTGTAGTTAATAACCCGTTGTGTTAGTAAAACATCGAGATGTTAAGTCAGCAGTATAATAATTTATATTCGTTCGATGTTGGCACTTGACCTCGCTAAATATAAATTATTATACTGCTTTGGAAAATCAACTAGCACAATAGGTATAATTTTGATTACAAAAAAAGTTTACCATAAAAATATTTTTAGTGAAAGGCGGATATTTAGCCGGATAAAATAAAAAAGGAGGAAAGAACGTGTCTTTCCTCCTTTTTACGGGCATAAAAAAACTACCCAATAGAGAGAGGGTAGGTACTTATTTATATGGTGGGCGGTAACAGGATCGAACTGCTGACATCCTGCTTGTAAGGCAGGCGCTCTCCCAGCTGAGCTAACCGCCCATATTATAAAACTCCTTTTGTGAGGAGAATAATTAAATGGTGCCTCAGAGCGGAATCGAACCACTGACACGGGGATTTTCAGTCCCCTGCTCTACCGACTGAGCTACCGAGGCAAATAAAAATGGCGACCCGAAGGGGACTTGAACCCCTGACCTCCGCCGTGACAGGGCGGCATTCTAACCAACTAAACTACCGGGCCGTGGTGGTGGGCGGTAACAGGATCGAACTGCTGACATCCTGCTTGTAAGGCAGGCGCTCTCCCAGCTGAGCTAACCGCCCATTTTATATAACCTCTTATCGAAGTGTTTATAAAATGGTGACGCGTATGGGATTCGAACCCATGAAGCCGCCGTGAAAGGGCGGTGTCTTAACCACTTGACCAACGCGCCATATTTTATTAGATGGTGGCTCACCCGAGATTCGAACTCGGGACACCCTGATTAAAAGTCAGGTGCTCTGCCAACTGAGCTAGTGAACCACTTGCTACGCTGTCGCTTGACAACGTAGATTATTATATAGAAGATTGGCGGAAATGTCAACACCTTTTTCGAAAAAAATTTGAACTTTTTTCGAAAAACTTTTATTTGAGGGAGAAAAGCCTTGTCAGATAAGGATTTGCGCTGTGCTGCCCTGTTCATTTTTTTTCGTGATTTGAATTTGTCTGTCGATTTTTTCTTTCAGTTCGTTTACATGGGAAATAATGCCGATTAATTTTGTCTGTTCCGTTAATCCGTTTAAAACTTTTATTGACTGCATGAGCGAGTCGCTGTCGAGCGAGCCGAACCCTTCGTCAATGAACATAGTGTCCAGATGAATGCCGCCGGCAAAAGACTGGATTTCATCGGCAAGGCCGAGCGCCAGCGACAAGGAGGCTTTGAAAGCTTCGCCGCCGGAAAGTGTTTTTACGCTGCGCACTGTGCCGTTGTAGTGGTCGATGACATCGAGCTCCAACCCTGTCTGAAAACGCAGCTGTTCACTGTTTTCACAGCGTTTCAGCTCGTACTGTCCCTGACTCATCAGCATGAGGCGGGTGTTAGCACGGATGATGATGCGGTCGAAGTAGTGCATTTGCACATATGTTTCGAGCATGATGCGTTCCTTGCCGGAAACAGAGCCGGTAGCTGTGTCGTACAGTGCTTTCATATTCGTGTATAATTTTTCGCAGGCCGATAATTTATCAAGCTGCTTGATGAGCTTTTGGCGCGTCTGGCTGTTGGTGCTGATGCGGGTATGAAGCGTTTGCGTTTTCTGGTTCAGCTGATTTTTTTCCTGTTGCAGTTGCTGCTGCATTGAAGATAATTCCGCTGCATTTTGCTTTTGCGGTGAAATCTGCTGCTGGATTGAACGCAGTGAAGCCTTGTATTCGGTGATTTTTTTCTGCAAGGTTTCCCATTTATTTTGCGCCTGAAGCATATTTTCTTTCAGCGTTGTCTGTTTCTGCCGGTAGATTTGCAGCTGATTTTGCGCCGTCTGTTCATCATCGAATAAGAGGCTTTGTTTTAAATCGGCGATTTCTTTGACTGTGTGCTTGGTGTCCGCCTCTGCCTGGGTGATAAAACGGGTAAGTTCAAGCTGCGTATTTTGCAGCTTCTTCTGCATGGCAGTCGTTTGTTCGCTTATCTGTGTCAGTTGTTCCTTTTGCTGCAGCTGCTCTGTCTGTTGGTGCAGTTTTTCAGTAAGAAGCGATTTATCCGCTTGAAGGGTTGTCTGTTCTTTTGTAAGAAGTGCATTCAACAGTGTTTTGTCTTCAGTGCGGAAAAGCTGCTGAGCTTGACGGAGAATTTCCGTGTTCATATTTTGACCTTTACCGGCGATTTCGCCCAATTCACTGCTCAGCTTATTCAGTTTCTGCGTCATTTTATCGAGTTGCTGCTTTGTCTGTTCCAGTTCTATTTGCGTCGGTGCATGGCTGGATTTTTGCGCAGGGCGGGGATGATGAAGCGAGCCGCAGACGGGACACGGCGTATCCGGTTTTAAGCTGTCAGCCAGAATACCGGCCTGTTCGGCAAGAAATGCGTAATACTGCTGATCGTACGTCTGACTTAACTGGATATGGGCAGCTGTTTCGTCGTTAAAAGCTTTTTTCCGTCTGGAATATTCCCGGCGGTACTGCTGATAAAGCGCTAAGTCGCTGTTTAATTTATCGAGTTTATCCTGCTTTTGCTGCAGTTTTTCCAGAGCGGATTTTGTCTTTTCCATCTGGGCGGAAATATTATTTAAGGCGTTCAACTTCGCCGTTATGTTTAAAATATTTTCTTCCAGTGCGGTGAGCTGTTTTTGCGTATCGGTTAAAAGCCTCTTTTTTGTTTGCAGTGACTGCTGCTGTTTTTGTTGAATTGTTTGCAGTTTTGTTATTCGGGCGTAGTTTGGCAGCTCGGTTGTTATTTGAGCAATTTTAACGGCAAGCTTTGGCGTATTTTTTTCGTAATCTGTTTGGCGTTCGAGATAAATTTTTTCCCAGTCTGCCAGACTGTCTTGATTGTCATGAAGAAATTTTTGGATTTTTTGCTGTTCCTGCAGTAGTTTTTCCTGCCGCTTGTGTTCGTTTAGCGTTTCGTTTAGCTTGAAAAGCTCGTCTTCACGGTTTTTTAAAGCTGCTTCTGTTTCCGCCAAAATTTGGCGGTCATTTTCAATCATCTGTTCAAGTTTTTGGGGATATTCAGCGGGCAGAATTGCTGCTGTTTTGTCCGTTGTTTCGGGCAGAGTGATATTTTCGATATATTGGTTGATACTGTTGTTAATCAGCAGAAAATCCTTTTTGAGTGCGTTGAATTTTTCCTTTAATTTGTCCTGCAAAATTTGATACGGCTTCGTGTTGAAAATGCGGCGGAAAATCTCGCTGCGTTCTTTGGTGGTGGCGTAAATAAGGCGGAGAAACTCGCCCTGGGCAATCATGGCTATCTGCGTGAACTGGTTGGCATCAAGCCCGATGAGTTCGATTACGGCGCTGTTTACATCTTTAATGCCGGTTACGGGCTGTTTATTGTCAGGCAGAATGAATGTGGCATTGGCTTTTTCTTTGACGAAGCCTTCGCCTTTTTTGGCGGGACGCAGATATTCGGGATTGCGGCGGATAGTGTATTCTTTGTGATTATAGGCAAAAACCATTTCCACGTATGTCGGTGTCGCGCTGTCGGCGTATTTGCTGCGCAGCATGTCCGCTGAACGGAAATTGCCGCTTGTCTGCCCGTACAGAGCAAACGTTATGGCGTCGAATATCGTCGTCTTGCCCGCGCCTGTATCGCCGGTAATAAGGTACAGCCCCTTTTCGCCGAGCTGGCTTAAATCGAGCTGGCAGGTACCGGCATACGGGCCGAAAGCGGAGATGGTGAGTTGTAAAGGACGCATTATTTTCCCTCCCATATTGCAGCGATTAAATCCTGCATAATCTGTGACTGTGTTTCATTGAGCGGCTGATTATTCTGCAATTTGTAAAATTCGCCGAACAGCTCCAGCGGTGCTTTGGCTGTATTTATATCGACAGCTTCGATAGTGTTTCTTGTGCGGGTGCGTATATTGTCGTAGTCGAGCTGCATAATGTTGGGGTAGATGGAACGCAGGCGGCCGATAGCGTCGGGTACATCCTCCTCGTCGGTCAGGGTAGCCAAAATATAATCGTCCGTATCGGTGCCGATATAATTTTGCCGGTCAGTAAGTTCAGCGTATGTTCCTTTGATTTTGCGCATATCGTGCAGCGGTTTTACGGGATAGGCGGTGATATCCATCTGTCCCTTTGCTTTAATATCGATAACGGTGGCGCATTTTTGCTGATTGGCTTCGGAAAAGGAATATTTCAGCAAAGTGCCGCAGTAGCGGATGCTGTCGCGCAGAATGGTCTGCGGTGTATGGATATGGCCGAGTGCCACGTAATCGAAAGCGTCGAACACATGAGCGTCGACATTGTCGAGACCGCCGACGACGATTTCCTCCGAGTCGGAAAGGACGGCTCCCGTGACGAATTGATGAGCGATTAAAATATTGCGTTCGTCTTTATTCAGCGGCAGATTGTTTAAAACGGCTTGTACTGCTTCGGTGTAGGAATTTATTTTCTCATCAGGAAAAAACGGCCGCACTGTAGCCGGTTTAATGAAGGGCAATAAATAAAAATTGATTTTGCCGTAAGCGTCATTTAGACTAATTGGTTTAATCTGTCCGTTATATACGGGAGAGATGTAAATATTATTCTGGCTGAATATATGAGCACCGAAAGACAACCGTTCTGCACTGTCGTGATTTCCGCTGATAATAAAAACGGGCAGATTTAATTCTGCCCAGAAGTTAAGGAAATCATCAAAAAGCTGAACGGCTCCGGCGGATGGAATTTGCCGGTCAAAAACGTCACCGGCGATGATTACGGCTTCGATATGCGTATCTTTTGCCAGTTTAAATATCTGCCGGTTGACATGATACTGGTCTTCCAGCAGGGAAAAATTATTCAAGCGTTTGCCGAAATGAAGGTCAGAAAGATGAAGAATTTTCATGATGGTTTTCCTTTATGAGTTATAAATTCAGTTTAATGGTAGCAAGGGTACGACCGCATTTGCAGGTATTTTTGCTTAAACTTGCCGATATGCCGGTCTGAAAACGGATAATCGGCATGGCTTCAAATGTTAGCGGCGTGATGACGAGCGAGCCGTCGACAATTTCCGGATAGAGATAATCGTCCTGAATATGCAGCTGATTTTCCTCGCAGGTGAAAAATATACCGGCAAGACCGAAATATCTGGACATATAAATTTTCGGCAATGTGCATTGCAGTTTCGTTTCAATTTCTTCCAGCAGCGTATCTTTTTGGAAGGTATGAACGAGCGCGATAATTTTCGGCGGCAGAATATCCGGTGCCCTGTCCAGTATTTCTTGTAAATTTTTGGCGGTGGTGATGAGCGTATTGGCATTGAAGATATTGGCTACATCAATAACTGCCTGTACGTCGTTGCACGGAATGACGGTAGCTCCGAGCGCTTCGGCGGCATAATGCAGGTCCAAAAGATATTGCGAACTGTATTTACCGCAGATGATGACGGTGGAGGCTCTGTTGATATCATTGCTGGCAAGAGCGCGTACAGTGATATCCATATTTCTGGCGATGTCGTCGGCTGTGAACCCGCGGTAAAGACCGCTGATGGTTTTGCCGAGACGCAAGGTGGAGCTGATAGGCACGGTCAGAAGCTCCATTGTATCGGCTCGTTTTAATTCGTCTACAGTGGAAAGCGGCAATTTTGGGATATCGTCAAACTCTTTAATATCATTCGGTGTTATATGCGCTTTCGTGTATTTATCATGATAAAAAGAAGATTTTTCATAAGCCCAGCACAGTGTTTTTAAAAATCGCTGTAAAATCAGTTCTTTTTTCATATCGGCCGGCATCATTTCAATTTTCGGATTGGAAATCATAGCTTATTCTCCTTTTTGGTAATGACTGAAACTGCCGATGGCAACGTGCGGGAATTCTTCGCGCAGCTGACGGAAAAATTCCTTTGTGCCGATTGCTTTCGTAAACGGCGGCATGATTGCGGCGAAAGCATCAGGGTCGACGTTCAGGTTGCGGATTTGTATCATATCGACAGGATTTTCGCGCAGAAAATCCTTCCAGGCGCCAGCTTCGCTTTCGCTGTCGTTAAAGCCCGGGAAATAAAGCATGTTGAGTGAAATATGCACGCCGTGACTATGCGCATAGGCAATGGATTTTTTCACGTCGTCGAGTGAGTAGCTGCAGCGGTAATAAGCCTGATAGTTTTCCGGTACGGCGCTTATGATGCTGACGCGCATACTGTCAAGCCCTGCGTCGACGATGCGCTTTATGCCGTCCGTATAACCGGCATTGGTATTGATGTTTATCTGTCCTTTGTCGGTTTTTTTGCGGATTTTTTCAATGGCAGGAACGATATTGTCGGCGGCAAGAGACGGCTCGCCTTCGCAGCCCTGACCGAAACTTATGATGGCATCCGGTGCCGTTTCCAGATGATAAATGCCGATTTGGGCGATTTCCTTCGGTGTAGGGCGGAATTTTATGCGGCTCTGCGGCGATGGGCAGCATTCCGCCGGCTGAAGGGAAATACAGCCGAAACAGTTGGCATTGCATACGGGTGAAGTCGGGATACCGGCTTCCCAGCGGCGGTAGAATAAATTCTGCGCTGTACAGCAGTGCCAGGTCAGTGAACAGTTGCCGAGATGTTCCACGAGGCGGTTGTCCGGCAGGTCTTTTTGCACACGTTTGACGAGTTTGTGCAGATTGCGTGTATTGTAATGGACAGGGTCCCATTTGTCATTTTCATCCGTATAAGCGGCGGCGACGTACAGTTCGTCCTTATAAACGACGACGGCCGTATAACCGTACAGCGGCAGCTGGACTGCATCTTCTTCCTTTTTGAATGCCGGCATGTAAAGGCGTGTATAGCCCGCAGGCAGGATAGCGGCAACAGCATTGCCCATAATCGGCATGATTTCGTCTTCGTAGCGCGCCAGCGGCAGTCTGTCCGGCAGGAACATCAAATCGGCAGACTCCGGCAGCGGGATTAAATCATCCGGTGAAAGTTCCACAATTTCCGTTCCTGTGCGGGCAAGTGCCGTAAAGCCTTTCGGCGCATCGAGGATATTGCCGTCTTCATCAGCATAAAGAGCGCGTATTTCAGCCATTTTGAACACCTTCTTCTTGTTTTATTTTTTGTTTCTTTTGTTTTTTCGGATTGTATTTATTCATAGCGACGTCAAGCCCGTCCGTGATGATACATTCTACAGCGGGAATGAGATATTTCACAGCTTCATCAACGGCTTGTTTATCTTCAGCCGGAAAAGGCGCCAATACGTGATTTACAACGCTCCAGCCCGGCAGAGGACGGCCGATGCCGAGACGGACGCGGGCGAAATTTTCACTGCCGAGATGAGCAATTAGTGATTTGATGCCGTTATGACCGCCAGAGCTGCCTTTTTTGCGGATACGGATTGTACCGGCAGGGATATCCATATCATCATGGGCGACGATGACGTCTTCCGGTTCCAGTTTGTACCAGCGCATGAGCGGGCCGACGGCTTCGCCGCTGTTGTTCATGTATGTTTGCGGCTTTACGAGCAGGATTTTTTCACTGCCGATGCGGCCTTCAGCGATTTTGGCGTTGAATTTGTCTTTCCAAAGCGTAATATTTAAATGGTCGGCTAAAGCGTCTACAAGCATAAAACCGACGTTATGACGGGTTTTGGCGTATTCGTTTCCGGGATTGCCAAGACCGACGATTAGTTTCATTAATAAAAAACCTCCAAAATAGTATATGATATTAATATTTTAGCATAAAAGCAAAAATAAAAGCACTAGAGATTTCCAGTGCTTTTATCTGTACACGACAAACGGGAACTTTAAAGTTTTTCCAAAGCCTGTTTATTGAGGACTTTAACTTTGCCGCGCATGAGCTGTACGTAATTTTCATTGGAAAAATATTTCAGCATGCGCGTTACGACTTCGCGCGCCGTGCCCATGAGTTTGGCTATCTGTTCATGCGTCATGTTGATTTCATCCGAGCCGGTGGAGCGGCTTTCGTTTAACAGAAACTCGGCCAGCCGTTTGTCAAAGCTGGTGAAAATCATCTGCTGCATTGCCCAGGTTACGGTGCAGAGACGCTGCGTGGCCAGTTTGTATGTGAGTGCTTCAAGGTGGATATTTTCCTGCATGACGCGGGCAAATGCACACGGCAGTATCTGAATTAACTGGCAGTCAGTCAGTGTGTCAATATAAATATCGAAGGTAATGTCGCGAATGACGCAGGAAGCGGATAAAATGCAGATGTCGCCGGTATTCAAGCGGTAAAGCGTTATTTCCTTGCCCTGTTCAGACAGTGTGTAGACGCGCAGTGTTCCCTGCTTGATGATTAAAATGCCGCTGCAGCCGGCTGATGTATTCTGAATGAGTGAATTTTTCTTTACGGAAAGCAGCGAAGCGTTGTCAATAATCAGCTGCTGCTGGTTTGCAGTCAGTTTGTCCCAAGCGGGAAAATGGGAACTGAGTAATTCGTATTGGTTTTTATTCAGCATATGTTCACCTGGATTTTATATTGAGATTAAAAATTAGAGGCAGTTTATCCGCCAGCTCATACAGCGGCCGGCTGTCTTTTTGGGTCACAGTGAGGACAAGTGCGCCTTCTGTTAGAATGACGGCGTTCATGGCGAAAAAATCGGCCAGTTTATCTTCGACACCGTACTGAATGAATTTCTGCCGATAGATGGACTGCATATGAGCGAAAATCTCCTGGCAGCGGCTGCGGATTAATTCATTGGAAGAAAAAGTTTCCAGTGCGATTAAACTGATGGAGATATTGTCCTTATCCTCACGCGGATTGTCGATATCTTCTTGGATTTTCTGAGCGATGTAGCGCAAATGCTCCTGAAATCCTTCGAGCGGATTGTCATATCGGGATAAAGTATCCTGTATTTCTGTGTATATTTTCTGTGCTGTCAGTTCTAACGATTCGATAGCGAGCTGTTCCTTGCCGTGCGGAAAATAATAATACAGCGAGCCTTTCGGGGCACGGCTTTTTTGCAGAATTTCGCTGATGCCGGTGGCATGATAGCCTTTATTGGCGAATAGAACGGAGGCAGTGTGCAGAAACATTTCTTTCGTGGTGTTTTTCATGAATACAACCTGCCTTTAATTTTCTGCTGTTTTCTTGATGTATTTTTTCGTAACGACGAGGAAGATGCAAAGCGCGATGATTTCCGCTAGAGCGATGACAAGCGCCGTCGGTACGGCTGTAGTACCGCCGCCGATACCGACAATCGGTGCTACGAGACTGCCGGAGATGCTGGAGAAAAATCCCAAAAGAGCGGAAGCACTGCCGGCGACTTTTTTCTGTGTCTGCATGGCAAGCGAAAAGCTGGTGGCAGCGGTGATGGCAAGCGAAGTTTCCGACAACAGCAGAAAGACGATTAAAATATAGATATTCAGGTTAAGGAGAACGCCGATTAAAAACAAAACGCCGAAAAAAACGCCCTGGCATAAGCCGAGAAATAACAGTTTGCCGTCAGCAACGCGGCCCGTTAAGATATTGGTCAGTTTGCCGAAGCACATCATGCCGACGCCGACGAAGGCGAAGACGAAAGAAAACTGCTGCGGGCTGAAGCCGTAGATGCCCTGCAAGATGAACGGCATACCGGAAATGTAGGCGAACAGCGAGCAGAAAATGAAAAATTGAATGGCGCAGAGGCTGGCAAAATAAGGACGGGCGCACAGGCTGAAGAATATTTTCAGCACTTGAGAGAGATTGCCGCGGATACGTTTTTCTTTCGGCAGACTTTCTTTGTATTTACATGCGGAAAGTACGATTATAATCAGGCTGGCAAAAGCTAGAATGACGAAAACGCTTGTCCACGGGAAGAATAAAAGGAGCTGTCCGCCGAGCACCGGCGCTATAATCGGTGCTATACCCTGAATAATCATTACGGTTGACAGAAATTTTGTCAGCATGGTGCCGCTGTAGACATCACTGGCAATGGCACGGCCGATTACGAGTGCGGAAGAGGCAGCAAAACCGCCGATTAGGCGGGCGAAGATGAACAGATGAATAGACGGTGAGAAAATGCAGGCGATAACAGAAATTGTAAAAAAGACTAAGCTGAAGATGAGCGGTTTCTGTCTGCCGTAAATATCGCTTAATGGTCCGGCGATAATCTGTCCGACGGCAAGACCGATGAGCCATGTCGTTATGGTCAGTTGAACCATGGACGGCGTCGTGGTGAAATATGCGGTGATTTCCGGAAACGCCGGCAGATACATATCGGTGGCCAGCGGTCCGATGGAGCAGATTAAGGCTAAAAGCGTAATCAGAAAAGTATTGTTGTTTGTTGTAATCGTCGGTTGATTGATAACTTTATCCATAAATATCCTTCTTTCCTAAAAAAATAAAATCCGATTATAACAATCGGTCTATATAATTATATAGCAAAAAATAAAAGTAAAGTCAATGAGACTTTACTTTTTCTTTGATTTAAATATATTTTTTATCCAGACACTGTTGTCGACTAGATGGATAATCATGAAAACAATCATGATGTAACCGCAGTAAATATGAAAGTTTTTCATCAATCTTCTATCAAATAAAGTCAAATGGAAATCCATGCAGATACCGGTTACGGCAACGATGAAAAAGACAACGGCTAAAACAAAAAATGTAAGGCGCATACGAGATAATTTGTTCATGCCAATCCCTTCTTTCTTCAATAAAATGCAATTTCTTTGAAATAATTATACTACTTTTTCATTAGATGGAGATTAAAAATTTTTTAAAATCGGATTAAGTATTACAAAAATTTCACATGATTTTTATATAAGTATCACATACATGACATAAAATAGACACTGTGTTCATATTTATAAAAGGAGCTGGGTCTTATGTTTAATTTAAAGAAAAGCAAAAAAAGAATGGTGGCTCTGTGCCTCACAGCGGCGCTGAGCGTAGGTTCATTGACTGCTTATGCAGCGACCGAGTACTGGAATGATGCTTCGACAGTACCGGGATACACGACGAAAACGGTAGTATCGCAAAATACTGACTGGGCACAGTGGAAAGCCAACTGGGATAAAGTAAAAGCTAATCATGAACAGGTTGCACTTGTTCCAGGTTCAGATTTTTCCAAACTGAATTTCGGCTGGTACTCCAAAACGAAGGTAAATGATGCTGTAGTGAGAGTTGCCGACAATAAGGAAATGAAAAATGCCAAAGAATTTAAAGGCACTTGTCAGGCAGGCACTGTAATCGGCGGCGTACAGTATTATACGAATAAAGTAACGGCTGACGGTTTTAAACCGAACAGTACATATTACTATCAGGTACAGATAAACGGTCAGTGGCAGGATGTGCATGAATATAAAACGGGCGACCCGCATAACTTCAGCTTTATGTATGTAGGTGACCCGCAGATTGGTGCTTCCAAAGGTCAGGTTCCGTCCGACGGCAGTGAAAAACAGTCCGCCGATATAGCGGCAAGAAACGATGCGTTCAACTGGAATAAAACCATGAACAATGCACTGGCGCAGCATCCGGAAATCAACTTCCTCGTTTCGCCTGGCGACCAGATTAACGAACCGGCCGGCGACGGAGATGCAAACAAACTGCAGCAGCAGGAAGCAGAATATGCAGGTTATCTTTCCGCAACGGCATTCCGCAATCTGCCGCAGGCTGTAGCAATCGGTAACCATGACTGTCTGACTTCCAGCTGGCAGAACCATTTCAACGCCCCGAACATGTTCACGGAAGAAGCCAATCCGACGGCGGCAGGCCACGGCTATTATTATACTTACGGCAGTGCTCTGTTCATCGTTATCAACGCGAACAATTACAATGCGGCAGACCATAAAGCTTTAGTTGAAAAAGCCGTAAAGGCAAATCCGAATGCTAAATGGCGCATTGTCGTAATGCATCAGGATATTTACGGTAGCGGTTTAGACCATTCCGACTCCGACGGTATCATTTTGCGCAATCAGCTGACGCCGATTTTCGATGCCAACGATATCGACGTGGTATTGCAGGGTCATGACCATACGTATGCCCGCACTTATCAGCTTACAAGCAAACCGGGTCAGTATGACAGCTTTGATGAATTCAAAGTGGCAGGTCAGCACGGACAGCATCATAATATCTTAGATGAAAGATTGAAAGCCGATAAAGCGTTCAAGGATTATTACGAATCCCAGAACCGCTGCTACACGATTGCCGATATGAAACAGGGTACGCTCGTAAATCCGGACGGCGTGTTCTACATGACATCGAACTCGGCAACAGGTTCTAAATTCTACAATCTGATTGAACAGAAACAGGATTATGTAGCAGCCCGCAGCCAGACTTGGAGACCGACTTATTCCGTAATCAATATCACGGATGAAAAATTCACTATCAACACATATGATGCTGAAACAGGCACACCGATTGACCAGTCTTACAGCATCGTAAAAAAATAATAAAATCAGCAGATAATAAATAACAATTAACTGCGGCAAAGTTTAATGGCTTTACCGCAGTTTTGTTTTAGAAAACATTTTGAGGAGTTCATTCAGATGATGAAATTAATGAAAAATATCTGGGTCAGAGGGATACTCATCGTTGCCGTTCTGGCGGCGGGCATAGTATTTCTCGAGTCTTATAATCAGGTGGAAAAGCCGGCTTTAATCAGCACTGAGGGACGCACATTTGAAAAGGCGACCGTAATAGAAGTTATAAAGGATAATCTGCAGGAAGACGGCAGCCGCGTCGGCGACCAGGTGGTAATGCTTCAGATGGAAACAGGACCGCAGGCGGGACAGGTTGTAGAGGCCAACAGCCCGAACGGACTTTTATTCGGTACAGTGTGCCGGCCGGGACTGGAGGTAATCACTATTTCCAGCGTAGTAGGACAGCTTGATGTAACGACGGTGTACAATGTGGACCGGTCGATGCCGATTTATATTTTTATCGGAACGTTTCTTGTTCTGCTCTGCGTTATCGGCGGTGAAAAAGGCGTGAAATCGGCAGTGGCGCTGATTTTCAGTTTTATTTGCTTTGTATTTCTGTTTTTCCCGATGATTATGAAGGGAAATTCACCGTTTTTTGCGGCGATTTTAACTTCCAGCATCGTCATAGCGGCTACTATCTGCCTGATTAACGGCTTTACCGTGAAAGCTCTTTCGGCGATTATCTCTACTTTTCTGGGGCTTTTGACAGCGGGGCTTGCCGCGGATATTTTCGGCTATTTCACATCTTTATCGGGCTACAACGTATCCAATATCGAAGCCTTGCTGTTTGTCGGGCAGAATACGCTCATCGACGTCGGTCAGCTTCTGTTTGCCGGCGTGCTGTTTGCCAGTCTGGGCGCCGTGATGGACATTGCAATGGACATCTCTTCCGCCGTGTATGAATTGCATCAGAAAAATCCGCAGCTGACAGGCAGAGAGCTGTTTAAAAGCGGCATGAATGTCGGACGCGATGTAATGGGAACAATGGCGACGACGCTTATTCTGGCATTTTTCGGCGGCTCGCTCGGCGTATGGGTGCTTGACTACGTTTACGATTTACCGTATTTGCAGCTCATAAATTCCAACTCTATCGGCATTGAAATTATGCAGGGCATATCGGGCAGTTTCGGCGTAATTTTTACCGTGCCGATTGTAGCATTTTTTTCAGCATGGCTGCCGCATTATTTGGAGAAAAAAGTGCGTTAGATGATTGCATAAAAATTAATTTAATGATATCATAAACGTAGATAAAGTTCGGTTGAAGAATACGGGAGAGACCGCAAGGCGCCGAAGGTGAAAGAGGCACAAACTCTCAGGCAAAAGGACCGTATTTGGACGATACTCTGGAAAGCATTTTTTGCACCGAAGAAGTCAAATCTTTCAGGTTACAAAGACAGAGCGCATGAAATTTTATTTTCATGCGCTCTTTTTATGTTTTTCAGACGCCTAAATACAAGGAGGCGTAAATAATGAATTTATTGGAAACTTTAGCAAATGTTGACACGCAGGTACAAAAAGCAATCGATATGGAACTTAGCAGACAGCGCAATAAACTGGAAATGATTGCTTCGGAAAATATTGTAAGCAGTGCCGTAATGCAGGCGCAGGGCAGTATTTTGACGAATAAGTACGCTGAAGGCTATCCGGGCAAACGCTACTACGGCGGCTGTGAATATGTCGATATCGTGGAGCAGCTGGCAATCGACCGCGCTAAAGAACTGTTCGGCGCGCAGTACGCCAATGTTCAGCCGCATTCGGGTGCGCAGGCCAATACGGCCGTATTCTTTGCTCTGTTAAATCCCGGTGATACCGTGTTGGGCATGAATTTGACGGACGGCGGTCATCTGACGCACGGTAGTCCCGTTAATATTTCCGGTAAATATTTTAAAATCGTTCCGTACGGCGTGGATAAGGAAACGGAACGGATTGATTACGATGAGCTTGAAAAATTGGCCAAGCAGCATAAGCCGAAACTGATTATCGGCGGCGCCAGCGCCTATTCCCGCATAATTGATTTTGCCCGCATGGCGCAGATTGCCAAAGCGGTCGGTGCGTATTTCATGGTGGATATGGCGCATATTGCAGGGCTCGTCGCAGCGGGACTGCATCCTAATCCTGTACCGTATGCCGACGTGGTGACGACGACGACGCATAAGACGCTTCGCGGTCCGCGCGGCGGTCTGATTTTGTGCAAAGATGCCGAATTCGGCAAACAGTTCAACAAGGCGATTTTCCCGGGCATTCAGGGCGGGCCGTTAATGCACATTGTAGCGGCAAAAGCTGTAGCTTTTAAAGAAGCACTGAGCGAAGACTTTAAAACGTATCAGCAGCAGGTCGTAAAAAATGCGGCGGCATTGGCTGATGAACTCATGCAGAAGGGCTTTCGGATTGTATCGGGCGGCACGGATAATCATTTAATGCTCGTTGATTTGCGCTCTAAAAATATCACAGGCAAGGAAGCGCAGAATTTGCTCGATGATATCGGTATCACGGCCAATAAGAATACAATTCCGTTTGAACCGCTCAGCCCGTTCGTGACAAGCGGTATTCGTCTCGGCACACCGGCGCTTACGACGAGAGGCTTGAAAGAAGCGGATATTCGTCAGGTGGCCGATATTATTGCTGAAGTTATTGAAAAGCGCGATGATGAAACGGTGATTGCCCGGGCCAAAGAGAAAGTGGCCGATATCTGCAAGCGATTTCCGTTGTATTGAAGATGATAAATAAATTTAAAAGAAAGGAAAAACTATTGAAAATATTATATAATATTTTTAGTAGTAGAAATAAAAATGGAATTACTGAGAACACCTTTATATGAAGAACATGTTAAATGCGGCGGCAAGATGGTGCCGTTTGCCGGTTATGAACTGCCGGTGCAGTATGCTACGGGTGTAATCCGTGAACATATGGCAGTCCGCACGGCCTGCGGGATTTTTGACGTTTCGCATATGGGCGAAATCATCTGCTCAGGTGAGGACGCGCTGGCCAATATCAATATGCTGCTCACGAACAACTACACGGATTTGCAGGATAATCATGCGCGCTACAGTCCGATGTGCAACGAAAACGGCGGCGTTGTCGACGATTTAATTGTATACAAAAAACAGGATAACGAATATTTCATTGTAGTGAATGCAGCTAATAAGGATAAAGATTTCAACTGGATGAAAGACCATGCGTTCGGCAAGGTGGAATTTAAAGACGTTTCGGCTGAATATGCGCAGATAGCGCTTCAAGGACCAAACAGTGAAACTGTGCTGGCGCATTTGACGAAAGACATTCCGGCAAAATACTATACCTGTATTTTCGGAGCAAAAATAGATGATATTGACTGCATTATTTCCCGCACCGGTTACACAGGTGAAGACGGTTTTGAAATTTACGTGGAAAGCCGTTACGCTGCGGCAATCTGGAATATGCTGCTGGAAAATGGCAGGGAGGAAGGCTTAATTCCGTGCGGACTTGGGGCGCGTGATACGCTCCGTTTGGAAGCTGCCATGCCGCTGTATGGCCATGAAATGAATGATGAAATTTCCCCGAAAGAAGCGGGGCTCGGTATTTTTGTCAAAATGGATAAAGAGGATTTTATCGGTAAAAAGGCACTGGAAGAAAAAGGTGTACCAAAAAGACGCCGCGTAGGGCTTAAAGTTACAGGCCGTGGCATTATCCGTGAAGCGCAGGATGTATTTGTAGACGATAAGAAAATCGGCGTAACGACTTCCGGCACGCATTGTCCGTATTTAAAACAGGCTGTGGCATTGGCACTTGTCGATACGGATTATAAAGATATCGGCACGAAAGTACAGGTCAATGTACGCGGCCGCATGGTAGATGCGGAAGTTATCAAACTGCCGTTTTATAAAAGAAGTAAATAATACCCGTTGTGCTAGTAAAATATCGAGCCTTTAGCCAGCAGTATAATAGTTTATATTCGTTCGATGTTGTCACTTAACCTCACTAAATATAAACTATTATACTGCTTTGAGAAATCAACTAGCACAATAAATAAATAATATAAATTTTTAGGAGGATATAAAAATGAATTTCCCAGAAGAATTAATGTATGTAAAATCGCATGAATGGATTAAAAATAACGGAGACGGAACGTATTTAATCGGTATTACGGATTATGCGCAGGATGCGCTCGGTGATTTGGTATTCGTTAATCTGCCGGAAGAAGGCGACAGCGTGGAAAAAGGCGAAACTTTTGCTGATGTGGAATCGGTAAAAGCTGTTTCCGACGTATTTTCTCCTGTTACAGCCGTAATTGAAGCCGTAAATGAAGAACTGGCCGACGACCCGGCGCAGATTAACAGCGACCCGTACGGTGCATGGTTTATAAAAGTCAATAATCTGACGGACCACGAAGACCTTTTAAGTGCGAAGGAATATGAAGAATTTATAGCTACACTTGATTAATTTAAATAGTAATTTAAATCTTGAGGTGATGGCATGGGAACTTATATACCGAACAGCGAGCAGGAAAAGCAGGAACTGTTAAATGCCTGCGGTTTTGAAAATTATGCGGCGATGTTCGCTGATATACCGGAAAGTGTATTGTTAAAAGACGGGCTTAATCTGCCGGAAGGTATGGCGGAACTTTCCGTAAAACGCCGAATGGAGGATTTAGCCGGACAAAATAAAGTATATCGTCATATTTTCCGCGGCGCAGGCGCATATAACCATTACATTCCGTCTGCTGTAAAAGCGATTACGAGTAAAGAAGAATTCGTTACGGCGTATACACCGTATCAGGCGGAAATAAGTCAGGGCATTTTGCAGGCGGTGTTTGAATTTCAGACCATGATTTGCGAACTTACCGGCATGGATGTGGCAAATGCCTCCGTATATGACGGGGCAACGGCGGCAGCAGAGGCGGTGGCAATGTGCCATGAGAGAAAACGCGCCAATACCGTTTACGTAGCTCAGACGGTTAATCCGCAGGTCATAGAAGTAATAAAAACATACTGTTTCGGCAAGGACATCGAAGTGAAAATTGTACCGGTAAAAGACGGCGCAACGGACATGGAAGCACTGAAACAAATGATAGATAAGGAAGCAAGCTGCTTCTACCTGCAACAGCCGAACTATTACGGCAATATCGAAGATGCAAAAGCTCTGGGCGAAATAGCGCACAGTGTGAAGGCGAAATTCATCATGGGCGTAAATCCGATTGCCGCAGCTGTATTGCAGACGCCGATGGAAGCAGGAGCTGATATCGCCGTAGGTGAAGGACAGCCGCTCGGTTTGCCGCTCGGTTTCGGCGGACCGTATCTCGGTTTTATGGCTACGACGAATAAGATGATGCGCAAACTGCCGGGACGACTGGTGGGGCAGACGGTTGACGTGGACGGCAAACGGGCGTTCGTGCTGACGCTTCAGGCGCGTGAACAGCATATCCGCCGCGAAAAAGCCAGCTCCAATGTATGTTCTAATCAGCAGCTGTGCGCATTGACGGCTTCTGTTTATATGGCGACTATGGGAACGGACGGCTTGCAGGAAGCAGCAAAACAGTGCGCAGCCAAAGCGCACTATCTGGCGGCTAAATTGCAGGAAGCAGGACTGAGTTTAAAATACAATCAGGAATATTTCCATGAATTCGTAACCGTTGCTGACAAAAAAGCACAGGATATATTGGCCAAATTGGATGAAAACGGTATTTTAGGCGGTCTTATGCTGAACGAACGCGAAATTTTGTGGTGCGCAACGGAAATGAATACGAAGGAAGAAATTGACGCATTGGCGGCATTGGTGAAAGAGGTGTGAATATGGAACTGATTTTTGAAAAGAGTACGAAAGGTCATAAATGCACAATATTATCACCTTGCGACGTGCCGGAAGTGGAAATCAAATCTAAACGCAATATTGCACTGCATTTGCCGGAGTTGTCGGAAAATGAACTGAGCCGCCATTACACGGAACTGGCGGAAAACGCGCATGGTGTAAACAACGGTTTTTATCCGCTCGGTTCGTGCACGATGAAATACAATCCGAAAATAGATGAAGAAGTGGCTGGCTTTGCCGGTTTCAAGGATATCCATCCGCTTCAGCCAGAGCAAAGCGTACAGGGCGCATTAAAGGCGATATCTCTAGCCAATGAATATTTAAACGAAATCACCGGCATGGATGCGATGACTTTCCAGCCGGCAGCAGGCGCACACGGTGAATTTTCCGGTCTTCTGCTGATAAAAGCGTATCACAGAAGCCGCAATGACGATAAACGCAGAAAGATAATCGTGCCTGACTCGGCGCATGGTACTAATCCGGCAAGCGCGGCCATGGCCGATTATGAAGTCGTATCCATTCCGTCATCATCTGACGGCTGCGTCGATTTGGAAGCATTGAAATCCGTTCTTGATGATGAAGTGGCAGGGCTTATGCTCACCAATCCGAATACAGTCGGCATTTTCGATAAAAATATTCTGGAGATAACGCGTCTTGTGCATGAAGCCGGCGGTCTGTGCTATTATGACGGTGCAAACTTAAATGCCGTAATGGGCTGGGTTCGTCCGGGCGACATGGGCTTTGACGTCGTTCATCTCAATCTGCATAAGACTTTTGCCACACCGCACGGCGGCGGCGGACCGGGCAGCGGTCCTATCGGCTGTAAAAAGTTTTTGGCGGAATTTCTGCCGGGTTATAAAGTAACGGAGCAGGACGGAAAATTGTCGCTGCAGCGGTACGAACATTCTTATGGCATGGTTAAGGAGTTCTACGGTCATTTTCTTGTTGTACTAAAAGCTTTGACATACATCATGACATTGGGCAAAGAAGGCATACGCGACGCTTCGGCCAATGCCGTACTCAATGCCAACTACATGAAACAGCAGCTCAGCGATACTTTCGATATGGCCTATGACGGTATCTGCATGCACGAATTTGTCATGACGCTGGAAAAACTGAAGCACGAATACAATGTTTCGGCGCTTGACGTGGCAAAGGCAATGCTCGATTACGGTATCCATCCGCCGACAATGTATTTCCCGCTTATTGTACATGAAGCCTTAATGGTGGAACCGACGGAAACGGAAAGCAAGACGGAAATTGACAAGGCTGTCGCTATTTATAAGGAAATTTACCAAACGGCCGTAAACAATCCGGAAATAATGCACGATATGCCGATGAATACGCCGGTCCGCAGACTGGATGAAGTGCTGGCGGCGCGCAAACCTGTTTTGCGCTATGAGTTTAGCAATGATAAATAAGATAAAAATTTACGATAATGTTGCATTAAATCCATATCATAATTTGGCAATAGAAGAATATCTGACGATGCACGTAGATGACAGCGAACTGATTGTGTATCTGTGGCAGAATGAGCACACGATTGTCATAGGGCGCAATCAGAACGTATGGCAGGAATGCAAAGTCAGTGAATTTGAGAGGGACGGCGGCAGAATTGTCCGCCGTCTTTCCGGTGGCGGGGCCGTATATCACGATTTAGGCAACCTGAATTTTACTTTTTGCGTAAAAAAAGCGGATTATGATGTGGAGCGGCAGCTGGAAGTGATACTTACGGCCGTACGGCTGCTGGGCATAAATGCACAAAAGACGGGAAGAAACGATATTACCATTGAAGGCAGAAAATTTTCCGGCAATGCTTTTTATAAAAAAGGACAGTACTGTTATCATCACGGAACACTGCTTTTAGATGCCGATACGGAAAAAATGGTGCGCTATCTCAATGTGGATACAGCCAAATTGCAGTCTAAGGGCGTGTCGTCCGTCAAGGCGAGAGTTACGAATTTAAAAAATTATTGTGCAGATATAAATCGAAGTTTAGTTGCAGAGAAGATAAGAACGGCTTTAAAAAATGTATATAAATGTGATATAGGGATAATAAAGGATACGGACTTGAATGAGGATGAAATCGTACGGCTCGAGCATAAATTCAGAGTATGGGACTGGATTTTCGGCAGAAAAATACCGTTTACTAATAAAATCAGCAGACGGTTTGTCTGGGGCAATATGGATATGCACATCGCCGTAGATGAAGGCAGGATAAAAGATATAGAAATTTATTCCGACATGCTGGAGCAGGATTTCATTCCAGAATTAAAAAATGTATTGAAAGACTGCCGTTATGATAAGACGATAATTACGGAAAAAATAAAGAAATTACAGAGAGAAGATTTATCGCGGCAGCAAATGCAGGATATAATCGAGTTAATAGAAGAAAAATTATAAGCAGGAGGTGCAAAATGGAAAAATTTGATTTGGCAATTATCGGAGCAGGTCCTGCCGGTTATGAAGCGGCTGATTTTGCGGCAAGACACGGCTTAAAAACAGTTTTAATTGAAAAGAACAGCCTCGGGGGAACGTGTCTGAACAGCGGCTGCATACCGACAAAGACGCTGCTGCATACGGCGGAGATGTATCATGAAGTAACAACACAGGCGGAAAAAATTGGTTTGAGTTACAGTGATTTTTCGGTTGATATGATGAAAATGCAGCAGCGCAAGGATGAGGTATTATGTACATTGCGCGACGGTATCGGCAAACTAATGAAGATGCGCAAAGTGACGGTACTTAAAGGAACGGGTGCAATTATAGGACAAAACCGGATAAGTGTGGCGGATGAAACGCAGAAACAGGTTATTGAAGCGGACAAAATCCTCATTGCGACCGGTTCTGTTCCTGCCGTGCCGCCGATTCAAGGCGCGCAGTATGCCGTAACGAGTGATGAACTGTTAAACAGTGCTAAAGCATATGAAAGTCTCGTCATTATTGGCGGCGGTGTTATCGGTATTGAATTTGCTTCGCTGTATACGGCACTGGGCAAAAAAGTAATCATCATTGAAGCATTGGATAAAATTCTGGCGAATATGGACAAGGAATTTGCCCAAAGCTTGAAAATGCTGCTGACAAAACGCGGTGCGCAGATACATGTGAAATCGACTGTAACGAAAATCGAACAGCAGGCAGGAAAATACATTTGTCATTATACGGAAAAAGACAAGGCACAAAGTGCAGAAGCAGAATGTGTTCTGATGGCGGTCGGCCGCCGTCCGTACAGTGCCAATCTGTTCGGCGAAGAATTTACGGTGGAAACGGACCGAAGCCGGATAAAAGTTGATGAAAATTACCAGACTTCCGTACCGAACATATATGCGGCAGGCGATGTAATCGGCGGCGTTCAGCTGGCGCATACGGCAACGGCGGAAGCGATAAATGCAATCTGCCATATGCTGGGCAAAGAGCCCGTTTATGATACAGCTTTAATTCCAAGCTGTGTGTATACGAGTCCGGAAATCGCCAGCGTCGGCATGACGGCTGATGAAGCGAAAAAAGCGGGTGTAAAAGTGATTGCGCTGAAATATCCGATGGGAGCAAACGGCAAAACAGTGCTTTCCTTGCAGGAACGCAGTTTTATTAAAGTAATTGCTGAAGCGGAAACGAAAAGAGTGCTTGGAGCGCAGATGATGTGTGCAAGAGCAACCGATATGATAAGTCAGTTCACACAGGCGATAGCCAATAAACTGACGCTTGAGGATATGGGCAAAGTGATTTATCCGCACCCGACGTTTAGTGAAGCTATCGGCAAGACGCTAGAATAGTAAATAAAAAGACTATGACACATTTAAATGTCATAGTCTTTTTTTATAAATTTCTATTTATCGATTTCTTTGCTTGTTAAAGAAATCGAAATAAAGAAAGCGCCAGTGCGGCACAATATAAGATAAAAAGATTTAATTTCTTAATTTAT
>DCFC01000020.1:25752-48750 GCA_002314325.1 Megamonas hypermegale
GCAGACAAAAATTTAACATGAATGGCGAATTATAGTGTCAACAATTCAGATTTTAGTTCCTGCTGGAAACAAAAGGCACGAGCCAAATTCCAAATGTTTCAAGCCAGTTGTATCGTCTGTAATCTACGAGAGCTACGAAGGCTTGCCCAGTGCAGCGTAAGCGAAACGTTAAAAGGTTTTTTCTTTTTGGTTCATTTTTCTTTTGACCTTTCAAAAGAAAAATGAACTATAAATGCTCGATGAAATTCTTTATGCGGGCGAGGGCGGCGCTGATATTATCGATGGAAGTAGCATAAGAAGCGCGGATAAATCCTTCGCCGCAGGCACCGAATGCCGTGCCCGGAATTACAGCCACATGCTGGCGGATGAGCAGCTGTTCGGCGAATTCTTCGGAGGTCAGCCCTGTAGAGGTTATATCAGGGAAGATGTAGAACGCACCTTTCGGTTCGAATGTTTTCAGTCCCATGCTGGTGAAGCCTTCGTAAACGAGACGGCGGCGGCGGTCGTATTCAGCCACCATTTTTTTCATGTGTTTTTCGCCGTGGCGGATGGCTTCCAGTCCTGCAATCTGTGCCGTAATCGGGGCGCAAATCATCGTATACTGGTGGATTTTGTTCATGGCGTCGATAACGGGTTCAGGCGCAAGCGCGTAGCCGAGCCGCCAGCCGGTCATGGCGTACGCTTTGGAAAAACCGTTTAATAAGATAGTGCGTTCTTTCATGCCCGGCAAAGAGGAAAAGCAGACGTGCTGCCGGTCGCCGTAGGTCAAATCGCCGTAAATCTCATCGGACATGACGATTAAATCGTGTTTTTCGGCAAACTGTGCCAGTGCCATGAGTTCGTCTTTTTCCAGAATTGTGCCGGTCGGATTGTTCGGGTAGCCAATTAAGAGAACTTTTGTCTTGTCAGTTACATACTGCTCCAAATCTTCCGGTGTAACTTTAAATTCATTGGCAGGGCTTGTCGGCACGGCAACGGGGCTGCCGCCGGCAAGAGTGGCGCAGGCAGCGTATGATACGTAGCACGGTTCAGGAATGAGGACTTCATCACCCGGATTTATGACGGCGCGCATGGCAAGGTCGACGGCTTCGCTTACGCCGACAGTTACGATTACATCCGTTTCCGGGTCGTATTTAACGTTGAAATTCTTGTCATACATATGAGTGATGGCATGGCGCAGTTCGAACATGCCCTTATTGCTCGTATAGGAGGTGTAGCCGCGCTCCAGACCGTAAACGCAGCTTTCGCGGATATTCCACGGCGTTACGAAGTCCGGTTCGCCGATGCCGAGACTGATTACGTCCTCCATCGTGGAGGCGATATCAAAGAAGCGGCGGATGCCGGAATGTTTTGTCGCTTTTACTGTATTGGATAAGTTCTGTTCCCAAATCATGGCGTAATCACCAGCCTATGGTCTTTTTCCTTGTCATCGATGATGATACCGTCTTTTTTGTATGCTTTCAGCATGAAATGGCTGCGTGTGGAAGTTACGCCTTCAATGGTGGAAAGACGGCGGGCTACGAAATCGGCGATATTGTTTAAAGTCTTGCCTTCGACGATGACGAGCAGGTCGAAGCTGCCTGACATCAGGTAGACCGTTTTGACTTCATCGAAACGGTAAATGCGTTCGGCAATGGCATCAAAACCGAATTCGCGCTGCGGTGTGACATTTACTTCAATTATGGCGTTTACATTATTGTCGCCGTATTTGTTCCAGTCAATCATGGCGTTATAGCCGAGGATGATTTTATCTTTTTCCAGTTTTTTCATTTGTTCTTCCACTTCGTATTCACTGCGGCCGAGCATAGTTGCCAGGTCTTTAATGCTGCGGCGTGCGTCGTGTTCGAGCAGTTCGAGAAGTTCACGCATTATAATCACTCCAATTCGAAAATTTATTGACAGATGAGCAAAAAAATAAGCCCTCGTCCGATAAAGGACGAGGGCTTTCCCGTGGTACCACCTTAGTTAGCATAAAGCTCACTTTAAGCCGTTATCGCTGGCACAGCGTCCGGTTTTGCCGAATGCTCACGGGTAGCTTTCCAATTTATCAACTTAACAGCTTTCACCTGCCGCTGTCTCTCTGAAAGTCGGTCAAATTGTACTTTTCCGCTCATTGCATTGCTTTATATATTATGATTATGGTATCACAATATCGTATAATAAATCAAGAAGTTTTTTGGTAATAGACAAAAACGGGATAACAGAAAAATAAAAAATGCCGCAGCACTGCTTTGGTGTACGGCATTTTTCTGTTGTTTTTATTTAAATGAAAAGGTGCAAGATGAGATAAACAATACCGCTTAAAAGAGCTGAGCACGGAATTGTCATAATCCATGCCGTGAGCATTTGGCGGGCAACGTCCCAATGTACAGCTTTAACGCGCTGAGCAGCACCGACACCCATGATGGAACCGGATACGACGTGCGTCGTGGAGACCGGCAGGTGCAAAAGCGTTGCGCCGAAGATGACGATAGCGGAGTTCAAATCGGCGGAGAAACCGTGCACTGGCTGCATACGGAAGATTTTGCCGCCAACAGTGCGGATGATTTTCCAGCCGCCGACGGATGTACCGAGCGCCATAGCAAAGGCGCAGAGCAGTTTTACGTACATCGGCACGTCGAACGAACCGATATAACCGCCGCTTAAAAGTGCCAGTGTGATGATACCCATGGATTTCTGCGCATCGTTGGAGCCGTGAGCAAATGCCATGAGTGCAGCCGATACTACCTGCAGTCTGTTGCAGTTATCGTTGACCGTTGCCGGTTTGAAGGAATGGCAGATGGCGAAAATCACATGCAGTGTAATCCAGCCGACAACAAGAGCAACGATTGGTGAAAGAACGAGGGATAAGAAAATGTTTAAAATACCGTAGCCGTTCAGACCCATAAAGCCGACGGAAAAGATAACAGCACCGATGATACCGCCGACGAGTGCGTGCGATGAGCTGCTCGGCATACCGAACCACCAGGTAATCAGGTTCCAGATGATGGCACCAGACAGAGCGGCAATGATGATGACTTCATTTACCATGGAGGCGGACTGGACGATATCGCCGCCGATGGTTTTGGCAACGCCTGTACTAATCATAGCGCCGGCGAAGTTCAAGACGGCTGACATGATGATAGCGACGGCAGGAGGCACGGCGCGTGTTGAAACGCATGTAGCGATTGCATTAGCTGTATCGTGGAAACCGTTTACAAAGTCGAAGATAAGAGCTAAGGCAATAACGATAAATATTAATACGGATGCTTGCTCAAGCATATTTCATTACAACTCCTTTTAATGTGTCGGAAATATGTTTTGTCTGGTCAAGCGTGTCTTCCAAGCATTGGAGAATGTCTTTCCATTTGATGAGTGCAATAGCGTCTTTTTCCATTTTGAACAGAGCCGTCATTTCTTTGCGGTATACAGTATCGCCTTCAATTTCGTATCTTAAAATGCGGTTGGTAGCTTCGAGAATGTTAATCTGGTTGGCGCGGATATTTTTTAACAGTGCCGTAGCTTTAACGAGTTCATCCGTTGCCTGAATTAAGAGATTGGTGAGTTTAACAGGGCCGTCCGTTTTCGGCTGGCCTACTTCGTACATGATGACACGTTCTAAGCAGCCGTGAACGTTGTCGACGCCGTCGTCGAGACCATAGGAGAGAGCAAAAATATCTTCGCGGTCGATTGGTGTGATGAAAATCTGATTTAAGCGCTGAACTGTATCGGCTGTAACTTTGTCTGCCTGATGTTCGATTTCGCGTATTTCATCCATTTTGCTGTGAGCAATGCTGTAGTTTTCCATAACGTCGTGCATTACTTTTGCGCCTTCATGAAAATATTTAGCTTGCTGATTGAGCATATCAAAAAATTCGTAGTGTTTGTTTCCAATGTCAAACATGATGTATCCTCCAGTAAAATAATTTAACTTACGGTTAAACAGTATAAATCGCGATTGAGAAAAATAAATAAGCTACAGGTAAAATCTGTGTAAAATAATGATAAAATGCAGGAAAAATCACCAGCGGATAAAATGCGGAATTTGTCGGTAAATATCAGACAATATCTGCCGGAAGAAGATTAAACAATGGACATTATAAATATTCTAAGGTAAAATATAGATGAGTTTTTTTCTTAATTTACAGGAGGAATAAAATTGTCAGTTAAAAGATTATACGTTGAAAAACGCCAAGGTTTTGATGTTCAGGCACAGAAACTGTATGCTGATTTAAATGAACTGTTTAAATTGGACAAAGTGGAACAAGTGCGTCTTATCCGTCGTTACGATATTGAAGGTTTGACGGATGCGGAATATGAGCAGACAAAACCTGTTGTATTTTATGAACCACCAGTAGATGTAATTTATGAAGAAGCATTACCTCAGATTGATAATTGCCGCATGTTTGCCGTGGAAGCTCTGCCGGGTCAGTTCGACCAGACAGCGGACTCTGCCGCGCAGTGCGTTCAGCTCGTTACGCAGAAGGAACGTCCTGTCATTCGCAGTGCGAAAGTTATTGTCTTAGTAGGCGATATAGATGATGCGACATTTGCGCAGATTAAGAATTACTGCATTAACGCCGTGGAAGCGCGTGAAGCATCGTTTGACAAACCGCAGACACTGGCAATGACGATGGAAGAACCGGCCGATGTAAAAATCATGACGGGCTTTACGTTCTTGAATGATGAAGAGCTGGAAGAGCTGCGCGCGCAGATGGGACTTGCCATGAGCCAGGAGGATTTTAAATTCTGTCAGGAATATTTCGGCAAAGAAGAACATAGAGACCCGAGTATTACGGAAATCCGTGTAATTGACACATACTGGTCCGACCATTGCCGCCATACCACGTTCACAACGGCAATCGACGACGTGACGATTGAAGACGGCAAATACGCTCCGACGTTGAATGCCGCTTATCAGCTGTATCTGAACGACCGCGAACTTTTGGGCAGAACGCATAAAGATGTTACGCTCATGGATATCGCTGTAATCGGCATGCGCAAACTGCGTGAAGAAGGCAAACTCGACGACCTCGATGTTTCGGAGGAAATCAATGCGTGCAGCATCGTCGTTAAAGCAGATATCGACGGCAAAGAAGAAGACTGGCTCGTCATGTTCAAAAACGAAACGCATAATCATCCGACGGAAATCGAACCGTTCGGCGGCGCGGCAACGTGTCTCGGCGGTGCTATCCGCGACCCGCTTTCCGGCCGTTCTTACGTATATCAGGCTATGCGCGTAACTGGCAGTGCCGATCCGCGCCGCAGTCTGGAAGAAACGATAAAGGGCAAACTGCCGCAGCGCAAAATCACGCGCGGAGCAGCGCACGGTTACAGCTCTTACGGCAACCAGATCGGGCTTGCTACAGGTCAGGTGCATGAAATCTATCATGAAGGCTATGCGGCGAAACGTCTGGAAATCGGCGCCGTTGTAGCGGCAGCTCCGAAAGAAAACGTAGTGCGCTTTGCTCCGGAACCGGGCGACGTGGTAATTTTAGTCGGCGGACGCACGGGACGCGACGGTATCGGCGGTGCTACCGGTTCATCTAAGGAACATACACTTGAATCTTTGACTGAATGCGGCGCGGAAGTACAGAAGGGTAATCCTCCTACAGAACGAAAATTGCAGCGTCTGTTCAGAAATCCTGAAGTTAGCCGCTTGATTAAACGGTGCAATGACTTCGGTGCCGGCGGCGTGGCCGTTGCTATCGGCGAATTGACGGACGGTCTTGTAATTGAACTGGATAAAGTTAAGAAAAAATATGAAGGTCTTGACGGAACGGAACTGGCCATTTCCGAATCGCAGGAACGCATGGCAGTTGTCGTTGATGTGGAAAATGCCGCTAAATTCATTGACGAAGCGGCAAAAGAAAATCTGGAAGCAACACTCGTTGCAACCGTAACGGCTGAACCGCGGCTCGTGATGAACTGGCGCGGCAAGGATATTGTAAGCATTAAACGTTCGTTCCTTCAGACAAACGGTGTAAAACAGCATACGCAGGCTGTCGTGAAAATGCCGCAGGAAAAGACGTATTTTGAAACGGCAAAAGAATTCACGGGCGACGTAAAAGATGCGTGGCTTAATACTTTAAAAGATTTGAACGTATGTAGCCAGAAAGGTCTTGCTGAACAGTTCGACTCTACAATCGGTGCCAATACGGTGCTCATGCCGTTCGGCGGCAAACGTCAGATGACTCCGGCGGAAGGCATGGTAGCTACACTGCCGCTTCTGCACGGCACGACAAAAACGGCGACGGCCATGACTTTCGGCTTCAATCCGTATCTCATGAGCTGGAGCCCGTTCCACGGCGCTGTATACTCCATTGTTGAAGCTATCACCAAAATGGTGGCTATCGGCGGTGATTACAGCAAAATCCGCCTGACCTTGCAGGAATACTTCGAAAGTCTCGGCAAAGACCATGAAAAATGGGGCAAACCGTTTGCGGCGCTGCTTGGTGCTCTCTGGGCGCAGCATAAATTCGGCACGGCTGCCATCGGCGGTAAGGACTCCATGTCCGGTACGTTCATGGATATGACGGTTCCGCCTTCTCTGATTGCATTCGCACTCGACATGGTGGAAGCGGATAAAGTCGTATCGCCGGAATTTAAACAGGCCGGTCATAAGGTCGTTGTTGTTCCGGCTCAGCGCGATGAATTTGAAATGCCGGTAATGGATAAACTTACGGCCAACTTTAATTTAATTCATAAACTCATCACCGAAGGCAAAGTCGCAGCAGCTAAAAGTGTCGGCATCGGCGGTGTAGCGGCAGCTATCACGCAGATGACATTCGGCGAAAATCTCGGCTTTGAATTCAACGGTGATTTTGACAGCGAAAATCTCTTTGCTTGCGATTACGGTACGATTATTCTGGAATTGTCCGATGAAAGCGCGCTTGACGAGCTTATCGCAACGGATGCGTATGAACTCGGTACGGTAACGGCGCGTCAGTCTATCGTCTGCGGCGATGATATCATCGAACTGGACGAAGCGGAAGAAGCATATACGCAGCCGCTCGAACAGATTTTCCCGACACATGTGCGCAAATCCACGGGTGAAACGAAAGCAGCGGAAAACTACAGCGCCTCCAGCATTGTAAAAAGCCCGCTGAGCTTTGCCAAACCGCGCATTTTCATTCCTGTATTCCCGGGAACGAACTGCGAATACGATACGGCAAAAGCGTTTGAACGTGCCGGCGGACAGGCTGATACGCTTGTAATTAAAAACCTGACTTCGTCAATGGTTGAACAGTCGGTAGAAGCCATTGTCAAAGGCATTGAACAGGCGCAGATTGTCATGCTGCCGGGCGGTTTCTCCGGCGGTGACGAACCGGACGGCTCCGGTAAATTCATTGCAGCCATGTTCAGAAATCCGCGCATCACGGAAGCTGTACGCGACCTTTTGAAACACCGCGACGGTTTAATGCTCGGTATCTGCAACGGTTTCCAGGCGCTTATTAAACTCGGCCTCGTACCGTATGGCGATATTAAAGAATTAACGGCGGATGACCCGACGCTGACTTACAATGAAATCGGCCGTCATGTATCGTGCATGGTGGAAACGAAAGTCGTATCCAATCTCTCGCCGTGGTTCAGCAACGTGAAAGTCGGCGATATTCACCGCATTGCCGTATCGCACGGTGAAGGCCGCTTCTGCGCAAGTGAGGAAGTTCTGGGCAAACTCAGAGCTAACGGACAGATTGCAACGCAGTATGTAAATGAAGCGGGCAATATCTCCATGGATATCGAAGTAAATCCGAACGGTTCTGTCTGGGCTATTGAAGGTATTACAAGCCCAGATGGTCGTATCCTTGGTAAAATGGGACATTCTGAACGTATTGGACAATATGTATCCAAGAATGTACCTGGTGCAAAAGACCAGAAATTATTTGAAGCTGGCGTAGCTTACTTTAAATAAAAATAGATAATAAAAATAGACAGGGTATTTAGAGACTCTGTCTATTTTTTTAGGAGTTGAGAAGATGAAAAAAGTATTGTTTATTTTTGTTTTATGTTTATTATGTAGTTTTTCAAGTGTATGTTTTGCTCATTGGTTGCCTAAATCTGAATTATTTGTAGGTGGAGTAGGTCCTGGTTGTACTTTGGAATATGTATCTAGTGTATATGGTCAACCAAAAGAAAAACGTTGGTTCAATTCTGATGGAGTAAGAGGTGTTACATATGTATATTCTCCATATTTTTCTATTACTGGTAGAACTGGTTCAAGAGACCCTAGACCTGAAGGACAACTTATTGTTGTTGGTTATACTTTAAAAAATAATTCTTTGTCAACACCTTCTGGGTTAACTGTAGGCATACCATATGCTACAGTAGCTGGTATGTATGGTGCAGTAAAAAAAGAATATGATTCTTATAATAATCGAACTTATTATTCTTATGATTGGACTGATGAAAATTGCCATTATTTTCAACCTGTAATAAGTTTTTATGTTGATAAAAATAATGTTATTACAGAAATTTATGTAGGAACTGATTGGTAAGTATTTTAAATAAATTTTATAATAAAAAATAGAAGACTATGATGAGATTTTATCTTGTCATAGTCTTTTTTTATCATAAATTATGCAAATATCATATTGAAAAATACTATATATCAACTATATGCACATTGTAGAAAAAATTTTTTTATCTTATAATAAATACATCATTTTTATATGAAATTTGCAAAGGCGCAAAACTTATTAAAAAGTTTTGCGCCTTTTTGTTTTGGGGAAGGGAAAGTATATGAGTGTAGAATTTATAAATATTCATAAATCTTTTGATGAGGTTAATGGAAAACCTAAATATATACTTGAAGATATAAATTTAAAAATAAAAACAGGAGAATTTATCTGTGTTTTGGGAAAAAGTGGTTGCGGTAAATCAACTATGTTGAATTTATTAGCAGGATATTTAAAACCAGATAAAGGCAGAATTATTGTTGATGGTGTAGATGTAAAAGGACCATCAGCACAACGTGGAGTTGTTTTCCAACAGCATGCTTTATTTCCATGGTATACAGTAAAAGAAAATATTGAATTTGGTTTAAAACTAAAGAAACATAAAAAATCTGAAGTAGAAAAAATCGCTAAACAATATATAGACATGATTGGTTTGCAAGGATATGAAAATGCTTATCCGGCGGAACTTTCTGGCGGTATGGCGCAACGTGTGGGAATTGCCCGAGCACTTGTCAATAATCCGCAGGTTCTGCTGATGGATGAACCGCTCGGCGCACTCGATGCGATGACGAGAGATACGATGCGTAAAGAATTAATCCGTATCTGGCAGATAAGCAAAAAGACGATTTTCTTTATCACTCACAGCGTTCCGGAAGCCGTTTATCTGGCGGACAGAGTTATCTTGCTGAAACAGGGACATATAGCCATGGATACGCACATTGAGCTGGAACGGCCGCGAGATATCCGCTCTGATAAATTCAGTGAATACGTCGATTTATTCTCCAAAGGATTGACGGACGGTTCAGATATGGATGTAATTGTGGAATAATGGGGGAAAATATAATGAATGATGTTTATTTACGAGAAAATAGAGGAATATCCGTACATGATTTTCTGGTTCAGTCGCAATATGCAGTCGAACCAGATTTTGAGGAGGAGATAATTCCCCGCAAAGTGATAGAAGCACATCGTGCCAGAATGAATACGTATTATAAGATTTTTTCATTATTGTTCTTTTTCGGTTTGTGGCAGTTAATAAGTTATTTAAACGGTTTAAATGAATGGTTCAATCCTGTATTTTTGCCGTCGCCGGCAATGGTTATTGAAACGGCATATGATTATATTCTTGACGGAACGTTAATTGGACATATCGGCATGAGTTTCTATCGTATGATAGTTGGCTTCGTGATAGGTGTAGTAATTGCCGTTGTTTTGGGAATTTTAATTGCTACGAAACGCGATTTCGATAATATATTCACACCAATTTTAAATCTTGTCGGTCCTATTCCGGTTTTTGCTTTTCTGCCGATGTTTCTAATCTGGTTCGGTATTGGTGAAGCTTCCAAAATTGCGCTTATCGCTTATGCAACTTTTGTACCGCTTATCACTTATGTTATTGACGGAATAAAAAATACGGACCCGATATTAATTCGTTCCGCCCGCAGTTTGGGAGCGACACCGTATCAGGTATTTACAAAGGTTATTTTTAAATCGGCTATGCCGCATATATTCGCCGGTATGAAAATAAGTCTGGCGCTTACATTTTCAGCACTCGTTGTAGCAGAAATGATGGGTGCTTCCGAAGGTTTAGGATATATTATCGTAAATGCAAAAAACTGGTTTAAAATGGCGGATATGTTTTTGGCAGCAACTTTAATCGGTTTGGAATATACGATTTTTTACGGACTATTAACTTTAGTGGAAAAACGCTTATTCCGCTGGAAAAAAGTCGGCATGAGTAAAGCAGTGGAAAATTAACAGAGAAAAGAGGAAAACTGATGATAAAAAAATCTTTATGGAAAAAGCTTTGCCTAATAGGCATGAGCATGATTGTTTGTACGAGCATTTTGGCAGGCTGCGGCAACAATCAGGCAACACAGGACGGACAGAAAAGCGAGGCAACGAATGAAAAACTCGTTGCATACGGCGAACTGGACCCGCAGGTATCGGGACAGCAGATTATCGCTGAAGAAAAAGGCTTTTTCAAGGAAGAAGGTCTTGATGTTGAAAATAAATTAATGACCGGACCGGATGAAAATGCTTCACTTGTTGCCAGCGGCGATGCGAAAATCTGTTTCGGTTCTATGTATAACAATATTTCCGTAGCGGCAAACGGCGTAAAGGTAAAAGTCGTGTCTCCGCTTGTAAATGCAGCCGGAACACAGAGTGTTGTAGCCAGAAAAGGTCTTGAAATAAATAGCCCGAAGGATTTGGAAGGTAAGAAAATCGGCATGACAAACGGTGCCGGTGTGCTCATAGCTATCAGAAACATGTGTAAGGCGACAGGTGTTGATATAAATAAAATCCAGTTTATAAATCTCGGTGTTTCCGACCAGTTGGCGGCATTGGACAGAGGCGATATTGATGCTATGGCGGCATGGGAACCGTGGATTGGCAAAGCCCTTGACCATGGAGGAACATTACTGTTCAGCGGTACGAAATCAAATTTACCTGGTGCACAGGGCGATGTTCACTGGATTGATTTTTATATGACGCTTCAAGTAACGCAGGATTTTTATGACAAAAATCCGGAAACAGTGGAAAAATTACTGCGTGCTTTGCATAAAGCAACGGATTATATTAATGAACATCCGGAAGATGCGGCTAAAATCATCGCTAAACGCATTAATATAGATGAAAAAGAATGTCTGCGTATCATGCAGGAAAATAAATATACCATGCAGTATGACCAGCAGTTCGTGGACGGTGCCAATAATATGGCAAACTTTATGTTGGAAATGGGAAATATTAAATCTGTACCGAAAACGGATGATTATCTAGACCCGACTATGATGAAGAAATTATTCCCGAATGAAGTGAAATTATAATTTACGAGAAAGTGGGTTGACTAAAGTGAATTGGAAGAAACTGACGGCAATAGCAATGTGTACAATGGCTTTGACAGGAATACTGACAGGTTGCGGCAGTGATGCAAAAAAAGATGAAGCGAAAGATGCTGCTTCGACGGAAATCGTAGCTTACGGTGTAATCGACCCGCAGATTTCGGCACAGAAGATTATTGCCGATAAAAAAGGTTATTTTAAAGAAGAAGGGCTAAACGTAACGAATAAATTTATTCAATCGGGCGGTGACATGTCCTCACTGATTTCCGGCGGCTCGGCGCAGGTTTCGTTTGAATCGCCGTATACGGATATCGCGCTTGCGGCAAACGGTGTAGGCGTGAAAATCGTAGCTCCGATGGCTAATATCGGCAACACACAGGCGATTGTTGCTGGAAAAAACGCCAATATCATAAACGGTAAGGATTTGGAAGGTAAAAAGGTCGGTATACCGGCAGGAGCAGGCGTCATGATAGCAATCCGCAATATGTGTAATGAGCTGAATGTGGACATAAGTAAAATTCAGTTCGTTACATTAGGCCCGAGCGATGCTATTGCCGCTTTGGAAAAAGGCGATATTGATGCGATGGCCTGCTGGGAACCGTGGATAAGCAATGCACAGAAAAACGGCGGTAAGCTTCTGTTCAGTGGTTTGAAATCGTATCTGGGCGACAAACAGGGCGATGTGAATTGGATGAATTTCTATACTACAATGCAGGTATCAGATACATTTCTGAAGGAACATCCTGATGAAGTCAAGAAAATGCTCACAGCTTTGAAAAAGGCAACGGACTTTATCAATGAAAATCCGGACGAAGCTGCTGAAATCATCGCTAAGGAAATAAATCTCGATAAAGATGAAGTAAAGCAGATTATGAGTCAAAACCAGTATGCTATGACGTATGATGACAAATTCGTAAAATCCTGTGATGAAATAGCTGATTTCATGAAGGAAACGAACAATATTACAAACAGACCGGATTTTGGCAAATATGCTGATTCCAGTATGTTGAAATCGGTGGACGCCTCACTCGTTACTGCTGAATAAGTAAATAAGGAAGGGTATTATGCTTGATTTACTGATAAAAAACGCACGAATTGTTACCGAACAGGAAATAATATACGGTAATGTCGGCGTATCGAATGGCGAAATAGAATATGTATCGAACGAAGCTAAAAAAGCGTGTAAAGTCATAGATGTTCAGGGAAAATATCTCCTTCCCGGTATTGTCGACGACCATGTGCACTTCAATGAACCGGGCTATACGTGGCGGGAAGATTTCCAGCATGGCAGCAGAGCGGCGGCAAAAGGCGGCGTTACGACCGTCATAGATATGCCGATGCAGAATGACCCGGCCGTTACAACAGCTAAAATTTTTGCAGATAAAGAAAAACTGCTGAAAGGAAAGTCGTATGTTGATTACGGTTTTTGGGGCGGACTTGTTCACGGTAATGAAAGTGAATTAAAAGGTCTTGATGAAAAAGGTGCGCTTGCCTTCAAATGTTTTATGTGCGACCCGGGAAAGGGTTATACATCATTGTCACTTGCAGAAATCCGTCAGCGAATAGAGATTTTGCAGAAATTCGACGGATTGGCAGGTTTTCACTGTGAAGATTACAATATGATAAAGGAAAATGAGGAAAAAGCCATAACTGAAGGCAGGACTTCCCGTCTCGATTATTTACAGGCGCGTCCCGTCGAAGCCGAACTTAAAGCAGTTAATGACATTATAGATATCCTGCGCGCTACAAAAGGCAAGGCTCATATCTGTCATGTATCGTATCCGCTGGTGGCGCAAAGCATAAAGAAAGCGAAAGCAGAAGGAATTGATATAACTGCGGAAACTTGTATGCACTATTTGCTGTTTACAGGTGATGATTTGATAAAAAACGGTGCAGTGTTTAAATGTTCACCGCCATTGCGTAGCAAAAAAGATGCTGCTATTCTGTGGGATTATATTGTCGACGGAACGCTTGACTGTATTTGTTCTGACCATTCACCATGCCGGATTGAGGAGAAATCAGAAAAAGGTGCAAAAGGAATTTTTGGTGCGTGGGGCGGTATCAGCTCGGTGCAGACAAGTTTGCAGGCATTTTGGAATTATGCCGTAAATAAAAAAGAGTATTCGCCGACGATTGTCGCCAGAGTTATGGCGGCAAATCCGGCTAAAATTTTCGCTATTTACGGCAGAAAAGGAGCAATAAAAGAAGGTTTTGATGCCGATTTTACTGTAATTGACGCTGAAATGCCGTGGCAGGTAACGGCTGATGAATTAGAATATAAAAATAAATTTTCCGCTTTTTGCCGGACAAAAGGAAAGGGTATGCCGGTGATGACATTTGTACGCGGCAATCTGGTTTATGACGGAAAATTCTTTAGCAATGAATGTATAGGTAAATTGATAAAAAAATTGAAATAACAGGGGTGGATTTTTGTGAAAGTAGCCATCGTAGAACCGTTGGGAATAGATGAAAAGGCTGTAGAAAAACTGCAACAGGAAGTTTTGCCGAAAGATATTGAACTCGTGTATTATAATACGGCCCCGGCAGACGACGCGGAAAAAATCAGACGTGCCGCCGGTGCTCAAATCGTAATGCTTGCCAATATGCCGTTCAGAAAAAATGTATTGGAAAAATGCACCGATTTAAAAATGCTCAGCGTGGCATTTACAGGTGTCGACCATGTGAATATGGATTATTGCAGAGAAAACGACATCATGGTCTGCAACTGTTCCGGTTATGCCAACGAAGCTGTAAGCGAACTCGTTTTCGGCATGATTATTAATTTATACCGCAGTATTTTTGCCGCAGATAAATCCGTTCGCAGCGGCGGCACGAAAAAGGGACTTATGCAGATTGAACTTTGCCAAAAATGCTTCGGCATTATCGGCGCAGGTGCGATAGGACTTAAAACGGCAAGACTGGCAGAGGCTTTTGGTTGTGAAGTGTATGCGTACAGCCGCACACCGAAAAATATCGAAGGCATGAAATTTGTCGGTCTTGATGAACTTCTGGCGACTTGCGACATCGTTTCCGTACACGTACCGCTTACGCCGCAGACGAAGGATTTAATCAATGCGGAAAATATCGTCAAAATGAAGCCGAACGCTATTTTGATAAATACGGCTCGCGGACCTGTCGTAAATGCAAAGGCACTGGCTGACGCACTTAGAAACGGCACTATCGCCGGAGCGGGAGTGGACGTTTTCGATGTTGAACCGCCGCTTGCAGGGGACAATCCGCTTTTGGACGCACCACATACGGTTTTGACGCCGCATATCGGATTTGCCACACAGGAAGCCATGCGGAAAAGAGCAGTCATTGCATTCGATAATATTAAAAAATATTTGGAAGGCAAACCGCAAAATATTATGTAACAGGTGATGAAATATGAAAATAAAAGTAAATACCGGAAATATAAAAATGTGGCTCGAAACAATCAATACATTCAATTCCACGCCGGATTTCGGTACGACAAGAGTGTTGTTTACCGATGAGGAAGTAAAAGCCAGAGAATACGTGAAATCCGAAATGCGCAAGCTGAATTTGCAGGTGCATGAAGACGCCATCGGCAATATCTTCGGCGTTTTGGAAGGAACAAGACCGGATTTGCCGCCTGTATGGACGGGTTCGCATATCGACACCGTGTTGAACGCTGGAATGTTTGACGGTATGAGCGGCGTCGTGGCGGGACTGGAAGCCGTAAGACTCATTCAGGTGAATAAACTGAAGCATGAAAGAAGTATCGTAGTCGTCGTCTACACCTCAGAAGAACCGACGCGCTTTAAAGTCGGTTGTCTGGGCAGCCGCGCCATGGCGGGCAAACTCGATGCCGAAGCAGCGAAAAAGCTTGTCGACGATGGCGGCAATACGCTGTATGACGTATTGCAAAAACTCGGTTTTCCTGTACAGGATTTTGACAAAGTACCGGTAAAAAAAGGCAGTATTTATGCGGCAGTGGAACTGCATATTGACCAGAACGGCGTGCTGGAAAAAGCAGGTAAGCCTATTGGTATAGTAAAGACAATCTGCGCACCGAGTGTTTTCGAGGTTGAAGTAATCGGCAGACAGTCGCATGCCGGCGGAACGACAATGAAAGATAGACAGGATGCGTTCATGGCGACAGCGGAAATCGCACTGGCACTTGAACAGCTCGGCAGAACTTCACAGAGCGAATATACGACGGTTACTATTGGCAGAGTGCAGGTAATACCGAATGCGGTGAACGTAATTCCGGGTAAAGTGGTTTTCTCTATAGATATCCGCGACTGCGATTACGATTATAAAAACGATTTGATTGCAAAATTGAAAAATCGTATTAAGGAAATTGCGGATAAACGCAATGTAAAAGTGAATTTGACGCAGTACAACAATGATTATCCGATGAAATGCGACGAAAATATCATAAAAAAATTGGAAAATGCGTGTGAAAAGGAAAATACGCCGTATATCAAAACGATAAGCGGAGCATTTCACGATTCTATGCTGGTCGGTGAGTTTGCACCGGTAGCGATGATTTTCGTACCGAGCAAAAACGGTATAAGCCACAGCCCGGAAGAATGGACGAATTTTGCCGATATCGCCGCCGGAACGGATGTACTGGCGGATACACTAATAGAACTGGCAAATGAAATATAAATGTTAAATCATTGCAGTTCAAGTGCGGAAAAGCTCAGATAGATTAAGGCGTTTTCGTCGGCATTCGTAAAGTCGGTTTGAAGAATTTCCTTGATTTTATCGAGTCGTTTGAGCATGGTGTTGCGATGAAGATAAAGTGTTTTTGCCGCTAAAGTGGCATTATAATTGCAGGAAAAATAGATTTTCAGCGTATGGATGAGCTCGGTATGATTTTCTTTATCAAAGGCCAAAAGCGGTTGCAATACATTGTAGAGCAGCAGTTCGGACACGTTTTGTCTGGTATTGCCCAGAAGATGTAGCGGTAACTGATGCAGATAGGAACCGGGCATAAAGAGATTTTTTTGCTGCTGGTGATGAAGAGCCTGCAAGCTTTCTTTGAAAGCATGGCGGATATGGGCAATTTTCTTATGACAGGCGCTTATACCCATAAAGACAGATTGGTTTTTGTCGGAAAGTTTCTTTTGTAAAGCCAAAGCAAAGCTTTGTACTTCATGAAGTGATTGCAGACTGTGTTTTTCCGGTGCAAACAGAAAATAAATGCAGAATAGATTGGCATTGTGACAAGTGAACAGCTTAGATGATTTTGTCGGTAGTTTCTCTATACTATTTTGCAGGAGTGCCGTAAATTTATTTTTATTGTTATCGGCGATGTTTTGCAAAGACAGAGTAAGACAAATCCACTTTTTGCGGTAATCGAAACCGTAAAAAGTACAGAGTTGTTTTATTTCTTCTATATTATTTTGGCGGTTGCTGATTAAAAAGTGCAGAAAAAACATGGAGCCGTTATCGTATCCTGTGCGCAGACTGTCATTTTGCGTGCAGGCAAAGGTTAAAAGCTGAAGGATGTTTTGGAGAAAATCGGACGATATCGGAAGAGATGAAAAATTTTCCTGCGTGTGCAGAAAACCGAGATAACCTGCTTGATTGGACAGAGAAATTTTTTGGATGAAGAACAGCTGGTCATTTATTTTACAGGAAATATGCGGATTGTTTTCTAAAAGTTGCAGGGAAATTGAGCCGGACAGTTCTTTCAGTTCGTCGCTATTCAGATTGAATGTTTTGAAGGGAAAAGCAATTTGTACCGGTTCATAATTGATATTGATGAGCAGGACGGGCAGTGCGAAAAAACGGGCAATCTGCTGGAGCAGAAACGAAATATTTTCGTGATTTAAAATCTGCCGTATAAAATGCAGCAGAAATTTCTGTTCGCGTTGTGTCTGTGAATACTGTTCGGAAAAAATCTGCTGGAAGACAATACGGGATATTTCCGAGAAAGAATAAAAATACGGCAGTTCGATGATGGGAAAATCGAGCGTTTCAGCTTCTTCGATTATGGCGGAAGGTATGCGGCTGAAATAACGCTTTGTTTTGATGGCAAGTGCGGTACAACCAATTTGCTTCAGGTCGCGAATCATCTGCCGCTGCTGTTTGTCGGAATTGTCTTTGAACGGAAATCCCGTGGTTAGAACAAGTTCGTCTTTTTTGAACCATTTCAGTACGTCGGGATTGTCCAGCACGTTGACACTGCTGATTTCCTGCAAAATGTGGTTTTCGCCTGTGATGAGGCGAAGATTATTTAGTTTACTTTCACGAATTAACCAGTTGAGTGTAGGCATGAGAAAAACTTCCTTTAACTTTAAATTAATAAAATTATAGCATAAAAATATTTTTATAAGAGAGGAATTGGAATGAATACGGTTGATAGAATTAAAGAAATGCTGGAAACACTGAAAATTTTTTCCGAGACCTCAAATGGCGTAACAAGACTTCCGTTTACGAAAGAAGCCGAACTGGCAGTGTCGTATCTAAAACAGAAAATGGAAGAAGCAGGGCTTGAGGTGTTCGTTGATGCTTCCGGAGCCGTTCACGGCATTAGGCGGGGAATTTCGCCGCGCAAGATAATAATCGGCTCGCATTATGACTCAGTAAAAAACGGCGGAGCCTATGACGGAATAGCCGGTGTCGTCTGCGCCATAGAGATAGCGCGTATTTTAAAATATGAAACACTGTTTTACACTTTGGAAATTATCGGCTTCAATGATGAAGAAGGAGTCCGTTTTGGTACAGGATTTTTTTCCAGTAAGGCTTTTTTGGGTGAATGGGATATTGAGAAATTGAAGTCGCAATATGATGATAAAAATATCAGTATTTATGATGCAATGAAAAACTGGGGATTAGTGCCGGAGCAACTTATTAATATCGTATGGCAGATATCAAAAATCCGCTGCTTTATGGAAATTCATGTCGAGCAGGGACCGGTACTGGAAAAAGAAGGCGTTGATTTGGGCATTGTAAACGGTATTGTAGGAATGCGCCGTTACAGTATTAAAATATTCGGACGAACCGACCATGCAGGAACAACGCCGATGAATATGCGCCGTGATGCTATGGTAGCAGCGGCGAAAGTCATAGAACATATAGAAATGGCGGCGCAAAAATATCTTGGCAGTGTGGCGACAGTGGGAAGCTGCATTGTCAGTCCCGATACAGTCAACACTGTGCCGGAAAGAGTGGAATTTTCGCTGGATATACGCAGTATAAATGATGATGATTTGTATGCGATGGAACAAGATATTCTGATTTATCTGGAATGTGTGGCGCAGGAACGTAATCTGACATATGAAATACAGACCAAACTGGAAGTGGAACCGGCGCAGATGGACAAACGACTGAGGGCATATCTGCGCGACAGTATTTTGCGTCTGGGTTATTCGTCCGTAAGTTTAAACAGTGGAGCAGGTCATGATGCTTTGCCTATTTCGCGCAAAGTACCGACGGCTATGCTGTTTGTACCGAGCAAAAACGGCAGAAGCCACTGTCCGGAAGAATACAGTAAGCCGGAAAATCTGGCAAAAGCCGTTCAGGTTGTAATAAATACGTTAAAGAAGATAAATAATGAGGAGGACATAAACAATGAGTTATCCTGAAAATATTTTAAGTACAAGAGTAGTGGTAAAACCGGGAAAATACGCAGTTCTTCCGGAAGATGCACTGGTTAACAATGTAATTCCGTCGATAAAAAACTGTCGGGTCAGTATTGTCGCTTCGCCGAAAATGGGAGCAAGTTTTGTTGAATACATCATCACAGCCCAGCCCGGCGGATATTCGACAAAGCATCTGGCGAATGAAGACGGAATAGAAAGTTTTCTTTACTGTATAGAAGGCGATATTGAATGCGGCGTGGGACTGGATACGTACAATCTCACTTCCGGAGGATATATTTTTGCTCCGTCTGATACCGGTATAAAATTTAAATGCGAAAAAGAAGCAAAAATTCTTTTCTATAAACAAAGATATATTCCGCTTGCCGGCGGAGAAAAACCGTATATCTGTGTGGGTAATGTTAATGAAATGGAATATCAGGAATATGAAGGAATGAAAAATGTATTCATTAAAGATTTACTGCCGAAGGATTTGGCCTTTGATATGAATATGCACATTCTGTCGTTCAATCCGGGCGGCTGTCATTCTTTTATTGAAACGCATGTACAGGAACATGGCGCGTATATTCTGTCCGGTGAAGGTATGTATTATATGGAAGATAAATGGATGCCGATTAAGAAAAACGACTTTATGTGGTTCGGTCCGTATGTGGCACAGGGCTGTTACGGTATCGGCCGTGAACCGTTTGCCTACATCTATTCAAAAGATTGTAACCGCGATGTAGACTTATAAAAATAAAATATATCATGGACAATGCAGTCCGGGATAATTTGTTGAGAGTGAAAAGCAGTTGACATTTTGTCGGCTGCTTTTTCATTGTAAATACAATAAAAAAGACGGAACAATTTAGTTCCGTCTTTTTGTCGTATAAATTTAATTAAACTTAAAATTTAAATGGAAGCTGGAGGCATTTCGCTGTCGTCCAGTTTGCCTTTGAGGTCATTATCCGTCATAGCGCATACGGCGGAGTCGGACCAAACATTTTCAGCCGTTTCAATCATGTCGATAATCGTGTAAATCGGCAGGATGATACCCATAAGGCCGATTGGAGCACCAATGGAGGACATTAAAGACAATGTCAGGAAGTAGCAGCCCATCGGCACACCGGCATTACCGATAGCGGCGATAACAGCGATGAAGAGCCACGTTATCATTGTACCCATGGATAATTCAAAACCGGCGTTCTGCATAACGAACAGAGATGTTACCAGAATGAAAGCGGCGCAGCCGTTCATGTTGATAGTTGTGCAGATTGGCAGTACGAAGCGCGATACTTTCGGATTGACATGCAGGTTCTGCTCGGAGCAGGCAAGCGTAACAGGCAGTGTGCCGGCAGAGCTTTTTGTAAATAGTGCAACGGCAAGAGCCGGAGCCATTTTGCGGAAAATCGTAATTGGATTTAAGCCGCGGAGCAGAATGATAAGCGGCAGTACGATGAAAATCTGAATAGCATTGCCGCCGAGAACGACAAGCGTGTATTTGCCGAGAGCGCCTACGATAACACCGGCTTCAATCTGAGCGGAAAGCTGACCAGCAAAGGCGATAATGCCGACCGGTAAAACGTAGAGCAGAGCGCGGATAAGCGTAAAAGCAAGTTCCTGTAAGCCCTGAATTACGTCGAGCAGCTGTTCGCGTGCTTTGGTGCGCGGCATGAATGCCAGTGCCAAACCGACAGCGGCAGCGATTAACATAACGGATAATACGTTGCCTGCTACGAACGGCTGCAGTACGTTATTCGGAATAACGGACAGAATGTGGTCATAATAAGACAGTGATTTGAAATTTTCCATCGGAACGGCCGATTGACCGGAAGCGAGCAGGTCGACTGGCAGGTTGCTCGGAGCAATCCATAAGTATAAAACAAGACCGATACCGGCAGCACAGATAGTCGTAAGTAATGTATAAAATACCGCATGGAAGAAGATACGACTCGTATCCTTATTGTTGCCCAGTGCTGCTAGTGTAGTGATAACGGCGAGCGCAATTGTCGGAATGGCGATGAATTGGAACAGGCGGGTAAATACTGTTGCTACGAAGTTGAACAGTTCGTTCAGCCAGTGAATGCCCATCCAACCCAAGATAGCGCCTACGATGAGAGCGCCGAACCATAAGACGAATTGTTTGCCTTGATTTTTAGGCTTGTTGGCACGCATAGCCTCTTGCGCCGTCTCTTTGACATTGGTTTGTTTGTGGTTGTCAGCCATAACTAATCCCTCATTTCTCCTAAAAATTTTTAATTTTTCTTTATTTAGATATTATATCATAACGGCAAGGTTAAATGTATCTTAAAAATAAAGAAAATTTATATTTTGATAAACAGTTAATTCATAGCAATTAACTATGAATTTGATTATACGAGTTTAATTTTTATTTGTCAATAAATTTTTGGTAAAAAAATAAAACCTTCAGAATGGATAGACTGAAGGTTTTCTAAAATTCATTTCAATACGGCATTATTACTGCCTTTAGTGTAGCCTGTCAAATCGACAGTTACGAATTTGAAGCCGAGCTCTTTTAGTTTGGCGTCAATAAATTTTCTTGTTGCCGGTTCGATGATTTTGGCTATTTGCGTATCTTCAACTTCTATGCGTGCTAGGTCGCCGTGATGACGGACGCGCATTTGTCCCTGCACCAGCGGACGGATGATTTTTTCGGCCTGTGCCACTTGATTTAATCTATCCGGCGTTATTTCAAGACCATAGGCCAGGCGGGAGGCAAGACAGGCGGAGCTGGGCTTGTTCCAGACGGGCAGGTTCCAGTCTTTGGCCATTTGGCGGATTTCGTTTTTCGTGATGTGCAGCTGTAAAAACGGCGATTTGACGCAGGCAAATTCTTTCAGGGCAATCATGCCGGGACGGTAATCGCCCTTATCGTCCTCGTTGGAGCCTTCCAAAAGATAAGAAATATTGTTGTTGCGGCAGAACTTTTCCATAAATTTGAAACGATTGATATGGCAGTGGTAGCAGCGCATTTTATCGTTGACGGTGAATTTATCGTCCGCCAAATCGTCAAAATGAAAAATTTCGTGTTTTATGCCGATGAGAGCGGCGACATTTTGAGCGTTGTTTATTTCCTCTTGCGTCATCAGCGGGGAAACGGCAGTGATGGCAACAGCGTTTTCGCCGAGTGCGAGAGCGCAGGCTTTGGCGAGGGCAGAGCTGTCCACGCCGCCGGAGAATGCTACGGCTACGGATTTATATGATTGTATCAAGTCGATTAATTGCTGTGTTTTATTCATGGTTCAATTCCTCATTTATAGAAAATAAAGCGTATTGCTGTACTTTTTTGAGCGGTACATTGTATTGCTGCGCAGCACGTTTGCAGTCTGCGTATTCAGCTGAGATGTTGAATATTTTATTACCTTTTTTAGCGATTTTGCAGCTGATTTTGCCGTACGGCGTATCGACTGTTTTAAACTCCCTGTCGAGACTGTAGCGCGTTATCTGCTCTTCACGTATGCCGAGCGTGGTCGTTTCGCTGAAAATTATATCAAGACAGGAGGATTTATTTTCAGGACGGACGAGCACGGACAGCGTGTTAGCCGGACGGGATTTTTTCATGTAGATAGGCGTGAGCCAGACATCGAGCGCTTTTGCTTGAAATAACCTTTCCGTAATATATTCGTAGTTTTGCGGATTGAAATCATCGATATTACAGGAAAGGATAAGCAGATTTTCAGTAATATAATTATTCATGGATTACCTCGTTTTTTTAGAAAGTGCCGTTCGGCGCAATATAAGGAAAAAGAATTAATTTCTTAAATTATCTTCATATTGCGCCGGGCAATTTTTCTTTGCTGGCACAAAGAAAAGTTGCCGAAAATTCACCTTACGGCATAAGATATCTCTAAGTGCTAAAGCACCAAGAGCTATCTTAAAAGTGCCTTAGTTCGTGCATTGCTAAGAGATTTTTACTTTAAG
>DCFC01000001.1:0-26829 GCA_002314325.1 Megamonas hypermegale
TTATAATAATGATTTTCCAAAGCAGTATAATAGTTTATATTTAGTGAGGTCAAGTGACAACAGGCAGCGAATATAACCTATTATACTGCTGGTTCAGGCTAGATGTTTTACTAGCACAACGGGTATTTTATAAATATAGTTATACTAATTTTAATGTAAATTCTTTTATTAAAAAAAATATAACTTGAAGAACAACAGTCAATATACACATAAAAGATGTAGCAAATATTAAAAGCAGTATATCCGTAAACATTCGTTCCAAATAAATGAAAGGATATTCTGCGAAGTTAAAAAAGTAGTATTTGTAATAAATGTTCATCAAGGAAACTGCCATATCATGTAATGGTATTTTTTCAACTACATATGAAGTAATTATTTCCTCATTAATACTCATTAATATATTAAAAGATAATAAAAGCCATCTTTTCTTTAAAGGAACGAACGTTATCAAAACAAGCCACGTGTAAAACAGTATATCCGCCCAAAATCCGATTTGATTTTCCGGCACACCTGACGGATAAAAAATCCTATTCTCTAAATTTATATATTCATTACTGTATAAAATCATCTGTAATATTAAACAGCAAATAAATATATAATTTAGATATTTTCTCGGTAATGTTATGAAATTTATCTTTCTTAAATAATTATTCAAACCTGTACCTCACTGCTAAATATCTTAATAACCCGCATTGTGTTATACTATAACAGTATAATTCATTTTAAGGAAGTGCTATTCATGAACGTGAAAATCACCGGCTATTACAAACTGCCGAATGAGCTTGAACCCCAATTAATAGAGTTTGACAAAGTATTCGATATTTCCTTTATGCGCCGCTACACAAAATATAAAACCTTCGCCAAATTTCTCTCCGGCGGCAAATTCAACATCACTTGCCAGAAAGATTTTGAAGACTTGCCGGAGGAACTGATGGACAGACATGTCGCCAAAAATACGCAGTTCAATTCGTGGCAAGAAATGCTCGACTTCGCCACAGACAGATATATCATGCGCCGCGCCAAATAAAAAAGAAGCACAGCTAAGTTCTGCTTAACTGTGCTTTTCACATTTTATATTTTATCTAGGATAGGGATAACGTTGTTGTACTTATGGAAAATTAAGCTTTGATAGCTTTGTAAGCGTCGATTACTTTCTGATACAAAGCATCTGCTTCTGTAAGACCGGAATATTTTTCAACAGCTTTTTCAATGCCGTTTTCGGCAATATAATTCTGAATTTCTACAGCCTGTTCGTCTTCTTTAAAGTCGAAAGCGTAGCCTGTTGCAATGGCTTTTGCCAGATGGCTGTTGTCCAGTCCGTACTGCTGCGCCAAAAGTGCCGGACCTACAAGACGGTCTTTAGCATTGAGTTTTCTGATTGGCGAACGGCCTACGCGGACAACTTCATCATGCAGTGCTTCCAAGGAAATACGTTTGATGATTTTGTCGATATAAGCCACTAAATCTTCAAATTTAAACGGATATTTTTTCGTCATTGCCATAGCCGATTCTTTCATAACAGCGATTACGTCAGCTTTGATTTCCGGCACTTCCAGTGCATCGAAAATCATTTCTTTGCCGTTGTGGTAACCGAAATATGCCGTTGCCGCATGGCCGCAGTTGAATACATACAGTTTGCGTTCCAGATACATACCGAGATTTTCTACATATTCAGCGCCTTTAATCGGCTGAGCAGCCGGGTCAACCATTTTGTCTTTTTCGATAACAAGTTCGAATGTAGACTGAATTTGCGGTATTCTTACACCGTTCACAGTAGTGCTCAGCGCAATTCTGTCTACGGCAACGTTCGGGAATGCGCCGATTTTATCGAGTTCTTCTTCTGTAATAGGAGCTTTTTTATTTTCCAGCAATGCTTTTTTCAGCATATCCGTTGCATAGAAAGCATTTTCACATGCCATTACATTGACTTTGCTGCCGCCGCGGTTTAAGCGTTCTTTTAAACCTTTTGCCAGCGTAGGCGCGATTTTGTCCAGATTGTCCACGCAAACGGAAGTTGTAATAATATCAGCTTCGCAAATAGCTTCTACAGCAGCCGGTTCGTCAGTTATGGAAGAAACAGCTTTTACGTTTTCTATAACTTTCTTTTCGTAATTATTATCGATGATATACATTTCATAGCTGTGATTTTCGTTGATATAATCAATTATCGGCTGAACAACATCAATAAAAGTCGTTTCAAAACCAGATTCAAATAATAATTCACCGATAAAGCCTCTGCCGATATTGCCGGCGCCAAAATGTGCTGCTTTCATCTAAAATACCCCCATTTTACTTTTAAATCAAATAAATCAAAATTTATACCATTGTATCCGCCGGCAATAAAACAGTCTGCAAAATCAAGCGCAGACTATTTTATTGTCAGTCGGATTTATTAATCTTTTCTTCAATCAGTCTTTAATCAGTCGTTCGATTTCGTAAACAAAGTGTACAGTGCTTCTTTGTCCGTAGTGTTGAAGAATTCTTCCATCTGTTCGTCGCTGTATTCGTCAAGTGCGATGGCGATGTTGGCAAGAATTGCCAGATGTTCGTCGCCTTTGCCTGCAATACCGATTACGAGATGAGCCGTACCTGTGCCGAAGTCTACGCCTTTCGGGAACTGGAGAACAACGATACCGGATTTTTTAACGCTGTCTTTTACGGCGTTTTCACCGTGCGGAATGGCGATGCCGCGGCCCATGAATGTGCTTACGTCTCTTTCGCGTGCAAGCATACCGTCAATGTATTCTTTGCCTACATAGCCGCTTTCATATAACAGAGTACCTGCCATTTTAATTGCTTCTTCTTTGGATACGCTGTCTAAGCCCAGTTTGATATTAGCGCGTTTCAGCACCGTTTCTTCTGCAGCGCTCTGCGGTTCCGGAGCTTCCTGCGCCGGTTTTTCTTCCACTTTGGCTTCTACATTCTGATTTTGCAGTTTCGCTAAAATAATATCGAATACATCATTTTTGATGAAATCCTGTACGAAGATATGTTCTGCCTGCGGCGAATCTTCCATAGCGCGTTCAGCCAGTTTTTCATGCGAAACTACGAGCTGCGTATCTTTCGGAATATTGCCGATTGCACAGTTTTTAACGGAAATGTAACCGTAACCTGCTTTTTTGAGTTTGTTTCTAAGTGCACTTGCACCCATTGCAGAAGAGCCCATGCCGGCATCGCAAGCGTACATAATGCGTTTGAGTTCGCTGCCGCTTACAACTACATTGTCTTTCGGAAGGGAAGCACTGCCTGCTTCGCCTTTGCTGCGAGCTTTCATGTCTTTCATGTTCTGCTGAGCAGCTTCTAAGGAAGTGCCGTCATCTTTGGATGCTTTCAATACGGCGGAGGAAATTACAAAGGATACTGCTGTTGCCACTACAACGGCTGCAATGTTGGCAAAGTATGCACCTTTCGGAGTCATGGCGAGTATTGCCAGGAAGCTACCCGGAGATGCAGGCGCGATAAGACCGCCGTTTAAGAAATTAAGTGTGAATACACCGCACATGCCGGCCGGAATTACTGCGAGCAATAATGCCGGTTTCATGAGTACGTACGGGAAGTAAATTTCATGGATACCGCCTAAGAAGTGAATGATTGCTGCGCCAGGTGCGGAGCTTTTTGCCATGCCTTTGCCAAATAAGCAGAAAGCAAGCAGCATACCGAAACCAGGACCAGGGTTGGATTCAATCATGAAGAAGATGGATTTGCCGACTTCCTGCGATTCCTGAATACCGATAGGACTGAATACACCGTGGTTGATGGCGTTGTTGAGGAACAAAATCTTCGCCGGTTCAACCAGTATGGATACGAGCGGAATAAGACCGATAGCCACGATTGTTTCAACGCCTTCGCGCAGAAGTTCACTAATCGTGCTTACAACCGGACCTACAACGGCATAAGCGAGAATTGCCAAAATACCGCCTAAGATACCGGCCGAGAAGTTGTTGACGAGCATTTCAAAACCTGTCGGGATTTTATCCTGGAATGCATCGTCGAATTTTTTGATAATCCAGCCGCCGAACGGACCGGCAATCATTGCACCGAGGAACATCGGGATTTCCGAACCGGCGATGATACCTGCCGTCGTGATGGCACCAACGACACCGCCGCGGTGCTGATACACAATACTACCGCCGCTGTAACCGATGAGCAGCGGAATTAACCATTTGGACATCGGCGCACCTGCCGCCGCCAAATATTCATTAGGAAGCCAACCTGTCGGAATAAATAAAGCTGTGAGTAAGCCCCATGCAATGAACGCGCCGATATTCGGCATTACCATCGCACTCAGAAATCTACCGAATTTCTGCATTTTTTCTTGAGCTGCACTTGTTTTCGCTTCACTCATAATTTAACCCTCCATTACCTTTTTATATTTTTCTTTAAAGTAGTTAGTATATATTTTCTCCAGCTCACCATATATTTCCTTCGATGAACCTTCATATAAAATATCTAATAAATTCAAACTCTCCAGTAAACTTTCCGATACGTACCCTATCGTCTCCAACGCCGCCTGTTCAGCATTGTCAGGCGCTAAAAGCACCAGTATCGTGGAAATATTCTCCTTGTTCAGCACGTATTCATTTTGCAGTTTTATCACACCGACATGCAGCGACTGCACCGCTTTTGATTTCGTATGCAAAATCATCAACTTGTTTAAAACCGTGCTGCCCTTACTCTCTCGATTTTTCAAGTCATGATATAAAAGCTCTCTCTCTAACTCTCCTGATATAACATGGCTCGTCTTGGCGCAAAGCTCATCGATATCTTTTATTTCTATGTACTCATCATAGAAGAAATTGGTCAAAACTTCGTGTATATATTTTATATACCGGTCAATTCTCTCCAGCCTGTATATAAGTTTGTAATTGACTTTTACACGCTCAACGTTCTTCTTTAAAACGGTCGAAATATTCATCTGATGAATAATATTCGTCTTATCGTTTTCGTTGAGCATAAAGTCAACTACCACTACCGGAAATTTTGCATTTTCTATCGGCACTGTAGATATGATAAACTCTACATTTTCATGTTTGTAGAAATCATAATCGACATTCACGGCCGACACGATTGCCACAATCTCCAAATTGGAAAACTCTCTTTTCAGCTGCGTAGCCAGCAGTTTGGAAGTTCCTATACCCGTAGGACAAGCTACCAAAATCTTAAAATACTGCTCCTGCATGTTGGCTTCTTCCAATGCAGCCCCCAAGTGCATTGCCAAGTAAGCAATCTCCGCTTCGGGCAGAGGCGTTTGCAGCTCTTCTTCCAACGGCCTTGCCGCTTTTTTTGCCAATGTCATCCATTTGGGATATTTTTCCTTCATTTCCTGCAGCAGCGGATTTCTTATCTCCATTTTCATCTTTATGCGCATGACAGCCGGTTTCAAATGTTTATAAAGACCAATCAAAAGTCGGCTTTTCTTTAGCAGCGAAATACCGCTCTCCTGCTGGGCAATCTTCACTATGTCCTTGGCAATCCTGATTAAATGAAAACTGCTGTACTGAATATCCACATCCTGCTCGTAATTGTTTCGCGCTCCCAAAAGATGCATTGTGATATAAGCTGTTTCTTCTTCGGGAATTTTCACCTGGAAAACTTTTTCGATATTCTCGCCAATGTTTTCGGCTAGTTCAAATTCCTTTTTCTGCTTTATTTTCCCTAAAAAAGCAGCATCAATCTTAATTGTTTCTCCCTTTAAAAGTCTTTGTACCGCCAGTGTCAGATGCACAACAAGTCCGGAAAAAGCATTCATGGACAAGCTGCTTTTTTGCTGCTGCATGGTTGCCTTTACAGCTTCTTCCACTTTCTGGATAATATTTTTATCTACCAAATCTAGTAAAAATTTATCGGCATCGCTTGTAAGCTCATTTGTCTTTTTTTTCTTACTGTAAAGTAAATTCAAAATATCCTGCTCGTGAATGTTTTCGTAAATATGACTGATTATCGCCTTGCGTATATCTTTCTCTAAACCCTCTAAATAAACCCCCAAGCCAGGCTTTCTAACCAGGTTCATATTCATTTTCCGTATCCACGGCTCGATTTTATCCAAATCGTTGCTGATGGTTGCATCCGTTACATTTAAAAGCTGCGACAGCGCTATGAGCTTTATCGGCTCCTGCGATTTCAAAAGCTGGCTCAAAATGATGTTGCAGCGCTCTGCCGGTGAATATTCATGTCTTGTATTCACCTTTTCGGCAATCAGGCTGAGCAGCCTTTCCTTATCCTCCGGCGCGCCTATCACCCGCATTCCCCTGCCGGTCTTGCGCTCCAGCGACAGATTGTGCTGAACCAGAATTTTCTCCACGCTGCCAAGCTGTCTGACCACCGTCTTATTGCTCACCTTCAATTTTTCGGCAATTTCGCTGGCGGTAATGTAATTTTCTGTTTGTATAAGCTTATTAATTATAAATTTTGAACGTTCATTTATTTTCATAAAATTAATCCTTATTGAATAACCGGTTTCAACTTACATGTTTATTATATCGGTTTTACTGCATAAATTTCAAGTTTAAGATATATTATTAAGTCTTTAACGCTTTTGGACAAAATTAAATAGCCCTGTTTTTATGTTATAATTGTATTAACCAATTAGAACTTGAGGGATATTATGAAAAGTTTATTACAACAAATTCAACCTATCGTACAAAATACGGCAAATGCCATTGCTAAAGTAATTCAAATGGAAGTAGAAGTCGCCGACAATAATTTTATACGCATTGCCGGAACAGGTAAATACGCTGAAAATATCGGTGAACTGATGAACGCCGGTTTTGTATATCATCATGTGCTTCAAACGGGCGACATCATCATGATTGAGCATCCCGGATTTCACGTTCTGTGTAAACCGTGCCCGTTTTATCAAAACTGTCCTGAAGATACGGAACTGGCGGCACCCATAAAATTCGGCGAAAAAACCATCGGCGTTATCGGACTTGTAAGTTTCAACAAAACGCAGACAGAGCACTTCATAGCCAACAAGGAATGGATGATACAGTTTATTCAGAAAATGGCGGAACTCATCGCGTTCAATCTAAGCGACATAACACAAGATGAACCGTACGGAACTTCACTGCAGCTGGCTCAACTGGAACGCAATGCCATAAAAAAAGCACTGGAGCTCGTCAGCGGCAAAACGAGCAAAGCCGATAGAGCAGCAAAACTTCTCGGCATAAGCCGGGCGACACTGTATCGAAAAATAAAAGAATATGATTTATAAAATTCATATTGACTTTTATCTCATTTTGAGATATTATTATCTCATAACAAGACAAGCAATGGTGCTTAGAAAACTGACACGTTTTTTAAGCACCTTTTTAATATTTTTAGGAGAGATTTTATGCAGATAACACTAATTTTTTCCAATGATAAAAAATATGATGACATAAGTTTTCTGGATTTATTCCATGTGCAGAAAGTGAGCGCTTTTCATCAGTCTTTCCCGCAGTATGAAAAAACGCCTCTCGTCGAACTAAAAAATCTTGCTCAGAAATTACACCTAAAAAATTTTTTCGTAAAAGACGAATCGTATCGTTTCGGCCTTAATGCCTTCAAAGTTCTGGGCGGAAGCTTCGCTATCGGAAAATACATTGCTCAAAAGCTAAATTTAAATATAGAAGATTTATCATATGAAAAACTGATTTCACCAGAATTACGCCAAAAAATCGGCGACATCACCTTCGTAACGGCGACGGACGGAAATCACGGCCGCGGTGTGGCCTGGACCGCCAACCAGCTGATACAGAAATCCGTCGTCTATATGCCGAAGGGAAGCAGTCCGGAACGTCTTAAAAATATTCAGGCGGAAAATGCCGATGCTTCCATTACGGAGCTGAACTACGACGATGCCGTCCGTCTGGCAAATGCCAATGCCGAAAAATACGGCTGGGTCGTCATTCAGGATACGTCGTGGCCGGGCTATCAGGACATTCCCCGCTGGATTATTCAGGGTTACAGCACCATGGCCTATGAAGCATACAGCCAGATTACGCAGCGGCCTACACATATTTTCATTCAGGCAGGCGTCGGCTCTCTGGCGGCTTCCGTAACGGGCTTTTTTGCCAATATCTATAAAGACGATAAACCTATCATAACAGTCGTCGAACCGGATACGGCCGACTGTATTTTCCGCACCGCCCAGGCAAATGATGAACAGCTCCATTTTGTCAAGGGCAGTATGCCGACAATAATGGCAGGTCTTGCCTGCGGTGAACCGTGCGATATCGGCTGGAACATTCTCAAAAATCATGCCGATTTTGCTCTGACCTGTGCTGATAATATTTCGGCAAAAGGAATGCGTATACTTGGCGCTCCGCTGAAAGGAGACAGACGCGTAATCTCCGGCGAAAGCGGTGCCGTAACGAGCGGTCTTGTAGCCGAGCTTATGACAAATAGCCGATATGAAGATATCCGCAGAAAATTACGGCTCGATGAAAATTCCGTCGTTCTCTGCTTCAGCACGGAAGGCGCTACCGACAGAAAAAATTATGAAGATATCGTTTGGAACGGCAAGTTCAGCAGTTTGGAAAATTGAAGGTGATTACCCATGAATGAAACATTTAAACAGGAAGTTATCGATTTATGCCAGCGTCTTATCCGGCAGAAAAGTTATTCCGGTCAAGAAGGCGGTGTCGCCGCCGTTTTAAAAGACTATATGCGGAAAAATAATTTCGATACAGTAACAACTGATAAATACGGCAATGTGATAGGCTGCATTAAAGGGAACCGCCGCGGCCCGAAAATTTTATTCGACGGCCATATCGACACCGTGCCCGTCGCCAATGAAACAGAATGGACGTATCCTCCTTTCGCTGCGGAAATTCATGACGGCAGAATATACGGCCGCGGTGCTTCCGATATGAAAGGCGCCGTTGCCGCCATGACCGTTGCCGCAAAATATTTCAAAGCAGATTACGGCAGTGATTTTGCCGGAGAAATATATATTGCAGGTGTCGTTCACGAAGAATGTTTCGAAGGCGTCGCTTCACGCGAAATCAGCAGAGCGGTCCGTCCCGACTACGTCATAATCGGTGAAGCCTCCAATCTCAATCTAAAAATCGGTCAGAGAGGACGGGCGGAAATCATTGTTGAAACATTCGGCAAATCGTGCCATTCCGCCAATCCGGAAAAAGGTATAAATGCCGTCTATAAGATGGCGGATGTTATTTCGTCCATTCGTACACTCGTTCCGCCGCATCATGCAGTTCTGGGCGACGGCATTTTGGAGCTGACGGATATAAAATCCTCTCCGTATCCCGGAGCTTCCGTCGTGCCGGATTATTGCCGCGCAACGTATGACCGCCGCCTTTTAGTGGGCGAAACGAGAGCCGGCGTCCTAAAGCCTATTGAAAAACTTCTTAACGAAATGATGAAGAAAGACCCCGATTTAAAAGCAACAGTTTCCTACAGCAAGGGCAAGGAAAAATGCTATACAGGCAATGAAATCATCGGCGAACGCTTCTTCCCGGGCTGGCTCTACGACAAAACCGACGATTTCGTCCAGAAAGTTTACACTCAGCTGAAAAACAGCGGATTTAATCCGCAGATTACGCAGTACAATTTCTGCACGAACGGCAGCCATTATGCCGGCGAAGCAAGAATTAAAACATTCGGTCTGGGTCCGTCAAGAGAAAATCTGGCTCATACCGCTAACGAATATATTGAAATAGAACAGCTTACCAAAGCCGTTCAATGCTATTACAGTGTCGATACGGCATTTTTAAAATAAAATGAATTGCAGCAATGAAGCTGGAAGAATTTTTTCCCATTCGAAAAAAGGAAAAGTCTTCTGGCTTTTTTATTTGGAGGAAAACATATGGCTACTTCTTATATCGTAATTGCCATCGTCATAGCTTATATGGCAATTATGCTTTTTATCGGCTGGTATTCGAAAAATATGATATCCAGCAATAAAGATTTTATGGTTGCAGGCAGAAGGCTCGGACCTATCTTAATGGCAGGCACGCTCGCCGCTACGGAAATCGGCGGCGGCAGTTCTCTGGGCGTCGTCCAGCAGGGCATGGACAAATTCGGTATCAGTGCCGCTTGGTACGTTATCACAATGGGTTTTGCCTTTGTGATTTTAACATTTTTGGCACCTAAATTCCGCGCTTCCACCGTAAAGACCGTTCCCGAATATTTTCGCCGCCGCTACGGCAAAGTACCGGGTTTTATTACGGCTGTCATCATGTTTTTACCGCTTATCGGTCTGACGGCCGGTCAGATGATAGCCTCCGCCGTCATTTTATCCACGATGATTGGCGTTTCATTCCAGATTGCCGTCATTGCTATCTGTGTAATCGTAACCGCTTATTCCGTAATGGGCGGACTGTGGAGCGTAACCTTAACCGATTTTATTCAGGTATTCTTCATCATATTCGGCATGGCTGTTGCTATTCCGTACGCTTTTGATTTGGCCGGCGGCTGGCAGAATATCGTAAACAACGTCCCACCGGAAACATTCGATTTATTCCACGGTTATGATGTACTGGATATTATTTCCCTCACAATCATGTATATAACGACATTCACCGTAGGACAGGAAGCCGTTTCCCGCTACTATGCCGCCCGCGACGGAAAAGCCGCTCAGCAGGGTTCTGTTCTGGCAGCAATCATAAATTTCGTCTACGGTTTCATTCCCGCCATTTTAGGCGTAAGTGTTCTCGCTTTAATCAACATGGGTTCATTCGACGCTTCACTGTTCAGTGAAGTCGGCTCCCGCTATGCCCTGCCGGTACTGGCCGTTCATGCCATGCCGCCTGTTGTCTGCGGCATACTGTTTGCCGGTGTCATCTCCGCCACCATGTCCAGTGCCAGCTCCGATTTGCTCGGCGCAGGTTCCATATTCGCCAACGATATCTATCGCCAGTTCATCAAACCGGAAGCAACCGATGACGAAGTTATGAAAATCGCCCGCCTCATCATGGTTTTAAGCGGTCTTTTATCTCTCATGGTTGCACTTTTCAACACGTCCAGCATTATTGCTATCTTGATGTTTTCCTTTTCACTGCGTGCAGCCGGAGCCTTCTTCCCTTACGTGCTGGGACTTTACTGGAAAGGTTCTTCCTTTGCCGGTACAATCGCTTCGCTTATCTGCGGCACAATCGTCGTCGTATACGTTGAACATATATCTCACGGCTTACTGTTCGGCATTAAAATAGGTCAACCGATTTTGCCGGGACTTGTAGCCGGACTGATATCGTTTATAGTCTTCTCCAAACTGTTTCCGCCGAAGGAAGCTACTACTCAACTTGCACCAGATGAACATGAATCGTGATTTTTTCATACGGAGGTAATCGAATTGAAAATACTATTGAAAAACGGACTTATCGTGGACGGCAATAAGACAAAACCGTATACAGGCAATGTCCTTATTAAAGATGAATTTATCCGCGGCGTCGGCGATGTCGAAATTCATGACGCTGATAAAATCATAGACCTTGGCGGATTGGCAGTTTCTCCCGGATTTATCGATACGCACAGCCACAGCGATTTGGAAATTCTGACCAAACCTGAGGTAATGCCGAAAATCATGCAGGGCATTACAACGGAAATACTGGGGCAGGACGGTATCTCCATGGCGCCACTGCCGGAGCAGTATATCAGCCCATGGCGCAAAAATCTTGCCGGGCTGGACGGCGAGAGCAATGAAATAAACTGGAATTACCGGACTACAGAAAATTATCTGCACATGATACAAAAAGTCAAACCTGCTCCAAATGAATGTTATCTGGTACCGCACGGCAACATTCGCATAGAAGCCATGGGACTTAGCAATCGTCAGCCTACCGCAAAAGAAATGCAGAAAATGTGCGCTATAACCGAACGCGAATTGACGAGCGGCGCTATTGGTCTTTCCACCGGATTAATTTATATGCCGTGCGCCTACAGCAAAACGGAAGAACTCATTGAGCTTTGCAAAGTCGTCGCCGAACATGACGGAATTTTCGTCGTTCATCAGCGCAGTGAAGCTGATACCATAATCCAATCCATGCAGGAAATCATTGATGTCGGTAGAAAATCCGGCGTCAAAATCCATTTTTCCCATTTCAAGGTATGCGGCAAGAAAAACTGGCAGTATGTCGACCGGATGCTTCAGCTTCTCGACAGTGCTGAGCAGGACGGTATCAGAATTTCCTTTGACCAGTATCCGTATGTCGCCGGCAGTACCATGCTGGGCGTCATCCTGCCGCCATGGGTTCACGACGGTGGTACGAATAAAGTCATCGAGCGATTAAAAGATGAAAAACTGCGACAAAAAATGATTTACGATATACAGCACGGAATTGACGGCTGGGATAACTTCATCGACTTTGCCGGATTAGACGGAATTTACATCACCAGTGTCAAGCACAAACAGAACGAAGACGCCGTCGGTCTGAACCTTGTCGAACTCGGCAAATTAAAAGAAAAAAATCCGTATGATGCCACTTTCGATTTACTGCTGGAAGAAGAAAACGCCGTCGGCATGGTGGATTTTTACGGAACAGAAGAACACGTAAAGAAATTTCTCTGCCGACCTGAAATGAACGCCTGCACCGACGGACTGCTCAGCGGTAAGCCTCATCCCAGAGTTTACGGTACATTCCCCCGCATTTTGGGAAAATACGTACGCGAAGAAAAAACACTTTCACTGGAAGATGCCGTTTATAAAATGACGAAAAGACCGGCCGAAACGTTTCGCCTTGCCGGTCGCGGTCAATTGAAAGCAGGTTTTTATGCCGATATTACCGTCTTTGATAAAGACACGATTATCGACAAGGGTACATTCACCAATCCCATTCAGTATCCGGAAGGTATCTGTTACGTATTCGTCAACGGACAGATGATTGTTGACAATAAAAAATACACTGGTGCCCGCTGTGGAAAAGTATTACGCAAACAGGGAACCGGTGTGAAAGATTAAAAGTTCTGTTTTCTGAGATATATAAGAGGTGTCCTATATGTTCGATATTATTATAAAAAACGGTAATGTAGTTTCCCCTTCTTCCACAATTCGTTGCGATATTGCTATAAAAGATGAAAAAATCGTTTCTCTCGGTAATTTTACAGATGAAAACGCTGCAAGAATAATCGATGCTACTGATAAATACGTACTGCCCGGCGTAATCGAGGCTCATATGCACTGCATGGCACCATTTCAGGGATGCCTCGGAGCAAACGATTTTTTTGAACAAAGTGTGAGCGGTGCTTTTGGCGGAGTTACGATGTTTATGGACTTTGCCAACATGAGTAAAGGCTGCTCACCGTATAAACAGGCTATTGCTCGTGCGGATGAAATGAAAATCTCGGCTATTGACTACAGTGTTCATGGAAAAATTGTCGAATCCACCACCCAAGCATTAAACGACATAAAAACCATGATAGAAAACGGCATACCTACTTTTAAAATGTTCATGACATATAAAAAAGAAGACGTCATGTCTGATGATGAAACGCTTTTAAAAACGTTCAAGCAAGCTAAACAGTTCGGCGGTATGCCTATGCTTCACTGCGAAAGCAATTCCATAGCTGAAACCAATATCGAAGAATGTATAAAAAAAGATGATTTGAGTTGGAAAAACTTCGCCAAATGCAAACCAGTTTTATGTGAGGTGGAAGCATTTGCCCGCGCTGTTTGTCTGGCCCGATATATAGGCAGTGCTCTTATAATCGTACATACGACGAATGGTGCGGCACTGGATATAGCTCGCAAAATCCATGAAGAAAATTTTCCGTTATATGTGGAAACAGGTCCTCATTATATGACTTTGTTCGATGACCTGTATGAAAAAAATGACGGCTATCTGGCAATCTGTTCACCACCTTTGCGAACTCCTAAAGAAGCAAACGAATTATGGCAGGGCATTATGGATGATACCATAAGTCTAACTGGTTCTGATGACTGCACTTTTGATGTCGATGAAAAATCCTGTTTCCTTGAAAAAAATCCCGATAATACATTCAAAGAGGATTTTACCAAAGTTGTAAACGGAATTTCAGGTTTGGAAACACGGTTACCATTACTCCTTTCAGAAGGAGTTTCTAAAGGCCGTATTTCTATAAATAAAGTCTGTGCGCTCACCAGTACAAATATCGCCAAAGTATACGGCTGTTATCCTCAAAAAGGAATTATTGCGCCGGGAAGCGATGCCGATATCGTCATTGTTGATATGAATAAGGAAGTTACTTTATCAAAAGATATTCTTCATAACAATATCAGTTATTGTCTGTACGACGGTTTTAAGATAAAAGGATATCCTGTAATGACTATTGCCCGTGGAAAAATTATTGTTGAAAATGGTGAATTTAAAGGTAAAAAATCAGCAGGACATTTTATCAAACGCAAAATAAATCCTTACTATCTGAATAAATTCGATTTGAATTGACAAAGGAGGTTCATCATGAATATGTATCAACGTCAAATAGGTGATATTGTAGAATTAACCGATGAAGGTTTAAAAGCAATAAAAAATTATCCCAACAACTATACAGACAACACACGCCCCGTTCCAGTCAAAGAACGCAACTGGTCTGCCATAAGTATAACTAATCTGTGGGTTGGAATGCTTGTTTCAATCGCTGTATATCAAGTAGCAAGTGGTTTAATCGTTGCGGGTATGTCATGGTGGCAGGCTTTGTTCACAATAGTGCTCGGTCATTCTCTTGTAATGTTTTTTGCAGTTGTTTTGGGTCATTTCGGTACAAGATACGGCGTAACGTATCCTATGTTATGTAAATTCATATTCGGCAGTAAAGGAACAATCGTTCCGTCCATAGTAAGAGGCGGTCTCGGCTGTTTCTGGTTCGGTGTACAAGCATGGATTGGCGGTCAGGCATTAAATGCCATTTTTGAAGTGCTATTTCCTTCCTTTGCCAATGAAACATTCTTGAGCTATTTTATTTCGTTTATTATCTTTTGGGCAATAAACGTCTATATCGCTTCTTCTGGTTCCAATGCAATTAAAGCCCTGGAAAATTATTCTGCACCTTTGCTGATAGTTTTAAGTTTCATTGTTATTATATGGGGCCTTTATACAGCAGATTGGAGTATTTATACTTTACTGTCGGTTCCGGCACTTCAGGGAAATCCTGACAAAAACTTCTGGGATTTATTTTTCCCCGCATTATCCGCAATGATTGCCTTTGACGGCGGTATTGCTCTTTCCATGGCAGATTTCACGCGTAACTGCAAAACTCAGAAAGCACAAATCATTGGACAGCTGACGGCAGCTCCCATCATGACAGCATTTATTTCCTTTGTCGGCATTTGCGGTACCGGCGGAGCTTTTCTAGCATTCAATGAAGCAATCTGGGAACCGGCAGTATTGGTAAGTAAGTTCAATAATCCTTTTATTGTAATAATTTTCTCCGTATTTATCATAATGGCTGTCTTGACTACAAATGTAGCAGCTAATCTGGTTCCGCCTACAAACGTTATATCTACTTTATTTGCAAAAAAAATATCGTATAAAGCAGCGGCTATCATAGCAGCCGTACTGGCTTTATTCGCTCAACCATGGAATGCTTTATCCAGTGCGTATACGTTAATTTTCAATGTATGCGGTATTTTGGGTGCTTTATTAGGTCCTATTTCCGGATTATACGTCGTTGCATATCTGATTGAACATCGATGCAAAGTCAATCTCGTAGACCTTTATCGTGAGGACAATAACAGTCAGTATTACTATTATAAAGGCTGGAACGTAGGAATAATTTCCATCTTTATTTTATCCAGTATCATTATTTTAATTGGAAAGTTCGTTCCTTCGCTTGAATTTGTCTTCAATAATTCCTACGTTATCGGCAGCATAGGCGCTGGAGTTCTATACTATTTTTATTTAAAAATGAATTTTTCCTACGAAAAAAAGGATTTATCTTATGAAAAAAATATTAATAATTAACCCGAATACATCGCCTGAAATGACAAATGATATCCGCTCTACCATAGAACATATCAAAGACGAAAATATTGATACCGTTACGATTTGTCCTGATTTTGGCTCTCCGTCTTTAGAATCTTTTTATGATTACAATCTAGCTTCATTTGCTGTAATACGATTGCTTAATAAATTAAATAAATCCGGTCAGCATTTTGACGGAATTTTAATTTCCTGTTTTGGAGACCCCGGATTATATGCAATTAAGGAAATATCAAATGTTCCCGTCATCGGTATTGCCGAAGCCTCTATGGCTGTTTCTCTGTTAATGGGACAAAAATTCAGCCTATTAGTAGCTTCAAAAAAAGCTGTTCCTATGATGAAAGATATGGTCAATCAATACGGACTTACATCTCGCTTGGCTTCTATTGAAAGTATGAATGCCAATGTATTAGATGTCGAGCAGGATAAACAGAAATTTATTAATAAATCAATTCTAATTGGTGAAAAAGCTATAGCCAAAGGTGCTGAAGTTTTGATTTTAGGCTGTGCCGGTATGACGAATATGCAGACAAAAATAAAAGAAGCATTAAATATTCCTGTTATTGACCCTGTTGTATACGGTTATAAAACTTTAGAAATGATGGTTGAAAATAATTTTCCTATTTCCAAAATCGGTTTATATAAAACACCTTATTCTAAAAAAATCTTAAAAGAAAATCTGCTTTATATGTGAAATTACCCTATAAAAGGAGGTATACTTCATGAAAATGCTCTTAACAGGTGGAACTGTAGTTTCTGGTAGCGGTTGTTTTTTGGCCGATATTCTCATCGAAAACGAAAAAATCACAGCCGTTGGTAATACAAATACCTTATCACATATGATAGACAGCAATACCGTGAATTTTGATGTATCTGGTAAATTGCTTTTTCCCGGTTTTGTCGATGCTCATACGCATTTTGATTTACATGTTGCTGGAACCGTAACTGCTGATGATTTTGCTACAGGCACAAAAGCCGCCATAAAAGGCGGGACTACGACGATAATAGATTTTGCTACGCAATATCCCGGAGAAAGTTTATCACAAGCTCTAAAAAACTGGCATAATAAAGCTGATGGAAAATGTTCTTGTGATTACAGTTTTCATATGTCCATAAGTGAATGGAACTCTACCATTTGTCAGGAAACTCAAAAAATGATAGATGAAGGTATTACTTCTTTTAAGTTATATATGACTTATGATACCATGGTAGATGATAAAACAATCTTTCAAATACTGTACAGGTTAAAACAAATTCACGGTATAGCCGGTGTTCATTGCGAAAATGACGGCATTATTGCCGCTCTTAGAGAAAATGTTTCATCTCGTCAAGATGTGTCCAATCATTATAAAACACGTCCTGATGTTGTTGAAGCTGAAGCAATCAATCGTCTGTTGTCAATTGCTGAAATTATTGATATTCCTGTAATTATTGTGCACCTCACCTGTAAAAAAGGATACGATGTAATTACAAATGCAAGAAAACGCGGACAAAAAATATATGTTGAAACTTGTCCGCAGTATCTGCTATTGGATAATCATTTTTATAATCAGCCCTATAATGAGGCTTCTAAATATGTATGTGCACCACCACTGCGAACAAAAGACGACCAAAAATACTTATGGAAAGGTTTATCTAACGGAACTATTCAAACCATATCCACAGACCATTGCAGTTTTACTACGTTTCAAAAAAATTGGGACAAAAACGATTTTACGAAAATCCCTGGTGGTGTACCCGGAGTAGAACACAGAGGAAATCTCATTTATTCGTATGGTGTTACAAAAAAACGAATTACGCTTGAAACAATGTGTCGTGTCCTGTCAGAAAATCCGGCTAAATTGTACGGTATATATCCAAAAAAAGGAATTATCGCTCCTGGCAGTGATGCCGATATTGTAATCCTAAATCCTGCTGTGAATGAAAAAATCACAGCTGCAAATCAAATACAGCATGTTGATTATACACCATATGAAGGTATCTCTCTTTCTTCTAGAATTGAGGATGTGTTCCTGCGCGGACAACATGTTGTAAAAAACAGTCAAGTAGTTGCAGAAAAAACAGGTATATTTCTTAAAAGAAATACTTACAATCTATAAAACGAAAAAACTGCCGCATAATTATTTGCGGCAGTTCTATTTCTACTTATAACTCTTTCAAGCTGCGGATGCCGTTTTTCACATAATCCACCGGACGGCTCCAGTCCACATGCACGTCGGTCGTTTCCCACAGACGCGTCAGTGCCAGCTGCAGACTGTCCAGATTTTCCAGCGGTTTAATCGTAACAGTCGTGAAATCATGCAGCGTTTCATGCGGTATCTGTATCGTCAAATCCGTATGTAAAAATTCTTCCACACGTTTTTTGGCTTCATCGTTGGCAAGCGTGATTTCTGCCGTTTTCGTATTTTCATCGTATTCTAAATAACCTAAATCGCTATGGCACGAAATGGCTACACTGTATTTATTTTCCATAAACAATCCCTTCTTTAATCAATAACGTTATATTTATTTTAACTGAGGACATTATTATCTGCAAGCTATTTCTGTTTATATACTCCCAGAATACCACATACAATATCCGTTAAAACCTTGCATAGATTTCATCTTTATGCTATTATATTATCAGTTGATAACGGAATATGCCTGCAATGTGCGTAAGTCTTTCATTATTGTCTAACCTTACTCTTTATTAAACGGGAATCTGGCAAGTGATTCCAGGGATGCTGAATCGTCTCCGAGCGAATAGCAAAACTGAAGTCCAGGATACCCACCTGCACACGCAGGTCTAGGCAGATAAAAGATAACGGCATTATGGGCATATTAAAGAAGCATTGTTTTACTGTTCAGTAAGACAATGCTTCTTTAGTTTTTGGTAAAAATCTTGTAAAAAATTCTGCTATATTATTGTTATAAATATCAAAAACTTTTATACTAATTATACATATTAAAGAGGTGTTCCTATTGCTCCTCTCGAAAAAAATTACAGTTGCTGTAACGGTACAGCAACTAAATCATATCTATTTATTTTGGAAGGATGTGTTTATTTGATGAAAAAAATTTACTGTGTCGAAGACGATGAAAGCGTCCGCGAACTCGTTATCTACGCTTTGCAGTCATCAGGATTTGAAGCGCACGGATTTATAAATGCGGAAGAATTCTTCGCCGCCATGAAAGACAATATGCCCGATTTGGTACTGCTGGACATCATGCTGCCGGGTATCAGCGGCATCGACATCTTAAACGAACTGCGCCAAAATCCCCAGACGGAACATCTGCCGGCCATTATGCTGACGGCCCGCGGCAGTGAATACGATAAAATCACAGGGCTCGACAGCGGAGCAGACGATTATGTAACAAAACCGTTCGGTGTCATGGAGCTGATTGCCCGCATCAAAGCCGTACTGCGCCGCAGCAATAAAATAATGCCCGCCGCTGCTACCGACAGCAGCGATTTGTCAGCCGGCAACGGTTTATTAAAATTGAACTACGATTTTCATAAAGTATATGTAAACGACGACGAAGTTACTTTGACACTGAAAGAGTTTGAACTGCTGTATTACCTGCTGAAAAACAAAAATATCGTAATCTCCCGCGATAAAATCATGGACGAAGTCTGGGATTACAATTACGCGGCAGAAACGCGGACGGTTGACGTACACATCAAAACACTGCGCCATAAACTCGGTCCTGCCAGCAAGTTAATCGAGACCATTCGCGGTGTCGGTTATAAAATAGTGGACTAATCGCATGAATATGAAAAAGAAAATCTTCCACTACATGTGCTTTCTCATCTCTCTTTCCGTTGTCTGCACATTTATACTCACGCTCACACTGTGCTATCCTTTATTTTTCGAGCATACCAAACAGGAAGTCAAGGATGAAGCCGTATACTTGACTTACGTATTCAATCACAATCTAAGCGACCCACTGAAGCTTCTGCACAATGCTCATACACAGACGCGCATCACCTGGATTGACATCAACGGCAACATCCTGTTTGACAACAGCGCCGAAGCCGCCCATATGGAAAATCATATATTGCGTCCGGAAATCCAGTCGGCGCTTGATATCGGCATCGGCGAAGCTTACCGTATTTCCACCACGCTCGGCAGCAACACGTATTATTATGCGGTTAAATTAAACGACGGCACTATATTGCGCCTGTCCCGCACCAATATCAGCGCTTACGATATGCTACGCGGGTCACTGCCGATTTTATTCGCCATGATGCTCGCTATTTACGTCATAGCGCTTTTGGCGGCCCGCCGTATGGCCCGCAATATAATTGCACCGATAAACGCCATCAATCTTGAGCATCCAATAATGAACGACCTTTACGAAGAACTAAATCCCATGTTATTACGACTAGAAAATCAGAATGAACAAATCAGACAGCAAATGAAAAAATTAAAGAACCAACAACGTGAATTTACAACAATCATTAACAATATTGAAGAAGGACTAATTCTCATTAATCATTCCTACAAAATTCTCTCAGTCAATTTCAGTGCACTGGAGATTTTGAATGCCGATAGAAAAATCAATTACATCGACAAAAATCTGTTTACTTTAGTAAACAACGATGCTTTATACCAGGCAACCCAGTCCGTCATGAAAGGCGAGCGGCAGGAATTCTATCTGCCGATGGGAAGCAAGACGTATCAGATTATCGCCAGTCCTGTAACGAAAAACGATAAAGTAAAAGGCGCTGTAATCCTGTTCGTCGATATCACGGAAAAACGCATGGCGGAAAAAATGCGCCAGGAATTTTCCGCCAATGTTTCCCACGAACTGAAAACGCCGCTCACTTCCATTTCCGGCTTTGCCGAACTGTTGCAGAATAATATGGTGCGTCCTGCTGATGTGCCGCTGTTCGCCGGCAAAATCTACAAGGAAGCACAGCGTCTAATCAATCTGGTACAGGACATCATCAAAGTATCGCAGCTGGATGAAAAAAACAGTTCCTTCATGAAAGAACCGATAAATCTGGCCTCCGTATGCAAGCAAACCGTACTGTATCTCAACGATAAAGCACTGAAAAAACAGATAAAGCTCAATTTCTCCGCTGAGCCGGGCTGCGAAATAACGGCTGTACGCCAGCTTATCGACGAACTCGTATTCAATTTGATTGAAAACGCCATAAAATACAACAAGCCGAACGGACAAGTCAATATCTCCCTGAAAAGAAAACCAACGCATATTGCACTATCCGTCAAAGATACGGGCATCGGTATTTCCGAAGAGGACCTGCCGCACGTATTCGAGCGCTTTTACCGCGCCGATAAATCCCGCTCGCAAATCAATGTGGAGGGAACGGGGCTCGGTCTTGCCATCGTAAAACACATTGCCGAATACCATCACGCCCAGCTTACTATTACCAGTAAAATAAATAAGGGGACGACGATTACCATCAAATTCCCGCTGGTATAAAAATTAAAAATTCATTAAGCCTCTTGCAAAAGGGGCTTTTTTTATTGTTTATTAAATAGTTTTTGATATAATAATATTAAGTGATTTTCGCTTATCTTTATTCCATTTATGGATAAGCGACTTTAGACTAATTTTGTGAATGAAGGTGCTTTTATGCGATTATTGAAAAGTGTAATCTGTTTGGCTGTTTTAATGGTTTTCAGCTTAATTCACTCTTCCGTCTCCTTTGCTGACGACTCCGAATGGTACTGGATTAGTTCCGATGACAAATACAGTAAATATTTCTCCATGACCCGTATCACAACTGTATCCAGTCAGAAAAACATTCCGACCTGCATTGAGGACTGGATAAAAACCGGCTATGCACCGGGCGGTGCCGCTGAAGCAATCAGCAATATGAAGCTGCCGATTGACGACCCGAATAAACTGAGCTACAGTCTCGCCCGCATCCAAATCAATCCGCAGGAACGTACACTGCGCTACATGGAAGAAATTTTCTATGATAAAGACGGTACAGCTCTTTACACCCTGAAATACACCAACCCGGTCATCAAAGACATCAATTCCCAATCATTCGACGAAAAATTCTATGCGATGATTGTCGACCGTGTATTCAATAAAGGTGAAGGCGGCAGACTCATTTCCAAAGAACGCTGGCTCACTTTATGGGATAACGCCTCCGGCGACAGTGCCGCTGATACGGCCACCATGCGCCAGATAAACAACGATATCTTCGTCTGGATTTGGCAGGAAAACAAAGACAGTAGCGGCAACGTTTCTTCCATTCAGTTCATGAAAAAGCAGTACAATGTCAAATCCTTGACGGCGCAGACTTTAAAATATCATTTCTGGTCTGCTCAAACAGGCTGGATTGACCAGACTGCCAGCGTGGAAGGAATTCATTCCATCATTCCTGAAAGCACGGAAGACGTGGAATTCGGCAAAATAAAAGAATACGCAGCGAAAAATCCGTCGTGGGTATTCCGCTATCAGCTGAACAATCCTGTTTCGGCCAATAATACGGCCAAAACCGCCGCACCGGCAGCCAGCACAGCAACCAGTGCGTCAGCGCCGGTAGCAGCAACTGCAACTTCACCGGCAGCAACCGGCGTTGCCAATCCAATCGGCTCAGTCGGCCCCATCGGTGCGCCGATTAATAATTAAAGTTGCCACATGATTATAATTGTGCTAGAATTTAGCTTAGTTGCTTTGCGGCTGTAGCTCAGACGGATAGAGCATTCGCCTCCTAAGCGAAGGGTCGCGTGTTCGACTCACGCCAGTCGCACCACAAATATAAAAACAAAGGAATGTAGCCAATATCGCTACATTCCTTTTTTATGTTTTATTAAATACAAATAACGAAATTATAGTTAAATTTTTATACATTATATTGTTTTCTTCGTGCAAATAAAATATAATATAATTAATAGCACGAAAGGAGATGATTTTATGGCTGGCTCTACTACAAATATCAGTATTCGAATGGACGCTGACCTCAAAGCACAGGCTGACGCATTGTTCAACGAACTGGGAATGAACCTTTCCACTGCGTTCAATATCTTTGTCCGCCAGTCTCTCCGGGAAGGCAGAATACCCTTTAACATTTCTCTAAATCAGCCCAACAAGGAAACGATTGCCGCCATGTTGGAAGCAGAAAGGATTGCAAAGGACCCATCCGTGAAAGGCTATACCAATCTGAATGAGCTGTTTGCGGATTTGGAAAAATGACAAAAACAAAGTATATTGTCAAAACCACAACACAATTCAAAAAGGACTATAAACTGGCAGTCAAGCGCGGATTAAAAATCGGTCTGTTAAAGGATATTGTTGCAGCTCTGGCTATGGGTAAGACACTTCCTGAAAAAAACAAAGACCATGCACTTACCGGAAACTGGGTAGGACATCGTGAATGTCATATCCTTCCAGATTGGCTGCTTATTTATCGCATTGAAGATGATGTATTAGTACTGACATTGACCAGAACCGGCAGTCATAGTGATTTATTCGGAAAATAAATATTCATGTGTTCGACTCACGCCAGTCGCACCATATTTGAATGCAATAAAGGATATACCTGAATATTTTCGGTATATCCTTTTTCTGTTATGCAGGATTTTATAGTTTTGGCATGAAATTTATCATGTAAGCTTTAAACATCAATATTTATTTATTTCAATTTTTACAGAATATTAAAGGTATTTTAAGACAGAAATTCTTATAATATACATAGAAAGCAATTTATCGGGAGGAATAAACCATGACTATGAATATATGCGGCGCACCGTGCTGCTGGGGCGTCGATGATGTAAAAAATCCGTATCTGCCGAAATGGCAGACCGTTTTGAAAGAAGCAGGACTTGCCGGCTACAGAGCTATCGAACTCGGACCGTACGGCTATCTGCCGATTGATATTGACCTTGTTTCCGCCGAACTTGCCAAAAACAATCTCGCCATCGTTGCCGGAACAATTTTTGACGATTTAGTGAGTGAAGATAACTATAAAAATATCATGCGCCAGACGGAAGATATCTGCTCACTGATTACGAAACTGCCGCCGTTGCCGGTGCACGAAGGACAACATTTCCCGACTCCGTACATGACGATTATGGACTGGGGACACGACGAACGCGACTACGCCGCCGGTCACAGCGACAGAGCACCGCGCCTTTCTAAAGATGAATGGGATAAAATGATAGAACATATCATCGGCATCTGCAAAAAAGCGGCTGAATACGGCGTGCGTCCCGTAATCCATCCTCATGCCGGCGGCTACATCGAGTTCGCTGACGAAATCGAAGCCGTTATGCGCGATATTCCATATGAAATCGCTGGTCTTTGTCTTGATACAGGCCATCTGTATTATTCCGGCATGAACCCGAGCCAATGGCTCAAAAAATGCGCCGACCGCCTCGATTACGTTCATTTCAAAGATGTGAACGAAACTGTATACAAACAGGTTCTGTCGGAGCATATCCGCTTCTTCGAAGGCTGCGGCAAAGGTTCCATGTGCCCAATCGGCAAAGGCTGCCTCGATTATCCCGCTATTAAAAAGACACTCGAAGAAATCGGCTACAGCGGCTATATAACAATCGAACAGGAACGCGACCCGCGCAATGTGGCTACAAGTCTTAGAGATGTGAAGGAAAGCGTTACGTATTTAAAAAGCGTAGGCTATGAAATTTAATAAATTGAGGAGGTTATTTTTATGAAAATCGCATTTGACGTCGATGTTTTGGCAAAACAGATGAGCATCAATGACATGGTGCATAAAGTTGCCGACTGGGGTTACAAATACATCGAACAGTCCCCGCATCCGCGCATCAATCCATTCTATAAACATCCCCTGTTTTCCAAAGAATGTGAAGATGAATACAGAAAAGCCCTGAAAGAAACGGGCGTGGAAATTTCTTCCTTTATCTGTGTATACCGCTGGTCCGGCCCGACGGAAGAACAGCGCCAGCACGCTGTTGCCAACTGGAAAAAACTGATTGAAATCGCTGTAAATATGGGCGTTCCTGTAATCAATACGGAACTTTCCGGCGACCCTAATCAGCAGGAAATCTGCAATGGCATGTGGTTCCGCTCCATGGAAGAACTGCTGCCGATTATTGAACGCGAAGGTCTGCGCGTGGAAATCCAGTCCCATCCGTACGATTTCTGCGAATTGAATAATGAAACATGCGACATGGTAAAATCGTTCCGCTCCAAAAATCTCGGCTACGTATATTCCTCACCGCACGGCTTCTTCTATGACCAGGGCAAAGGCGATGTCCGCTCCATGCTCCGCTATGCCGGCGATGAACTGACGCACGTTTTATTTGCTGATACATTCAATCAGACGCTCGATTGCCGTTATATCTTAAATCCGCCGTTTTTGAATGCACGCAGCAGAGCTGACGCTACAATTCACCAGCACCTTGCTATGGGCGAAGGCGAAGTTGATTTTGACGGCATTTTCGAAACACTGCGCGAAATGAATTTTGCCAATAAACAATTAAAACCGGATGCACCGAAAGTAGGCGGTGACAACATTGCCTGCGTATCGTACTTCGGCTTCCCGGAAAAAATGGACCAGCAGGCTCCGTTGGCACTCGAACGCATTAAACACGAATTACTCGATAAATAATAAATAGATTGCACCCTCTTTCAGGATATCAAATATTTCACTCTGTTTGATATCCTTTTTCTTGTACTATGAACAATATTTATGAGGAGGAGCATCATTGCTTAAAACAACCACCAATCAGCAATTAAATCTCGTATTCAAAAACGGCATCCTGCCTACCATGGTCTATATCAACAGACAGGAATGCGGCCGCAATAAAATCGAACGGCCGCTACACAAACACGATACCGTCTGCGAAATAGTCCTCGTCTACAAGGGCAGCGGTACATATATGATAAACAACAAAAAATACACACTGCATGAAGGCGATATCGCTTTTTACAATCAAGGCGACCTGCACGAAGTTTCTTCCGCTTCCGATACGGAAATCGGCGATTACTGCATCGGTCTGACCAATCTGAACCTGAAAAATCTTCCCTACAATCATTTAATAGCAGCAAATGAAGCCTACGTGCGCCAATCCGGCAATATGTTTGCCACGCTCAAGGAACTTTGCGAGCAGATGTACACACTCGGCAAGCTGAATGAACACAGCAATCTGACTTCACAGCTTCTGTGCACCTCATTCATCATCATCGCCACTTCCCTATCGTCTTTCACTGATTACGAAAATAATATCGAAAAAGACAAACAGTTCATGAACCGCATTTTAAATTATCTTGACGAACATTTCACCGAAGATATTTCCATTAACAAAGTAGCCGACCATCTGGGCTGTTCCAATTCCTATATATCGCATTTATTCAAAAAATCACTCGGCATCACGCCCATGCAGTACGTCATAAAACGGCGCATAGGCCTTGCCCAGACACTGCTCATCTCCACCGATTTATCCGCCACCCAGATTGCCACTATGGTCGGTTACGACAACGCTAATTATTTTATAAATTCCTTCACCAAAATCATCGGCATAACACCAATCCGCTACCGCAATTTCTACCTTAAAGAACTGCGCGGCAACCGCCATCAATCATAAAAAGTTAGTTTATGTTCATTTTTCTTTGACGCAAAGAAAAACGAACCAAAAAGAAACTTTTAACGTTTCGCTGACGCTGCACTGGGCGGGCCCTCGTAGCTCTTCTAAAAAAACAAACGGTACAACGGGCTCGAAACGTTTGGAATTTGGCTCATGCCTTCCAGTTCCAGCAGAAACTCAAATTGAGCTGTTACTACCGAAGTTTGCTAATCATGCTAAAACTTTATTACACTTTTGAGATTTTCACGGTAGCGTAAGCTATTAAAAAGAAAAATTTTTAGATATGGTTTTAGTTTAAATGTTTGAGCGTAGCGAGTTTTTAAACGTTATAGCTAAAAATTTTTCTTTTTAAAGTGAAAATCTCTAGTGGGCTACGAACTCAGGCACTTTTAAGATAGCTCTTG
>DCFC01000001.1:26869-57791 GCA_002314325.1 Megamonas hypermegale
CTTTATCTTATATTGCGCCGAACAGCACTTTCTATTATGCAGAATTTTATAGTACATATAAATTTTTCTTTATAAAATCAGCAAATACATTCATTTATTAACAAAAGATACCCATAACTTGTGCAGTATATTAAAGGTAATTTTCTCAAAATTTTATATAATATTAACTGTAAGAACAAAGAATTTAATCTACAACAAATAAAATCACAAATGAACAATACGAAAAATGAAAGGATGTTTTTATCATGTATTACGGACAAAGAAAAATTGAAAATCCAATTCGCTGGGCTATGGTCGGCGGCGGTATCGGCAGCCAAATCGGCTATATTCACCGCTCCGCAGCTCTCAGAGATTTTAACTTCCAGCTCGTTGCCGGCGCTTTCGATATCAATCCGGAACGTGGCAAAGCATTCGGTAAAGAACTGCATATAGCTGAAGACCGCCTTTATCCTGATTATAAAACCATGTTCGCCGAAGAAGCAAAACGCGCCGACGGCATTCAGGCCGTATCCATCGCTACACCGAACGGTACTCATTACGAAATCACTAAAGCGGCTCTGGAAGCAGGACTGCACGTTGTTTGCGAAAAACCGCTCTGCTTCACGACAAAAGAAGCCGAAGAATTGGAAGCTCTCGCTAAAAAACAAAATAAAGTGGTCGGTATTACTTACGGCTATGCCGGTCATCAAGTGATTGAAGAAGCCCGCCAGCTCGTAGCAGAAGGCAAACTCGGCAAAATCCGCATCATTCAGCTTCAGTTCGCTCACGGTTTCCATAATGTTGCCGTAGAAAAAAATACAGCTTCCACCAAATGGCGCGTAAATCCGAAAATGGCCGGTCCGTCCTATGTACTCGGCGATGTCGGCACACATCCGCTCTATCTGTCCGAAGTAATCTGCCCTGACATGAAAATCAAACGTCTCATGTGTTCCCGCCAGTCTTTCGTTGAATCGCGCGCTCCGCTCGAAGACAACGCCATGACTATCATGGAATACGACAACGGCGCTATCGGTTATGTCTGGTCCTCCTGCGTAAACTGCGGTTCCATGCACGGTCAGAAAGTACGCATCATCGGTGAAAAAGCTTCCATCGAATGGTGGGATGAACGTCCTAATCAACTGACTTTTGAAGTTCAGGGCGAACCGGTACGCATCCTCGAACGCGGTATGGGATACCTTGCTCCGTCGGCTCTTGCTGATGACAGAATCGGCGGCGGTCATCCGGAAGGATTATTTGAAGCATGGAGCAATCTCTACAGCCGCTTTGCTCAGGCTATGGTAGCAGCCGACAAAGGTGAAACAGTCGACTTCTGGTATCCGAACATTCACGCCGGTGTAGAAGGCGTCCGCTGGGTGGAAAACTGCGTCCGTTCCGCCGACAACGGTGCAACATGGGTTGAATATAAATAATTTTATTGTTCATTTTTCTTTTGAGATTAAAAGAAAAACGAACCAAAAAGAAAAAATCTTTTAACGTTTCGCTTTCGCTGCACTGGGCAAGCCTTCGCAACTTTTCTTTATGAACATACAGTACAACGGTTCGAAACATTTGGAATTTGGCTCGTGCCTTCTATTTCCAGCAGGAACCTAATTTGAGCTGTTGATACTGTAATTAGCTAGTCATACTAAATTTTTGTCTGCGTTGAATATTTTCACGGTAGCTTTAGCTATTAAGAAAACAATTTTTTAACTCTGTTTTTAGTTCAAATGTTTGAGCGAAGCGAGTTTTTGAACGTTAGAGTTAAAAAATTGTTTTCTTAAAGTGAAAATATTTTAGCAGTGCGCGAACTTAAGAGTTTCTTTTTGGGTACTTCTTCTTTGCTCAACAAAGAAAAAGTACCTGGTGCAATTACATTGCACCAAACTAATAAATTTAATATTTATAATATTATTATTTTTTAGAGGAGGATATTTTATGACTGCGGAACAAATAAATCCTAACGCCAAGCGGACTATGGTTTTCATGGGGCTGCTTGCTACATTCGGCTCTTTATTATTCGGTTACGACACCGGTGTTATCAACGGTGCTCTGCCTTATATGGCCCGTCCCGACCAGTTGAACTTGACACCGGCGCTGGAAGGTCTTGTCGGCAGTGCCATCTGTATCGGCGCCGCCATCGGTTCGTTTCTTTCCGGCCGCCTTTCTGATGCTTACGGCAGAAAAACCACACTTTCTTATTTATCCATACTGTTCTTTTTAGCCAGCCTCGGCTGCGTACTTTCCATAAACGCACAAATGATGATTGTCTGCCGCTTTTTCCTGGGTCTTGCTGTCGGCGGTTCTTCCACCATTGTACCGGGTTATCTGGCGGAAATCGCCACCAGCCAGTATCGCGGACGCATGGTAGGCTTGATGGACCTTGTCGTTGTTTTCGGACAATTTCTCGCTTATATTGTCAATGCCATCATCGCCATCAATCTCGGTCATGACCCGCACGTATGGCGCTATATTCTGGCCGTTACTTTAATCCCTGCCGTTTTACTGTTTTTAAGCATGTTAATCGCTAAGGAATCTCCGCGTTATCTCGTTGCCAAAGGCCGTATTTCGGAAGCGCTTGAAGTTTTAAAATGCACGCATGAAACGCAGGCTCAGGCGATTGCCGAATTAAACAGTATCAAAGACGTACTGGCAGAACAAAGTGCCGCCAAAAATCTTTCTTTCAAAGATTTTACCGAACCGTGGATGAAACGCATCTTCTTCCTCGGCATCGCTTTAGCCGTTACACAGCAGGTAACGGGCGTGAACAGCATCATGTTTTACGGCTCGCAAATTCTCACGCACTCCGGGTTCAGCACCGATGCTGCACTTGTCGGCAATATCGGCAACGGTCTTATTTCCGTAGCCGGTGCTCTGTTTAGTCTGTATATCGTCGGCAAAATCGGCCGCCGTACTATGCTCACCATCGGTCTTTGCGGCGTACTCACCGCCAATATCCTCATCGGCGTAATTTCCTCCACACTCGAAGGTTCACCGCTTCTGCCGTATTTCATTTTGACACTCACCGTAATTTTCTTAGGCTTCCAGCAGTCATGCGTTTCTCCTGCTACATGGCTGATGATTTCCGAAATTTTCCCGACAAGAATGCGCTCCACCTGCATGGGTCTGACTATTCTGTGCTTATGGTGCACGAACTTTATCGTAACTTTGGTTTTCCCGATACTGCTCGGCATTGTAGGCATTTCCAACACCTTCTTCATTTTCGGCGCGCTGTGCATTTGCTCGCTGATTTTCGTCAGAACCTCCATGCCGGAAACGAAGCATTTGTCCATTGAAGAAATTGAACGCAAATTCCGCAATGAAACAAAATAATTTTATGAAAGGTTGATTACAATGAACACTGAAAAAATCGCATTTGATATCATCTCTCTGGCAGGCGACGCTAAAGCTGAACTGCAAAAAGCACTGAAATTTGCCCACGAAGGAAAATTCGACAAGGCGCGCGAACAAATCGACAAAGCTGCGCCGCAGCTGCAAAAAGCGCACGAATTGCAGACACAGGAGCTTTTAACACGCGAAGCCAACGGCGAAAAACTTTCCTTCAATGTGCTTATCTCTCATGCACAGGATTATTTGATGACCACGTATATCATGAAAGATATGGTTGTGGAAATTGTCAATTTGTATAAACAGTTGAAATAATTACATCTATTTTTCTCCTTCTTGTATGACTACTTGGATTGTAGTATGATGATAGCAGTTTGGTAGTTCAATCAAGCTTTTCTACAGGAAGGAGTTTACTATGAAAGACAATACAAATATTGTAATCATTCGACAATACGGCAGCGGCGGCCGAGAAGTTTCTTCTATCTTAGCCAAAAAACTCGGTTTTCACCGCTATGACCGCACCATCGTTCAAATGGCGGCTGAAAAACTCAGCCAGCAGGAAGGCTACGATATTGATGTCGACGAACTTCTCAAAGACTCGTACGACCTGCCGCAAAATCAGCTCGGCAATCTCGGCGATTTTGCTTTTGAACGAATTCCGTATTTCAATAAAATGTATCGTCAGCAGGCTGTTGCCATGCTCAAACTTGCGCAAAAAGGCAAGGCAGTATTTTTGGGCAGATGCGCCGATTTCATTTTAAAAGATGTACCGAACACATTTTTCTTCTTCATCTATGCCGATGACGAATTCCGCGCCGCCCGCGCCAAAGACCATTACGGCAGCCACTCTTTAGCTGACCTGGACAAAGAAGCCAAAAACCGTGAAAAATATTACGCTTACTACACAGGTGAAAAATGGGGCGACCCGAAACATTTCCATATGATGATTAACACCAGCCAGATTTCTCTGGAAAAAGCTGCCGACTTAATCATTGATTACATTAAAACGCATCAGAAAACAGAAGCATAATTTAAAATCAAAATCCTATCATAAGCCGCCCGGTGAAAATCGGAGCGGTTTTTATTTTACCAAAAAATCATTACATAACTCTTAAAACTTAATCAAAATATAATAAAAAAATACAAAAAATATATCCAAAATTTCGTATTTAATATTTACGTTTGGTATTTTTTGGTTTATAATACAATCATAAAGATAAATAAACGCTAAATCATATACATTCATTTTCATTATATAAAGGAGAGGTTTTTCATGACTAAAAAAGTTTTTGGTTATCCTGAATTTGACGCTTCCGGCGAAAAAATTCTCACTACTTACGACAACGAATACAGCGATATGCTGATGGACATCCGCGTCTACAAAATGAAAGCCGGCGAAGAAAGAACATTCTGCCGTGAAGGCGAAGAAGTTGCCGTACTGCTTCTTTCCGGCAAAATCACATACATTTTCGACGGACAGGAAAAAGCTGTAACGAGAAAAGACGTATTCACTGAAGGACCTTGGTGCGTTCATGTATGCGGCGGTACGAAAGTCATCGTAAAAGCAGATGCTGACGCTGAAATTCTCGTTCAGTGCACGAAAAACGACAAACAGTTCCCTGCTAAACTGTACGCTCCGGAAGATGCTCCTTGGGGATATTCCTGCGTAGGCAAATTCGGCAACGTGGCAAAACGCCGTGTAAACACTATCTTCGACCACGACATCGCTCCGTACTCCAACATGGTTCTCGGCGAAGTATTGAACGACCGCGGCAACTGGTCCGGTTATCTGCCGCACAGACATCCGCAGCCTGAAACGTATTACTTCAAATTCGACCATCCGGAAGGATTCGGCGCAAGCTTCGTCGGCGACCAGGTATTCAAGAGCACGGACGGCAGCTTCTCCGCTATCCCTGGCGGCGAACTCCATCCGCAGGCAGTAGCTCCTGGCTACCAGATGTATACCTGCTGGATGATACGCCACCTCGACGGCAATCCTTGGCTCCAGACGGACCGCTGCGAAGACGAACGCTATGTTTGGCTGCATGACGCTAAATTTTAATTAAGCTCTTGTTAAAAAAATGATTTAGGCTTATAATAATAACAACACATATATACACTATTAAAAAACCACTAGGGGAACCGTACGGTTGAGAAGTTAGAAACTGACCCTTAGAACCTGACATGGCTAATACCAGCGTAGGGAAGTGGCAAACGGAAATCACAGCCGGTTTGCGACTTGCAGACCGGCTTTTTATTTTCCCTACATACATTAATTTTTTAGGAGGACATCTCATGACAATGACGCAAATGCAGGCTGCCAGAGCCGGCAAAATCACTGATGAAATGAAAATCGTGGCACAGGAAGAAAAAATGGATATCAATGTTCTGAAAGAACGTGTAGCTAACGGAACAATTGCCATCTGTGCCAATATCAACCATAAAAATCTGCATCCGTACGGCGTAGGTGAAGGCCTTTGCACGAAAGTAAATGCCAACATCGGCACATCGAGCGCCTTTCCCGACCCGGAACCGGAAATTGAAAAACTCAATATCGCCATAGCTGCCGGTGCTCATTCCGTAATGGACTTAAGTACGGGCAACAATATCGACGCTTCTCGCCGCGCCATTTTGGATAATTCCACTGTCATGGTCGGCACAGTGCCGATTTATCAGGCAACTGTTACAGCCATTAAAGAACGCGGTGCCGTTGTCAAAATGACGGAAGACGACCTGCTTCACACAATCGAAAAACAGGCTAAAGACGGCGCTGACTTCATGACCATTCACTGCGGCGTTACGATGGACGTCATCAACCGCATGCGCGCCGAAGGCCGCTATATGGACGTTGTCAGCCGCGGCGGTTCGTTTATCACCGGCTGGATGCTCTACAACGAAAAGAACAATCCGCTTTATGAACGCTATGACGATATCCTCGATATCTGCGCCAAATACGACGTAACCATGAGTCTCGGCGACGGTCTGCGTCCAGGCTGCCTTGCCGACGCTACCGACCATGCGCAAATTCAGGAGCTCCTAAATCTCGGCGGACTCGTAAAACGCGCCTGGGACAGAGGCGTTCAGGTAATGGTGGAAGGCCCGGGCCACGTGCCGTTTGACCAGATTGCCACTAATATGAAATTGCAGAAAAGCCTCTGCCATAATGCTCCGTTTTATGTACTCGGCCCGCTCGTAACAGATGTTGCGCCGGGATATGACCATATCACGGCCGCTATCGGCGGAACAATGGCTGCCGCTAACGGTGCTGATTTCCTCTGCTATGTAACTCCGGCTGAACATCTTGCCCTGCCGAATAATCAGGACGTAAAAGACGGCGTAATCGTAACACGCATCGCCGCTCATGCCGCTGATATCGTCAAAGGCGTACCGGGTGCTAAAGATTGGGATTTGCAAATGGCAAAAGCCCGCAAACAGCTCGACTGGGAAGCTCAGCTCAATCTCGCCATCGACCCGCAGACAGCCCGCGAAAAACGCGCCTCCCGCAATCCGGAAGGTACGACCGCATGCTCCATGTGCGGCGACTACTGCGCAGTGGAAATCGTCAACAAATATCTCGGTTCGACTATCGAGCACTGCTAATTAAGCCTTCTATTTTAATCACATATCATATAAACAAAAAGAGAAGCATTTATATGCTTCTCTTTTTTCATGTCATAAATTTGCACCAAGATTATACGCCTGATTAGGATAATCCGTTTTTTCTATCACATCTCTTGTCGGACAGCCGGGCGCTAATACTCTGCCGCTGTCGTCCCATTCCATATACCGCACCAATGTATCATAATGGCTCGCAATCGCCCGCATGGTTAAATCCGTATCACTGCCTGCCGCCGTTAAAAGCACCGATTTTTTGCCGTGCAGTCTGCCCGTGCGTGAATAGAAACGGTCAACTATCGTCTTAATCTGTGCCGTCATCGCAAAAAAATACACCGGCGTAACGAGTGCTATCAAATCCGCCTGCAACAGCTGCGGCATAAGTGTATTCTGGATAGCGTCATTTTGAATGCAGTCGCCGTCCATGCCGCATCTGTCGCAGCCCAGACACGGATGAATGTCTTCAAACGCCGCATTGAAACGGTATACTTCATGGCCCACACTTTGCGCTCCTTCAATAAATCGTTCCGCCAAAAGCGCCGTTGTTCCGTCCTTATGCGGACTGCCCGTTATCACTGCTATTTTCATTTTCCTTACCCCTTCTCCAACATATTATTATCCATTGTATTAGTCGATATTCTAAAGCAGAATAATAATTTATATTTAGTGCGGTTAAGTGACAATATCAAACGAATATAAACTATTATCCTGCCGGTTATAGGCTGAATGTTTTACTAGCACAAGAGATTATATTATAAACTTGCTCCCATCTGATAAGCCTGATTAGGAAATTCGCTGCGCTCTATAGCAGAGCGGTAGCCGCAGCCGACAGCCAGAACTTTTCCCACATCCTGCCATTTCAGATACTGCACCAGCGATTCATAATGGTCTACAAGCGAAGTCATTGTCCAATCAGCGCTGTTCCATGCCGTCGCCATCAAAATGGATTTTTTATTGCGCAATTTGTCCATGCGTGCATAAAAACGGTCGATTACTGTTTTTATCTGCGTGGACATGCCGTAATAATAAAGCGGTGTAATCAATACAATAAGGTCAGCTTCTAAAAGCTGCGGCATTAAATTCTTTTCAATCGCATCATTTTGAATGCACGCTCCGTCTCTGCCGCAACGGCCGCAGGCAAGACACGGATGCGTTTCTTCAAATGCCGAATTAAAGCGGTATACTTCATGCCCCGCGCTTTGCGCCCCTTCAATAAATTTGTCCGTCAGAAGCGCCGATGTACCGTTTCGATGCGGGCTCCCCGTTATTACGACGATTTTCATGTTTCCACCTTCCGATACTGCATTAGCTTTGGCATTGTCCGCATTTTCACCTGAAAACATGGACAAACCGCAGCCGCTTAAAAATAATGTAAATAAACCGGCTCCGCCGACTTTGATAAATTCCCGTCTATTCATATTACCTCACTCTTTACTCAACTTTTTCCACGGTAATCGTACCTGACAGCTCGCCAATCAGCTCTCCGCCTGATACTGCCTGACCGAGTCTGTACAGACTGCTGTTGGAGCTGAAATCTCTGTAAAACATTACGACATTGCCCCACGGCGCATAATAGGCAAGCGTACCGACGCCGGAGCGCGCCAGCGGCGTATCTTTTGTGCTCAATTCATTTGCCGGATAAAAAATTTTTTCGTTATTGCTGAAATTTTCCACTTCCACCGTGAGCGGCAGCTGATTGTACAGTCCTTCCGCCGCCGGAGTATTATTCAGTTCAAATACGATTGTTTCGCCGTTTGCACCGGTAACTTTAATCTGTCTGTTCATTTTTTCATTACTTCCTTCCTGTTCGACAGTACCTTCTTGCGCTGCCGTTTCATTTTCCGCCGCTGCCGCCGAAGTATTTTCACTTACATTTTTCTCACTCTCATTTACTTGCGCACTGCATGCAGTCAGGGAAAATACCATCAGAACGGAACAGATTAGTCCTATCCACTTTTTCATCATTCCATACCGCCCTTCACTTTCATCTGCCTGTTTACTTTACAGACAGATACTCTGGAAAATACACGCATGATACTGTAACCGATTAAGGCAAAAAAACTCATCATGGCAATATAATCAATACAAAAACCGATTAGCGACGAGCCGCTAAAATCGACAAAATGCTGCTGTAAAAACATATATGACAGTATTTTCTGCCGCATAAAGGCAAATACGCCCCAAAAAACCGCTATTATGCCAATAAAATGGAAAATATCCTGATAAACGGATTTTTTTATAATTGCACCGGAAAACATACTTAAATTTATGCCCAAATGCACAGACAGCAAAACAAAGCACCAATATGAACATAGCATATGCAACTGCCCCGCCAAATATATACTGTCGGCCGTCTTGATAAAATTCGGCGTATAAGTGGCGAAAATCATGCCGCTAAACATAAGTCCCAGCATTAAAATAAATATGACCAGATTAAGTCCCGTGCGAAAAACGCGCACCGCTGAATATTTTCCCTTAAATATGCTCAGAAACCATTTGCGGTTCAAATACACATGAACGAAGAACAAAACGAAAAACGCTGTTCCTACCCATTCATGATTGTCTATGCCGATTAATAAATATGCCATGGATAAAAGCAAGGCTGTTATAAGCATAATATCCACAACAATTCTGAAATTCACACTGCGCATTATAATTCTCCCTTTCTCCATGACATACTTAAATCAAAATTTTCTTGTTGTATCAGCTAGTTCATCAAAGCAGTATAATACTTTATATTCGTTCGATGTTTTACTAGCACAATAAGCATGATTTATTTGCAGACGGCGCTGATACAGCCGATTGCATTCAGCGTGCGCGGAAAACCGATAAACGGCAGGCATTGGGTCGCCGCTTCAATGAGCATTTCCTTCGTATTGCCGACGCTTATATTGGCACCGGCATGAGCTTTTGCCTGCGGTTCACAGCCGCCCAGACAGATTATCGCACTGAACGTAATCAGCTCGCGCATTTTCAAATCGAGCGTGCCCCGCGTGTAATAATCGCCGAAGCAGTATGCCGATAAATAATCCTGAATATGCTTCAATTCAGCCGGTGCATTAACTCTCATATTATTTATATTATCCGCACCGAAAATCTGCTGCTGCACGGCAAGACCTTTAGCAAAGCGCGTCGTTTCATCAACGCTTGCCTGTCCTTTGAGCGGATAGGCTATATTTTCCTGGGCAAATACGCCGTTCACTGCCTCAAGCGCAGCTTCCACGCGGGAGATACCGATATACGGAGCGCATTGATACAGCGTTTCCGTTATTTCCTCCGGCGAAGCTCCCGCATTTAAAGCCGCCTTTGTATATTTAGCCAGCGGTTTTAACGTCTGCACCGTCGTAAGCGCCGTTAAGATAACGAGCATTTTCGCTTTATCCGTGAGTACATCTCTTGCCAGTGTATCGCCGCAGATGAAATTTTGCGCTATCGCTTTAAATTCTTCATCTGCGTTATTGTTTTCAGCATAAAATTCCTGATTGAAAAATTTAGCACCGATTTTTTCTGCTGTTTTCGTTCTATCCATAATATTACCTTCTTTAAAAGTTTTTCTTCAGCATACACCATTAAGTACACTCAAAGTCAATATCATTATCTGCCTGTCAGTTTTTCCTGTTCTTCCGGATAACGCGCGCCAATAATATCAATGGAATTGAGTTTTTCTCTGATTTTCATAAGTTCTTCCGGCGTAAACTCTACATCTGTACCGCCGATATTTTCCTGCACGCGCGAAATTTTCTTCGTTCCCGGAATAGGCACAATCCACGGTTTCTGCGCCAGCAGCCAGCCGAGTGCAATCTGCGCCGGTGTCGCGTTTTTCGCTTCTGCCAAATCCTCTACATATGATACAAGTTCCATATTATGCGCCAGATTTTCCGGATTGAAGCGCGGTATCTGACTGCGGAAATCCGTCTTGTCAAATTTCGTATCTTTATTGAAACGACCGGTAAGTACAGCTTTACCGAGCGGGCTGAACGGCACAAAACCGATACCCAGTTCTTCCAGCGTCGGCAAAAGTTCCTTTTCCACATTGCGGTACCACATGGAATATTCACTCTGCACGGCAGTCAAAGGACATACGGCATGCGCTCTGCGCACCGTCGCCGCACTTGCTTCGGACAGTCCCCAGTGCAGAACCTTGCCTTCTTTGATTAAATCCTGCACCGTCTGCGCCACTTCTTCAATCGGTGTATCCGGGTCGACGCGGTGCTGATAATATAAGTCGATATGGTCCGTTCTGAGCCGCTTGAGTGAGCCTTCCACCGCTCTGCGGATTACTTTCGGATTGCTTGAAAGCGCAATCGGTCTGCCCGCTGCATCCATTTTATTGTTTTCGATATCATAGCCGAATTTCGTCGCAATAACGACTTTATCGCGATACGGCTCCAGTGCTTCACCGACGAGTTCTTCATTCGTATACGGTCCGTATACTTCTGCCGTATCAAAAAAAGTTACGCCCGCTTCCACTGCCTGACGGATTACGCTTATCGCTTCGTCTTTCGGCAGGTACGGCGGATAGCTCTGCGTAAAGCCCATGCAGCCGAGGCCTATTGATGATACTTCCAGCTTGTCTTTTCCCAAAAATCTTGTTTTCATTTTTATCACCTTTTATTTCTTCAAATTTCTGTTGATTTCATAACGGAGATAATCCAGTCGTTCCAGCTGTTTTTCCCGAAAATGAATTCGGTCCAAAATAGCATCTCTTTTCTGATTGAGCATTTCCAGCTGTTTCTTGTCCATGCTTTTGCCGTCGAGCAGAAGGCGCATGTATGTTTCTACTTCTGCCGAGCTGAAACCGATATCGTGCAGCGTCATAATCATGCTCAACTTTTCCAAATCACTGTCGTCGTACTTCCAGTTGCCCATGACTTTTTTCACAGCGCCGCACAAGCCCCAGCTCTCATACTCGTTCAATATTTCTATCGGTATGTTGAAATGCTCGCTTGCTTCCTGTTTCGTCATAAGATGTCCTGTCATCGTATCTTCCCCTGTTATATTCATTTTTAGTCAATACTAATCAGTTTGTATTTATCATTGCCCATTTTAAGTTCACGCATAGCCGACAGCTGACGCAATCCCTTGCGGCTTTCAATACGTTCCACTAAATCATGGCGGTATCTTTCCGGCTGAGCATAGACTAAATCAACGCTCGCCTGGTCGATAGCCAGCAAATCGGTCGAAGCCAGTATGCCGATATCCGGAATGGTCGGCTCTGCCGCACTCGTTCCCGTGCAGTCGCAATCGACCGACATGCGGCGCATTACGTTAAGATAAACTATATGCTTGCCGAAATAATCAATCGTACCTTTGGCCGAGTCCGCCATATTTTCCATGAAACGCTCTTCACCCGGCCATTCAGCCGAAGTTTTCGGCAGTACCTGCCCTACTCCGTGCACCATACGCTTGCCGATTTGTCCGTCAGCGCAGCCGATAGCCAGATTTTTCATCGAACCGCCGAAGCCGCCGCGCGGATGACCTTTGAAATGCGTTAATACCACCATTGAATCGTAATTCAGCATATTTTTCCCTACGGAAATTTCCTTCAGGTGCATTCCGCCGCGAACCGGAAGCATTGCCGTGCCGTCCTCATCCATGATATCCACCGGACAGAACATCCAGCCGTTCACGCGCAGCGTTTCGCGGTGTTTTTCCGTCGTATCCCTGTCGCCTACATACAGCGTATTCGTTTCCACTATATTGCTGTTTGGGACATGCGCCTGAAACGCCTGCACCATATCGCGCGGCAGAATATTCGGCCCGTGCTGTTCACCCGTATGCAGCTTTATCGCCACTTTGCCGTAAATGCCTTCATTGATTAAATCGTATAATTTGATTAAATGCTGAGCATCAATGTGCTTTGTAAAATAAACTTTGGCATATGAACCGTTTATATCGGCTGTATGCGTAAAATCCGTACTGCCGATTACCGGCGCCTGCGCCAAAGCCGATTTAAAACCGGTAAACTGCGAAGCCGCCAATCCCACAGCAACAGTTCCTGCCATCTTGAAAAAATTACGCCTTGTAAGATTTTCCATAATCAATCATCTCCTCTTATTTGCTGTTCATTTTTCTTTTGAAAGGTCAAAAGAAAAACGAACCAAAAATCACCTAAAGGTATAACAGGCTCTAATTACTAAAGTAATAAGAGTCTGTAAAAAAATCCTTTTAACGTTTCGCTACCGCTGCACTGGGCAAGCCTTCGCAGCTCTTCATAAAAATAGACAGTACAACGGCTCAAAATATTCGGAATTTGGCTCGTGCCTTCTAATTTCAGTTGAAAACCAAATTGAGTTGTTGCTATATTAATTTGCTAATCATGCTAAAATTATCATCCACATTTAGAGTATTTTCACGATAGCTTTAGCTATTAAAAATAAAATTTATTAGATGTGCTTTTAGTTCAAATGTTTGAGCGTAAGCGAGTTTTTGAACGTTACAGCTAATAAATTTTATTTTTAAAGTGAAAATCTCTAGTGGGCTACGAACTAAAGCGTCTTCTTTTTGGGTACTTTTTCTTTGCGCAACAAAGAAAAAGTACCTGGTGCAATTACATTGCACCAAATAAAAAAAATAGGTGTTATCTTCTAACACCTATTTTAAGCCATTTATCTTATTATATCTAATACCTATATTCTATTACAAAAAATGCTCAATCTGTATTTTTTATAAAATCAATAAACCGCTGCGTTGCCTTGGACAGCATATTATTGCGCTTCCATACAAGCACTGCGCCCGTTTCCAGCGCCGGCTTGAGCGGCACGAGCTGTAAATCTTCATAGATATTGCCGAGATTAAAGCCCAAAGCAACGCCGACATCGTTTTTGACCATATTGGCGGCATTTAAAATCAGATTATACGTAGCGATGAATTTTGCCCGTTCACCATACTCGCCGAACCAGTTCAGCAGTTCATTGCGCACTTCTTCGCGTCTGCCGATAAGCAGCGGCACATCCGCTAAATCCTCCGGTGTAACGAACTCTTTTTGCGCAAGCGTGCTGTCTTTGCGCACAAGTACGCCCCACTGTTCCTTTTCCGGCATGCGGATAAATGCGTATTTACCGATATCGACAGGTTCGGTCAAAAGCCCCATGTCGAGAATGCCTTTTTCCAAATCATCCTTGATATCATCCGCTGTAGCGCTGTAGATTTCGTATTTTACGCGCGGATACATTTTATGAAACGCTTTTATATGCTTGGATAAAAACGACATATTTCTCGTTTCGCCGCAGCCGATAGCAATTTTTCCCGCCAGCTCTTTATCCTCTGCTACGAAATCCTGCTTCGTTTTTTCCACCAGCGCCATAATTTCCTGCGCTCTGCGCTTCAGCATCATGCCGTCATCAGTCAGAATAATTCTGTGCTTGCTGCGCTTGAACAGTTTTACGCCGAGTTCATCTTCCAGCTGCATGAGTTGGCGCGACAGTGTCGGCTGCGTTATATGCAGCCAATTTGCCGCCCGCGTGATATTTTCCTCACGCGCCACGATTAGAAAATATTTCAATAAACGAAATTCCATAATAGCGCCTCCCTGATTTATGTACAAAAAAAGAGCAACCTGGATTGATTGCTCTTTCATCGGCTTAGATTATTTTACTACTGTTACGTTTACAGCGCGCAGTTTGCTTGCATCGCGGCTGTCTGCTTCCGTATCGAAAGTTACTTTCTGGCCTTCTTCCAAAGTTTTGAAGCCTTCGGAGTTGATAGCGGAGAAATGAACGAATAAATCGCCCGAACCGTCATCATTAGTGATAAAACCATATCCTTTACCAGAATTAAACCATTTAACTGTACCTGTTCCCATTATTGAGAAGCCTCCTTGTAAATAAAATGTAAATCAGTGCGGAGAGTAAACTAAAAAACAAATAAAATCTTCCACACATTGGTATTTGAGAGGAGGACTTAAACGTTACTTTAATTGTATTCCAAAACTGAATAGCTCAATCATAGCATGAGTTATATTTTTTGTCAATTTTGCGCATCGAGTTTACATATTTACATTTTTTAATTGACGCTAATCAGTGATAATGCTATACTAAATATTCGACGACTGCTGTATATTTCCCATATCTTATCCATACGGACAAATATATCAAATATTTTAGCAGAAACAATATGAATAATACAACTTGAAAGGAAGATTTTTTATGAACGGTATAATGCTTGTCGGCTCTGCCATTATAATTTTTTTCTTAGCTTACCGTCTTTACGGCCGCTGGCTTTTAAAAACATGGGGCTTTGACCCAAACGCCAAAACACCTGCCTACAAATATGAAGACGGTCAGGATTTTACGCCGGCATCGAAATTCACTGTATTCTCTCATCAATTCACTTCAATCACAGGTGCAGGACCTGTAACCGGTCCGATTATCGCCGCCATGTACGGCTGGCTGCCTGCTTTCCTCTGGATTATCTTTGGCGGAATTTTCTTCGGCGCAGTGCAGGATTTCACAGCACTGTACGCTTCCGTCAAAAATCAGGGCAAATCCATGGGCATGCTGATTGAACAGTACATAGGCAAAACGGGACGTCGGCTTTTTCTTTTGTTCTGCTGGCTGTTCAGCCTGCTCGTCATTGCTGCCTTCGGCGATATCGTCGCCAACACATTCAATGGATTTGCCGCTGACGGAACGCTTGTTACGCCGAACGCCGCAGCAGCTTCTATTTCCATGCTGTTTATCTTCGTAGCCGTAGCATTCGGTATTTTCACGAAGAAAGTCAATCCGAGCGAAAAACTACGCTTTGTCATCGGTATCGTGCTCTTACTTATCATGCTCGCCGTCGGTATTGCCTTCCCGATTTACCTCGACCGCATGAGCTGGCTCTATATTGTATTCATTTATATTTTCGTCGCCGCTGTCATGCCGATGTGGATTTTAAAACAGCCGCGCGACTATTTAAGCGCCTTCTTGTTGCTCGCCATGATTTTAGGTGGCGTTGTCGGCGTTCTTGCCGTAAATCCTACTATCAACATGCCCGCATTTGTCGGCTTCACCGTCGGCGGCAAAGATTTATTCCCGATTTTATTCATAACCATCGCCTGCGGCGCCGTTTCCGGTTTCCACAGCCTCGTATCTTCGGGAACGTCCTCCAAAACGATTTCCAACGAAAAAGATATGCTGTTCGTCGGCTACGGTTCCATGCTCGTTGAGTCCGTACTCGGCGTTGTTTCCCTCGTAATCGTCTGCTCGGCGGCAACGGGCGGTCATCTGCCGGAAGGTACGCCGTTTCAGATTTTCTCCACAGCCGTTGCCGGATTTTTCTCCCTGTTCGGCATGCCGCACGATATCGCCAACTGCATAATGACGATGTGCGTATCGGCGCTTGCGCTCACCACGCTCGACGCCGTTGCCCGTATAGGCCGCATGTCCTTTCAGGAACTGTTCACTGTTGACAATACGCAGGAAATGAACACCGTGCAGAAAATATGCACCAACAAATATTTCTCCACGATTATAACACTCGTTTTCGGTTATCTCCTCTGTCTCGGCGGCTATATGAACATCTGGCCGCTGTTCGGTGCAGCCAACCAGCTTCTTTCCGCACTCGTGCTCATTTCTCTTGCTGTATTTTTAAAAACGACCGGCCGCAAAGGCTTTATGCTCTACATTCCGATGATTGTAATGTTCTGCGTAACGCTCACGGCACTCGTTGAAGCCGTATACGGCATTTTCGTAAAACTTTCCGCCGGTCAGTTTACATTCACCGTTGACGGACTGCAACTTATCGTAGCCATTGCCTTAATGGTGCTCGCCATATCCGTTGCCCTGCACTGCGGCAAGGAACTTATAAATCCCAAAGAAAAAGTTAAAGCTGAATTAAATCACTAACAATAAAAAGCCTCTGTCTATCAGTTCTAAAAGCTGACTTCAGAGGCTTTTATATTTATTTTCTATTTTCCGTGATACTGTTCATCGGATACCTGTTCCAGCCAGTTTACATTAGCACCGTCCACCGCTTCACAAAGCGAAATATGCGTCATTTTCGTATTATATCCGGCACCGTGCCAATGTTTTACACCCGGCGGGCACCAGATTACATCGCCCGGATTGATTACCTGGATAGGCTGTCCCCATTCCTGCGTGAGCCCCTGACCTTCCGTCACTACCAGCACCTGTCCTTTCGGATGGGTATGCCAGGAAGAATGTGTGCCCGGTTCAAATGTTACATACGCACCGCCGATATTTCTATCATCGATATTATTAAACAACGGCTCAATTATTACATTGCCGTTGAAAATATCCAGCGAGCCCTTCACTGCCGCTTGTTCGCCGTTTTTCGTGATAACCTGATGATTTGCCGTATCCGCCGCAAAACCAACTGCACCCGTCAGGCAGGTCGAAAGAGCCAGTGCTCCTGCCACCAGTAATTTCTTATACATGAAATCGCCTTCTTTCGTAATTTTTTTCTTTAGTATACTAATTGAAGTTGACTTCAAGTCAACGTGTATATTTTAATTTTAGAGATACTTTATAAGCATTTTTTAAAATGAAATCTAAGTATTAGACAGCCTTTTCCGTCGAATTTTATACTATATATAGAAAATCCATTATGCTAGTTGATTTTCTATAGCAGTATAACACTTTATATTTAGTGAGGTTAAGTGACAACATCGAGCGAATATAAAGTATTATACTGCTGGCTACAGACTCAATATTTTACTAGCAACAGGTTAGATATAGAAAATTTAACGGGAGTGTTTCATTATGAAATTAAATTTAAAAAAATTGTCAGGTGTTACAGCCGGAATACTGCTGTGCCTTTCACCATTGCAGGCTGACGCCAAAACCATCACCAATCCCGACGGAAGCGCGCCGCTCATTCACTGGGCAGTCCTGCGCTCTACCGACGGGGAAATGAAAAATATGCAGAACATGGCTGCCCAATATGTCGCTCCATACTCTGCACAGGAAGACGGAACGTATATCATTTACGGCGGCATTGACAAAAACAATCTGAATATCCAGCGTCTTTTGGAAATCTATAAGGATGAAAACGCCTACCAGGTGCACCGTTCCAGCGAAGGCTTTAAACAGTATCAGATAGCCCGCGCTACTATTTTGGAAGAACTGCGCATCATAGAAGTGGACCCGGTCATCATGGAAAGCCAGGAAAACGGCACGGGAAATTATCTTATAACGACTAAAATAGATATCCGCCCGGAAGCACTTGATGATTTTAAAACCGCATTGCAGAATTTAATCACTACTTCCATGCAGAAAAATCCTGATATCCTTGCTTTGATGGTAACGAGCGAAAAGGAAAATCCTCATGTATTTCACATTCTGGAACTGTATAAAGACGCCGCAACATGCAATGATTTTATCACTTCACCGGAATATAAACAGTACGAACTGCTCACCAAATATATGATTAATTCCAAAGTACGCATTGAATATCTGCCTACACAAATAACACTTTCCAATAAACCTTAACATACATGAAAAATCCCCTGATTAAATTCATTAGGGGATTTTTATATTTTTATATGCAATTTAAACTTCGCGTTCGTCAATCGCCGTTTCCAGTGCGATTTTAATCATATCATCAAACGACTGTTCACGTTCCTTCGCCGTCGTTTCTTCGCCGGTGAATAAGTGATTGCTTACAGTGAAAATACCGAGCGCCTTTACATTATAGCGAGCCGCCAGCATGTAAAGCGCCGCCGCTTCCATTTCTACAGCAAGACAGCCGTACTGGATTAATTTCTGCAAATCCACTTCTTCATCGTAGAAACGGTCCTGACAGTATACATTGCCGACTTTTACAGGAATATTCATCTTTTTCGCGTTATGATACGCTTTGCCCAGAAGCTCAAAATCGGCAAGCGGCGCATAATGAAGCCCTGCACCGAACGTTTTGACTACGATACCGCTGTCCGTCGTCGTTCCCTGTGCAATCACCACGTCGCGTACATGCACATCATCTTTCAGTCCGCCGCAGGTACCGACGCGGATTAATTTTTTCGCGCCGTAATCGCAGATTAACTCATGCGCATAAATGGAGATGGACGGAATGCCCATGCCCGTTCCCTGCACCGTTATTTTTTTGCCTTTATACGTTCCCGTATAACCGAACATATTGCGGATGTGATTATAGCACACCGGATTTTCCAAAAACTTTTCCGCAATATATTTGGCGCGCAGCGGGTCGCCCGGCAAAAGTACAGCTTCCGCTATTTCACCTTTTTTCGCTTCAATATGATTGCTCATTATTATCCCTCTTTCTTTATGTCAATTTTAAATAGCGCGGCTTTGAACTTATTCTGCAGCTCCACGTGAATACCCGTTTTATGGGCTTCATTCGGATAACATATGACCAAATCGCCGTATTTTGTCAGCAGATTGATATTGTTCGGCCGCGTTTCCTCTATCATCATTGTATCACCGTTTCGGTCGTAATGGTACGTTTTCAGTCCGGCCGTATCCTTTACGTCGATGCGCTCCTGCCCATGAATTAAAATATAAATATCAATATGGTTCTTATGCGCCTGCCAGTAACGCTCCTGCGCTATCTGCGTTTCATACTCGTCAATGCGCAGACTTATATAATCCTTATCTGTAGCATATCTGCCCGCCGGATAATTTTCCATATCATGCTTTTGAAAAAAATCCAGACAGTATTTTATATCTTCATTCCACGCCAAATCATCCATATTTTTTATATTCATGCTAATCATCTTTTCACCTCCAAAACAAAAATAGCGGCTGTAGCTAATGCTATCAACCGCTATTAATTCATTTATTGACCGGATTAGCCAACATCTGTTTTTGTAGCAACAAGACGAGCCTTTGCGCGTGCCATAGCTGCACGGGCACGAAGCGTATCAATGTCAATATGCACTTCCGGATTTTTATTAAATTCCTCCAGACGTTTTTTGGCACGTTCATATGCTCTTTTAGCTCTGTTTATGTCAATTTCAATCGGAAGTTCAGCTGCACTTGCCAATACGATGATTTTATCCGGCTGCACTTCCATGAAACCGCCGCTGACTGCAATGAGATTTTCCGTTCCGTCAATCAGCGCTTTCATAGCATGAGGCAAAAGCCCAGCCAAAAGTGGAGCGTGTTTCGGCAGTATGCCGAGGTCGCCGCCGATTGAACGCACGATAAGCATATCTATATCAGCAGAATATACTACTTTGTTGGGAGAAATAATTTCCAGCTTTATTTTAGCCATAAATCATCCCTCTTTCTTCATTTTATTTGCTGCCTCAACAACTTCATCGATACTGCCGACCATATAGAAGGCACTTTCCGGCAAGTCATCGTATTTACCTGCTAAAATTTCCTTGAAACCGCGAATTGTTTCTTTTAACGGTACATATTTACCCGGCGTTCCTGTGAACTGTTCCGCAACGAAGAACGGCTGGGATAAAAATCTCTGGATTTTACGTGCTCTGGCTACGGTAAGTTTATCTTCGTCGGATAATTCTTCCATACCTAAGATAGCGATAATATCCTGAAGTTCATTGTATTTCTGCAAAATAGCCTGTACGCCGCGAGCTACTTCATAATGGTCCTGACCGATTACATGCGGGTCGAGGATACGAGAAGTGGAATCGAGCGGGTCAACGGCCGGATAAATACCGAGTTCGGCAATCTGACGGGAAAGAACTGTCGTAGCATCCAAATGCGCAAATGTCGCAGCCGGAGCCGGGTCAGTCAAGTCGTCGGCCGGTACGTATACTGCCTGAACGGACGTGATGGAACCTTTTTTCGTGGAAGTGATACGTTCCTGCAGCGAACCTACGTCCGTACCGAGTGTCGGCTGGTAACCAACGGCGGACGGCATACGGCCGAGCAGTGCGGACACTTCCGAACCTGCCTGAATGAAACGGAAAATATTATCAATGAACAGCAGTACGTCCTGGTTCTGCACATCACGGAAATATTCCGCCATAGTAAGACCGGTAAGCGCTACACGCATACGTGCTCCCGGCGGTTCGTTCATCTGACCGTAAACGAGAGCCGTTTTGTCGATAACGCCGGATTCCTTCATTTCGTTCCAAAGGTCATTACCTTCACGCGTACGTTCGCCTACGCCGGAGAATACGGAGTAGCCGCCGTGCTGTGTTGCGATATTATGGATAAGTTCCATGATAAGAACTGTTTTACCTACGCCGGCGCCGCCGAACAGACCTATTTTACCGCCGCGGGAATACGGAGCGATAAGGTCAACGACTTTAATACCCGTTTCCAAAATCTGCGTGGATGTTTCCTGTTCATCAAATTTCGGAGCCGGACGGTGAATAGGCCATGCTTCTTTATTGCCGACCGGAGTATCGTCATGGTCAACCGTTTTGCCGAGTACATTGAATACACGGCCGAGCGTAGCATCCCCTACAGGAACTTTAATCGGCGAGCCGGTGTCTTCGGCTTCCATGCCGCGCATCAAGCCGTCTGTAGAGCTCATAGCGATACAACGTGTAACATTATCTCCCAAATGCTGCATAACTTCAACGACTAAATCGATATCAATATCACCCGATTTACCTTTGATTGTTACAGCATTCAAAATTCCCGGCAGTGCTTCCGCCGGAAACTCTATATCAACGACAGGTCCGATAACCTGTACAACTTTACCTTTTGCCACTTAGAAACCTCCTTACTTCAGAGCTTCCGCGCCACCCACGATTTCAGTAATTTCGCGAGTAATGCCAGCCTGACGTACTTTATTATAATGCAAATCAAGTTTAGAGATGAGTTCTTCAGCATTATCTGTTGCATTGCTCATCGCATTCATACGTGAACTGAGTTCACTGGCTGCTGACTGTAACAGCGAAGCATATATCATCGTGACAATATACTGCGGCAGCAAGTAGCCGAGCACTTCCTGCGCATTCGGTTCATAAATGTATTCAGCAGCAATCTCCGTATGAGAGGTCTTCGGTGCTGTAAACGGCAGTAATTTTATTACCTGTGGCACTGCCGAAATGGCAGATATAAACTTTGTATATACCAGATATACTTCTTTATAATTGCCTTCGGCAAAACGTTCGATAACATCAAGCGCTATCTGACGCGCATTCTGATAATCCGGACGTTCCGTAAAGCCCATATAGGAATTTACGATGTCAAATCCGCGCGGCGTGAAATATTCCTTTGCACGGCGGCCGACGGTTACAATAGAAGTATTCGCTTTATCTTTAATATGCGCCATCGTTTCTTTGAATACATTACTTGCATAAGCACCAGCAAGACCTTTATCCGAAGCTAAAACAATATATAAAGTTTTACCTTCTTCACGTACTTCCAGCAGAGGATGTGAAAAACTTCCTGCATTAGAGGCTACATCGGCAATAACCTCATACATTTTTTCAGCATAAGGTCGGTTGGATACGGCCGCTTCCTGAGCACGGCGCAAACGGGCAGCAGCAACCATTTTCATGGCTTTAGTGATTTGCTGTGTGTTTTTTACGCTTTTTATTCTGCGGCGTATGTCCTGCAAACTAGCCAATTAAATCACCTCGCTGCTTATTTATTATATGAATATGTGGATTTAAATTCTTCAATAGATTTATTGATGGATGCTTCCAGCGCATCATCGAGTTTCTTCTGCTCAGCGATTGTCTGACCGACTTCCGGATGATTGGAATTCATGAATTTGAGGAAATCTCTCTGGAAGTTGACAACCTGGTCAACAGGAATATCCGTCAAGAAACCGCGTACAGCTGTGTAAATTACAAGCACCTGTTCTTCAACCTTGAGCGGGGAATACTGTGCCTGTTTCAATGTTTCAACCATGCGCACGCCGCGGTCGAGCTGTTCTTTCGTCGCTTTGTCAAGGTCGGAACCGAACTGCGCAAATGCCGCAAGTTCACGATACTGAGCAAGGTCAAGACGCATACGGCCCGCAATCTGTTTCATAGCTTTAATCTGGGCGCTGCCGCCTACACGCGATACGGAAAGACCTACGTCGATAGCCGGACGGATACCAGAGTAGAATGCTTCCGTCTGGAGCATAATCTGACCGTCTGTGATGGAAATAACGTTTGTCGGGATATAACCGGATACGTCGCCTGCCAATGTTTCGATAATCGGAAGCGCCGTAATGGAACCGCCGCCAAGTTCGTCATTGAGTTTTGCAGCACGTTCAAGCAAACGGGAATGTAAGTAGAATACGTCCCCAGGATATGCTTCACGTCCCGGCGGTCTGCGCAGAAGCAAGCTCATTGCGCGGTAAGCCGTTGCATGTTTGGAAAGGTCATCATATACGCAGAGTACATGTTTGCCCTGATACATGAAGTGTTCACCCATGGCAACACCGGAATACGGCGCCATGTACTGAAGCGGTGCGCTGTCAGCAGCCGTTGCCGCTACTACGATTGTATAATCCATTGCGCCGTGGTCTTCAAAAGTTTTAACAACGCGGGCTACAGTGGATGCTTTCTGACCGATGGCTACATAAATACAGATACAGTTCTGACCTTTCTGATTGAGAATTGTATCTACAGCAATAGCCGTTTTGCCTGTACCGCGGTCACCGATGATAAGTTCGCGCTGTCCGCGGCCAATCGGCACGAGAGCGTCGATAGCCTTAATACCGGTCTGAAGCGGTTCTTTAACCGATTTTCTATCCGCAATACCCGGAGCCGGATATTCAACCGGACGAGTCTGCGTCGTGTGAATAGCGCCTTTTCCGTCAATCGGACGGCCGAGAGCATCGACAACGCGGCCAATCATAGCTTCGCCGACCGGCACCTGCATGATTTTGCCCGTACGTTTTACGATGTCGCCTTCTTTGATTTTCGTTTCGCCGCCCAATAAAACAGCGCCGACATTGTCCTGTTCAAGGTTCAGGACCATACCATATATATCATTACCAAAGTCGAGCAGTTCTCCTGCCATCGCTTTGTCTAATCCATGAATATGTGCAATACCATCACCGATTTCAATAACAGTACCAACATCATCAACATTTAAATCAACATTGTAGTTTTTAATCTGTTCTTTGATAATGGCTGTTATTTCTTCTGGATTCATTTTCATAACGACTCTGTCACCCCACTTAAATAACTTAATTTGCCATTAACTGCTTTTGTAAAGATTTAATCTTGCTGGTTACGCTGCCATCAATCAATTTATCGCCTATCTTCACGACGACGCCGCCGATGATAGACTTGTCAATATGCGTTTTCAGCTGAATTTGTTTGCCGGTAATAGCTTCTAATTTTGCAGTTAAGGCATCCTGCTGTTTTTCATTCAAAACAGCCGCAGTAGTAACATGAGCTACTGCAATATTTAAAACTTCATTAGACAGAGCTTGATATTCACCGACGATTTCTTCGATTATAGTAATGCGACGTTTATCCACCAGCAATAATATAAAATTATGCACTGATTTTTCGATATCATCACCGAAAATTCTGTTTAGCAGTTCCTTTTTCGCTTTCGGCTGAATTTGCGGATTGCCCATAAAAGCTCGCAGTGCCGGCTGATTGGCAAAAAGCTGTCTGATTTCCTCGAGCTGCTTGCCGTATTCAACTAGTTTGCCTTCTTCCTGAGCAAGCTCAAACATTGCCACAGCGTATTTTTTTGCTAACTGTAAATTCAGCATGGCAATCCACCTATTTTATCTTTATCTAATTGGTCAATAAAGTCGCTGACCATTTTTTCATTTGCTTTGTTATCCATATTGGCAGCAATGATTTTGCCGGCTGCCTGCATGGACAAAGCCACCATTTCTGCGCGAAGCTGCATAGCTGCGCGGTCGCGTTCTCTAGCGATATCTTCTTTTGCGGCTTTCCGCATCTGTTCGATTTCACGTTTCGTTTCAGCCACACTGGCATCACGTTCTTCCTGAGCGCGTTTCATTGCTTTGTCCACAATTTCCTGCGCTTTAATGCGTGCGTCAGCCAGCTGTTTGTTATATTCATCGAGCAATGCTTTGGCCTTTTTTTCATCTGCTTCTGCGGCATCAATGCTCTTAGCGATTTTTTCTTCACGAGCTTTGAGCATTTTCATAACTGGCTTATATGCCACTGCTCTTAAAATCACTACTAAAATAAGAAAGTTAAGAACCTGAGCCACAAGAGTCATATTGATATCAATCAATTTATTGCCCCCTTATGCCAAACATCAAACACCAAAATTACTGAATGAGCGGGTTAGCATAAAGCATAATCAAGGCAATAACTGTTGCGATGATAGGCATAGCTTCGATTAAACCTACGGAAATGAGTGTGTTCATGAACAAAGTATTTTTAGCTTCCGGCTGACGAGCGATACCTTCAATGAATTTAGAAGTAACGAGACCATCACCAATACCTGCACCGATAGAAGCAAGACCCATCGTAATACCTGCACCAATCAATGCTGCCATAACCATAATTGCGTTTTCCATAGAAATAAATCCTCCTTAGATTTTAAAAATATTAATTAATGATTTTCATCGTCTTTCATAGCATTAGCTAAGTAAGACATAGAGAGCATAGTAAAAATAAATGCTTGAACTGCACCAATGAATAAACTGAATGCAAGCCAAACAACACTAGGCACCGGCATCCATATTGGCACCAGCAGAAGCAAGATTATGATTAAGATTTCCCCTGCCAGAATATTACCAAATAGACGGAAAGCAAGTGTAATTGGTTTTGCTATTTCTTCAATCAGATTGATAATAACAAACGGAGCTACCGGCTGGAAGAAATGTTTTATATAATTGAAACCTTTATAATAAAGACCTAATACATGCAACATTACTATTACCAACAGCGCCAGACCCAAAGTCGTATTCAGATCGTTTGTCGGCGATGCCAACGTCGGTATAAGCCCTATCCAGTTGGATACCAATAAGAACAGAAACAGCGTGATTAAAAACGGAGCCACAAGCTGTCCGCGCGAACCGATTGTATTGCCAATCTGTTCATTTAGCCAGACAATTACCATTTCGATTACATTCTGCCAACCGGAAGGAACCATTTTCAGGCCTCGCGTCGCCAAAAATGCAATGATGATGACGATTGCCATTGCCAGCCATGTCATTTCTAACGTTTGAATGTTAAACTGCATGCCAGCAAAAGTGACTACTTCACGCACACCGATTTCATGCATTTTCCCCACTGCTGCTTACAAAGTCCATAAGTAACAGTGTCCTCACCTCTCTTTACTTTATATTTTTGCCGGAAAACCGGCTATATGTAGATAATGCCTGACAAATAGGCATTATTCCATATTTTTGTGATAAACAAATATCGCCAAGTGTATCATGTATACAATCATCGCCAGGAAAAAACCGCCGACCGCCGCAAAAAACAGTTCTTCCGAACGCATTATGGCAGCCCGCAAGACTATAAAAATTATTAATAGACGCATTATCAGACTGAGCCACATCTGCCCTTTGGCCTTGCCGACGCTAAGGTGCGCCGCTTTCCACGTGCGGTAAACCATGACCCAGATACAGATTGCAGCCAGAAGATATCCCGTAAACACTCCCGTCAGGAGGTACAGCTTCTCATTCACCGCTAAAGATGCGGCGATTATAATTGTACAAATCAAAATCTGCAGCAGCAGTTTCCTGCCTCGTACAGATAAAAATTCCTTCATTATAATTTATACTCCTAAAATCGCTAAATTGCCTGTTCAAGTATATCTTATCAAATCTGCACCAAAATAAAAAGACCTATTATCAATATTCTTCATTTATTTTTAACAAAACTTAATATAAATTTTTTTTATTTATTGATTACTATTTATAATGGTTCTAACCGGGAACGGTATTTCGATATTTTCCTTGCGGAATTCCTTTGTAATAGCCTTGATAAACTCATGTTTGACGATGTACTGATTGGTAAATTCGCTCACGTGCATTATCACGTTGAAATTTATGCTGGAGTCGGCAAACAGATTGTAGCGCACGACCGGTTCCACGGTCACGGACGGGTCAATTTTGGCCAGAATTTCCTTGCCCACTTTTATGCAGACAGCCTCCACTTTTTCCAAATCGCTGTCATAACTTACGCCGATGGCTATGCTGACCGTTATATCCTGCCGCGGCATACTGTAATTGGTGATAATCGCCTTCGATATATTTTGGTTCGGCACGACGACAACATTGTTGCTCACCGACTGAAGCGTCGTAAATCGCCACGTTATATCCGTTACCTTGCCTTCCTCACCGGTGCTGAGACGCACATAATCGTCCAGACGTATCTGCTTGGACAAAATAAGGTGCATACCGGAAAAAACATTGGCAAGCGTATCCTGAAGTGCCAGAGCCACCGCCATACCGCCGACCCCCAAAGCTGTCAGGATAGGTGCGACGGAAATGCCGTAATACTGCAATACTATCAATACGCCCATAGCATAGATTACAAAATTGATTACATTGTTGAGCAGCGTCGTCTTCGGCATGTTCTGGTCGGAACGCATTGTATAAAAGTCGATGACACCGGAAAGCGTTCTGGAAACAACGCGCGTCAATGTGAACACAATCACTGCAAACAATAAATATGAAAGCAGCTTATTTACCGTCGGCGGTATATCAAGTGAATTTATTGTCCAGTATAAACCTACGCCCGAACACCAGGAAATAGGCAGACCTCTGAGCGCATTTACAAAAATGTATTGCCAAGAGCCCTGATTTATATTACTATGCAGATAGCGGTTAATCAGTCTGTTGAGCAAAAAGCCTATGATTAATGCGCCGACCTGTATACAGACAGGAATTAACAATATATCGAACAGATATTCAAAATTCACTTATATCCCTCCCAAATTATCATACTAAAAAAAGTATACTATAATTTTGGTGAACTGTCAGTTAAAAATCGAAAAAGTTAACAAAAAAATTTAATAAACGTAGCTAAAAATGTTAACTGGTTAATTATATTAAAGGTGGTAATATTATGGAAAAAATAATAAAAACAGGCAAAAGACTGAGATTTCGTCAGGCAACCGAAGCCGATATGGATTATATCATGCAGGTGGAATACATTCCGGAAAACGCCAAATACGTCATTCCCTATACCCGCGAAGTCCACATGCAGACGCTCGATACAAAATCCGCTACACATTTAATCATTGAAACAATCGACGGGAAAGAAAAAGTCGGCTTCCTGATGATAGCAGGGCTTGACAATCCGTCCAAAGAAATCGAATGGACACGCATCATCCTCGATGTAAAAGGCAAAGGCTACGGTCAGGAAACGCTGGAAATGCTCAAATCGTGGGCGTTCGATGATTTAAAATTCCACAGAGCATGGCTCGACTGCAAAGACTACAACAGCCGTGCGCTCCATGTCTACGAAAAAGCCGGTCTTGTCCGCGAAGGCTTAATCCGCGAAACAATTTTGACCGACGGCGTTTATGAAAATCTCATCATTCTCGGCATACTGGACCGCGAATATTTTGCGCAGAAGCAGTCCCAGCAAAAATAAATCGCAAATGTCTTGTCAAAAAATATTTTTTTGTGTATCATATCTTTTGTGTATATATGATTTTATTTGGTATATCGGCTAAAAGGGAGTAGCTATTAGAATAAGTCAACATACTGATGCAGCGCATCTGGCTTATTCGTTGATGCAACCATCAACAGCGAGACTTTTGGTACAGCTCAATCATGCCCGGCATGAAACTGTACTGAAAGTCTTTTCTTTTTGCCTGTGTATATATTTAAATTTAAGGAGAGATTTTCTGTATGGTTATTTTTTCTACAGCTTTCATCATGGTGGTTCTGGCTGAAATGGGCGATAAGACGCAGCTTCTGGCTATGGCTTTTGCCGCCAAGTATCCCTGGAAAAAAGTAATGCTCGGCGTACTGTTCGCCACTTTGCTAAATCATTTTGTTGCCATCGCCGCCGGTATTTATCTCAATACGCTCGTACCGCAGCATATTGTGGAAATCGTCGCTTCCGTCGCGTTCATCGTTTTCGGCTTGTGGATTTTAAAAGACGACGAGCTGGGCAATGAGGCGGAAAAAAACCGCTTCAGCATTTTCTGGACAGTCGCTATCGCTTTCTTCCTCGCTGAAATGGGGGACAAGACGCAGCTTGCCACCGTAGCGCTTTCCGCACAAATCGGCAGCGACCTTCTCACCATCTTAATAGGCACGACAGCCGGTATGCTCGTTGCCGACGGCATCGGTATCGCTCTCGGCGCGGCGCTGCACAAATACGTTCCGGATAGAGTCGTTAAAAAAATTGCTTCCGGTATCTTTATTTTATTCGGTATTTTAGGTATTCTTAATAGTATGGGTATCTTAAATCTGTATTAAGATTAACTCCGTACCATTTTACAAATGAAAGGATAATATTAATGGAACAATTTTCAACGATGTTTTTGAGTTTTATCGACACTTGGGGCTATGTCGCCGTAGCCGTGCTTATGGGACTTGAAAATGCCTGCATACCAATCCCGAGCGAACTTATCCTTGGTTTTGCGGGATATCTGATTTCCGCCGGCAGAATGGAATTTTTCCATGCCACTGTCGCCGGTATGATTGGCGGTATGGTAGGTTCAATCGTTACGTACTACGTCGGCTCGCACGGCGGCAGACCGTTTATCGACCGCTACGGAAAATACTTTTTCATGAAAAAATCGCATGTGGATACAGCCCAGCGCTGGTTTGACCGCTATGGCATCAAGGCCGTATTCTTCAGCCGCCTGCTGCCGGTAGTCCGCACTTTCATCTCTCTGCCGGCCGGTTTTGCCCGCGTCAACATGAAAAAATTCATCGTTTATACATTCATCGGCTCACTGCCGTGGACAATGCTGATTTTATACATCGGCTGGGTACTCGGCGACAACTGGAAAAAAATGCTCGATGTCGGCCATGAAGCAAGCCTCGCCGTCGCTACTTTCCTCGTGCTTGTCTGCCTGTTTTATTTTATCCGCTACAAACGCAATCAACGCAAGAAAAAAGGTCTTAAATAATGAACAACAACGAATTACTCGATTTACTCCATTCCTATAAACAGGGAAATATCAATGAACAAACGGTTCTTGAAAAAATTCAGAACGACAGTTTCGAAGATATCGGCTTTGCTAAAGTCGACCACAGCAGAGCTAGCCGCCAGGGTTTTCCGGAAGTCATCTACTGCGCCGGTAAAACAAATCAGCAGATAGCCGATATCTTCCTCGATTTATTCAATCACAGCGAAAAGAACATCATCGCTTCACGTGCCACACAAGAAAATTATGCCGCCGTTCTGGAAAAAGTGCCGACTGCACTGTATGATGAAGCAGCGCGCATAATTTACGTACGGCGCGACAATACGCCTGTTGACGATAAACGGTTCATCCTCGTACTGACTGCCGGAACAAGCGATATTCCCGTTGCCCGCGAAGCCGGTCTTACAGCCGAACTCATGGGCAATAAAGTCGAATACTGCTTCGATGTCGGCGTGGCCGGTATTCACCGTCTGCTCGCCCGCAAAAACTTAATCGACAGCGCCAATGTCATCATCGTCGCCGCCGGTATGGAGGGCGCACTTGCCAGCGTCGTCGGCGGTCTTGCCAATAAACCGGTAATCGCCGTACCGACAAGCGTAGGCTACGGCGCATCATTCGGCGGACTTTCCGCCCTTTTAGCCATGCTCAACAGCTGCGCCGCCGGAGTCGCCGTAATGAATATTGACAACGGTTTCGGCGCAGGACGCCTTGCCAGCATGATTAACCATATGAGATAAGAGATATGTTCATTTTTCTTTGAAGTCAAAAGAAAAACGAACCAAAAATCACCTAAAGGTATAACAGGCTCTAATTACTAAAGTAATAAGGGCCTGTAAAAAACCCTTTTAACGTTTCGCTATCGCTGCACTGGGCGAGCCTTTGTGGCTCTTATATATGTACAAACGGTAAAACGGCTCGAAACGTTTGGAATTTGGCTCGTGCCTTTTGTTCTCGGTGGGAATTTATTTTGAGCTGTTGACACTGTAATTTGCAAGTTATGCTAAAATTTTTTCTGCGTTGGAGATTTTTATGGTAGCTTTAGCTATTAAGAAAATAGTTTTTTAGCTCTGTTTTTAGTTTAAATGTTTGAG
>DCFC01000014.1 GCA_002314325.1 Megamonas hypermegale
TTAGGTGATTTTTGGTTCGTTTTTCTTTTGACTCCAAAAGAAAAATGAACAATTATTGCGTTATAATATAAATAAGAAATATATCTTAAAAAGGAGATAACATATGAAATTTTTAGTTGTTTATTCCAGCTTGACCGGCAATACGAAAATGGTGGGAGAGGCTATTGCGGAGGTTTTAGCGCCGGAGTGTGATATTTTCCCCGTGGAGGATAATCCCGATTATAGCGATTATGATTTAGTTGTTGTCGGTTACTGGGTGGATAAAGGTACGGCTGACAAAAAAGCCTCTGCATATTTGAAGTCGATTAAAAACAGCAAGGTTGCCGTTTTTGCCACGCTAGGTGCGGAACCGGAAACGGAACATGCGCAAAAAAGTCTGCAAAACGGTATAGATATGCTGGATAGTTCCAATGAGCTTATGGGCAAATTCATCTGTCAAGGCAAAATTGACCCGAAGCTGTTGGAAGTCATGCGCAAAATGTTCGGCACGAAGGTATCAAAAGAAAATTTTCATGCCGTAGATGAAAAACGCCTGGAACGCCACCGCAGAGCCAGCACTCATCCCGATGCACAGGATTTAGCCAATGCGAAAGCCGTATTTGCACAGATTAAGGCTGCAATGGAATTAAATAAAAATGGGAGAAATGAATGAGCAAAACAGTACAGGATATTTTAAATGAACTGCCGCCGGATAAATACAGGGAGCTTTTGGGTATAAAATCCGCTAATCCCTTGAATGAAGCTTTTGAAAAAAGGCGTCCTGACCACCCGAGTGCCGGCGGCAGTATGATACTTCCGCCGCTGCATCAGAAGACATGGCAAAACCAGATGAATGCACAAGGCTCGGTACAGCATAAAAAGGCGGCGTATGTTCATATTCCGTTTTGTGAAAAACTTTGCATATACTGCGGATTTTTTCAGAACTTTTCCAATGAAGACAGAGAAACGATGTATGTAGACAGACTCATAAAACAGCTGGAAATGGCAAAAGAATACCGTTATGTACAGGAAAGTTTAATCCACAGCGTATTTTTCGGCGGCGGAACGCCGAGCACTTTGTCGCCGTACAACGCGGATAGACTTTTAAAAGCTGTGAATGAATGCCTGCCGCTTGCCAATGACTGTGAAATCACGATGGAAGCGCGTGTGCATGATTTAGTCGATGAAAAACTGCAAACATGGTTTGCCCGCGGTGTAAACCGTATTTCCATCGGCGTGCAGTCTTTTGATACGCAAATTCGTCAATGCTTAGGCAGAGTTGACCCGAAAGAAACCGTTATTGAGAATTTGCAAAGGGCGGCGAGCTATAATCAGGCCGTTATTATCGTCGATTTAATCTATGGGCTGCCGTATCAGACAGTGGAAAAATTCGTGGATGATTTGAAAATTATTGATGATTTGCCGATTGACGGAATGGATTTATATCAGCTCAATGTATTTGAAAAGAGCCTGCTGAAAAAATCACTCGATACGGGCAAATTGCCGCCGGTAGCAACGAGCGCAGAGCAGGCAGAATATTTAAAAGCGGCTGCGGAATTTCTGGAAGAAGCGAATTACAAGCGGCTCAGTGTCTGCCACTGGGCAAAATCCAATCGCGAGCGCAGTCTGTACAATACGCTTGCCAAAACGGATGCCGACGTAATCCCGTTCGGTTCCGGCGCAGGCGGTTTTGTCGGTGATATTTCCGTATACATGCAGCGCGATTTGAAAAAGTACATGGACAGCATTGATAAAGGCAAAGTGCCGATAATGTTCATGCTCAGGGCGCCGGAGCTTGCCAGTCTGTACAAGGATATTCAGGACCAGACGGAAAGCTGCGGCGTAAATCTCACTAAATTGGCGAAAAAATACAATAAAGAGCTAATGCAGCTGGAAACGGTGCTTGATATCTGGACGGAGCACGGTTTATTCACGAAAAAAGGCCATATGTACAGGATGACCATTGCCGGGCAGTACTGGCAGAAGAACATTACGCAGAGTTTAATTGAAATAACAAAGAAATTTTTAAATGCGAAGACATCGATTAATGAATGGCTGACCGAAAAAGCCATGAATACATTTAAAAAGAAAATCGAAAATTAATCATGCTTGAAATAAATTCCGATTAGGAGATTTTGGCGGCAGTTTTATTTTTTAGTCAAAATCTCCATCGGTTTATAAATTAAAATTGCTATTATTATTGGATTGTAAGGAAAGCTTTACTCGTTTTTAATGAGAATGACTATTATTAAATATAAGGAGATTTATGATGAGTATTGCAAAGAAAAAATCTGCACTGTTAACTTTATCTATTTTATTGAGCTTATCTGCACCTACATATGCCGCTGAAAGCAGCACTAATGCAGATACGGTAAAAACACCGGATGTAGTCGTAACGGCTACGCGCACGCAGGAAGAAGTAAAGGCTGTGCCGCAGACAGTGGAGGTAATTACGCAAGAAGATATTGAAAAACTTGGAGCAACGGATGTTTATTCCGCTTTGCGTCTTGCGTCCAATGTTGATGTAACTTCAGCGGGTATGGCAGGGCACAACGTGATGATACGCGGCATGAGCACCAATCATACATTGATACTGGTGGACGGCAAACGTTTTGCCGGTGAAGATACGAGTACAACGCAAAATGTTTATGCACTGGGCAGGCTTAGTTTATCCAATATCGAACGCATAGAAATCGTGCGCGGCAGTGCGTCGGCACAGTACGGCTCTGATGCGCTCGGCGGTGTAATAAATATTATTACGAAAAAATCGGAAAAACCGTCGACTACGGTAGGTTTTTCCACCGGTTCGGATGCAATAAACAATTACTATCACTTTGATTTTGGCAAGCAGGGTAAATTCAGCTCGACATTCGATGCCCGGTTTACTGATGTGCGCAAGAATATGCATTCCGGTGATGAAGGCAGCAATTATTACGGACCGATACAGGATTTCAATTTCAGCGGAACTTATGATTTAGGTGATAATAAACAGCTTGATTTAACGCTCGGTTATTACAATGAACATACGAAAGCTGATTATGCCGACAGCTGGACAAGTTCGGGAGTGTTTCAGACGAGTAAGGACAAAAAGGAATGGTATGATTACAGACGTTATGACTACAGTCTGGGTTACAGCGGCAAAACGGACAGCGGCGATTATATGATTAGAGCTTTTTACAGCAAACTGGATAAGGAAAATAAACTGTATAATTACCGCGATAATCTGCCGGGGCCGATGGAAAGCATATTAGGCGGAATGTATCCGAAATATGACTGGGATAAATCAAAATACACGCTGTACGGTATTGAAGGAAAAAATACCATGCAGCTTAATGATGACCATTTGCTGACGTTCGGAGCTGAATACCGCAAAAACAAGGTGGAAGGAACACGTCTGGGAGACGGCGGAGATAATGTGCAGAATGTGAGCCAGAGCGGCAACGGTTATACGAGCAATAAATCTTATTCGGAAAAAGAGGTAAATACATGGGCCGGATATATTCAGGATGAATGGATGGTGAATGATAAATTATTGATTATTCCGTCTGTCCGCTATGACCATGACAGTTCGTTCGGCGGTGAAACAACGCCGAAAATCGGTGCGACATATTTTTTGAGTGACAACAGCCGCATTAAGGCAAACTGGGGCAGAGGATTTAAAGCGCCGACAATTAGTGAATTGTATATGGCAATGCACAGAGCTATGGGCGGTCAGACCGTCAATGTTTACGGCAATCCTGACTTGAAACCGGAAGAAGCAACCAGCTGGGATATCAGTTTTGAAGCGGAAAAAGATAATAATTTCGGCAAGATAACGTATTTCAATAATGATGTTAAGAATTTGATTACGACGCAGCCAATCGGCGGCAGTTACTATGACCAGAGATATGTAAATGTGGCTGAAGCGGAAATCGACGGCGTGGAACTGGAAATCGGCCGCAATCTTGATGATAAATGGACAGTCAAAGCGACGAGCAACTGGATTGATGCTACGGATAAATCTGATGGCAGCAGGCTGGATAATCGTGCTAAAAATATGACGACACTGCAACTGATTTACGATGACCATGATGATAACGGATACAGTGCCGTTTTATGGCAGCAGTGGGCCAATGATTACCGCTATGATGATAATGATTATACCTTTAATACAACTAATTTCGTCATCAATAAAAAATTCGGCGAGGGCAACCGCGTATATGCCGGTGTGGATAATATCTTTGATAAGAAAGTAAGTGATATCGGTTTGGACGGCATGGTATGGCGTCTTGGTGCGGAATGGACATTCTGATTTAAAATAAAAAATAAAGCGGCAGGCAAAACGGCTTGTCGCTTTATTAATAAGGAGAGAATTATTTTGAAAAAACTTATGCGAATGCTCGTCTGCGGCAGTCTACTGTTGACCGGTTGTCTGGGCGCTGTAGGCTTTGCGCAAGAAAAACCGGCTGAAGTAAAATATTATTATGATGATAAAGAAATTTCTCCGGCGCAGGCTGTAAAGATAGCCGGTGATTATGATGTGGTATTTTTCGATGAATATCATGACCAAAGTTCAATTCATCAGGCGGAATTTGATTTTTTCAAGGCTTTGTATACTCAAAATCCTGATATGATACTGTCTATGGAAATGTTTGAACGTGATGTGCAGTCGGTCATGAATGAATATTTGCAGGATAAAATCACGGAAGAGGAATTTCTGGCTTATTCCCGTCCGTGGGATAATTATCTGCCCGATTATAAACCGCTCGTAGAATTTGCTAAGGAAAACAGCATATTTGTTTTAGCTTCCAATATTCCGCGCCGCATGGCGGCTCAATATGCGAAAACGGGCGATTTTTCTTTAATCAGTGAAACAGATAAAAAATATCTGCCGCAAAAACATTTGGCAGAATACGGAGCATATTACAATAAGTTTAAAAACTACATGGCGCAGGGGCAGGACAGCAGACCGATGATGATGACACCGGAGCGCATTGAATTGTTTTATGAAGCACAGTGTTTGAAAGATGATACGATGGCGGAGAGTATCAATCTCTTTCTGGCGGAGCATAAAAATACAAAGGTTCTGCACGTGCAGGGAGCATTTCACGGTGATGAACATTTAGGTGTCGTGGAAAAACTGAATAAATTAAATCCGGCGTTAAAGACTTTAGTTATAACGCCTGTGGAAGTGAAAGACTACGAAAACGTAAAAAATAAATACGGCAAAGATACAATAGTGCTTACTTTTGTCCGTCAATGAGATAAAAAAGGTATCTATCTGTTTTGTAACGCAGATAGATACCTTTTTTTATTGTGATTTTGCTTGAGCGGCGGCGTTGTTTAATAGCGCTTCCATAGTATGCCAGCTGAGTGTGGCGCATTTGACGCGTGCCGGCATTTTAGCGATGTTTTTAAATGTCAGTGCTTCATCGAGCGGTGCAAGTTCGTTTTCATCCGTGATTGTTCCCTGTATCATGCCGATAAACAGGCGGCAGAGTGTTTTGGCTTCATCTATGGTATTGCCGAGCATTAAATCAATCATGATATCGGTGGAAGCCTGCGAGATTGCGCAGCCGATGCCGGAAAAGGCGGCTGCTTCGATGATATCGCCGCTTAGTTTCAGCGAAAGCGTGATTTCGTCGCCGCAAGTCGGATTTATACCGTGCCGGTGAAAATCGGCATTTGCCAGTTCGTGTTTATGGCAAGGGTGCATATTGTGCTCGGTCAGAATTTCATTGTATAAATCAGTCATGGTAACCCATCCACTTCCTTACTTGTTTAATCTGAGCGATGAATTTATAAATATCGTCTTCGTTGTTGTAGAAATAAAAACTGATACGGTTAGTGGACGGCGTATTTAAAAATTTCAGCAGCGGCTGAGCGCAGTGATGACCGGCGCGCAGGGCGATATTGCCGTGATAATCGACGAGTGAGGAAACGTCATGCGGATGAACGCCGTCAATGTTGAAACTTAAAACGCCGTAGCGTTCAGCGGGATTTTGCGGACCGTAAATTGTTACATGCGGTATTTTGGCAAGTTCACTATAGGCAAGCTGCATGAGTTTGTGCTCCTGTGCTTCGATACGGTCAAAGCCGATATCGTTTAAATAATCAATGGCGGCTTTGAGACCGACAGCACCGGATACGTTCGGCGTGCCTGCTTCGAATTTTTCCGGCAGAGGCGCAAAGGTTGCGTCCTGTTCGGTTACGAGGTCAATCATCTCACCGCCGCGCAGAAACGGCGGCATGGCATTGAGCAGCTCTTTTTTGCCGTACAGTACGCCGATGCCCATAGGTGCAAGCATTTTATGACCGGAAAAGGCATAAAAGTCGCAGTCCAGCTGCTGTACGTCCGTTTTCAGATGCGGTGCGCCCTGTGCTCCGTCGACAATGACGACGGCTCCGACACTGTGAGCGCGGGCGATTATTTTTTCCAGCGGCGTTTTGATACCGAGAACGTTGGAAATCTGCGTTACGGAAACTATCTTCGTTTTTGCCGTGATTTTGGCAAGAATTTCCGCCTCGGAAATATGTCCTTCTGTATCTGTATACATATATTTAAAAACGGCGTTTTTTGCTTTGGCGACCATTTGCCACGGCAGGATATTGCTGTGATGTTCCAGAATGGAGATGACGATTTCATCACCTGCCTGAATATTTGCCATGCCGTAGCTGTAAGCTACGAGGTTCAAAGATTCGGTGGCGTTGCGCGTGAAAATGATTTCGCAGGGTTCTTTGGCGTTGATGAATTTGGTGGCAGCGCAGCGCGCCTGTTCGTAGGCGTCGGTTGCTTTCACACTGAGCGAGTAAAGACCGCGCAGCGGATTGGCATTTTGTGCGGTGCAGTAGTTGCAGACGGCATTTACGACGGCTTGCGGCTTCTGCGTGGTTGCGGCATTGTCGAGATAAACGACGGGATTGTCTTTATCATTCAGTATGGGAAAATCCTGGCGTAACATTTAAACAGCCTCCTTAAAATTTTTTTCGTAATTCAGTACGTATTCATGCAGGGATTGCGGTAAATCATTGCAGATGAGCTGGATTTTGGCGTCGATTTGCATTCGGCGGATTTGCGCATCGCTGAGACCGCGCGTATGCAGATAGAAAAGCTGTGCTTCGTCCATTTCGCCGATAGAGGCGCTGTGATTACCTTCGATATCGTCTTCGCCGCATAAAATCAGCGGAATGGATTTATTCTGGATATTTTCGTCGAGCAGCAGCACATTTTCACTTTCATTGCCGACGGAGCCTTTGCAACCTTGTTTGAAATCGAGCGTACCACGCATCGTTTTTTGCGCATTGTGTATTAAAATGCCGTTGGCTGTAATCTGCACATTGTTTTTTTGACCGTGAATAGCGGCGACGTAATTTATATCGATATTCTGGTTCTGCCCTGCAATATAATCAAGATTTAATTTCAGTACAGTATTATGCTGTTTCAAATCGGCATGGATACCGAGCCAGTTTTTTCGGCCGCCAAGAGCAATCTGTCTTAATGTGATTTTGGCACTGTCAGCGGCAGTAGTGCCGATATCGTAGAAACAGGTGAAGTTTCTGCCCAGTGTTTGCAGTTGAATTATATTGATTTGGGCGTTTTCCTCCGCAAGGATTTTAAGACCGGCACCGTGCAGCCCAGCAGCGTCATATGGTGAAGTGTAGACGAAAATCAGCGTTGCACATGAATTTTTCTTGGCGTGAATATAATCGGCATGGGTGCAGAAATTGTTGTCGTTCAATTTATAGATAAAGCTGACAGGTTCACTGATTACAGCATTTTCTTCTATTGTAACGGTATTGTGCTCGAAAGCATGTGTATGCACAAATTCGTCGGCATCGGTGCCGATACCTGTTTTTACGGCAGGAAAATTCGTCGGCACATTTTTTTCTATGGTTATTTTATCCGGCAGATTAAGTATCTGCGGCTCGATATTTACGCGGCTTCCCGTCTTGTCGCAGGCGATGGTGCTGTCGTTGAGTTTGAGCCAGCGCCATGTCGGAACGGGTAATTTGTTGGCATTTCGTATAATTACAGTGTTTTCCATATCAGCCGATAGCTCCTTCCATTTCCAGTTGAATTAAATGGTTCATTTCGACGGCATATTCCACAGGCAACTCTTTCGATATCGGATTGGCAAAGCCGTTGACAATCATGGCGCGGGCGGCGGCTTCGCTGAGTCCGCGGCTCATCAGATAGAATACGGCTTGGTCGCTGATGCGTCCGATTTTGGCTTCATGAGCGACATTTGCCTTATTGGTGCGGATATCCATGGCGGGCACGGTATCGGAGCGGGAAATATTGTCGAGCATCAGCGACTGGCAGGAAACGAGAGCTTTGCTGTGAACGGCGTTTTTGGCCACCACGACGCTGCTGCGGAATGTACTCGCGCCGCCGTCTTTGGAAATTGATTTCGTGTTAATCAGGGAGGAAGTGTTGGCGGCGCTGTGCACCATTTTTGCTCCCGTATCGAGATTTTGTCCCTTGCCGGCAAAAGTAATGCCGGTAAATTCGGCTTTGGCGTTTTCGCCCGCGAGAATTGTCATCGGATAGAGATAAGAAACGTGCGAGCCGAATGAGCCGGAAATCCATTCCATGACGGCGTTTTTGCCGACTTTGGCCCGTTTCGTATTGAGGTTGTACATATTTTTCGACCAGTTTTCGATAGTGGAATAGCGAAGTTTTGCCTCGTCGGCGACGAACAGCTCGACGCAGCCGGCGTGCAGATTGGCGACATTGTATTTCGGCGCGGAACAGCCCTCGATAAAGTGCAGGTCTGCTCCTTTATCCACAATGATGAGCGTATGTTCAAACTGGCCTGCCCCGGCGGCATTTAGGCGGAAATACGATTGCAGCGGGATATCCACTTTAACGCCGGGCGGTACGTAGACAAAAGAACCGCCGGACCATACGGCGCCGTGCAGAGCGGCGAATTTATGGTCGCGCGGCGTGACGAGCTGCATGAAATGCTGCCGTATCATCGGCTCGAACGGTCCTTGCAGCGCCGTTTCGATATCTGTATAGATGACGCCGAGACGGGCGACTTCTTCTTTTAAATTATGGTAGACGACTTCCGAATCGTACTGTGCGCCGACACCGGCGAGCGATTTCTGCTCCGCCTGCGGTATGCCGAGTTTTTCAAATGTGTCTTTAATATCCTCCGGCACATCCTGCCATTTGCCCTGCATGGCTGTATGCGGTTTTACGTATGTTACGATATTATCAATGTCGAGCCCTTCAATGGACGGACCCCACGGCGGCACATCAAGGCTGTAGTAAATATCGAGACAGCGCAGGCGGAAATCTCTCATCCACTGCGGTTCATTCTTTTTCTGCGAAATCTCCGTGATGATTTCCGGTGTCAATCCTTTCGCAATGCGGTAAGCGTCCCTTTCCTCATTGCGGAAATCGTAGCGGTTTTCCGTAACGGCGGCTTCGTTAATATATTGATTTTGTTTATTCATGACAGGCCTCCTTATTTATCGCTTAAAAACGGTTCATAGCCCTGTTCGTTGATGACTTCAATCAGTGAAGCACTGCCCGTTTTTACGATAGTGCCGTTGACGATGATATGCACGAAATCGACATGCAGGTATTCGAGAATTTTGCTGTTGTGCGTGATGATGAGCAGACTGCGGTCAGAATTTTGCTGGAATGTTTCGATACCCTGTGAAACGGTTTTCACAGCATCGACGTCAAGTCCCGAGTCTGTTTCGTCCAGAATGGCGAGTTTCGGCTGAAGCATTAAAAGCTGCAGCATTTCGATTTTTTTGCGCTCGCCGCCGGAAAAGCCGACGTTCAGCTCGCGGTTAATCCACTCAGGCTTGATGTGCAGAGCTTTTGCCGCCGTATTTATCCGAGTGCGGAAATCCTTGAAGCGGATATTCTGCCCCGATTGAGCCTGCATAGCAGTGCGGATAAATTGGGAAATGGAAATGCCCGGTATTTCGAGCGGATTTTGGAATGACATGAACATTCCCTTTTGCGCCCGCTCGTCGGTGCGAAGCGTCGTAATATCCGTATTTTCCCAAAAGATGGAGCCTTTGGTAACGCTGTATTGCGGATTACCTAAAATCACGTTGCCCAAAGTGGATTTACCGGCACCGTTCGGTCCCATCAGTACATGCGTTTCACCGGCATTTATCTGCAGGTTTAAATCGTGCAGAATAGTTTTTCCTTCTGCACCGGCGTTCAAATTATTTATTTTTAAAACAGTGTTGTTCATAGCTTTTTCCTTTCGCTAAACCTAGCAATATAATAGGTTTAAAAGACCTAAAAATAGATAAATTATTTATTGCATTTGGTATAAAATATAAAATTTATTTATACTCAATATACTATTATTTTAGTATGAATACATGGCTGTGTCAATAGAAAAATAACAGAAAAAAGATATGAATTATCTGTTGTGCCCGCATAACAGCGAGATTGTAATCAGCAGTATAAATAGATAAATTGTTTTTGCCGTGAAAATAATTTTTAGCAGGATTTTGCACTGAAAAAATGTAACTATAAACATAATACGAAAAAAATCGCTGTGCTCTAAAAGATTGGACTTTACCAATCAATCGGCACAGCGGATAGAAAGAAAGGTTTGGTAGGAATGAAATTTGTACGGTATCGGCAAAATGATGCGGTCGAAATCGGCATATTCAATGCACAGGAAACGGCCGTGATGAATTTGAAGGATGTTTTTTTGCAGAAGGACTTATCGACAATGCAGAAAGTCGTGGAAAATCTGACGGATAAGGATATAGACAAGCTGCACAGCTGGCTGCAGAATGAAAGGCTGTTTAAGACGAAAGCGGAGGATATAAAAATTCTGGCGCCGATAGAGCGGCCGCTGCACGATATCTTATGCGTCGGTGTGAATTACAGCGCGCATTTGCAGGAAACGCAGGACAGAGTGGACGGTTTTAAGAAAGAAACGAATGATGCCGTTTATTTCGGCAAACGGGCGATAAAAATACTGGGCAGCGGGGAAAAAGTGCAGGCATGTTTCGATATTGACAGCGCTGTTGATTATGAAGTGGAACTGGCGGTGATTATCGGCAAAACGGGAAAAAACATACGAAAGGAAGAGGCGGAGGATTATATTTTCGGCTACAGCATATTCAATGATTTCTCCTCGCGCCGCTTACAGAAAAAGCATATGCAGTGGTTCAGGGGAAAATCGCTGGATACGTACAGTGCAATGGGACCGGTCATTCTGCACAAATCGGCACTGCCTTTCCCGGTAGAAGTTGATGTAAAATGCAGCGTAAATGATGAACTGAGGCAAAATTCCAATACGAAATTATTTCTGCATGATATTCCGTCCATAATAGCCGAGCTGTCGCAGGGAATGACGCTCGAAGCGGGCGACATCATCGCGACGGGAACACCGTCCGGCGTGGGCATGGGTTATAAACCGGGTAAGTGGCTCAAAAAAGGCGATACGGTTGTCTGTGAAATTCCGCCAATCGGCAAATTAATTAACTTCATAGGATAAAAAAAACTGCTGAGATTTCTCAGCAGTTTTCTTTGTGCATTTTTTCTTCGATTGTGTCGAGTATCAGTTCGGCAAGCTGCGTTTTCTGCATAAGCGGAGCTTGCTTTATCTGTCCGTCGCTGGTGATGATTTTGGCGATATTCGTATCGACGTTGAAACCGGCCTGAGCCTGGCTTACGTCGTTGGCTACAATCATGTCCAGATTTTTGCGCTGGAGCTTGCCCTGAGCATATTCCAAAACGTTCTGCGTTTCAGCAGCAAAGCCGACGAGATACTGCTTAGCCGTTTTCTTTTCGCCGAGCCCTTTTAAAATATCAGGATTTTTCACGAGCTCAATCGTCATGACTTCGTCCGATTTTTTTATTTTCTGTTCGGCAATGTCTTTTACGCGGTAATCAGAAACGGCGGCCGCCATAATCGTGATGTCGCAATCCGGAAAATACGTTTCAATGCTTGATTGCATTTCGCGCGCCGATTCGACTTTGATAAGTTTTACATTGCGCGGTGCAGGAAGATTGGTAATACCGGAAACGAGCACCACCTGCGCGCCGCGGTCGGCTGCCGCCTGCGCGATGGCATAACCCATTTTGCCGCTGGAGCGGTTGCTGATGTAGCGTACAGGGTCGATAGGCTCCCGCGTGCCCGCCGCGCTGACGATTACTTTTTTGCCGGCAAGTGTCTGTTTTTTGGCAGCGGCAAAATAATTTTCGATTTCATGGAATAAATCGACGGCTTCCGGCAGACGGCCGACTCCGTTTATGCCGCAGGCAAGATGACCGCTGGCCGGTTCGATTATTCTGTAGCCGAAACTGCGCAGCGTTTTTAGATTGCGCTGCGTAATCGGATTGGTGAACATGTTGCTGTTCATCGCCGGTGCTAAAAGTACGGGTGCTTTCGTCGCCATGATGACGGTTGTGAGCATATCGTCAGCGATGCCGCCGGCGATTTTGCCGATGATGTTGGCTGTCGCCGGTGCTACGAGCACTAAATCAGCCAGATTGGCAAGAGCGATATGCTCAACGTTCCAGTTGGTAACTTTTTCCCACATGGAAACATTGACAGGATTGCCGCTGATTTCCTGAAATGTGAGCGGAGCGACAAAATTCGTCGCTTCTTTTGTCATTACCACATGCACGTTTGCACCGGACTTGCGCAGGCGGCTGGCGACTTCGATGACTTTGTAGACGGCAATTCCGCCGCATACGGCGAGCAGGATGTTTTTATCTTTCAGCATGGTTTACTCCTTATTATAAGGACTTTTTCTCACGTTTATAAGTGATTTTGTCTTCAGCGATTTCTTCCAGAGCGTTTGTAACGTCTTTATGCGACTGTAATACGGATTTCACTTCCGAGCCGGTCAAAATCTGTCTGGCTCTTTTAGCTGCTAAAACAACTAAAGTATATTTGCTGTCAACTTTCGGTAAAAGCTGGTCCATAGAAGGATGTACAATATCCATCATAAATCCTCTCCTTTTTAATTTTTAAATCAATTTACTGTTTTTCGTGCATAAGCTCCTGCAGCTTATCTAAATTATTATACACTGCACAGCGTTCCGCTTCAATAATATGTTCAATTTTTGCTACGACATTGTCGACGACATCATTGACGATTACATAATCATAGTTGTTGCCGCGCGAGATTTCGCCGATGGCTTCATCGAGGCGGCGTACGATGGCTTCTTCGCTGTCCTTGCCGCGGCCACGGATGCGCCGTTCCAGCTCGGCGAGCGACGGCGGAATTAAAAAGATGAATGTAGCTTCCTTTAAAAATATTTTCTGTACGTTCATAGCGCCTTTTGTGTCAATTTCCAGCAGCATATCGCGGCCGCTTTCTAAGACCTCACGCACTTTTTCCACCGGCGTACCATAATAATTGCCGTACACCTCAGCCCATTCCAGCAGTTTGTTTTCGGCTATCATCTGCTGAAATTCCTCTTTCGACAAGAACCAGTAATCCTTGCCGTTTACCTCGCCGACGCGCGGCGCACGGGTGGTTGCCGAAATGGAATAGGCTATCTCGCTGTGTTTTTCCAGTAACTGCTTACAGACAGTTCCCTTACCGGTACCGGACGGACCGGAAATGACTATTAAATTCCCCTTTTTCTTACTCATCACTATAATCCTTTTCTTTACTTAAATTAACATTTATTCTGCCCGCTACCGTTTCCGGCTGGACAGCGGACAAGATGACATGGCCGCTGTCCATGATGATTACGGAACGGGTTTTTTTACCAAACGATGCGTCGATTAATTTTTTTGCTTCTTTTGCATCGGCAATTATGCGTTTTATCGGTGCCGACTCTGCTCCCACTATGGAAATAATTCTATTGGCGGCAACGATATTGCCGTAACCGACGTTTATCAGATTGACCTTCATTGCTGTTCACCTGTAGCGGTTATTCGATATTTTGAATTTGTTCGCGGATTTTTTCCAGTTCACCTTTTATTTCCACAACGAGTTTGGCGATAAGGGCATTGTTGGCTTTGGAAGCCATCGTATTCGTTTCGCGGTTCATTTCCTGAACGATGAAATCCATTTTTCTGCCGATATTGCCTTCCGTATTCAGTGTTTCGCCGAACTGCTGCAGATGGCTGTCCATGCGTACAAGTTCTTCGGTGATGTCCATTTTATCCGCCATTATTGCGCATTCCTGAATAATGCGGTTTTCATCGATATCCGTTTCCGCCAGCAGGGAATGCAGTGTTTCGACTAAATGAGCGCGGTAGTTTTCGAGCCGTTCCGGTGCTGCCGTGCGTATCTGCTGTACAAGATTGGCAATAACGCCGGTGCGGCTGATTAAATCCTTTTTCAGATTTTCGCCTTCATTTATTTTCATTTTAACGAAAGCGTCGGTAGCTTCCGTAACTGTATTTAACAGCAGCGGTTTGATTTCCTCCAGATTGAGCTGCACGTCTTCTTCATTGATGATGCCGGGATAAGCGGCCAAATCAAGCAGTGAAACCTTGTCGAATTTGGCTTTTTTGTGCAGTTTCTTTACGGTCGCTTCGATTTCCTGCAGGCTGTTATAATAAGCGGCAAGTAAATCTTTATCGACCGACAGCTGTTTTTTATTATCGCTGTTATTGACAAAATTTATGAAAATATCTATTTTGCCGCGCAGGTTGTATTTATTTAAAACGTTGATTATATCCGTTTCCAGCGGACGCAGAACGCTCGGCATACGCACCGACACATCGCGGTAACGATTGTTGACGGCTTTCATCTCTACGCCGATTTTATATGTGCCGTCGTCAAACTGCGCACTGCCGAAACCGGTCATACTTCTTGGCACGATAATCCTCCTTCAGTCCACCCAGACAGCTTCGTATACTTTCGTGGCAGGGCCGGTCATATAGATATGATTGTTGTCCGCCCATTCAATCGTAAGCACGCCGCCGTCGAGCTCTACATTTATTTTTTTCTGTGTTAAATTATTGAGCATGCAGGCAACGCCCGTTGCACATGAGCCGGTGCCGCAGGCGAGCGTGATGCCTGCGCCGCGTTCCCAGACGCGCATGCGGACGTAGCTGTCGTTTTTCACTTCGACAAATTCCGTATTCGTTTTGCGCGGGAAAGCGCTGTGCGTTTCGAATTTAGGTCCGATTTTTTCCAGCTCCACTGCATTGATATCGTCGACGAAAACGACGCAGTGCGGATTGCCCATGGATACGCACGTCATTTTATAATTCTGTCCGTCGACCGTGATATTTTCGCTTATGACTTTATTGCTGCCGAAACCAGCTACCGGAATTTTGTCGCCTTCCAGAACGGGCTCGCCCATGTCTACATGAACGGTGCCGTCAGGCTGGATTTCCGGAATGATGATGCCCGCTCCCGTTTCCACCGTGAATTTGCATTTATCCGTAAGCCCAAGCTCATGAACGGCTTTGGCAAAACAGCGGATACCGTTGCCGCACATTTCCGCTTCGCTGCCGTCGCTGTTGATAATCTGCATACGAAAATCGGCAATTTCCGACGGCAAAATAAAAATAACGCCGTCCGCGCCTGCGCCGAAATGGCGGTCGCAGATTTTTTCGGCATTGTCTCTGATTTCAGATACATCTTCATTATGGAAAGCATTTATCAGTACAAAATCATTTCCGCAAGCCTGCCATTTTACAAAATTAAATTTCATTACAAAATCCTCCTCTAAAAATCCCCTTAAGATTTTACCGTAAATTATCTGTTGTTTGCAACAAACAACGCAGATTTTATATTGACACTCCCTATGTCTAAAGACAGGAGATTCTTAAGAAGCTCAACTAAAATGTCAGTTGATTTTTATTCTTAAAGGGCTTGCCAACAGCCCTCTACACAGTTCTTCGTATTTGAAGTTCTGCTTGCTTTTTCTAAGTATATTGCACGCTCCGTTTATATCAGCATTTACAAGTGTGCCGTTTTTAGTGCGGTACAATCCTCGATGTATTCTTTTTCCGCTGAATTGGTAGTCTATTTTCTTGTTTTTGTCAAAAACGGGAATCTCATCAAAATCTAAAAAGCTGGCTTTTGAGGTATACGATTCTTCTTGTTCGATATAGGTCATACCGTATCTTTCACAAAGATTTTTTATCGCACTGAAAAGTTTATTAAAACTTATTTGCGTAAACTGTTGATTATTTTGGGCACCGAGGTTTATATTACGTTTAAAATCCTTGTTGTAACCGCATACTACTGTGCCTATATCTTTTGCAATACAGTGATTTATGATGTAGCGAGCCGTTTTTTTCATATAGTCATCAATGCGGTTGTTGCGTTTTCTCGTCAGATTGTAAATCTGCTCTGTCGTGTACAGGCCTTGTCTGCTTGCAATACTTTGCAATTTTGCTTTGCGTTTATTCCAATGCCGGTTGATTGATTTTATTTTACGTCCGTCCATGATAAACGAAGTCCCGGTATTTGTTACGCAGGAAGCGAGATTGTCAACGCCAACGTCAATAGAAATACTGTTATCTTTATTAAGATTTTTCGGCTCCAATTCAGCTTTATAGCTGTATTGAATTTTGAAATGCTTTCCCTTATATAGCGGAATGATGCGTATTTCTCTAAATTCCTTATCTTTTAAACGGTCAGGTACAACAATTTTTATTTTAGCGTTGTTATGCTGTTTGGAAAAAGTTCTGCTTATGGGAAAAGTTAAAATACCGTTATGAATGGTAATGGCATTGGTGGAAAGTATGAGATTAAACATATCGCCTTTTTTGCGGTATTTTGGTATGCAAACTTTTTCAGTGTATTTTCCTTCCCGCTTCAGTTTTAAAAGAGCAAAGAAGGATTTAAAACTGCGTTCGACAACTTTCAGCGTTTGCTGTGCTACACCCGCCTGTATGAGTTTGTAGTTTTCATTCAGTTTGCAAATATGGTAGTACTTCTTATATGGAATATATTTGTTAGTCTTGAAAAAATGCTGACGAACTTCATATACAGCGCAGTTATACAGATTGTTGGAGTAACGGCACATTTCGAGGAGCATTTTATATTCAGATTTTGTCAAATGACGAAGAAAATTGGATTGAGTTAAAAACGTTAGTTCTGATTTCATCTTGTGTTCACCTCCTTGTATATTACTAAATATACTATATTTTGGAATTTAAACACAGAGCAAAACATAAATTTTTAAGGCATCGAGCCTTAAAAATTTATCGTGCTTATATCCCCATAGCTAAAGCTAGAGGTCTTACGCCCGAACTCGAATAATAAATAACTAATATACAGTTCGCTGTTTATTATAAATAATCCTGCTTATAAATATTATATCGGTTTATAGTGGATTGATATATATCAATTATTGCCGAAAAAATGACGAAAAATGTCCGCATGGAAAAGCGCCGCTATTTACACGCAGTGTGAAAATCATTAAAATTAATATATTGCACCTGTTGTGCCAACTGCTTTATAAGCTCGATGTTTTACTAGCATAACGGGCTATGTTGCGTAATGGAGCAATTATCGCGAAAGGAGATATATATGTATGAGTTTAGACGGTTTTTCTCTGAAACCTTTAATAGATGAATTAAACGAAAAAATCGCCGGCGGGCGCATTGACCGTGTCTGTCAGCCGAATAAACAGGATATTTATTTTTATGTGCGCCAGCCGGGACAGACGTATATTTTATATCTGTCCATAAATCCGCAAAATCCGATGGTGAATATAACGGCAGTTCAGCCGGAAAATCCGCCGGAGCCGCCGGTGTTCTGCATGGTTTTGCGCAAGCAGCTTGAAGGCGGACGCATTGCCTCCGTCAGCCAGTACGGACTTGACCGCATGGTGCTTATCGATGTCGACACGTTGGGGCCGAAAGGCGTCATCATCACGAAAACGCTGATTGCCGAACTTATGGGCAAATACAGCAATCTCATTTTAATGCAGGACGGGACAATCGTCGATGCCTTCCGCAAAGTCGGCGAAAACAGCAGCCGCGTGCGCACCGTACTGTCGGGTCAGCAGTATGAACTGCCGCCTAAACAGGATAAGATAAATATTTTAAATACGCCTTCAGCCGATTTTATCGCGCAGGTGAAAATGTATCAGGAAGGAACGCTGTACCAGGCTGTTTTGGCCAGCGGCCTGGGATTTGGCCCTATTACGGTACGCGAAATCATTTATCTTGCCGGATTGTATGATGACCTGCTCGTAAAGGATATGGACGGCAGTGATTTTCAGTCGCTTCAAAATGCTGTTGATGAGATGAAAAACTGTTATGCGCAGAAAGAATTTTCGCCGACGCTGATAGTTGATAATAAGCAGAAAATCAAGGCAATGACGCCGTTTGCACTGCATATTTTTCCGGAAAACAATTTTACGGTAAAAACTTTTGCAGCTGTAAACGACTTGATGGAGTATTCCAAGAAATTCGCGGGCAGCAACAATCTGCCGGAAAAAGATACGTACCGCAAAATAATTCATAACGAAATAAACCGCCTGACAAAAAAGGAAAAAATCCTGACGGAGGAGCTGGTCAAAGCCCAGAAAGCGGAAAAGCAGAAAATCAAGGCGGATAATTTAATGACGTATCAGTATCAGTTCAAAGACCATGCCGATAAGGAAATCTCCGTGCCCAATATCTACGATGAAAACGGCACGCTCATAAAAATCGCGCTCGATACGAAGCTTACGTTAATACAGAATGCACAGGCTTATTATAAAAAATACGACAAGCTGAAACGCTCGCAGGAAATGGTGCAGGTGCAAATCAATCACTGTCAGCGCGATAAAAAGTACGCTCAGTCGGTAGAGGCAGCACTCGATACGGCTGTATCCATCGCCGATATCGAGGATATCAAACAGGAAATGATAAAAGCCGGTTTTCTGCCGCCGGAAAATAAAAAGAAAGCATCGGTTGCTCCGTCCAAGCCGTATAAATTCAGTCTGCCAAACGGCATGATTTTATATGTAGGCAAGAACAACTATCAAAACGATAAGTTGACGTTCAAGCTTGCGCATAACGACGATATCTGGCTGCACACGAAGGATATTCCGGGCTCGCATGTCATTATCGATACAAAAGGCGAAGAAATAGACGACGACACACTGCTGCTCGCCGCCCAGATTGCCGCGTACTTTTCGAAAGCGCGTACGTCGTCCAAAGTGCCGGTTGATTATGTGCCGATACGATATGTCAAGAAACCGTCCGGCGCAAAACCGGGTTTTGTGATTTTCACCAACAATAAGACGCTCTACGTAACACCGGACGAAGAACGGATTGAGCCGATTATCAGCCGTGATTTGAACAGAAAGTAAAAATATATTTCAAATAACATATTTGAGAAAAATTTGCTATAATAAAGATAAATTTATTTTAAAAGGTGATTTTTATGGCAAAAGAAAAAAAGAAAGATAAACAGTCTTTAAAAAAAGATGTTTGGAATAGTTATTCGGCTTCAGAAAAGAAGGCATTGGAAAAACTCTGTCTTAATTACCGCAATTTTTTAAGCCAGTGTAAAACGGAACGCGAATGCGTGAAGGAAATTATTATGCAGGCGGAAAAATGCGGTTACAAGGATTTAAATCTTGTGCTAAACAACAAGGAATTTCTTCATGCCGGCGATAAAGTATATGCTGTCTGCATGAAAAAATCCGTAGTGCTGTTTAATATCGGCAGCGAGCCGCTGGAAAACGGCATGAACATTCTGGGAGCGCATATCGACAGTCCGCGCCTTGATATCAAGCAGAACCCGCTGTATGAAGACGGCGGCCTTGCATATATGGATACGCATTATTACGGCGGCATTAAAAAATATCAGTGGGTTACCGTGCCGCTCGCCATTCACGGTGTAGTGGCGAAAAAAGACGGCTCTGTCGTTGATATCGTTATCGGCGAGGATGAAGCCGACCCGGTATTCTGCGTGACGGATTTGCTCGTTCACCTGTCGCAGGAACAGATGCAGAAAAATGCCGCCAAAGTCATCGACGGGGAAAATCTGGACGTGCTGGTCGGTTCTATTCCGCTTAAAGATAGTGAAAAAGATGCTGTTAAGGCCAACGTGCTGAAAATTGTCGGCAAGAAATACGGCATTGAAGAGGAAGATTTTCTCTCGGCCGAATTGGAAGTCGTTCCGGCAGGCAAAGCGCGTGAAGCCGGTTTTGACCGCAGCATGATAATTTCTTACGGACAGGATGACAGGGTTTGCGCTTACACTTCGCTTGCTGCCATGCTGGAAACGAAGGAAACGGCACGCACGGCATGCTGTCTGCTCGTGGATAAAGAAGAAATCGGCTCTGTCGGCGCAACGGGAATGCAGTCGCGTTTCTTTGAAAATACGGTGGCGGAAATTTTAAATCTGCTCGGTCAGTACAGCGATTTGGCATTGAGACGCTGCCTTGCCAATTCCAAAATGCTCTCTTCCGATGTAACTTCCGCTTACGACGCATTGTATAAATCTTCTTTTGACCCGAAAAACATTGCTTATCTTGGCCGCGGTATGGCGTTCAACAAATTTACGGGTGCACGCGGCAAATCCGGTTCCAACGATGCCAATGCGGAATATCTCGGAAATATCCGCTCCATCATGGAAAAGAACAATGTTGCCATTCAGTTCTCCGAGCTCGGCCGCGTTGACCTGGGCGGCGGCGGAACGATTGCCTACATCATGGCTCTTTACGGTATGCAGGTAATCGACAGCGGCGTTGCCGTGCTCAATATGCATGCTCCATGGGAAATAACGAGCAAAATCGACGTTTACGAAACGAAAAAAGGCTACAGTGCCTTTTTGAAAGACGCTTAAATAAAAAAGACGATACTTGTTCAGGAGAAATTTCTGCTGGATAAGCATCGTCTTTTATTTTTATTATTTTTATGCGGTAATGACGAGAGCATAAAACAGAGCGAAATAATTTATCGCCATAGCGTACGGCAGCACTTTTTTGATTACGAGATTATTGTCTACCTGAGCGTACTGCATTACGGCGATGTTCTGCACTTCTATCGGGTCCATTATTTTACGCAGCGTGTTGAGCGATAAAAGCGCCATGCCGAGCACCATCGGGTTCAGCGTCGTCGAAGCCATTATTACGGAGCTTAAACCTGCTCCCATGCCCTGCATATTGAACGGTCCTTTGTACAGAACGAGCGGCGTCAAAATCGTGAAGAACAGCAGACATTCCGTGGCGGTCTTCGGCATTAAAGACAATAGCAGCGGCGCCATTAAATCCACGACGGCCTGTGTCTTGACGGCGTGCATGAAAATTCCCACGGCTGACAGCAGCACGATGACATCAACCGATTTGGCGATGGCTTCCTGTAAGGAAAATAGTAAATTCATAAACGGTTTTTTTGCGCCGATGGCCAGAAAACCGTACGACAAAGTCAGGATAAGACTGCATTCGATATTGATTTTTAGCGCCAGGACGAATACGACGGGCATTACCACCATACAGAGCAGTTTATAATTCAGCTGCCGCTTAGCTGTTTTTTGCCGAAAGACGGGATTTACTCTGCCGCTGTTCAGACTGAGATATACTACTACGGCAATGATACATAAAAACGCCATTATATGATAAAATTCTTTTACACTGGCGGGGTCAAGGCTCAGTAAACCGGCATACAGCAAATGGTAGCCGGGATTTAAACAGCTGCCGAGCCCCGTTGCTAGTAGCAGCAGCGATACGGCTGTTTGTTTATTGAAACCGGCTTTGAGCAATAGCGGCAGGAAAAGTATGGCCGACAGCATAAGTGCGCCGATGTGCATGATTACGGCGGAAAACAGTACCGTCAGCGCCGTGATGAGCCAGACGGCGCACTGCGGTTTTTCCGCCAGATAAAAACGGCACAGATAATCAAGTTCGTCCTTAATGCCGTATTTAAGCAGAAAATCGGCAAACATCATGCTTAAAACGTAGATAAACATCGGTTCAGCCAGATTTATGACGCCGCCGACTATGACAAAATCGGCGATATTCTCACTGCCGCCCGTAAGCGGCACGCCCGCCAGCAGTGCCGTAATAATGCCAAAAGCGGGCAGAGCACGCACGAATTCTATTTTTCTGACGATAATCAGTCTCGCCGTCACTAAAAACATTATGAAAACTATTACAGACAATAATGTAAAATTTTCCATGATATCATCATCGCTTTTTCAATTTTTATTCAGAATAAATTATTTTTCCGTATTGACGGCAGGCGGATTATTGATTTCGTTCACCTGCGCTATCGTTTCCGGCGACACCACTATTTTGCAGGCACCGGCTTCCTCCGGCATCAAATCGCCCGGCTGATATAAAAGACCGATGGAGCCGTCATGGCAGATGAAATAATTGTCGCTGACGTACGGAATAGGCACTTCCAGATTGACGCCGTTGTCAAGCCCGTCCACTGCGTAGGCTTTGCTGTGATTTAGAGCATCCTGGAGCTGGTCGAGCGTAATCGTCAGATAGCGGGTAACAGGTACGCGTTCGCCGGTGTGCTTATCGTACGTTACCGTGTATCCTTTTAAATTGGACTGACTGGAAAAACGGCGCGTCGTGTTTACGTAGAACATCAGCGATACGATATTGTCGTCTTCGTACTTTTCGTAATAAGTCATGTCCGCTTTACTGTAAATCTGGTTATCCACCTGATTTTTCAGCTCCTGCGCCTGAGCGAGGATATCGTCATTTATTTTCTCCCGGATTTTTTTGCTGTCTATTTGAACGATAGGGTATGTAACCTGACATGTATTGGCATCATTTGTTAAAAAACCGTTTGTCACACCGGCAAAGCTGATGGACGGTGCGCTTCCCGTAAGCAGTAAGGAAACGATACTTGCGACTAAAATTTTCTTCATAGAAAATCCCTCCATTGTTTTTATGAAATTCATTGTTTATATTATAAAACAAAAAAATACTGAATAGTATATTTTTCTCCGAAAAAAAGCGTACAGAAATTTATCTGTACGCTTTGCTCTTATATTTTTGTAATCGGTGCGTATTTCTGCATTAATGCTTTTATGCCTTCGCCCGGGAAGGCGATTTTCAGTTCCACTTCTTCACCGCTGCCTTTTACAGAAACGATAGTGCCGATACCCCATTTGGCGTGTTTGGCCTTGTCGCCGACTTTCCATTTCACGGATAAATCGGGACGGATGGTTGTGCCTGCCGGTTTTACGGCTTTGGCTCTGTCGTTGATGCTTGGAGCGGCTTTGCCGAATACTCTGCCCATGGAGTAGCTATTATCCGTATTTTTGTACGAACTGTAGCGGCTGCCTAAACCGCTGCCGAAGCCCAGCGGCTGTTTCGCCTCTTTTTCTTCCAGATATTGAGCAGGAATTTCGCTGATGAAGCGGGAAGGTTCATAGCTTACGCCGCGGCCGAAAATCATGCGTCTTTGCGCGTTCGTGATGTATAATTTGCGTTCGGCGCGTGTAATGCCTACGTAGCAGGTGCGCCGTTCCTCCTCGATTTCCGCTTCATTCATAAGGGTGCGTGCATGCGGGAACAGTCCTTCTTCCATGCCGGCCAGAAATACAATCGGAAATTCCAGCCCCTTGGCCGAGTGCATCGTCATGAGCGTTACGCTGTCGCCCTCGATGTCGGCGTTGTCGATATCGGATACAAGCGACACGGTGCTTAAAAAGTTTTCCAGCGTCGGCTCTTCATTCGTAGTTTCAAAATTTTTCGCCACGCTCAAAAGTTCCTGTATATTTTCCAGACGTGTCTGATTTTCGATTTTATTTTCCTTTTCCAGCTCGGCTACGTAACCGGATTTGTCCATGACTTTTTCAATCAGTTCATGCACCGGTACTTGCAGCGACAAAGTGCTCATTTCCATAATGAATTCGGCAAATGAGGTCAAGGCGTGTTTTGCCTTCGGCGTAATCGGAGCCGTTTCCGGGGCGGATACGGCATCAAACAGCGTCATATTGTACATATCGGCAAATTCCGCCAATTTGTTCATCGTTACAGCGCCCAGCGAACGTTTTGGCACATTGATTATGCGCAGCAGGCTGACTGTGTCCTCCGGATTGTAGATAAGACGCAGATAGGCCAGAATGTCTTTAATTTCCTTGCGGTCGTAGAATTTGAGCCCGCCGACCATAGTGTACGGTACGCCCGCGTGCATGAAGCCTTCTTCCAGCGCGCGCGACTGAGCGTTGGTGCGGTACAGTACTGCCATGTCACCGTAAGAGGCATTGAACAGCGTTTTCTGCTTTACAGCTTCGCGGGTGATGAAATTAGCCTCGTCGCGTTCATCGCTTGCCGTATAGTGAATGATTTTTTCGCCCTGCGGATTATTCGTCCAGAGCTCTTTTGGCTTGCGGTCGATATTGTGTTCAATGACGCTGTTGGCGGCGTTTAAAATCGTCTTTGTCGAGCGGTAATTCTGCTCCAGTTTTATCACGGCAGCTTCCGGATAATCCTTTTCAAAATCCATGATATTGCGGATATCTGCACCGCGCCAGCCGTAAATGGACTGGTCAGCATCGCCCACCACGCAGAGATTGCGGTATTTTCCGGCGAGCAGTGATGTTAGTTGATATTGAGCGCCGTTTGTATCCTGATACTCGTCCACGAGAATGTACTGAAATCTGTCCTGATATTTTTCTCTGATATCGCCGTGTTCTTTTAAGACTTTTACGGCGAGCATGAGCAAATCATCAAAATCAAGCGCATTATTTTCGAGCAGATGCTGTTGATAAACGTCGTAGATTTCCGCCACCTTGCGGGCGAAGAAATCGCTTGCATCGCGGGCAAATTCCGCCGGTGAAAGCATCATATTCTTGGCGTTGGAAATCGTCGACTGCACTGCATACGGTGCGTACTGTTTTTCGTCGAGATTTAATTCCTTCAGGCAGTTTTTTATCAATGTCTGCGCATCGGCAGTATCATAGATGACAAAATTTTTCTTGTAAATGCCGAGTGCTTCGATTTCAAAACGCAGAAAACGCGCGCAGAAGGAGTGAAACGTGCTGAGCCATACGTATTTCGCTTTTTCGCCAATCATATTGTCGACACGCTGGCGCATTTCCGTCGCCGCTTTGTTGGTGAAAGTAATTGCCAGGATATTGTACGGTGACACGCCTTTTTCCAAAAGAGCAGCAATCTTGCAGGTCAAAACCTTCGTCTTGCCCGAGCCCGCTCCCGCCATGATGAGCAGCGGTCCGTCCATATGTGCCACAGCCTGCGCCTGCGCAGGGTTTAATCCATCGTATATGTTCAAAAGAAAATCCTCCATTTCTTTTTTTTAGAAATTGTTTTAAAGAAATTTTATTAAAGAGAGTGCCGTTCAGCGCAATATACAAAAAGAGAATGGTTTATTAGTTTATTTCTATATTGCGCCGGGCAATTTTTCTTTGAGGGCAAAGAAAAGTTGCCGAAAAAGAAACCCTCAGGTTCGTAGCCCACTAGAGATTNNTATAACGTTTAAAAACTCGCTACGCTCAAACATTTAAACTAAAACCATATCTAAATCTTTTTCTTTTTAATAGCTGAAGCTACCGTGAAAATGCTCTAACATGGATTAAAGTTTTAGCATGATTAGCAAAATATAATGCCAACAGCTCAAATTAAGTTCCTGCTGAAACCAGAAGGCACGAGCCAAATTTTAAATGTTTCGAGCCGTTGTACCGCCTGTTTATAAAGAAGAGTTACGAAGGCTTGCCCAGTGCAGCGTAAGCGAAACGTTAAAAAGGTTTTTTCTTTTTGGTTCGTTTTTCTTTTGACCTTTCAAAAGAAAAATGAACATCCCTCATTTTATCATAAAATATAAGTTTGTTACAAAAAATTAACAAAGCAGAATTTAATTTTTTTCTAATGCTGCTTTAATGATTGTATGGTATTATAAAGAAAAACGAAGTTGATGGATATAAATCAAGCATAAAGGGAGGGTTTTGTATGTATAAGAAATTATTGGTTGCACTGAGTTTTGCTTTCGTTATCGGTGTTCCGTTTGTCGGTGCGAGTGAAGCGCAGGCAGCACCGCCACCGCCGCATCACCGTATGGGTCCGCCGCCACCGCGTCACCATGTTGACCCGCCAGCTCCGCCGGCGGAAGTTACGCTGGAAAGACTGCGCCGAGGTGAAAGACCGGCTCCGCCGCCACCTCCACCGCCGCCACCGCGTCCGCATCACAGATAAAATAAACCGCTGATAGTTGCTTTATCAATTATCAGCGGTTTTGTATGCTCAGAAATGATAATTAAAATAATAAAATTGGGTGAGGATAAACTGCATTGTTTAGAAAAATTTTTTTAATCTGTATAATATTTTTAAACTGTATGCTTTCGGTCGAAGCAGAAGAACAGACCGTCTTAAAGGGCAGTGCTTTAAAGCCGGGCGACTGTATCGGGATTGTTGCGCCTGCTTCCGGCATGGACGGCATGGATATTTCGCTGGCGGTGCAAAAACTGCAAAGCTGGGGATATAAAGTAAAACTTGCGCCGAATTTGTATAGTCAATCAGGTTATCTGGCCGGAAGCGATACAAAGCGTGCCGCTGATTTGAATACTTTTTTTGCCGACGATGAAGTCAAGGCGATTTTGTGTCTGCGCGGTGGTTACGGCAGTGAGCGCATTCTGGATTTGCTCGATTATGAAATGGTAAAACAGCATCCGAAAATGCTTATCGGCTACAGCGATATAACGGCACTGCATGCGGCGCTCTGGGAAAAGTGCCGCCTTATCGGTGTGCACGGAGCGATGGTTATCGACATCAATGACAGCTCGCCGAATTATACGGACGAGCAACTAAGAAAAGGTCTGTCTTCTACGATTGTAAGCGATAGCGGAGCATTTGCCCTGCCGGAAAATCACCAGCTGGAAGTTTTGCACGAAGGCACGGCTGAAGGACGGTTAATCGGCGGCAATCTGAGTGTAATTGCCGCACTTTGCGGTACGCCGTATGCATTAGACGGTACAGGCTGTATTTTGTTTTTGGAAGAAGTCGGCGAGGATTCGTACGCTATTGACCGCATGATGTGGCAGCTTTGGCAAAGCGGGCTGTTGAAAAATATAAACGGCATGGTTATCGGCAATCTGCGCCGCTGTGAACCGCTTACACCGCAGCTGTACGATTATTCCGTAAAGCAGGTTTTTGCCCATTATGCTAAGCTTGCCGAAATACCGGTGATTTACAATCTGCCGGTAGGACACGGCCCTGTAAATGGCTTTCTGCCGCTGGGCGTAAAAGCGAAAATCGTCGCTGATTACAATAATCCGCAGCTGATTATCACCGAAAATTATGCTGAAAAATAAGCTTCATGGTATAATATGTTTCGATATAAATATTATTGAAGGGATTTGATTAGATGTTACCATTGAATTCGCAAAAAGCCATGTTTTCGGCGGATGAAGCGGCCGTTATTCGTTTTACGCTCAATGTATTTTTGCAGACGGATTTTTCCGGACTTACTTCCAAAGATGAGGAAACGAAAGCGAAAAATTCGGCTAAGGAAATAATCGACAAGATAACGGCGGGCGTAAACGATTTTAAATTTAAAGAACTGTGCGTTATGGCGGGAGCTACAGATAATATTATTTCTCTGATTGAAGACGGCGAGACTTTCGGTATCAGCAAAACACAGCTGGATAACTGCAAATTCTTTTTGCCGTCTATCAAACGAAAACTCATTGAACTAGTAAAATAATTTTTTCAGTACCATTGACTTGAAGTAAACTCTAAATGTTATAGTATATACAAATTTTACTTTTATTTTATATTGAAGAAAAATTACTATGATAATTGAGGTGATTTCATGAAAAAATGGGTTATCAGCTTGGTTGTTATCGTTGTTGCGGCGGTAGTTGCAGTTATGAGTTACGCACCGCTGAAAAATGAGATAGCGCAGCATTTTTTTGCTACGAAGGTTTATGCACTGCTCAATAGTGATGAAGTTATGAATTTGCGTCAGGTCATCACCAAAGACAGCACAAACAGCCGAACCGTCATGTGGCAGTCGCTGAATGACCGTGATGATTTTGTACTGGAATACGGCACCGATACGGAAGGCGAGCTGAACACCGCCGAGCCGGTGAAATCCGTTTTGAATATTGACGGCAAACGAATTTACGTTTACAGTGTCAATTTAACGGGTTTAATGCCGGATACGACGTATAACTACCGTGTCGGTTATGCAGACAGCCGCACGAACTGGTACAGTCTGCAAACGGCAAGCAGTACGGACAATAATTTTAAAATCCTGATTTTCCCGGACTCGCAGTCAAATGAATATACAGACTGGAAAAATGTGGCAATGAACGCTTGGCAAAGCAATCCGGACAGCAGCTTTTTTATCAATATGGGTGATTTGGTTGACAACGGTTATAATTTGTCGCAGTGGAACGCCTGGTTTGAGAGTGTGGCGGATATGAACACGAAAATTCCGGTAGCACCGGTACAGGGCAATCACGAATTCTACACGACTGACTGGCAGGTGGATTTGCCGATTGCGTACGACAACTTTTTCGATTTGCCGTCAAACGGTACGGATAAATATAAAAATCTGTATTATTCTTTTGATTACGGTGATGTTCATTTTACCGTGCTCAATACGCAGGATGATGAAATCAAGGAATATGAACCGAATTTGTTGCAGGATGAGATAAACTGGCTTCGTCGGGATTTGGCTTCCACGACGAAAAAATGGAAAGTCGTTTTAATGCACCGCGATGTTTTAAACTACAGCCGCGATGCCGCGCCGCTTGACGGTGTAAGTTTTTCCCGTCATGGTGAAACGTATATGCCTATTTTTGACGAATACAATGTTGACGCTGTGCTGACGGCTCATCTGCATACGTACCGCCGCCGCGCTCTGCTGCGTGATTTTGCGCCGAATGAGCAGGGAACGCTGTATATTTTGACCGGTGTTGCCGGAAATGTGCGTTATCCAAATCTTTGGCATGAAAATCCGCTGGATGAATACGTGCCGCCGCAGCCGGAAACGAATAATTATATGGTAATGGAAGCGACGGAAAACAGCCTGACTTTTACAGCTTATCTGCCGGATAATACGCAAATGGATACGGTAACAATTCAGAAATAAAAAAACAATCTATGTTTCGATTTTAATTTTCGAAGCATAGATTGTTTTTTTGGTTATTTCAATTTTTTGGCTACATGCAAAAGAGCCGTAAGTTCCTCTTTGCTGAATTGATATTTTTCACCGCAGAAATGGCAGCAGACTTCAGCGTGGCCGTCGTCAATCAGTGACTGCAGGTCGGCTTTGTTAAGCGTTACGAGCATATCTTCAATGCGGTGTCTGGAACACTGACATTTGAACGCTAAATCCGTCGTCGTAAGGTATTCAATATCAAAGCCTTTTAAGAGTTCGGCGATAATGCCGCGCGCATCGAGTCCTTCGTGCACCATAGTAGAAACGGGTTTTATTGTGCCGAGATTTTCTTCCAGTTTAGCAATCGTTTCTTCGCTGGCATCAGGCAGCGGCTGAATGATGAAACCGCCGGCGGCTGCCGCTTTCAAGTCGGTGTCGACAAGCACACCGAGCCCTACGCTGGACGGTGTCTGTTCGGAAATATACAGATATGAAGTTAAATCTTCGGCAATCTCACCCGTTACGATTTCGCAGCTGCCGGTAATCGGGTCTTTCAGTCCCGTAAAGCGGGTGACGGATACAAGACCTGCACCGATACCGCCGCCGACATCAAGTTTGCCTTTGCTGTTCAGCGGCAGGTCAACTTGCGGATGCTGAACGTAGCCGCGGACAAAACCTTCCGGCGTAGCGTCGGCAACGACGTTTCCGAGCGGGCCGTCGCCGTTGAATTTCACAGTCAGGCATTCCTTGTTTTTCAGATTGGCGGCCAGAAGCAGCGCTCCCGTCATGGTGCGTCCCAATGCGGCCGAAGCCACCGGATAACATTCATGGCGTCTGATGCCCTCGTTTACCAGATTTGTCGTAACAGCGGCATAAACGCGCACGCCGTCGGCAATAGCTTTTACTAAATGGTCTTTCATTTTTCCTCCCAATAAATTATATATTATAACCCATTGTGCTAATAAGACATTGAGCCTTTAGCCAGCAGTATAATAGTTTATATTTGCTCGATGTTGGCACTTAACTTCACTAAATATAAACTATTATACTGCTTTAGGAAATCTACTAGCACAACAGGTATATTATAGTATAACATAAGTCAGTTCGACATTGTTTTTCTCTTGCGTTTGAGCGGCACGGAAAGTAAACCGAGCGCCAAAAGAACGATGACAAGCCCCGTAAAGGACAGTACGGTCGGTATTTCAGCGAAGAAGAACACGCCGAAGAACATGGCGGCCACCGGTTCGCTGGAAGCGAGTATCGCCACTTTTCCGGCTTCGATATAATTCAGCGACACGGTGAACAGTATATACGGCAGAATAGAGGTGACGAGCGAATGCAGCAGAAAGAAACCGCTCATCTTAAGCGGCGCACTTTCGATGATATCGCCGATTATTTTCCAGTCGGCAAACGGCAGAAGGACAATAGCGACAGCGAGCAGGCTGTAAGCGGTGATGGTGAATGAGTGGTATTTTTTCATCATGCCGATTTTGGAAAATATACTGTACGAACCGTAGAAGAATGCGCCGAGTGTGCCGATAAACAGTCCGAACGTTGTCCATTTCACGCTGCCGATTTCCTCCAGCACGCCGCTGGACAAAACGCAGCCGATTAAAGCCAGAATTACGCAGATGATTTTCTGCTTTGTAAGTTTTTCCTTGAAAAAGACGGCGGCAAGACCGAGAACGAAGACGGGCGCAAGACAGAGCAGTACAGCGGCAAGCGATAAGGTAAGTTCGTTGATGGCTTCATTATAGCACAGATTTAAGCCGAGCATGCTGAAAATACCGGCGCAGAGAAATATCCATAAATCAGACAGTTTTATTCGCAGTAGTTTTTTATCCATGATGAACAGACCGGCGAATATAATAACGACAGCAGGAATAACTCTGCTTTCTACAATGGTCAGGCTGTTCATGCCGAGTTCGGTGAATATCCGCACAAAAACACCGGCTGCGCCCCACATAATGCCGGATAAAATAGGTAAGAGCTGTATCATAAAAAATCTCCTTGTACTTAGTAATTACTGATTTTGCTGCTGGTATTTCGGCACGAAATATGCGAGAACGAAACAGACAGCGGCTGCGGCGATATTTATCAGGTAAACGTGATTTAAAGCGAAAAACAGTGCTTCGCGCAATAGTTCATAATACATCGGCGCAGTATTGTCATAAAAATTCTGCATGGTAATGCCGCTTAAATTATGCTCACTGATGAAAATATCGGCGTAAACGTTGATGACGGCGCCGAGCACGGTCACGCCGATTGTCTGCGCCAGCGTGCGTGTCAGCATATTAATTCCGACGGCAGCGCCGCGCTTATCGTACGATACGGAGTCCTGCACAATGAAAGTGAGCGTATTGAGCGTGCCGGAAAAGCCGAAGCCGAAGAAGAATACGTATATCGCCATTTGCCAGAGCGGCGAGTCAATATGCAGTGAATTTATCAGGCAGCAGCTGAAAATCAAGATGGCGCAGGCGCACATGACAATGTATTTTGCTTCGAACTTTTTCATGAGGCGGGCAAGCGAGACGGAGCTTAAAAACCATGCAGCCGATGTGCCGATTAAAGACAGTCCGGCAACGGTCGCGCTGTAGCCCATGATGGACTGAATGTGCAGCGGCAGATAAACACTGTTGGCAATCAGGATAAAAGAAACGCCGAATGTAACGGCATTGACAACGAGAAAACTTCTGTTGAGGATAAACAGCGGGACAATCGGCTCCGGTGTTTTCGTTTCCTGCAAATAAAAAATAATGCCGGAAATAATTGTAATAATTAATAAAATAATGCCGAGTACAAAATCGCCGCTTATCGTCATCACGCCGTAGAGAAATGAACCGATAGCGATAGAAAGCAGCAGTGCGCCGAGATAATCAATTTTCGGATGTTTCGTCGGTTTCTGTTCGTGTACATAGCGGCTGAGAATGTAAATGCAGAAAATACACAGCGGAATATTGACGAAGAATATCCAGTGCCACGACAGGTAGTCAATCAGAAAGCCGCCGAGCAGCGGACCGATAAGACCGGCAACACCCCAGACGGTGCTGATGCCGCCCTGGACGATGGAACGTTCCTCCAGCGTGAAGATATCGCCGATTATCGTGAAGCCTATCGTCAGGATAGCACCTGCACCCATGCCCTGTACGGCGCGGAACAGTACGAGCTGGAGCATGCTCTGCGCCAGTCCGCACAATATGCTGCCGACAAGAAAAATTAAAATACCGATAATGAACATGCGCTTTCGGCCGTACAAATCGGCGAGCTTGCCGTAAATCGGCGTGGAGACGGCACTGGCAAGCAGATACAGCGAGAAAATCCAGCTAATCATCTCGAAATTATGGAGGCTTTTGACGATTACCGGAGCGGCGGTAGATACGACGACGCCTTCAAAAGCGCTCAGAAATATAGCGATTAAAATGGCAAAAGCAATTTTCTGTTTAGTTTTGCTCATAAAAACCTCCGTTTAGACAGTGTTAATAAAAAGAAGATTTATCGCCGTCAAAGCGATAAACCTTCTTTATTTTATATCAGCAGAGATAATGAACTGATTAATTTTATTTGTCAAGCAGTGCCATAGCTATTTTTTCGCTCGTAATCGGCAGTTCCTTGAACCAGATGCCGGTCGCATTGTAGATAGCGTGGGCGATTGCCGGCGACGGCGTGTTGATTACGATTTCGCCGATGGATTTGGCACCGTACGGACCGGACTGTTCGTAGCTGTTTTCAAACACGACGCGCAGTCTGCCCATATCGAGGCGGGTCGGAATTTTGTACTGCATTAAGGAATTTTCCGCTACCATGCCTTTATCGTTATACGTTACTTCTTCATACAGCGCCATGCCGATACCCTGCACGATACCGCCTTCCGTTTGTACGCGCGCCAGGTTCGGATTAATCGGCGTGCCGCAATCGACGGCTGCGCAGTAATCGAGAATTTCCACATGGCCCGTTTCCTTGTCGAGTTCGATTTCCACAGCTCCTGCCATGAACGGCGGCGGTGAAGTCGGCATACTGTTCGTTACCGTATTTACGAGTTCATCGTTGTTGCCGCACATAGAGGCAACGGCGATATCGCGCAGTGTTACGCTTTCGCCCGTCTGTCTGTTTATAACGGCTGCACCGTCAAAATCCGCAGCGGCTGCGTCGCATTTAAGCATTTTAGCGCCGAACGTTTTGATTTTTTCAATCAGACCGAGAGCCGCCTTTTCCGTAGCTTTGCCCGTTACGTATGTCGTACTGGAAGCGTATGAGCCGGAATCGTACGGCGTTGCGGCCGTATCAGCGGCGCAGATGCCGATGTCCTCCATCGGGCACATCAGCGTTTCAGCGGCAATCTGTGCCAAAATCGTATCGCAGCCCGTTCCCATGTCGGCGGAGCTGAACGACAGCGTATAGTTGCCCTCGTCATTTAATTTTATGCTGGCGGAGCCGACGTCGACGCTGCTGATACCGGAGCCCTGCATAGCCATAGCGATGCCGACGCTTCTGACTTTGCCATTGCCCATATCGCGCGCCGGATATTTTTCATCCCAGCCAATCATCTGCTTGCAGCGCTGCACACAGCGGTTGAGCGCACAGCTTGTCGCTGTTTCGCCGTAATATGCCGGCATAATGTCGCCTTCGCGCACCATGTTCATTTCGCGCAGTTTTATCGGGTCGATGCCGAGTTTGCCTGCCAGTTCGTTTACGGCGCTTTCCACGGCGAAAATGCCCTGCGTCGCCCCGTAGCCGCGGTAAGCACCGGCGCTCATTTTATTTGTGTAAACGACATCGTATTTGAAGCGGAATGCTTTTAAGTCCCGATACAGCGGAATGGATTTATGACCAGAAAGACCGACCGTCGTCGGGCCGTGTTCGCCGTATGCTCCCGTGTTGGAAAGCGTGTATACGTCGATTGCTTCGATTTTGCCGTCTTTTGTCGCGCCGACACGTACCGAAACTTCCATTTCATGGCGCGGCGAAGAAGCTATCTGGCATTCCGTGCGGGTGAAAATCATTTTGGACGGTCTGCCCGTTTTATACGTTACGAATGCCGGAAATACTTCGGCAACGACAGTCTGTTTTGCGCCGAAGCCGCCGCCGATACGCGGTTTCGTAACGCGGATTTTCGACTGCGGAATATCGAGCGCATGCGCCACGATGCGGCGTACATGGTAGACAATCTGCGTGGAGCTGATGACGTTCAGTTTGCCGTACGCATCCATGTAGCAGTACGTACAGAACGGTTCCATCATTGCCTGCTGGCATGCTTTCGTATGATATACGCCTTCTACAACGACATCGCAGCCGGCGAGCACTTTATCCACATCGCCGCCGCTTTCACAGCCGCTGGCGCAGAGATTGCGCTTGTTGTCCGCACCGACAGGCGCAAGCGAACGCCAGTTGTCTTCCGGATGAACGAGATTTTCATTGTCTTTTGCTTTGCGGAAATCGAGCAGCGGTTCCAGCACCTGATAGTTTACTTTTATCATTTTTAAAGCTCTGTCGACAGCCTGCTCCGTTTCGCCGGCAACAATGGCTACCGGGTCGCCGACATAGCGGACGTGCCTGTCGAGGATAAGTCTGTCGTACGGGCTCGGCTCCGGATATGTCTGGCCTGCCATGGTAAAGCGTTTCTGGCTGACATCACTATATGTGTATACGCCGACAATGCCCGGCACTTTGGCGGCTATTGCCGTGTTGATGTTTTCGATGAGTGCATTGGCATGAGGACTGCGCAGCACTTTGACGATGAGGCAGTCGCGCGGTGCGATATCATCAAGATAAACCGGTTTGCCGGTAACGAGTGCCATAGCATCGGATTTCATAATCGGTTGATTTACGTATTTCATGCCTTTGCACCTCCGTTTTTATAATCGAGAAAGGCGCGAATGCCGCGCAGCTGTCCTTCGTAACCGGAGCAGCGGCACAAGTTGCCCGCCAGATATTCCAAAATCTGTTCATCCGTCGGATTGGGATTTTCCCGAAACAGCGCAATGGCGTTCATGATAAATCCCGGATTGCAGAAGCCGCACTGTTCCGCGCCCTGATTGGCAATAAATGCACCGAACTCAGCTGCTTCTTCCTGCAGTCCTTCCAGCGTCGTCACGTGTTTGCCGTCGGCGCGCGCCGCCAGCATGGAGCAGGAAAGCACCGGCTTGTCTTCGACGAACACAGTGCAAAGACCGCAGTTGGAAGTGTCGCAGCCTCTTTTCACGCTCTTGCAGCCGTGTTCGCGGACAAAATCTATGAGCAGCGTATCGGCACTGATTTCTTCCGATAAGCGTTTACCGTTAAGCCATATATTTAAAATCATGCGTCAATTCCCCCTATAGATGATAAAGCACGTTTTGTCAGTACATATGCTAAATGTTTGCGGTAAGCGGCGCTGCCGCGAATGTTGGAGTCGGTCTTAACCGTTTCTTTTACGTATTGAGCGAATTTTTTCGTACTTTCCGTATTAAGTCCGCCGAACAATATATTGTTTTCATCGGCGATGACAGCGGCGCGATGCGGCGTAGCACCGACAACGGCCTGCCATTTGCCATGATGATGGCTGATAGCTACGGCCAGAACAGGGAAGTCCGTTTTCGTCTGGCGGTGCGACAGGTAAGCGCAGGCAAGCGGCGTTTTCTTTACGATAATGCGTACGAGCACATCGTTGTCATACGGCATTTTGGCAAATTCACTGATAGGCACAATCCCGGCATGGTGAAGTTCAACGTAGGCATCAAGCGCCATAAATACGGTGAGTACGTCGGAAAAACCGTAGCGGCCGAAAATACTGCCGCCGACCGTCGCCAGATTGCGGAACTGCACGCCGACAATATGGCGCACGGCTTCACGCACGGCATTATGCGTATATTCGTTCAAAGCCGCATTCGTTTCCAAATCGCGCAGCGTAACCATCGCGCCGATGGAAAACTCGCTGTCTGTTTCTTCAATGGTGTCGAGTTTGAGATTGGAAAGGTCGATGGCGATATTCACATTGCCCGTCTGCATTTTCAGCCAGAGCATGCCGCCGATGATGCGGTTTGTCTTTTTCTGGTTCAATTCATATGCTTCTTCCAAAGATTGCACTTTACGAATTTCTTTAATTGTAAGCACATTAGCTCCCCTTTCTTACATAAAAAAAGCTATCCGGCAAATACTGTCAGATAGCTGTTCATGGCTACACCTGTTTTAAATAAGTCCAGCCGTCTTTTTGTTCTGCTTTGCCTTCTTTCATGAGATGACCCAATGCCCGTTTAAAAGCCGCTTTGCTGATGCCGAACCGTTCGCGGATTACTTCAGACGACGTATCGTCGCAGTACGGCATTTTGCCGTCGCGTTTTTTGAGTACGTCAAATATCATCTGAGCATCCATATCAATGGCTTTTTCTTTTGCCGGACGCATGGAAACGTTAATTCGTCCGTCTTCGCGGATGAAGGTTACCCGCGTTGACAGAGTCTGACCGACGCGCGGTTTCTCCGTCATTTCCTTTTTGTCCAGAAAAGCGATATAGCGTTTGTCCGTAAAAATGAATGCACCCTGGTCCGTAAAATTATAAACGGAACCGGTTACAATATCGCCGATTTTTACATCTTCAGCCGGTCGGGAGGCGCGGCGCATCTCATCTTCGACTTTCATCGTCATGGCAAGGCGGCCGGATTTGTCCGTATACAATTTTGCCCAGACGATTTCGCCGACTTGCAGTTTGCCGCGCATACCGGCGTACGGCATAAAGATGCCGCGTTCGGCGCCGACGTCGAGAAATGCTCCGTCCTTGCTCGTATTGATTACTTTGAGGCGGGCAATCTGTCCTTCGCGCATTTTCGGTGTGCGCATACTGGCGGTAAGACGGCCGTGCGGGTCTTTATAGAGAAAAACCCTTACTTTTTCGCCGATTTTCACCGGTGCGGTCTGCTGCATTTTGTGCAGTAGAATATCATCGTTCGTGTTGCCCGTCTGTGCATCGAGAAAAGCACCCATGTCGCTTAAGCGGGCGACTTTCATCGTTACAACCGTACTCGGCTGATATTTTAATTTATGTTCTGTAATCAATTAATTTACAACCCCGTCGCTTAATCTTCGTAATGCTCCGTCGGAGCTTCGCCCCAGAGGTCTTCCAAACCGTAGAAACGGCGTGCTTCCTCCGTGAATACATGTACTATGCAGTTGCCGAAGTCGAGCAGTATCCATTCGGCGTTTCGGTAACCTTCCTTATGGAGAAATGTTTCGCCTGCTTTGGCCATTTCCTCTTCGATGTTGTCGGCGATGGCGCGGACCTGCGTGGAGGTGGTGGCGCTGCATACGATGAAATAATCAGTCGTCGTCGTCAAATCGTGCATATTCATAATTACAATATCAAGAGCTTTTTTATCGCTTGCCGCTTCGGCAATCAATCTGCTTTTATTTTCAGCTGTTTGCGTCATTTAATCACTTACCTTTTCTGTTTTTGTTGTTTATTGTGCCGTTTCTTCCGAAACAGGCGGGAACATTTCATTTATAGTCTGTTCCACCCGGGCTTTATCCGGTATCCAGTCGCCGCCGGGACCGAAATTGCCGGGCAGCATCTGTATTTCAAATTTATTAGTGTACAAAGTGTCCAGTATGTCGATGATACTGGATATATCTATGAGATTAATGTTCGTATCGAGATTATCATTGAAAATGGTGATTATCGTCGGCAATGTCGGCAGTGTTTCGATGGATATCAATTTTTCCAGCAGTGCCTCCGCAAATTTCTGCTGGCGGTGCACCCTGCCGATATCGCCCAAATCATCGGTGCGAAACCGCAGATACTGCTGCGACATGTCGCCTGTCAGGCGCTGATAACCTTTTTTCAAATGAATGGACGTGCCGCCTGCCGGGTCTTCGTAATTCATATCTCTTTCTACATATATATTTACGCCGCCGATTGTATCGACAAATTTGCTCAGCGCTTTTCTGTCGAGTGCAATATACTGCGTAATGGGAATGTTCAGCAGCTGCGATACGGTGTTAACCGTGAGCGGCGAGCCGCCGTAATAATAGGTGAAGCTCAGATAATCAGGCTCTTTTCTGCCGGCAATGGTCGTTTTTATATTGCGCGGCAAAGCCAGAAAGCGCACCTGTCCGCTCGTATGGTCCATGCTTATCAGCATGAGAGCGTCCGCATAACGGCCTGATTCGCCGATACCTTCAACAGGCTGGTCATCTATGCCGATTAAGAGGATATTCGTATAATTTTCAAATCGTTTATCGATAATCTGAGGGGCAATCGGTGGTTTAGTCGGTTTACTGGGATTTTCTTCTTTGTATTGTGCATATTTCAAGCTGGCAAAATTATAAACTTCGGATAGTGCAACGTAAGAGCCGTAAACAATTCCCGACCCGAGCAGCAGAACGAGAAACAGTCTGCCCAGTTTTATGCGTCTGATAAGCGGTTTTTTTCGCCTGATTTTTTTAGTGGAATTAGGCGAAGGATTTTTCTTTACTGCCATTACAATTCTCTGTTTAAGAGAATTTCATTACGGGCAGCAACAGTATATGGATGAATTGTATGTCCTTTGCGCATAATGAATGTTATGGATTGGTCAAAGGCACTTATCATAACGGTGTCAAGGTCTTTTGTTGCGGCCAGCTGGCGAAGTTTATCGACTTCATCGTATTTGCGGTGCGGTTCAATCATATCCGCCAGATAAATTATTTTATCCAAATCGGACATATTGGCGCCGCCGACCGTATGCGAAGCGATGGCTTTCAATATTGCCGTATCGTGAACGCCATATTCCTCCTTGGCTATGGCTGTACCGAGCGGTGCGTGCATCAGTATCGGCAGCTGTCTGTCGATATCGGTGATGTACAGATGGCGCTTTTGCGCTTCTGCCAGCAACTGGCTCGTCTCAAATTCGCGGGCGCAGTCGTGCAAAAGCCCGGCAAGAGCCGCTTTCTTTTCATCTACATTAAATCTTTTCGCCAGTTCGACAGCGGTGTTCATTACTCCGATACAATGAGCATAGCGTTGAGGTTTCAGTTTTGTCTGCAACAGGGACTGCATTTCGTTAATATCCACAGTAAACTCCTTCTTTTTCGATTGCTTGCGAATTAAATTTAATTCACCTAAAGATTTTTTCAACAAAAAAACTGCCTTATCGGCAGTATTTTTTACAAAGGCTATGAGTAATCAATAAGCCGAGTTTTGTTCCACTTGCGTGGCGATAATCATTTATCTTGGCATTATAGTTACCTATAAGCTCTAGCGACACAACCCGGAAGGCTCTGCGGGCCGCTTCATCCCTTCCCTATTCGGTCTTGCTCCATGTGGGGTTTACCTAGCCAGACAGTCACCTGCCTGCTGGTGCGCTCTTACCGCACCTTTCCACCCTTACCTGCACAGCAGGCGGTTTAAGTTTCTATAGCACTTTCCCTGAGGTCACCCTCGCTGGACGTTATCCAGCACATTGCCCTGTGGAGCCCGGACTTTCCTCAGATACGCAAATGGTATCCGCGATTATCTTTCATACTCATGTCCTTAACTATTAGCTATTAGATTATAGCATTTTGACGTAAATTGTGTCAAATACATGAAGACAATATTTATTTCATGTACATTTTTATTTTAACATATGTTTTGATTTAATACTATATATTTCTATTTATCGATTTCTTTGTTTTTAAAGAAATCGAATTAAAGAAACTACCGTTTGGCATAATATATATTAAAGATAAACATTTAATAATTTATTTCTATATTATGCCAGGCAATTTTTCTTTGCTGGCACAAA
>DCFC01000022.1 GCA_002314325.1 Megamonas hypermegale
TCAACTTTTTTTAATTTGTTTTTTTCTTTTAAGTGGTGCCCTCTCATCGAGTGCTTAAATATTATATCTTACTGAATTTATCCTGTCAAGCATTTTTTTCAAATTCTTAACAAGTTTTTCAGTGCTGTCTTTCAAATGACAACGAATGATATTATATCTAAATCGGATTATCTTGTCAACACTTTTTGAAAAAAATTTTGCGTTTTGTCATTTTACGCTTTATAAATGCCGATTTTTTTCAATAAATTTAAAATCAATCCGTCTTTCAGCTCAACGGCCTGATGTTCGCAAAGTTCCTGACAGCAGTAGCAACGTATACATTTATTGTAATCTATCACTGCTTTTCTTTCTTTTATATTTATAGCTCGCGGCGGACAATGGCGCGCGCATCGGCCGCAGCCGATACAGGCGGATGTTATCGAGGGTCTTGCTGTCAGCTGATTTTGCCCCAGTTTTAAAATGAATTTCGGAACATACGTATCCTGCATACTTTCATACGTGTGCGGCCGCTTAAAGACGTATTTTACATCTTTTCCGTCGCCCACCGTCTTAATTTCCGTCAAGAGAGCAGAACGGTTTTCCTCTATGGCAGCTTTGGCTATCGGCATATTTTCCGCCTTAAAGCCCATTTTATCCGCCATCACCAAATCGGCGGCAAAACCGTTTTCACTGGCGATAATAATCTGCGGATTTACGATATCGCCGCTCATCGGTCCCTGTCCTTCCATGCCGCTTATGCCGTCAATTATATTTAATGTAGGATTTAGCGTGTAATACAAATCCACCATTACATGCGCAAAATCGCTGTGCTTCTGCATGCGCAGATGAAAACGCGCTTTATTCGTGCCGACAATACAGCCGAACAGATTTTTTACCGCACCCGTTACGCCCATGAATACATGTGTCTTCATTTTAGCTACGGAAATTATCTTGTCAAAATCACCTATCATCTCCGCCAACTCAAAATGCTTGACGAATTTTCCTTCCGGGCAGGGATACGTTCTGCTTTTTTCCCAAATGACAAATGGCACGTTTTCCGCTTCGCAGACCTGCCATATTCCTGTTTTCACCGCCGTTTTCTTCACATTGCTGACGCCGGGCGAATCGGCAACGGACGGATATGCGCCCTGAGATTTCACTGCTTTTATGACGGCGCGCACTACTTCCGGATGCGTCGTTACCGCTTTTTCCGGCGCTGCTGCCGTAAGCATATTCGGTTTTATCAGTACTTTATCACCTTTTTTAATGTATTTTTCCCAGCCGCCCAGTAAATCCACAGCTTTATTCACTGCTTCATTCACCGTCCGGCTCTGATAGCTTTCCGCTTTTACCACTGCTACTTTCATTTTCTCACCCACTTTGCAATCTAAAAAAATGCCAAAACTGAAAAGTCTTGGCATTTATGTTAATCATTATTTACCGACAACAAAACTGTCCGGCTTTTCTTCACTTAATCCGTAATAATACAAAATCGCCTTGACTATGCGTCCTGCCGCTTTGCCGTCGCCGTACGGATTGCAGGTATTCGCCATGCGCTGGTATTCATCATGGTCCGTCAGTAAATATTTCGTTTCTTCATATACTCTGTCGCGCTGCGTGCCGATAAGTTTCACCGTGCCTGCCTTGACAGCTTCCGGCCGTTCTGTTGTATCGCGCAGTACGAGTACCGGTTTGCCAAGCGATGGTGCTTCTTCCTGAATTCCGCCGGAATCGGTCAGTACCAGATACGCTCTGTGCATTAAATTAGCAAACGGTTCATAATCAAGCGGGTCAATTAAGTGTACCGTTTCAATTCCGCCGAGCTCTTCATTAACTACTTCCCGGACTTTAGGATTTTTATGCACCGGGAATACAACTTCCACATCGTCAAACTCTTCCACGATATCTTTCAGCGCTTTATATACATGGCGCATCGGTTCGCCCAGATTTTCCCTGCGGTGCGTCGTAACGAGTATAATGCGCTTATTTTCATAATCAATGTTTTCCAGAGCTTCGTCAGCAAATTTAAATTCACTGTCAACCGTTTTATGCAGTGCATCTATTACCGTATTTCCCGTAACGAAAATCTTGGCGCAGTCCACGCCTTCCGCTTTCAGATTGCCGCTGGCCGTTTCTGTCGGGGCGAAATGCAAATCAGCTATTGCACCTGTCAGTTTGCGGTTCATTTCTTCCGGAAACGGCGAATATTTATTGAACGTTCTGAGACCTGCTTCCACATGGCCCACCGGGATTTCATGATAATAGCTTGCCAGTGCGCCGGCAAAAGTCGTCGTCGTATCGCCATGCACCAGGACAATATCCGGTTTTTCCTTCGACAGAACTTCATTCAAGCCGTTCATCGCTTTCGTCGTAATGTCAAATAAAGTCTGTCCCTGCGCCATGATGTTCAAATCGTAATCCGGCTTGATTTTGAACAGATGCAGCACCTGGTCCAGCATGTCGCGATGCTGCGCCGTTACGGCAACTATCGGCGTGATTAAATCAGGATATTTTTCCAGCTCCAATACGACCGGCGCCATTTTTATCGCTTCCGGTCTTGTGCCGAAAACTGTCATAACTTTAATTTTTTTCTTCATATTCATTGCTCATAACCTCGTACATTATAAAAAAGGCAGGTTTTTGACCTGCCTTTTCTTTAATAATTAATGTATTGCTTTATTTTTAGTGCTGAAAATGCCTATTTTCTTTGCTCCGAATAGGATTACTCCAGCCACAAATACAACAATCATAACAGCTACACTTGTACTTACTTCAGTCAGGGCAATCGCTGCCAATCCTAAAAATGCACTGAAGACATACATTAACAGCACAGCTTGTCTTTGTGAAAAGCCCATAGCCAATAAACGATGATGTAAATGACCTTTATCTGGTTTAAAAATAGGTACTCCACCGCGATAACGGCGAACTATTGCAAACGTCGTATCCAAAATCGGCAGTCCCAGCGCCAGTATCGGAACGATAAGAGCGATGGTCGCCGCACTTTTTACAGCGCCGATAATCGATATTGCGGCAAACATATATCCCAAGAACATGCTGCCCGTATCCCCCATGAAAATTCTTGCCGGATTGAAATTATAATGCAAGAAACCGAGTGAAGCACCGGCAAGCGCCGCCGTCAGAAATACCACCGGCAAATCGCCGCTTTGCAGTGCCACGAGCAAAATCGTAATCGTAGCAATCGTAGATACACCGGCCGCCAATCCGTCCAGTCCGTCAATCAGATTGACCGTATTGGTAATGCCGACCACCCAGAAAAGCGTAACCGGAACGGCCAGATATTCCAGAAAAATGAAGTCACCGAACGGGTCAGTGATGAAGTCAATTCTAATATCAAAAGCAACTAAGATACATGCCGCCAAAATCTGCCCCAGTAATTTCACTTTGGCCGGCAGACTGATAAAGTCGTCTATGATGCCGACTATGACAATAAAGGTACCGCCCAGAAGCAGTCCTATTATCTCATTTGTAAAGCCAACCATTGAACAGACAGCTATCATAAACGCAAAATAGATTGCAAGTCCGCCAAGGCGCGGTATCGGTTTTTTATGCACCTTGCGCGGGTCAGGCTTGTCCATGGCTCCGGCTTTTACGGCAAATTTTATAACGAGCGGTGTTAAGGCATATACAGCTATCAGGGCTGTAATAAATGCTAAAAAATAACTAGGCATTACATTCGCACTCCTTTTCCATTAACACAGATTATAACTCACTCTCAATTTGATTGTCAATAAAATTCAGCTTAGATTATCTCCTCAGGAGCTATCTTGATAATGGAACCGTCAGTTTCCTGATATACAACTTTTTCAATCATGGCGTTTCGGAGCATACGGCGGCACAATAGGCACGGTTTGCCCGATGCCAGCGTCCCGTCGGCATTGTAGCCCGCTATATAGATTGTAGCTCCCTTCATCTTCACCGGGTCGGCTGCAATCACGGCGTTCTGTTCCGCATGTACCGCAACGCACAGCTCATAACGCTGTCCTTTCGGCACGTTGTATTTTTCGCGTTCGCACTTGCCTGTATCAATGCAGTTTGCCTCGCCGCGCGGCGCTCCGTTATAGCCGGTGGAAATTATGATATTGTCCTTGACTATAATCGCTCCGTATTTGCGGCGCAGACAGGTGGAGCGCCTGCCTACCGCTGTTGCAATATCCAAAAAATACGTTGTCCAGTCCGGACGAACCTGTTTTGTCATCGTTAAGACCTCTTAAATAGCTTAAATAGTACCAAAAATTCTGTCGCCCGCATCACCTATGCCCGGCACGATATAGCCGCGTTCATTCAGATGGTCGTCAACGCAGGCCGTGTAAATAGGCACGTCAGGATGTTTTTCGTTGAACAGTTTTATACCTTCCGGCGCCGACAGCAGACACATGAATATCATGGATTTTGCGCCGCGTTTTTTCAGCATGTCTACAGCTTCCGCCGCACTGCCGCCCGTTGCCAGCATCGGGTCCACGACGAGCAGCAGTCTTTCTTCGATATCCTTCGGCATCTTGCAGAAATATTCCACCGGTTCTAAAGTCTTTTCATCACGGTACATACCGATATGACCGATTTTCGCCGCCGGAATTAAATTGATTATGCCGTTTACCATGCCGAGCCCTGCACGCAGTATCGGCACTACTGCCACTTTTTTGCCTGCGAGCGTTTTGGCCGTACATTTGGCTATCGGCGTTTCGATTTCGATATCCCTTGTCGGAAAATCGCGCGTTACTTCATATGCCATCAGCATGGAGATTTCATCCAAAAGCTGACGGAAATCCTTTGCACCCGTTTCCTTGCGGCGCATTAAAGTTAATTTGTGCTGAATAAGCGGGTGATTTATAATATTTACTTTCAAATCTGCCATAATTATCCTTCTTAACTAATTAATATAACGGAAATCTCTTGCAAATATCGGCAACTTCCGCTTTTGCCTGTGCAATTACTGCTTCGTCATCGCGGTTGTCGATAACTTTGGCGATGATGTCGGCAACCTGACGGATATCATCTTCTTTAAGTCCTCTCGTCGTAAGCGCCGGCGTACCAAGACGGATACCGCTCGTTACGAACGGGCTGAGCGGTTCAAACGGAATGGTGTTTCTGTTTGCCGTAATGCCGATATCGTCGAGCAGGAACTGCGCTTCTTTGCCGGTGATATTTTTCGAACGCAAATCAACAAGCATTAAATGATTATCCGTACCGCCGGAAACAATTCTGAAGCCTTTCTGCGTAAGTTCGTCAGCGAGCACTGCCGCATTTTTGACAACCTGCTGCTGGTACACTTTGAATTCATCGCTGAGGGCTTCTTTAAACGCAACAGCCTTTGCCGCTATGATGTGCATTAAAGGACCGCCCTGAATGCCAGGGAAAATGGCTTTATTGAACTGTTTGCCGAACTCAGCGTCTTTGCACAAAATAAGACCGCCGCGCGGACCACGGAGCGTTTTATGCGTCGTCGTCGTCACTACATCGGCATATTCCACCGGATTTGGATGAAGCCCTGCCGCTACAAGCCCTGCAATATGCGCCATATCTATCATTAGATATGCACCAACCGATTTGGCAATCTGCGCCATGCGTTCAAAGTCGATTATGCGCGAGTATGCACTTGCCCCGCCGATAATGAGTTTCGGCTTGTGTTCTTTGGCCAGGCGTTCCATTTCGTCGTAATCAATACGTTCTGTTTCCTTGTCCACGCCGTACGGAACGATTTTAAAATACTTGCCAGAAATATTTACCGGGCTGCCGTGCGTTAAATGACCGCCGTCCGTCAAGTTCATGCCTAAAATGGTGTCGCCGGGATTTAACAGAGCAAAAAATACGGCAGTATTGGCCTGCGCTCCGGAGTGCGGCTGAACGTTGGCGTAACCTGCACCGAATAATTCTTTGGCGCGGTCGATTGCCAGCTGTTCCACAACATCCACATATTCACAGCCGCCATAGTAGCGTTTGCCCGGATAGCCTTCGGCATATTTGTTCGTGAGCACGCTTCCCTGCGCCTGCATTACGGCGCTGCTTACGATATTTTCCGATGCAATCATTTCCAGTTTATTGCGCTGACGCGACAGTTCCTGGTCGATAGCCGCCTGAACCTGCGGGTCGACATTTGCTAAAGTTTCCAATAAATTCACGGTATTTCCTCCAAGAAAGCTTATTTTTGTTCCAGTGCCATAATTTTATTCACGCGGCGTTCATGACGTCCGCCTTCAAATTCCGTCGTCATCCATGTTCTGACGATTTCTTTGGCTATTTCCGGACCGGTCGTGCGTCCGCCCATTGCCAGAATGTTGGCATTGTTATGCTGACGGGACATTTTCGCCGTATACGTTTCATGGCACAGAGCCGCTCTGATGCCTTTTATTTTATTAGCCGCAATGGAAATGCCGATACCTGTACCGCACAGAACGATACCGCGGTCAGCTTCGCCGTTTGCTACCGGCGTGCATACTTTTTCCGCTACGTCCGGATAATCTATCGCTTCTTTGCCGAAAGTGCCTTTGTCTTCAACTTCCACTTCCGGAAATTCCGCTTTCAGTAATTCTTTCACTTCTTCTTTTAAATCCACTGCACCGTGGTCGCTGCCAATAACCAAATTCATATTTAAAGGCCTCCTTAATCTATAATCTTATAATTATTTTATCATACTATGAATATAAGGCAACCTATAAATTAATCAATGAATATGCTATTAAAGCCGCTCGCCTTGTGCAGCCTGTTCATGATGGCAAGACCAATACCGCTGCCAGCAGTTCCTTCCGCTAAAATTATATCCACGTTTTTATCATCGAAAAAACGCAGACATTCATATATTTCCGCCGCAATCGTCGGCAAATCGCCCTGACTGCCATATACCGCCGTATTTTCATGCTGCAGCTGTGCCGCCACTTCATTGCTCACGATAAGGCCGACTTTCCTGCCGCTGTTTTCATACTCTTTTATTTTAGCGCGCATGGCTGACGCCATTTTTGCCGGATTTCCTTCAAATAAAATCATATCGGCTTGCGGCGCATAATGCTTGTACTTCATGCCCGGCGCTTTCGGCACCACATTTTCGCCGACAACAGCTCCGTCTATTTTCACTACAGGAAATAATTCCTCCAGCATTTCCTTCGTAACGGCACCGGGGCGCAAAATCACCGGCACCTCCTCCGTGCAGTCCACAATCGTCGATTCCACACCGAAGCGGCACGCACCGCCGTCCAGTATCATATCAATGCGGTCGTGCAAATCATGATAGACTGCCTGCGCCGTCGTCGGGCTCGGCCGGCCGGAGATATTGGCGCTCGGCCCTGCAATCGGCGTACCGGAAAGTCTTATTAGCTCACGTACAATATCATTATCCGGCATACGCACCGCCACCGTATCGAGCCCGCCCGTAACGGAACGCGGCACAATATCGGACTTCGGCAGAATAAGCGTTACCGGACCGGGACAAAATGCCGTCATTATCTTTTTCGCCGCCGCATTCACGTCTTTGACTATCCTGTGCAGCATTTTCTGGTCGTTTATATGCAGTATCAGCGGATTGTCCGACGGTCTGCCCTTCGCCGCGTATATTTTCGCCGCCGCTTCACTGTTTAAGCCGTCGCCGCCGAGCCCGTACACCGTTTCCGTCGGAAAAGCCACCAGCCCGCCGTTTTTTATACACTGCGCCGCTTTTTTCAGCGCCTCATCCTTTATCGAATTTATTTTTATCAGTTCACATTCCATGCCAATACCACCCTGTCTATTCCGGCATAATCCTTGACTATTTTAATATTCTGCCAACCGTTATCAAGCGCAATCTGCTTTACGGCCTGCGCCTGATAAATGCCGATTTCTAAAGCTATAAAACCGTTTTCCTTTATATATCTCTTTCCTTCACTGAGCAAGCGGCGGTAATAACTGAGCCCGTCGCCGCCGTCCGTTAATGCGCTGACCGGCTCATACGCTCTCACATCCGCCTCCAGCGTAGCGATATCCGCCTGCGGAATATACGGCGGATTGGAAACGATGATATCAAATTTATCGCCGCTTTCGGCAAACGGAGCGAATAAATCACCGACGAAAAACTCGCATCTGTCCGCCACCTGCAAGGACTGAGCATTTTCTTTGGCGACTTCCACCGCCTTAGCTGCGATATCCACCGTTTTTCCCTGCGCCTTCGGCAGATTGGTAAGCAGCGACAGGATAATCGCACCGCTGCCTGTGCCGATATCGGCGATTTTCACAGCTTCCTGCTTATCCGCATTGGCTAAAACATTTTCCACGAGAATTTCCGTATCGGGACGCGGAATGAGCGTATCCGGCGTAACCTTGAACGGCAGCCCCATAAACTCCTTCTCGCCGATAATGTACGCCACCGGCATATGCTGCGCTCTTTTTTTCACGTATTCCCTGAATTTACTGAGCTCCGCTTTTTCCATCGGCTCGTCAAAATGCACGTATAAATAAATGCGCTCCTGTCCCAATACGTGAGACAGAAGCACTTCGGCATCAAGACGGGCGGACTCTATATTTTTGCTTTTAAAATAGTTCACCGTCCAGTTGAGCAGCGAACTTATCGTCCAAACATCCTTCTTTTCCATATTATCTTACCTGTTTCAATCTTTCCGTCTGGTCCGCCGTAATCAGAGCATTTATAATCTCGTCAATTTCACCGTTCAGCACAAAATCGAGTTTGTGCAGCGTAAGCCCGATGCGATGGTCAGTCACGCGCCCCTGCGGGAAATTATACGTGCGGATACGTTCGCTTCTGTCGCCGGAGCCCACCTGATTTTTGCGGTCAGCGGCAATTTCATTATCCTGCGCCGCTTGCGCCTGTTCCTGCACTTTAGCTCGCAGTACGCGCATAGCTTTTTCCTTGTTTTTCAGCTGCGATTTTTCGTCCTGGCACTGCACGACGATACCCGTCGGCAAATGCGTGATGCGTACCGCCGTTTCCGTCCTGTTTACGTACTGACCGCCTGCACCGCTGGCGCAATACGTATCAATGCGCAAATCATTCGGCTTGATATCGACTTCCACTTCCTCCGCTTCCGGCAGTACCGCCACCGTAACAGCCGACGTATGCACGCGCCCCGACGACTCCGTCTGCGGCACACGCTGCACGCGGTGTGTACCGCTTTCGTATTTCAGTTTGCTGTATGCGCCGTAGCCGTTTACGCAGAAGGAAACTTCCTTGAAACCGCCCAGCCCTGTCGGATTGGAATCGAGCATTTCCACTTTCCAGCCCTGCATTTCCGCATAGCGCGAATACATGCGGAACAAATCGCCGGCAAACAGCGCCGCTTCTTCTCCGCCGACACCGCCGCGGATTTCCATGATGACGTTTTTACTGTCATTCGGGTCTTTCGGCAACAGCAAAATTGGGAATTCATTCTCCAATTCCTCTTTACGTGCCGACAGTTCCTTTACTTCATCTTCCAGCATATGACGCATATCGCTGTCGATATCTTCTTCAAACATCGCTTTATCTTCGTCAATCGTCGCGCATATTTTCTTGTACTCGCGGAATTTTTCCACAATTTCCGTAAGCGCGGCATGTTCCTGATTGTATTTCTGCCATTTCGCCATATCCGAAATAATATCCGGGTCGCTGATTAAAGACTCCAGCTCCAGATATTTATCCTCAACGGCCTGTAATTTATCCAGCAAACTTATCTCCCCTTATCTTTCTCACAAAAAAGGATTGATTTACTAAAAACCAATCCTCTTTAACTTTATTTAATTAAATAGTAGCATTTACTTTCAATTCATTCGCTACGGACGGTTTTGCCTCCGCTTTCGTTTCCGTTTCCTTGACTTCTTCCAGTTCAATCGCCGCTTTCAGCGATTTTACGGCAACTTCAATCATGGAATTGTCCGGCTCGCGTGTTGTCAGATACTGCAGCCACATTCCCGGCAGTGAAAACATATGCACGATTTTATTTTTGGAACGGCCGGCAAAACGGATAAACTCATAGGAAATTCCCGCTACCACCGGCAAAAGCAGCACACGCGACAAAATGCGTTCCCACAGGGAAGGCCAGCCGAGAAAAGCGAATACGAAAATACTCACCACCATGACAATCAAAAGAAACGAGGTACCGCAGCGCGGATGAAGACGCGAAAACTTCTGCACATTTTCCGGCACAAGTTCCACACCGGCTTCATAGGCATGAATAGTTTTATGCTCCGCTCCATGATACTGAAACACTCTTTGAATGTCCTTCACACGCGATATGGCGTAAATATAGATAAAAAACACAGCCATGCGCACAAAACCTTCCCAAAGGTTCATGATTACATGGTCATCCGTCGGAACGAAATTCACCGCCGCCGTCGGTATCACGATAAACAGCACCACCGCCGCCAGCAGGGAAAAAGCCATCGTTATCGCTATATCTTTATTCGTAAGCTTGTCCGCTTCCTCCTCGCCCGCCATCTGCGCCGAGTAAGTGAGCGATTTGAGCCCCATTACAAGCGACTCGCCCAAAGACAGTATGCCGCGGAAAAACGGCTTTTTGAAAATAGGATATTTATCCGCCAGTGAATTTACAGGTTTTACATCTACAGTGATTTTTCCCGAAGGCTCACGAACCGCCGTCGCCACTTTCTTCGGACCACGCATCATTACGCCTTCAATTACAGCCTGACCGCCTACCATTAATTTTTCAGACATAAACAGCACCTGCCTTATTTATCTTTCCATAATCAAAATCTATTTAAATACAAATGAAGCAGAGCATTTCTGCTCTGCCATTTATTGGTATATTATTTTTTGCCATAACGTTTGTTGAATTTTTCAATACGGCCACCAGCTGCCATGTCGCGTTGACGACCAGTGAAGAATGGATGACATTTGGAGCAAACGTCTACACGTAATTCACTTTTTACAGAGCCAGTTTTAAAAGTATTGCCGCAACCACAGATAACTGTAGCTTCTTTATAATCAGGATGGATTCCTTGTTTCATTCTATCGCACCTCTTTCTCTGACATTTACTGATTGATTATATCACACAGGCGCTAAACTTGCAAGAGATAATCTACGTTCATTTTTCTTTTGGAGCAAAAGAAAGATGAGTTTAAAGAAAATGCCTGTTCGGCGCAATATGAAATAAAGAGATTTATTTATTAGTTTATCTTCATATTGCGCCGGGCAATTTTT
>DCFC01000006.1 GCA_002314325.1 Megamonas hypermegale
GTTAAAAAGTTTCTTTTTGGTTCATTTTTCTTTGCGCCAAAGAAAAATGAACGTTACCATCTTTATTTTAAGACACCTTCCAGATATGGCATTATCTTTGCTTTAATTGGCATTAAATATACATTCTGATTATGCGCTCTGGCAAAATCCACTACGCGGCGGGCAAAGTCAATATTCCATTCGAGCGTCGGCTCAAAGTTTTTCGGGAAAATAACGTTGTTTTTATTGCGCCAGTAGCTAACAGAACGAGCCGACAGTACCGGCGATACGCCCCAGTAAACTTCTAGTCCGTCCAGAAGGTCGGCATACATTTCCAGATAGCGCATATCGAAAAACGGCTGTGTGAAAAAGCCTTTCGCTCCGGCTAAAATTTTGCGGCGGATACGATATTCCTCTTCTTTCATGCTGCTTCTGTACTGGTCGATACCGGCATAAACTTTTATCTGCGGCATTTCTTCGCTGAATTTTTTTATAATATCCGTGCTGACTGTCGGATAAACCTGATACGTCATCGTCTGCGGCGGGTCGCCCTCGATGACAAGCACTTCATTTATACCGTATTCTTTCAGTTTGTCTTTTATCGGCATCTCCTGCGTAAAGTCAAAATCCATCGCCCGCAGATGCGGCACTGCTTCTTTAAAATACTTCTTGGCAAGACCGGCGCCGTCCCAGCTGCGCACATCACAACTCAGTAAATCCGGCACATTTATAAAATCCACAGCAGGAATATCTGCTTTTATCGCTTTCAGTTCATCTTCGAATACAGCTATATCACGTGGTACAAGTTCTACTGCAATCTTTGTCATAAAAATCTCCCTTCACCAATAATACAATGTACTGATATTTTTCTATTATAACACACATTTGTATTTTTAAACAGCATATACTATAATTCATTATATGTATCCTATGTTTCATCGTAAATTTATTCTTAAGGAGAATTTATGCTAGTTTTCCAATTAATTAAAGGCTGTATTTTACCAATATTTATTTCCTCGCTTATTTGGGGATTAATTATTCTTGAAAATAAAAAAATCATATCGCAGTTTGGCATACGAAAACTTATATTATATATAATATTTACAGCTGTTATCCTCGTCTTTTCTTTGCTTATGGCGTCTTATACGCCGCATTGGTTTGTCAACCTAAATATACAAAAATCAGCTAGAGAACTTCTGTTCCTACTTTTAATGCTGTAAATATAAAAACTGCAACAAAGTATTTTTCTACTTTGTCGCAGCCAAAATTTAATATACACTTGATATATGCCGCCCGATGCTGTCCGCCAAATCCTCCAGCTGCTCCAGCACATCACAGTCTATCGGGAATATCACATAAACATCGCTATTTATGCCAATCATGCCGACACAGACATTTTCATCCGCCCATTTATTGTCCAGATATTTACACCAGCCTACAATATTATCGTCTTCCATCAAATCTTCATCATCTTCGTAATCGAACACATCTTCATCATCTTCATTCAAATCGTACCGGTCTATGCTGTAACTGTCATCCAGAAATTTGCGGTCAAGCGTAAGTCCGTATTCTTTAAAGCCGCGCAGATTTTTAAATTCCCAGCCGAAATCCGTCAGCTGAACATTATCGTCCGTTTCATACACATAATTATTGCGAATTAGACAGTTCACCATGCCGAGCCACTGCAAATCCTCCGTCGAGTCATCTTCCAGCGTCATGCTTCTATCTTCATATTCTTCTATATGCGTGGAGACATACGCTTCGATATTGTCGATACATTCTTCTACTTCCGTCAGTACATCGCTGTCGTTGTTGCTGATTATTCCGGCTATTTTCAGCAGGACTTCTTCTCTTTCCATTTCCTATCCCTCGCTTTGTAAAAGTTCTTATTAATTATTTCCGTATGTCTTTTTAAAATTCCTCTTATTTATTTAAAAAAGTATATTTATATGCTACAATAATTTCTAATTAATAATAATTTTACTTTAGGAGGAAATATGCTGCATATAGGAAATCATCTTTCATCATCTAAAGGATTTATGGGTATGGGTAAAGAGGCTTTAGAACTGAAAGCCGATACTTTCGCTTTTTTCACCCGCAATCCGCGCGGCAGCAAAGCCAAAGATATTGATGACAACGATGTCAGTGCATTTTTGCAATTAGCACAGGAGCATAATTTTCAAAAACTCGTAGCACATGCGCCGTATACATTAAATCCCTGCTCGAATAAACCGGAAGTTCGCGAATTTGCCTATAACACCATGGCGGACGATTTAAAACGCATGGAAAAAGTACCGTACAACTATTACAATTTTCATCCCGGCAATCATCTCAAGCAAGAAACACAAGCCGGCATTGAGCTTATCGCCGAATGTCTGAACGATATCATGTGGCCGGAACAGAAAACGACGGTTCTGCTGGAAACAATGGCAGGCAAAGGAACGGAAGTTGGCAAAACATTCGAGGAAATCCGCGCTATCATTGACAAAGTGAAATTGCAGGATAAAATCGGCGTCTGCCTCGATACGTGCCACGTTTGGGACGGCGGCTACGATATCGTCAATCATCTCGATGATGTCATCGCCGAATTCGACAGGATAATCGGGCTCAACCGGTTAAAAGCCGTTCATTTGAACGACAGCAAAAACGACTGCGGCAGTCATAAGGACCGCCACGAAAAAATCGGCGAAGGCAAAATCGGTCTTGACGCCATAGTGCGTATCATCAATCATCCTGCCCTGAAAAACCTGCCGTTCATCCTCGAAACACCGAATGACCACACAGGTTACGCCCGCGAAATTGCTCTATTGCGCAGTAAATTTATTGATTAAAAGAAAGGTACTTTTATGTGGGAAAATCTCTCTATTATTCTTGACAATTTAAACAGTATTTTAGCATTAGTTGTACTACTGCTTTTAATTGCAGCATTTATTTACATGAAAAAAATCCATTTTTCAACACGAATGATAATGCAACTCGGCTTAATGATTGCACTCACCGTCATTTTGCATATGATTAGGCTCTATCATTTACCGCAGGGCGGCAGTATAACTTTAGGCGGTATGCTTCCTTTATTGTTAGTAGCTTTCTGTTACGGTCCAGCTGTTGGTTTCCTGACAGGTTTTTGCTACGGACTTTTAAATTTAATCCAGGACCCGTTTATTCTCTCACCTCTACAAGTTCTGTTCGATTATCCGCTACCTTTTATGGCACTCGGACTCGCAGGCTTTTTTGTCAAAAATATTTATCTCGGAGCTACAGTCGGTATCACCTGCCGCTTTATCTGCCATTTTATCTCCGGCGTTGTATTCTTCGGCAGTTATGTACCGAATGGAACATCCATTTATTGGTATTCATTAATATTCAATGCTTCGTATCTGTTGCCGGAACTTATCATATGCCTTATACTTTTAAAAGTCCTGCCGACAAAACGATTATTAACACAAATGAAAAACAGATAACATACAAAGCACTTTAGATTTTACTTCTAAAGTGCTTTTGCTTTTAAATCAAACCATATTTTTATGCAAATTCATTACCGCTCTCGAGCTGGCGCGTTTTCTTATATCCGTCATATTTCTTAACAGATACATGTTGGCAAACATTGCGCCCAGCGCAAAAACGGCTCCACCGATGCCTATATACGGCATATCGGCAAAAGTTATAATCAAACTGCCGACAGACGAACCGATGGCAATCCCCGTATTAAACGAAACAGGATTGAGAGCCGATGCCAACGACAAAGCATCCGGCTTTTCCAGTTTAGCCGTACGCAGAAAATGCAGCTGAGCTGGTGAATTTTGCAAATACATAATGACACCGATAAGCATAATATTCGCTAGACCAAGCAGCGTTGAATGAGCCGTAATGAAGATAGCAGCCAGACAAAGAGCCTGCACAAGATATACAATCGGCATTTTCTTTACACCGCCGAGACCGGCAATACGGCCGGATGCCAAATTACTGATAATCGTCGCCACACCGAAAATGCTCAGTATAAGACTGATTTCCAGAGACGGCACCTGCAAAACTTCCGTAATAAACGGCGTCATAAATGTATAAAAAACGTAACTGCCGGCCGCTCCGCAAATTACCATCATCATGCCGAACTGAATGCGCACGCTTTTAAACAGAGCGAACTGGCTCATCAGATTGTTCCGTGCTCCTTTGCCTACATTCGGCAGATAATGACGCAGCATAAGCAAAATAATCAGACTGAACACTGATAATACAGCAAATGTAATACGCCAGTCAAATGCCTGACAAATAAGCGTACCAATCGGCACGCCGAATATGGAAGATACACTGAAGCCCGAAAAAATCCAGCTGATTACTTTCGGCTGGTCCTGCGGCGGAGCAATCTCCGTCGAAAAAGTCATAGATACAGATAAAACAGTACCCGAAATAATCGCCGTAATGATACGCGCCGCTATCAAAACAAAATAATTTGGCGCAACGGCACACAGCACATTGCTTAAAATAAAAGCGGCCGTCAATCCCAGTAAAGTATAATAACGGTTGAATGGACTTAAAAAAGCCGTAACGAAAGGTGTCCCGACGGCATAGGCAAAAGCAAAAAACGATATGAGATTGCCCGCCATAGCTATCGAACAATCAATATCCGAAGCGATTTCCGGCAATATGCCGACAACGATAAACTCACTCGTTCCCAGAATAAAACTGAGCAAAACGAGTGTAAACACCGGTAATAACGAATAATTTTTTCCTACGGACAATTAAATATTCCACTCCATTTCTAAATTTCTAATTGCAAAATCATTACAGAAAACGTTTTCTCTTTCTGTATCATTTTTATATTATATCCGCTTATTTCCAAAATGCAAGCAGAAAACAAAAAAGAAGTGAGTATTTATCACTTCTTTTTCTAACGATTATTTTATGCGGCTGCTGATTTTTGCCCATGTCGTTTTGGTGAGAAAACTTTCTTCCGCCTGCGCTTCCATTTCTAAAAAACGGTAATACGGTACGCTGAAAGACAGAATTTCCGGCGAGATACATTTACGTGCCGACGGGTCGGTAAGCCCGATTGTGCATTTTATGCTTTTTTCTTCAAAATTCTTCAATGCGTATAAAATCGACTGCGCACAGCCCGCACCGAATTTAATCTCCACATTGTCCTGCGTCATCTGGTCATAATTTGCCATGCCTGCAAGCGCCGAAAGCTGGTCGGCATTAACGAGAAAAACGACAATTTCCGGCTGTTCATTTTCAGTGAGTTTATCGAGCGGTTTGAATACAACGTATTTTTTCGCCGGAATTTTCGGTACATTCATGATGAAATAACGCGCAATCTCCGGATTTTTCTTATAGCACTCACCCTCTCTGCCGTCGTTTGCTCCCGTCGACAGAAAATATTCGATATAGCCCAAATCATAAGTTTTAAGTCCCAGTCCCGCTCTGCCGCCAATACAGGCAGTCGTTTCCAAAGAAGAAATTGCCGTTTTCCCTTTAGATGCCGCATTTAAAAGCGCCACCACGCAGCCCCACACACCTTCTTTGAATTGCAGTGCATTTTTCTGTTTTTCATCCGAACGGAACACCGCCACCGGCTGTGTTTTCAATTTGATTGCTTTAGCAATTTTACTTTCCATAATACAATATCCTTTCTCTTTGTAAAAAAAGCAGTTCAATGTTTCTACAACTGAACTGCTTTCTCATTCTCTATTATTTTGTTATCATATCATGTTCAATCATATATTCGGCAATCTGAAGTGCATTAAGCGCTGCGCCTTTTCTGATTTGGTCGCCGCACACCCAGAGATTTAAAGCATTAGCTGTGGAATAATCCTTGCGGATGCGTCCTACATATACGTCATTTTTGCCGGAAGTCATGAGCGGCATCGGATATTCCATTTCCGCCGGATTATCCTGAACCGTTACGCCGTCGAATTTAGCGAGCGCTTCTTTTACAGCATCGAGGCTCACTTCTTTTTCCAGCTCGATATTAATCGATTCAGCATGGCTGCGGTATACAGGCACGCGGATTGTCGTTGCCGTAATGCCGATATTGTCGTCTTCCATGATTTTATGTGTTTCGTTAATCATCTTCATTTCTTCTTTTGTATAAAGATTATCCTGGAACACGTCAATCTGCGGAATTAAGTTGAAGGCAATCTGATAATGTTTCGGCAGTGAAGCGCCCGGCAGAATATTTGCCACAACTTCCTTGCCTTCCACGATAGCTTTAACCTGTGTTTCCAGTTCCGCCATAGCTTCCTTGCCGCCGCCGGAAACAGCCTGATAAGTGGATACGACAATGCGTTTGATTTTCGCCAAATCATAAATCGGTTTAAGCGCCATCACCATGATGATGGTCGAGCAGTTCGGATTAGCGATAATGCCTTTATGACGGGCGATTGCCTGCGGATTTACTTCCGGAACAACGAGCGGAACTTCCGGGTCCATGCGGAATGCGCTGGAGTTGTCGATAACAACGGCGCCTGCTTCCACTGCCGATTTGGCGAATGTTTTGCTGGCAGCACCGCCGGCGAAAAGCGCGATATCCACATCTTTGAAAGATTCGTGCGTTGCTTCCTCTACCGTGTATTCTTTGCCCATAAACTGGATTTTCTTACCGGCGGAACGGTAGGACGCCAGCAGTTTTAATTCGTTAAACGGAAAATTGCGTTCTTCAATAAGATTTAAAAATTCCTGACCTACGGCACCGGTAGCGCCGAGAATTGCTACATTGTATTTTTTCACTAAAATCACTACTCCAATATTTTAATTTGTCAGTCCATAATTTTATCTAAATTGCAGGTAAGACCAGATTTGAGCCCCATAATTTTCTTGCAGGCAAGCACTACGCCCGGCATGAAGGACGTTCTGTCGATGGAATCATGGCGGATTGTCAATGTCTGACCGAGACCACCGAAAATGACTTCCTGATGAGCGACATAGCCCGGCAGACGCACGCTGTGAATTCTCATACCGTCGTATTCCGCGCCTCTTGCACCGGCAAGTTTTTCTTTTTCATTGGCATGACCCTGTTTATGGCTTTCGCGTACCTTGCTTATCATTTCTGCCGTAACGAGAGCCGTACCGGACGGCGCATCCAGTTTATTGTCGTGGTGCAGTTCGATGATTTCCACATCCGGCATGTATTTTGCCGCTTCCACCGCCATTTTCATCATGAGCACTGCGCCGATGGCGAAGTTTGCCGCAATAAAGCACGGCGTATCATTTTCCTGACCGAGTTTATCAAGCTGCGCTTTCTGTTCATCCGTGAGCCCTGTCGTACCGATAACGGGACGAACTTTATTTTTAAGCGCAATGCTTGCCGTATTGAATACTACGCTCGGCTGCGTGAAATCGACCATTACGTCCGGTTTCACTTCATCTATTGTTTTCTGCAAATCTGTGGAAATTATAATGCCTGTTTTGCCGCAGCCGGCTTTATCGCCCGCGTCCATACCGCCGACGATATCGACTGCGCCGACAAGTTCCAGTTCGCTGTCGTTCACAACCGCGTTTACAACAGTGCTGCCCATGCGGCCGTAAGCACCGTTTACAATGACTTTAATCAAAACTTTTCAACTCCCTGTCTATTTAACTTCTATTATAATATGTGTTTTTTATAACTATGAACAATATTATACTGTGAAAAGACTTTAAAAGCAATATATTTCTTGAAATACGCACTTTTGTCTTTTATTTTTTCTCCATTCTTCTGTGATAGTACCATATTGCACCGTAAATAATACATACTAACACAATTACAATCATTAATCGGTCTAAATTCTGCTGATAGTTTACAACATCATGACCGATTACCACTTCCAGCGATGTTGACGGAAATTTGCCGATTAGATTGGCAAGCGCGTAATCTCTGAGACTTATTTTGCTGACTGCACCGAGCGCCGTCAAAATTCCCGACGGAAAATACGGCATAGCGCGCAAAATGAGCATTATTTTGAAGCCGTTTCTGCCGCTGAAATCATCCGCCTTTTGCAGATATTTCGATTTGGCAATCAGTTTTTCCGCTGATGAACGCAAAATTGTCCGCATTAGAATGAAGGAAATTATTACGCCCACCGTTTCCGCCAGCCACGATACGATAATCCCCGGCACAATGCCGAATAATAAACCGTTAGCAGTCGATACGAAAATCGACGGCAGAAATCCCAGTGCGTTAATCAGCACATCCAGAAGAAAACTGAATACCATCGCCCATGCGCCGAACGAGTCTATATAATCGACCGTTTCCTGCATATTGCCGCTCGTCGCAACATGCCAGAACTCACCGTAAAAATCGGGATTTAATACGTGTATTAATGCCAATACTGCTATGAATATTACTAAAGTTACTGCTTTTACACTATTTTCTTTACTCATTTTTCTTTCTTACACCTTCTATACATCGGCTATTTTTATAAATCTGTCTTTATATTGCAGCTGCAGCAGCTCCACCAGCGATTTTCTGTCAATGCCGAAGTCTATGGCACGCTGCGCTTCCCGGCGTGCCGTTACCAATACGTTCACGTCATTTAGGACATCGGCTATCTTCAAATCCGGCAGACCGTGCTGCATGGAACCGAAAAACTGACCGGGTCCTCTAAGACGCAAATCTTCTTCCGCCAGCACAAATCCGTCGGAAATCTTTTCCATGAGATGAAGCCGTTCCAATGAATTGGCATTCTTGCCGCGATTAACCAAAATGCAGTACGACGCGAACTGCCCTCTGCCGATACGGCCGCGCAACTGATGAAGCTGTGCCAGACCGAAGCGCTCCGCTCCTTCAATGACCATTATGCTGGCATTGGGCACATTGACGCCTACTTCGATAACGGTGGTCGATATCAGTACATCTATTTTTCCCGCCAGAAAATCATACAGAAGCTGCTCTTTATCCTTTGCCGCTAGCTTGCCGTGCAACAGCGCGCACCGCATGCCGTACAGAAAACCGCTCGTCAACTCATCGTAAATCATTTCTACCGAAACGGCATCGCTGTTTTCACTTTCTTCAATCAGCGGACAGACCACGTATGCCTGTCTGCCTTTTGCCACTTCATTGCGTACGAATTTATAAATAAGCTCGCGCCTGTCCGGCATGCGCACGAACGTCCGTATCGGTTTTCTGCCCGGCGGCAGCTGACGGATGAACGACACGTCCAAATCGCCGTAAACGGTAAGCGTCATGGTTCGCGGTATCGGCGTTGCCGTCATGACGAGCACGTCCGGCAGAAAATCAATGCCTTTATCTTCCAGTTTGGCGCGCTGGTTTACGCCGAAGCGATGCTGTTCATCCGTTACAACAAGACCCAGATTTTTAAAGATGACATTGTCCTGAATGAGTGCGTGCGTACCGATTACGATATCCACAGCTCCGTCCGCCAACCCTTCCAGCGTATCGCGCCGCTGCTTTGCCTTCAAGCTGCCCGTCAAAATTGCTACATTAATACCGAGCGGCTCCAATAACGATTTTAGCTTATCAAAATGCTGAATGGCAAGTATTTCCGTCGGTGCCATCATTGCACCCTGATAGCCGTTTTCCACCGCCTTAACCAGTGCCAAAATAGCGATTACCGTTTTTCCCGAGCCGACATCGCCCTGCACGAGCCGCTGCATCTGCCTGTCTGACTGCATATCGCGGCAGATTTCCTGCCAGACTTTCTGCTGCTCCGCCGTCAGTTCAAACGGAATGGCTTTAAACACTGCTTCAACCAGTTTACTGTCCGGCAGAAATTTTATGCCCCGCTCTCTGCCCGTATGCTGCTTTTTCAGCAATAATAAACCTGCCTGAATGCTGAACAGTTCCTCGAAAATAAGACTGCATTTTGCCTCTTCCAGTTCTTTTTTACTTTGCGGAAAATGAATTTTACCGACGGCTTCTCTTTTTGACAGCAGCTGATATTTCGCGCGGATGAATTCCGGCACGATATCCTTGAAATTCGTCTCCGCCGCCATCACCTGCTCGAGCAGATTGCGAAAATCCTTCGGCTTGATATAATCGGGCAATGTGTACACCGGCATGAAAGCGTAATGATTTTCCGCTTCTTTGCCACTTTCGCCGTCTTCCGTGTCAAACGATATCAGCTGCGTCACAGCAAGCTGTCCATAACCGCCATAGGCGTAACCGATTTTACCGTGCACGAACAGACGCATACCCTGTTTGAATTTTTTCTTCAAATAATCCTGATTAAAGAAATTTATCTGTATGCTGCCCGTATCGTCAGCCATCATCACCGTCAAGAGTTTCAAACCGCGCCGCGTATTTCGGTCCGCCATCGCCACGATTTTGCCCTGAATATTGGCCGTATCGCCCGCTTTCAGACTGCCGATTGGCTGTACGCTGCTCAAGTCCTCATACCGGCGCGGATAATACGTGGCCAAATCATATATATTTTCAATGCCGAGCTTTTTCAAAGCCTGCGCTTTTTTCGGCCCGACACCTTTCAAATACTGCACATTCTGTCTAATATCCATACCATACACCCTATACTGCTTAAAAACCAAAAAAATTTCATTTTTCTATTGCCTTTTGTGCCAGTTAAGTTCTCAAGGCTTGATGTTTTACTAACACAACAGACTTTTTTATTATATCATACTATCTGTTGTGCTAGTTGATTTCTTAAAGCAGTATAGTAGTTTATATTTAGTGCGGTTAAGTACCAACATCGAACGAATATAAACTACTATACTGCTGGCTACAGGCTCAATGTTTTACTAGCACAACAGATATCATACTATAAATGTTTAATCTTTTTTTAATCCGATTTTAATCCGGTTATAATTGATTTTATTTTCCAATTAATTTAAAATAAAGATATAAACAACAAAGAAGGTTATAACATGAAAAAATTATGGCTGATGGTAATATGTACTTTAGCTTTTGCCGTATACATCTTTCCTGCTGCCGCTTCCGGCAGAAATTCCGACGAGGGCAAACCCGTTATTCAGCAATCCATCATCGTGAACAGCGAAAAAATCAATGACTATCCTGTCATCATGAACGACTGCATACTCGTTCCAGCGAGAAGTGTAAGCGATAAACTCGGCTTCACTGTAACCTGGGACAGGGAAAATCAGTCCGCCACTGTTGAAAGCGATACGATGAAATGCACCATGACGGTCGGCGAAGATTTATATTCCGCCGTCAGCACCACAGCAATCGGCATGACCGCTCCGACTAAACTCGGCAGTGCGCCGCTTTTAATCAACAATAATCTGTACATTCCGGCTGAAGTGTTCCGCCTCGTTCAAGGCAACGACCCGAATGCACTCACTATCACCGATACGCAGATTATTATCAAAAACGTTAGTAAATAAACTCATATAAACCTCCAAAAAAGCATTATCTTTTTACAGATAATGCTTTTTTTGCGTTTTCTTTATCAAAAATTTACAGCCGCTTTACCAATTTTTTAACAATGCTAAATCAAAACTACACATTCATCTTTTATACTGAAATACGTATTAATCATTCAGATTTTCAAGATACATATATCATAGATACCCATTGTGCCAGTAAGACATCGAGCTTTTAAACCAGCAGTATAGCTGTTTATTAAACTACTATACTGCTTTGAGAAATTGACTGGTGCAATAGGTTATAGACAGAAAAAAGTTAGGAAGTGTATTCATGAACGAATTGTCCCGCCGCAATTTCTTTAAATTAGGCGCCAGCGCAGCACTCGGCGCGGCACTGTTCAACTTTGAAGGCTTGCACAGTGCAACGGCTTTTGCCCAGGGAAATACGACAAAATCTCTGCATTTTACACCCGTTTCCCTGCAAAATCTGCCGAATGCCGAAACGGCCGCCAAAAAATCACAGCTTGTCAACGCCTCTTTGAATTATATCAAAACATGCGTCAATAAAATAACTGATAATAATCTGCGTGCGAAAACGGCCGATTTAATCGAAAATACGCGTCCTACTTTCATGCAGCTGTATCCGTCCGCCAGCGATGTTACAAATATCTACAATAAACTGGCCGACGCGGGACTTGTGGATACATCCGCTATCCGTCCTGAACAGTTGTTCCCGCCGTACAGCGGCAAAAAACCGCAGGACTTCATCTCCGGCCCGGGCAGCGGCTACAGCAGCCATCATCCTTATCCCGGCGGACTTTGCACGCATACGGCAGCTAACCTGAGCATTTCCGAAGGTATTGTAAACACCTATAAACAGATTTTCAGCTATGAAGTGAATAATGATATCGTACTTTCCGCTCAGGCTTTGCACGATTTAGCCAAACCGTGGGTATTCCAGTGGAACGAAGACGGTTCCAGCCTAAAAGAATATACCATCGCCGGTACGGGAGCACATCACATTTTAAGCCTTACGGAAGCAATCCACCGCCGTATGCCGGCTGAGGAAATCGTAGCGCAGGCCTGTGCTCACAATCATCCCGGCAGTGACAAGGATGAAGCACAGGTTGTCGGCTGGATAAAAGCCGCCTCTATCATTGCGCAGGTAAATCCTGTTCAATACGGTCTTTTGGACAAATCCGGCACAAAACTGCCTTATCCGCAGCATCAGGAAGGATACATCGTCCATCTCGGCGACCACGACTGGGTGCTCAGCGGCAGTGCCGCTACAAAAGTAGTGGAAGCACTGCGGGAAATTGCCCAGAAAGACTATAATTTCTCTGGCGACAACCTCAACGGAAAATTATTCAATGACTTCAGAAATTATATCGGCGCGCAGGTTTCCTATATGTATCTGCACAACCTCTTAGCCCAGAGTGGTTTTGGAGAACTGCGCACGCTGATTAACCATATAATTGTAAAATAAAAAAGCCTATCCCAATATGACTCCTCTTATTGTTGTTTATATAAAAAACCGCAGCCTTTAATCCTTTAGCTGCGGTCATTTTTTTGCAAATTTTTGTCCGTAAAAAGAAAAAACAGCAGTCAAACTGCTGTTAAAACAAATAACACTTAAAAACACCGGAGGTCATTTGATATATTCGGGAAGTATTAAGTATACCAAATAGCATCATTTGACATTCCCCATGTCTAAAAATATGGGATTTTTAAGAAACTAAACCAAAATATCTGTTGATTTTATTCTTAAAGGACTTGCCAACAGCCCTCTGCACAGTTCTCCATACTTGAAGTTCTGCTTACTTTAATAACTACTCTATAAATATTATATAAATCCTATTCGGTTATAACAATAGACATATCAGCAAAAAGTGTCGACTTATTTGTATCACTGTTAATCGCAAATTCATTCCATTTTGCTTTGCAGCTGTTCTATCTGCTTGACACAAGTCTGAAATATCGACTTCGTCACTTCCAGATAATCCTTAAAATCAAGTCTGTTCTTATGTTTATGAAAATATACCAGCGACTCCAGCTGTCCGCTGATATAAACTTCCAATGCCAATTTTACCTTGATGTCATTTTCCTGCAAATTTAATAAATTATAAAGGTTTTTCCTTAAAATCTCATTGAATTTATCTCTAAAATCCGTTTCATCATTATGTTTTAATAAAATGTCCACTTTGAATTCATACTTAAGCGAAAGTTCATTTATTTTTTCAATAAGTAATGTACTGTAATTCTCATTTAAAATTTCCGGTGCCATATCCTGCCAAAGATTGTCCACCTCGGCAAAAAATGCGTCCTGTTCCTGCTTCAATAAATCATAAATATCTCTAAAATACTGATAAAAAACGCTACGATGATATCCGGCCTTGTTCATCAATTCAGTTACTGTTATCTGTTTTATACTTTTTTCTTTGTATAATTGCCAAAAAGCATCAATTATTACAGCTCTTGCTTTCAAAAAGAAACCACCTTTCGCTAATCATATATACTTAATTATTATATAAATTCTAACATATATCAATCGACAAAAGATAGGTAATTGTCTAATTAACTATAATCAATTATACAATAGCCAGGTAAAATATAACAGATTTATCAATATTTCCATTTAAAATTTTCGTTTCAGCTGCGGTAAAAATAATACTAATATCGCAGACTCCAACAGATATGTCAATGAATAGGTCATCCATATACCGTAATTACCAAAATATCCCATTAAAATATTTTGACAAATGTAAAAGAATATTACAGCGATAAACATCATATTTCTAATAGAAGCAGTCTGCCCTATACCTGTATATATGCCATACAATAAAAGTCCTACACCTGCACAAATCGGATGAATTACGAGAAATATGCTATAATCATCGGCATATAAAGACACTTCCGGCAAATTGGTCATAATACTGATAAGATACGACCTGCTCAAATACACGACTATTAAACCTGCTGCTATAAATACTGCTAGACAACGCAAACCAATTTGCAATGTCCTACTTAATAACTGCTTATCCTTCGTCCCCAAAGCTTTTCCCGCAAAAACACTGACACCATTTGCCATTCCGTCGATAAAATACACAAGAATAAAAATTATTTCCAAGATAACAGCATTTGCTGCAAGTGTTGTTGTTCCAAGCGAACTTCCCGCCATAGCGAACAGATTATTAATAGTCAAAAGACATATTGTTCTGAGCATCAAATCCGTATTGACCTTCATCATGGACAAAAACGGTTTTATTTTTTTCAGCTGCGCTACATACTGCGGAGAAAGTTTCAGCTTACCACGAAAATAAATCGCCACAAAACCGACGATACATCCATAAATTTGAGCAACAAGTGAAGCATACGCTACTCCTTCGATATCCATCTTCAGCATAAAAACAAAAGCAAAAGACAGAATAATATTTACCACGTTCATAGATATCTGCATAAACATGGTATAACGGATTATCATCTGCCCCATAAGCCATCCTAGTGTTACATAGTTGAGTAAAACAAAAGGAGCTCCCCAGATAACAATATCACAATAACGGCGCATAAGTTCAACAACCTGTGCTTCCGGATACATAAATTCAACATAATAACTGAAAATAAATGGATACATTATAATGAATAATACGCTGATGACAATCGCTATAATAAGCGGTCTAAAAAGTGCCAGAAATCGGCTTTCATCACATGCTTTTCCCAGTGCCTGTGCCGAAAAGCCGGTCGTTGACACTCTTAGAAAGCCGAACAGCCAGTAAATATTATTGAACAAAATAACACCAAGTGATACGGCAGCAATATAAAAGACTTCGCTCATATGCCCCATAATAGCCGTATTCACTGCCCCCAAAAGCGGTTGTGTCGCCGTTGACAGCATAAACGGTACTGTCACCATTAAATATTCCTTATACGTTAATTGCGATACCATATTATCTCCCATCGTTTAATTATTTTATTTTTTAAAAACGGTATTCAACGCGGCCGAACCAGCGTGTTTTTGTCTGATTGCTTTCAATATCATTTCCGTTGAAATAAGAAACCTCGCCTGTAAGATTTTTAGCAATTACATATCTGCCGCCAATTTCATATCCCTGTTCACCTACAAAAGCATTCGTATACGTCGGTATGAATGTAGCCAATTCACCGATATTTTTATACGCTGCCCACAAACCGTACGTATTCGGCTGATTTCTTTTAGCACCTTTATAATTCAGCTGGAGAATATATGCCTGTTCCTGCTCACTGTTGCCCAAATCATATTTATCTGCATCCAGATTGGAAATAGCATAAACGCCGCCCAGTTTGAAATTATTGTCGAATTTATATTCACCGGCAACTTCCAAAATTTGCTGCGTATCCTCAAGTTCACCGCTTTTTACATTGTGATATGCTGCGCCCATCATCATTTTATCCGAAATGGGCAATTCCGCCTGTAGACCTACATAATGCAGCGCATCGCTTTCCGGATATGCCTGCTTCGGCGGGTCATAGTACATTTTGCCGTTTACGTTATCATTATATGGAGAGTCAAAATTACCAATCATTGCCGTATAAATATTGCCTGTCGGTTTATCCGTATAACTGTATTTTACGCCTTTTACATAATCATCGAATATCATACCATAGGCGATGTCCATATTGGCAAAATCAGCATAATCAACTTTACCGAGCGAAATTGTGCCGCCAAATGCCGTTCCCTGCAAATAAAGCATACGATTATAAAAATGTGATTTATCGTCGCCTTTAGCTTTGTAATTCTTTTCAAAATCCATACGGCTCTTAATTTTCCAGCCGTCGCCCAAATTTACTGTCGGTTCTAAACGGTTGCGCCAAAGCGATTTTCGTGTTTCGCCTTCTCGTCCAGGTCGATTGTCGCGGCGAATATCGTAGCGTGATAAGCCTTTAAACGTTATAACATCAGCCTTGTCTTTTTCCACAGCCGGTGCTTCTTCCTGTACACTTATCGTTTCAGTTTCTACCGAGCTTTCATTTTTCTGTTCCTGCGACGACTGGGCAAAACACGTTGTCGCTGTTGCCGTAATTAGTCCTGCAAGAATTAATTGTGCTAATAATTTCATTATATTTAAAATGCTCCTTTAATCAATCTATTTTTCAAGAAAAAAACACCTATAAAAAATACTTGTTGTGCTAGTTGATTTCTCAAAGCAGTATAATAGTTTATATTTAGTGAGGTTAAGTGCCAACATCGAACAAATATAAACTATTATACTGCTGGCTACAGGCTCAATGTTTTACTAGCACAACGGATTATAAAAAATAAATCTTTATAGGTGTTTTTGAGGGATAAGAGAAAGGGAAAGATATATTCAACTAACCTGGATTAAACCAAATGGCAGGCTACAAAATGATTGGAGGATACTTCTTCCAACTGCGGTTTTGTTTGTTTGCAAATATCTTTACAGTATTTGCAGCGGTTCTGAAACGGACAGCCTATCGGCAAATCGAGCGGACTCGGTATCTCACCTGTAAGTGTTTCAATATTTTTATTTTTTTCTTCATCTACATAGAAGATTGATCTTAACAGTGCCTGTGTATACGGGTGCTGTGCCTGCTGCAATTTATCTCCGTCGATTTTTTCTACGATATTGCCGAGATACATAACGGCGATGCGGTGCGAAAACAGACTGACAAGGGCTAAATCATGGCAGATAAAAATATAAGTAATATTTTTTTCCCGCTGCAGTCTTACGAGAAGTTCAATTATTTTTGCCTGTACGGAAACGTCCAGTGCACTTGTCGCTTCATCGCAAACAATTATTTCTGGTTCCAGTGCTAAAGCTCTGGCGATAGCTACGCGCTGACGCTGACCGCCACTCATATTATTCGGGTATCTGTCTACCAAGTCCGCCGGTAGTTCTACAAGTTCCAATAGTTCACGTGCTTTCTGCTTTATCTGCGATTTTTTTATCAGATTGAAATTTAAAAGCGGCTCGCAGATAATATCGGCAATTTTCATCTTCGGGTCGAATGCCGCTGTCGGGTCTTGAAAAACCATCTGGATGTTGCGACAATTTTGACGTTTTGCTTCACCTTTTAATTTCGTGATGTCTTTTTCATGAAAAATAACTTCACCGCTAGTAGGTGCGTGCATATTTAATATAGTTTTTACAAGCGTCGACTTACCGCAACCGGATTCACCTACAATACCGACAGTCTGCCCGGATTTTATCGTCAGATTAATATCATCGCAAGCCATCAGAAATTTATTGCCACTGACTGGAAATTTTTTTGTTATATGCTTGACCTGCATAATCGTTTCAGACATATCTTTTGCCTCCTATCTGCGGTACTGAGGCAAGTAGTGTCTTTGTATATTCATCTTTTGGCGAATTGATAATATCTTTCGCCTTGCCGTATTCTACTATCTTACCGTGCGACATTACCATAATTTTATCCGATATATACGACGCTACGCCAATATTGTGTGTTACGACAATCATTGCCGTTCCACAGGTACGTGGTACAAACATCAATTCTTTTACTATCTGTGCCTGCGTTGTTACATCAAGCGCAGAAGTCGGCTCATCCGCCAAAAGCAGCTCCGGTCTGAATATCGTCGCCATAGCAATACCTACACGCTGACGCATACCGCCGGAAAGTTCAAATGGATAAGAGTTCATTATATTGTCCGGATTAGGCAAATTCATGCGGGTAAGCATTTCCGTTGCAAAGAAATATGCTTCCTGCTCTGTCAGATTATCGTGTACTCGAAGATATTCCGTGAACTGTCTGCCGATAGGCAGAATCTGGTTCAGCATATTGCCGCTGTCCTGGAATATCATGGAAATATTTTTGCCGCGAAGATTAAGCCAATCTTTATTGCTGTAGGTCAGTAAATCTCTGTTTTCAAAAATGATTTTTCCTGCCGTAACTTTGCCGCTGGCGGGCAGACAGCCCAGTATCGCTCTGATGACGGTCGTTTTACCGCTACCCGACTCGCCGACTATTGCCATGATTTCACCGCTGTTGAGAGAAAAACTGACATTTTGTACAGTCGGCTGTTTATTCTTACCGTATTGAATAGTTAAATCCGATACATTTAGTAACATTTATCTTTACTTCGCCCCTTTTCAAGAATTGGCAGGCTTTATCTTATTGGTCAGCCAGTAATAATCGGACGGGTACATCACTACGCCGTCAAGTCCTTTTGAACTTACGATATTAGTCTGCGGATAACCTAAAAACAGTGCCGCACCGTCGTTCATAATAATCTGCTGAGCTTCAATAATGAGCTGACGGCGTTTTTCCTTGTCAAATTCCACCGACAGCTGATCAAGTACGCTGTCGAGCTGAGGATTGCTGTAACCGGAGCCGTTTTGCGGATTGTCCCCGTTATGGTTTGTCTTCCAGTACCAGCTCAGATAAATTTCCGGGTCGCCCGTATTGGCCGTAGTGATATTGGAAATAAGTAAATCATATTCGCCGTCAATACCCATCTTATCAATCAGGTTATAATCCACATTCTTGATATTCACATTGATGCCGACTTTTTTCACATCAGCCTGAACGGCTTCGGCATAAAGCGGCAGTTCGGCACGGCTGTTGTATACAACAAAATCCACACTTAGAGGCTGACCGTTTTTATCTAAAATTCCGTCGCCGTCGCTGTCGCTCCAGCCTGCTTCGGCAAGTAGCTGTTTGGAACGTTCAGGGTTATAGGCATTCGGGTCTTTAAGCTGGTCAAAACCGTAATCCATGGAAGGCGGCACCGGTGCTTTGCCCGGAATGAACGTACCTTTCAACAATACATTATTGTAATTTTCCCTGTCGCAGGCACTGATAAACGCCGCACGTACTTTCGGGTCGCCCAATACGCCTTTTTGATTAATACGGGCAAGAACTGTACGCAGTGAAGAAATCTCATCAATATAGAACTTGTCATTATTGCGGAACAAATCAATATCACCGGCAGCGATATTTACAGCAAAATTGACTTCACCGGACTGAAGCGCCATAGCTCGTGTATTCGGGTCGTCAATGGACGGAATTTCCACTCGTTCAAACGGCACTTCGCCGTCCCAGTAATTTTCGTTTCTGACCATAACGGCTTTTTCCTTGACGAACGACTCTACCTTATACGGACCTGTGCAGACAGGGCCTTCGCTGGCGAAATTGCGACCCTGCTGTTCCGCCGTAACATCAACGATTATAAACAGCGGGTCAGCCAGAAAGCCCGGCATATTGGGCTGCGGTTTTGTCGTAGTTATAATCAGATTTTGTCCGTCCGCCTTCATCTCCGTATATTCAAAGAATGTCGCGGCTCTCGTATTTTTAGCAAAAGCACGTTCAATTGACGCCTTTACAGCTTCCGCCGTCAGCGGATTGCCGTTGGAAAATTTCACATTATCGCGAATTTTAAACGTCCAAGTCAAATGGTCATCACTTATCGACCAGCTTTCCGCCAGCCACGGCTGAACATTCATCTTCTCATCGAATTTCGTCAGGCATTCGCCTAGTGCATAACGCATTACAACCCAGCCGAAATAGTTCTGTGTCGGTTCAAGCGTATCGGCAAAGTTCGTTACACCGAATTTCAAAGTATTTTTATCAACGGCGGTATTATCGGAGCCGCAGCCGGCGATAATGCCGGCGGATAATATGCCGCAAAGACCTAAACTTACAGCTTTCCATAATTTTTTCATTCTAAAACTTTTCATATATAGCCTCTTTTCTAAAAATCATTCCTGTCTCGGGTCTAAAATATCACGCAGACTGTCGCCCCATAAATTAAAAATGGCAACTACGATAAAAATGGCAATACCCGGATAAATCATCAGCCACGGTGCAGTCTGAATATACTGGCGGCCTTCATTTAGCATCAATCCCCACTCAGGTGTAGGCGGCTGTGCACCAAACCCGAGAAAAGACAGACCTGCAATCTCCATCATCATCGTTCCTATGTCCATTGCTCCCGTTATCACAACCATCGGCAGAATATTTGGAATGATATGACGCCAAAGAATATTAATCGTAGTCGTTCCGTTTACGCGCGCCGCAGTTATAAAATCATTATGACGCAATTTTATGACAAGACTACGCACCAATCGGGCATATTTTGCCCAGCTCACAACGACGAGCGCCAAAATCGTATTGATAATATTTCCGCCCAGAATACCGGCGATAGCAATAGCTAAAACCACGCCAGGGAAAGACAGCATCATATCGGCAAGACGCATCAGCACCGTTTCCACTCTGCCGCCGAAATAGCCTGATAAAATTCCCACTAGAGAACCGATTGCAGCTGTCAGTACAACAAGGCATACCGTCATGAACAATGAAGTCTGCGTACCGTAAATTATACGGGAATACGTATCACGTCCCAGCTTATCCGTGCCTAAAATATGCTCGGCACTGGGCATCTGCAAAACATTCGCCATATTCGATTCATACGGGTCATGCGTTGCCAGTATCGGCGCGGAAAGTGCAATAATAAAAACTAAAATAACTAAAAAAGTATAAAAGGAGAATAATTTATTCTTTCTCATAAAATCCATCATTTCATTTCTCCTTTTTTCAATCTCGGGTCAAGGTATGTATACGATAAATCCACCAAAAAATTAATTATGGTATACATAGCGGCAATCCATAAAACAAAACCTTCAATCAGGGGATAATCCCGCATGGTTATAGCGTATACGGCCATTCTGCCCATACCCGGCCAGGCAAAAACAGTTTCAATCACAGCCACGCCGCCTAAAAGCCAGCCGATAGACATGCCGAGCAAAGTAATCAGCGGCAAGACGGCATTGGGCAAAACATGCTTCCACAGTATCATATTTTCCGACAGACCTCTTGCTCTTGCTCCGATTACATAATCCTGATTGAGTTCATCCAAAATAACGGTTCTAACTTGGCGCGTATATTTCGCTGATTGATATATAGCCAGCGTAAGCGCCGGCAGAACAAGCCCGCTCGGCGTAACGGTAGCCGTCGCTATCGGAAACAGACCCAGCTTCAAACCGAAAATGTACAACAATATCAGGCCCACCCAGAAACTAGGCATCGATACGCCGATAAATGAAAATACCCTGACGACAAAATCCGGTATCTTATTACAATGAACGGCGGAGAATATGCCAAGCGGCAAGGAAATCAACAGTATCAAAAAAATTGTTGTAATTGCCAAAAGTACCGTTCCGGCAAAACCTTCCATTAATTTGTCTACAACTGGTTTTTTACCAGAATAAGACATGCCCATATCACCGTGCAGAACGCCCCATACCCAGTTGCCGTACTGAACAAGAAACGGGTCGTTAAGTCCCATTTCTTCGCGTGTCTTTTCTAAAACCTCCTGTGATACAATCGTATCGGAAGCCTCTAAAACCATAGCGGCAGGGTCTCCCGGCGACAGATACGTCAGACAGAAAGTCAAAAAGCTGACACCGATTAAAGTAATTATCATCTGTGTCAAACGATTGATAAATCGCTTCAAATTATTACCACTCCTTTATTTTTTTATTAAAAAATTTTTCTCTTTTCACCTCACAATAAAATTGCAGCAAAAAAGGCCTACCCGCAAATGAGTAGACCTTTCATAAATAACGACATTTATCCATATAAAAAACAAACCCTAATTCCAAAACTGGAATTAGGGAACGTATTCTTATAAATAGACCGATATCATGCCTATTACAAAATCGCCTTCCCATCACTCGCAGGTTCAAGCATATAAATGCTAACGGTAATTATCAAACAGGCAGTTCTCCTGGCTCAGAGTCATCGCTATTCACGCCTTCTCAGGAAAAACCCAATGACATAAATGTGAAATCGCTCGTCTTTACAGTGGCGGGACCGCTTCGGCTTATACCGAATTCCCTATTAAGTCTGATAAACAGACACCTGTCCTTTTCTGTATTAACTTTTTCTATGATTAAATTAACACTATTAATACTATTTGTCAACCCCAAAATTTCTATTTATAGTTCATTTTTCTTTTGAAAGACAAAAGAAAAATAAACCAAAAAGAAAACCTTTTTAACGTTTCGCTGACGCTGCACTGGGCGAACCTGTGAGAGCATTTTCACGATAGCTTTTTTAGTGAAAATCTCTTATGGACTACGAACTAAAGGATTTCTTTTTCGGCAACTTTTTTTGATTCAATTTCTTTGACAAGCAAAGAACTCAGTAAATAGAAAATTTTAATAATAATAGCCAATATCGCCGACAACAATTGTATCAATCACGTCTTTATCATCAAAAAAGAAATACAGCGGCATATTCGGATGGTCGGTACTGCTCGACAGATAGCACCACGATGAGCCGTCTGTTTCGGCAAATCTTCTGTCCGGGTCGCCATACACCTGCCAAACCGTATCTTTCGTCATGCCGACTTTCACGCCCATATTCGTGGCGATATTATCCTCCGAGCAAACGATGGCGCGAATACGTCCGTTTTCGTTCCAGCCGCCGTTTATATAGTAAACCATCAATTCACTATTGTATGTCGCTTCATTTATATAAAAATCACCGCAGTTGCGCACAGCGAGATTGGCCGTCGGTCTGCCGTACACGTAATAAGCCGAGCCTATCTGCTGGTCGGGCGTAAGGCCGCCGATATTCAGATACGAATACGGTATGCGCGCCATAGCAGTCGGCATTATACATAAAAAACTGCTTATCATCAATAAAAAACTAAGCAGATATTTTTTCATCACTGAAAATCCTCTCATTTCCCAATTTCTTCTTAAATTTTTTCAATTAATTCGCCGCAGCGCAGACGGCGGCGTATATCAAGCAAGATATCATCAAGTTTTCTAATCCGTTCGATACAAGCTTTCTCCTGCTCTGTCGTTTCAATAATCTTGGCTATGCCGCCGTTTTTTATGACAATGCGTTTATCGGCGTTAAGCGCAAGCAGCGGGTCATGTGTAGACATAATGACGATTTTTTCACTTTTTGCCAAAACTTTAACCGCCTGCTGCCGGTCGATACCAGCGTTTTCTATCTCATCAATCAATACAATCGGCGAAGAGCTGATGCAGGCAACATCAGCAATCATGAGTGCGCGCGACTGACCGCCGGACAGCTGCGTAACTTTCGTGTCAAGCGTAAATTTTTCGCCCGCCAATTCATTGGCCATAGCATAGCATCGATTAACCGTCTGCGCCAAATCGCATTCCCTGCCCAGACGCACTTTGGCGTGCATTATGAGAAAATCCTCCACGCTCACGTCCATGATGAAATTCATGTTCTGCGACAGCTGCGCTACGAGTTTACCGTCAAAATCAAACCGCGCTTCATCATCAAGTGCTTTGCCGTTTATAAGTATCTGCCGCCTCGTCGGCGTATCACCCTGCGCCAGACATTCAATATCGGCAAGCAGCCTGCTTTTTCCCGAACCAGTCGGCCCGACAATACTGACTATCTCGCCTGTGTATATCGAAAGCTTCACATTTTCCGCTTCGCCCTGTTTATTCATGCCGCCGATAATCGTGATACTTTCAATATTATTTTCCGTATGCATATCAACGTCGCGCATGGCGGCAATGAATTTTGCCAGTTCGTCTGCAATATTGCCGCCTTTGATGCCAACCTGCCACAAATCTTCTTCGTCAATATCTTCAAATGCTTTGGCAAAAGTGAGATTTTCCGGCAAATTCCACAATCCCGTATTGTCCAGATAATCAACAACCGGCGGATATACTTTTTTTATCTCGCCAATCGTATGCGTTTCTATAAATTCCTTAAAATCCATATTATAATACCATACCTCATCTAAATTCCATTTTCTTCGTCATGCCCAGCTGATATTTTTCACCGACGCGCATTTCATCCGTACAATACGAGCAGACGGCCGCCGGTGAAGTAAAGCGCAGCTTAGCGCCGCTCAAACCGTCGATATCGGCAAACTGAGCAATGTATTTTTTCAGCATGAATGCACCTTGCCCCGTAATGCCGTTCACAAAGATGACCTGCGCCTTCGGATTTGCCTGATAAACATTGTACAGAAAAACCTCGCGCTCCGCCTGCGAAATGATATCGCCCTTCGTCACGACGATTACATCGGCAAATTTCACCATCGGCCCGATTTTGCGCGGCGTTTGTATGCCCGACAGACAGTCAATGACGCATACGGCAAGTATATTTTCAATGTACGGCGAACAGCGGTTGCACAATCCCGCGCTTTCCGTAATCAGATAATCAAATCCCTGCGATTTTCCCCAGTTTACACCTTCTTCAATATTGCTTATGTAAAAATGGTCCGGACAGAATTTTCCCGACAGGCCGATTTGCACTGGAATATCTGCCTGCTCATACACTTGACGGTCAAACGTCGTCAGACAGTCGAATTTTATCACGCCCGCTTTTTTATCCTCGCGGCGCAGAACCTCCAGCAGCCGCAAAATAACGGAAGTCTTCCCCACGGACGGCGGACCGGCAAAAGTTATCAGCTTCATAAACACATCTCCTCTTAATTACTTCAACCGAAATCATTATAAAACTAAAAAATAGAGGCCGCAACATAAATAATATTGCGCCTCTATATTTCTATCCGTATTTTATCAGCCTATTTCGCCTTCAAGCTCCGTTCCGCGCAGCTTTACCGGCTGATTGTGCTCATCCACCATTACAACTTTCGGAACGAGATTTTTCGCTTCTGCTTCATTCATCATGGCATAAGCGATGATAATAACCGTATCGCCGACCTGCGCTCTGCGCGCCGCCGCACCGTTCAGACAGATAACGCCGCTACCGCGCTTTCCAGCGATGGTGTACGTTTCCAGCCGCTCGCCGTTATTGTTGTTGACAATCTGCACCCGTTCGCCCGGCAATATGCCTGAAAGCTCCAGCAGATTTTCATCTATCGTAATACTGCCCATATATTCTAAATTAGCTTCTGTTACCGTGGCGCGGTGAATTTTTCCATGAAACATATTGTACAGCATCATTCGTCCCCCAAAACCACATTGTCGATTAAGCGGGTCGTGCCGAATTTCACAGCTACAGCCAAAAGCACCTTCCCGGAAATAGTTTCATCAACCGGCAAAAGACCCGGCAGTCTGTACATTTCTATATAATCAATATTGCTCAGCGGTTCGCTTTCAATCATTTTAGTTACTGCCTGCAAAAGCACGGCCGTATTTCTTTCACCCTGCATATACAAATCATGCGCATGTTTCAAGCTGCGAGAAAGAATAAGCGCCGCCATTCTTTCCTGCGGAGATAAATATACATTGCGCGAGCTTTTCGCCAATCCGTCAGCCTCGCGCACGATAGGCATAATTCTGAGTTCTACATTGAAAAACAAATCTTCAACCATACGCTGCAGAACCTGCGTCTGCTGTGCGTCCTTCAAGCCGAAATATGCTCTGTCCGGCTGTGTCAAGTTGAATAATTTCGTTATAACCGTCGTAACGCCGCGAAAATGTATCGGACGGCTGCGGCCGCACAAAACTTTCGTGATATCGCCGGTAACCTCCACCCATGTCATATCCTCATGCGGATACAAATCTTCTTTTTTCGGTGCAAATACGATATCCGCACCCGCCTGCTGCGCTACGGTGCAGTCTTTCTCCAAAGTTCTCGGATAAGCGGCATAATCTTCATTCGGTCCGAACTGCGTAGGATTTACAAACACACTCACAATCGTGATGTCATTTTCCGCATGAGATGCTTTGATAAGCGAAGCATGGCCTTCATGCAGCGCGCCCATTGTCGGCACCAATCCGATAGATTTACCTTCCTGCTTAAATTTCGCCACTGAATTTTTCAATTCAGCTACATTTTGACATAAAATCATTAAAATCTCTCCTCCGTCTCGGTCATAATTTAAATCAATGATACGAGCGATATTTTATTGTGCATAGCAAATAGTTTTATTCAGCATGATACAGTTCATCTACGGCTACTGTTCATCATACTATTTGTTACGCAGACTATCATAACACACAAAAAAAGCCTTTGCAAGAAAATGCAAAGGCTTTAAATTTCATCTGGAGCTGGTAATAGGACTTGAACCTACGACCCACGCATTACGAATGCGTTGCTCTACCAACTGAGCTATACCAGCAGGATTTATGATACTTTAATATAATAATTCATCTTTTTCATCTTGTCAATACTTTTTACTGCATATTTTATAAATTTGTCTTATAATAAAGATATTATGCAAAAAATTTACCATATATAAATATAAAATACCTGTTGTGCCATTTAATTTCCTAAAGCAGTACTTGTTGTGCTAGTTAATTTCTCAAAGCAGTATAATAGTTTATATTTAGTGAGGTTAAGTGCTAACATCGAACGAATATAAACTATTATACTGCTGGCTATAGGTTCGATGTTTTACTAACACAACGGATAAAGCAGTATAATAGTTTATATTTAGTGAGGTTAAGTGCCGACATCGAACGAATATAAAGTATTATACTGCTGGCTGCAAGCTCGATGTTTTACTAACACAACAGGCAAATTAATACCGTAAAATCAATTTGGAGGAAATATTTTAATGGAATTAAATCAGTTAGAATATTTTGTAGCCCTAGCACATATAAAAAATTTTACTAAAGCTGCAAAATCCCTGAACGTGTCTCAACCGGCACTGAGCCGCTCCATCGGCCGGCTGGAAAAAGACCTCAATGTAAAATTATTTGCGCGCGACAGCCGCAAAGTCGCCCTGACGCAATACGGCCAGACATTTTTATCCTATGCCGAAAGAATACTGTTGGAACTGGAAACGGCGCGCCAGGACATCATGAACATGGCCGAACCGGACAGCGGCGTCATCAATTTATCGTTCATGCACTCGCTCGGAGCGTACCTCGTGCCGGATTTGGTCAAGGAATTCCGCAAACTCTACCCCAAAATTCAGTTTTCCCTGAATCAGAACCACTCATTTTTACTGTCGAAGCAGTTATTCAAGGGCGAATCGGATTTATGCCTGTGCAGTGCGCCCATCAATATGTCCGATATCGCCTGGGTGCCGCTGCTGACAGAAAAACTGTACATCATCGTGCCGACCACGCATCCGCTGGCGCAAAAAGATATAATCAATATGGAAGAAATCGCTTCCGAACCGTTCATCACGCTGAAACCGCGCTACGGACTGCGCACCAAGACGGAACATCTGTTCGAACTTTCATCCATTCATCCGAAAATCCGCTTTGAAGGCGATGAAATCATCACGGTAGCCAGCCTTGTCGCCGCAGGGCTCGGCGTTTCACTCGTGCCCAAAATTCCGGGCATGGACCATCTGGACATAAAATTTCTGTCCGTCAATGCACCAAAATGCAGCCGCGAGATAGGCCTTGCCTGGTATGCCAACCGTCCGATGTCGCTTGCCGCCCACCGCTTCCAGAATTTCGTCATCAATAAATTCAGTAAAAAATAATCTTACTTGCCGTTTTAATTCATAAATGTTATGCTTACTTATTGTAGGAGTTTTCTTATCCTACAAATAATAAATTAATAAATAATAAAATTGGAGGACCACCTTAATGAAAGCAGTTATTTTTGATATGGACGGTGTAATCATTGACAGCGAATCCATTCATGCCGACATGAAAATACGCACTTTGACTCATTTCGGTATACCTTGCAGCATGGAAGATTGCGTGGCATACGTAGGACGTTCTGCCAAAGCCTTTTTCAGCGATTTTGTTCATCTTGCAACAAAGCCTGTTTCTGTTCAGGAAATGGTCGATTACAAACATAAAATTTATCTGGAATACATCATCGACAGTAATACCGTATATCCGATTGACGGCATTTTGGATTTGTTATACGAACTGCACGAAAATAATATTCCCGTCGCGCTTGCTTCTTCCGCCGACAGAAAAATCATCAATGCCGTGCTGACAAAATTCGGTCTGGCTGACTGTTTCAAATACATTTTAAGCGGTGCCGAACTGCCGGCCAGCAAACCGAACCCGGCGATTTACTCCTTAACAGCCAAAGCTCTCGGCCTGCTGCCGAAAGACTGCGTTGTCATCGAAGACGCCACAGCCGGAATTGCCGCCGCTAAAGATGCCGGCGCATACTGTATCGCTTATGACAATCCGAACTCCGGTCCGCAGGATTTATCGCGCGCCGACGTGGTGGTAAATTCCATAAACGACATCAACTTAAATAAAATCATGCAGCTCACTCACTGATTGTACGAGGTAATCATCATGCAGAAATTCACATTTTACTGTCCTACGGAAATGATTTTCGGCAAAGACAGCGAAAATCAGACAGCCGATTTAATAAAAAAATACAACGGCCATAACGTCCTAATCGTCTTCGGCGGCGGTTCCGTCAAAAAAAGCGGTCTGCTGGATAAAATCTGCGCTCAGCTGACAAGTGCCAATCTAACCGTCTCCACGCTCGGCGGCGTTCAGCCCAATCCGCTCGTATCCTTCGTCAATGACGGCGTAAAAAAAGCGCTGGCGGAAAAAATCGACTTCGTACTAGCAATCGGCGGCGGCTCCGTCATCGACACCGCCAAAGCCATTGCGCACGGCATTCAGTATCCGGACTGCGATATCTGGGATATCTGGACGAAAAAAATCGCCCTCACCAAAACAACGCCGATGGCCAGCATCGTTACACTTGCCGCAGCCGGCAGCGAAACAAGCGATTCCGCCGTGCTCACGAACGAAATAACAAAGCAGAAACGCGGTCTCAGCACGCCGTTCAACCGCCCGTGCTTTGCCGTCATGAACCCAGAGCTTACTTTCAGCGCGCCGAAACTGCAAAAAGCCTGCGGCTGCGCCGATATCATGATGCACACGCTGGAACGGTATTTTGCCAAAGAAACGGACAATTACATGACCGACTACATCGCTGAAGGCCTCATGCGCGACGTAATACACTATGCGCCGCAAATGCTCGCTAATCCAGAAGATTATTTATCGCACAGCGAAATCATGTACTGCGGCTCGCTTTCGCACAACGACATCACAGGGCTCGGACGCACCAAAGATTTCAGCGTGCATAAATTCGGCCATGAACTCAGTGCCAAATTCAACGCCACACACGGCGCATCGCTTACCGCCATGTGGCCGTCGTGGGCAAGATACGTCTACAAAAACGATATCGACCGCTTCGCTCATCTTGGAAATATTTTATTCAGCATTTCCGAAACGGGTGAACAAGGTGCCATAAAAACCATCAATAAAATGGAAGAATTCTTCTACCGCCTCGGTCTGCCGATTTGCCTGAGCCAGCTCACCGGCAAAATTCTGGATGAAACCGAGCTCAAATATCTGACCGACATGTGCACGGACAGCAACCAGAAAACTATCGGCAGCTTCAAACCGCTGAATGCCGAAGATGTCTACACCATTTTCCAAATGGCCAATCATTAAATAAAAAATCAAAATCAGCAAGGTGTTATATATGAACATGCAAAACTGCACACTCTGCCCACGCAACTGCCATGCCGACCGCACACGCGGCTACGGTTTCTGTCGCGCCGGAAAAGAAGCAGAAATTGCCCTCGTATCGCTGCACCGCTGGGAAGAACCGTGTCTGTCCGGTCAAAACGGAGCAGGCACGGTTTTTTTCTCCCATTGCAGTATGCAGTGCATATTCTGCCAAAACCACGAAATCAGCACGGAAGGCAAAGGCCTAAAAGTATCAATCGAACGGCTGGCGCAGATTTTCCTCGAACAGCAGCAGCGCAATGCCCACTGCCTCGAGTTCGTCACGCCGACACATTACGTCCCGCAGATAATTCAGGCACTTGACATTGCCAAGCAAAAAGGGCTGAACATTCCCGTCGTCTACAACTGCGGCGGCTATGAAAAAACGGAGACACTGGAAAAACTGCGCGGTTATGTCGACGTTTTTCTGCCCGACTTCAAATATTACTATAGCGAAACGGCGCAGGAATATTCCCATGCTAAAGATTATCCGCAAGTTGCCAAAAAAGCCATCGCCAAAATGTACGAACTTGTAGGCCCGCCCGTATTCAAAGACGGCATCATACAGAAAGGCGTGATTATCCGCCATCTCATCCTGCCGTGGCATTACAAGGAAAGCATGGAAATCGTCAAATATATCTGGGAAACGTATCATGATAACGTCTATTTAAGCCTGATGAACCAGTACACACCGATGTACAAGGCACTTACCCATCCGAAACTGAAACGCAAATTAACCACGTTTGAATACGATAAAGTCGTAGATTTCGCCGCCCAGCTCGGCTTCACCCGCTGCTACATCCAGCAGGGCAAAACGGCAACAACGGATTTTGTCCCGAATTTCAACGGCAATAACGTCCTGAAATAAAAATAAGGCTGCAACTATAGGTTACAGCCTTTTAATCTTTATAAAGGGGAATGGGGAAATACTCTTATTTCATATAGGCTTCTACTAAAGCCATAAATTTATCTTTGGAGAAGAACCCGGATTCACGGTGAATGATTTCACCGTCTTTGATGAACAGCAGCGTCGGTACTACCATAACTTCATATTCATCCGCCAGTTTCGCATTTTCATCAATATCTATCTTCAAAATATCATAGGAAATCTCCGGCGCAACTTTGTCGAGAACTGCACCGAGCATTTTGCACGGGCCGCACCACGTTGCAAAGAAATCCACGATAACCGTTCCTTTTGCCGCCAAAACTTTATTAAAAGCATTTGCATCTGCATGAATTAACATAATAAAAACCTCCCAAAATCTATTTAAACTGTTTTTTTCATTTTTTATTTCTTTCATTGATTACAGTATAATCCATTTTGCCGCCAAATTCTGTGACTACATCACCAAACGGCAAATTTTTATTTTCTGATATAAATTGACAGATATAATCGTTAGTGTTATCATGAAGAAGAACAGAATACTGTTTCAGAATCAGGTGTCCGTTCGGACTTAATAGGGAATTCAGTACGCCGCTTTTCGGCAAAGCTGAAACGGTCCCGCCACTGTATGAGGGAGCTCGTTCAAAATAATGCCACTGGATTTATTCTGGGAAGGCTTGAGCGAAGCCATGAACTCGAGTCAGGAGAACTGCCTGATTGACAATCACCGTGCGCAATCGAAAGATTGCCGTACCTGCGAGCGATGGGAAGGGGATTAGACATAAGCATTTTCCAATGCTTTGATTATGCGTCTATTCACCTCTTTTCCATAGCGAAAAGGGGTTTTTTGTTTTATCGTTTTTTATCGTATACCTTCAGCAAGTATACGGTAATCATTGCTCATTTCCAAACTGATTTTACTGATTTTATTGTATTATTCTGTCCGGCGTGTCTTTAACAGGCACGCTTTATTTTTTTTGAGAAAACGCCGCAAAAAGCCTATGACGATTTTAACTTTAAAAGCTTTTCATTATAAACTTATCATACAATTAACCATAAAAGCAAACAACATCGCAATATTCTTTCTCTGCAATAGTGGCTATGTATTTCTTCTGTTTTTTTGTATAAAGCATATTATCTGCTGCCGTAAAAATTTTACAAAAACAATTAAATTTAATTATCAAAAAAATTGCAATAGTAATTTATATGATGTATAATAACTTTAACAGATATTTATCATACAACTTTGCGTTAAAAATTGCATGGAGGAATAGATTATGCAGACAAAGGAAAATATTATTGCAAGTATTGAAAACGGCGCGACTACACTCGGCATCGAATTCGGCTCTACACGTATCAAAGCTGTACTGATTGATGAAACGCACGAACCGATTGCTGTCGGCGCTTACGATTGGGAAAACAGCTTAATCGACGGCATCTGGACATACAGCGAAGCTGAAATCTGGCAGGGCCTTGCCGGCTGCTACAAAAATCTGACTGAAGAAGTACAGAAACAATACGGCGTTACGCTGAAAAAACTGGCCGGTATCGGCTTCAGCGCCATGATGCACGGCTATCTGGCATTTGATAAAGACGACAACCTGCTCGTACCGTTCCGCACCTGGCGCAACAATATCACCGGCCAGGCTTCGCATGAACTCATAAAACTCTTCAACTACAACGTACCGCAGCGCTTCAGCATTGCTCATCTGTATCAGGCTATTTTAAACAACGAAAAACATGTGAACAAAATTTCCTTCTTTACAACATTAGCCGGTTTTGTTCACTGGAAACTGTCCGGCGAAAAAGTGCTCGGTATCGGCGATGCTTCCGGTATGTTCCCGATTGATATTGCCAAAAAAGATTACAACGAAAAAATGATGGCTGATTTCGACGCTCATATCGCGGACAGACATCTGGGCTGGAAAATCAAAGACATTCTGCCGAAAGTTCTCGTTGCCGGTGAAAATGCCGGTTATTTGACGGCGCAGGGCGCAAAACTGCTCGACCCGAGCGGCAATCTTGAACCGGGCTGCCCGATGTGTCCGCCGGAAGGCGACGCCGGCACAGGCATGGTGGCGACAAACACCGTTACGAAAAAAACGGGTAACGTTTCCGCCGGAACTTCCGTATTCGCCATGATTGTCCTTGAACACGATTTATCCAAAGTTTACGAACAGCTCGATATGGTGACGACACCGTCCGGCGACCTCGTAGCTATGGCTCATTCCAACAACTGCACGACCGATTTGAACAGCTGGATAAGTCTGTTCCATGAATGCCTGGCAAGCTTCGGCGTGGAAGTCGACGCAAATCATCTGTTCTCTACATTATATAATAAAGCACTGGAAGGCGACGCTGACTGCGGCGGACTGCTCGCTTACTGCTACCATTCCGGCGAACATATCACCGGCTTCACGGAAGGCAGACCGCTGTTCGTGCGCAAACCGGACAGCAAATTCAACCTCGCCAACTTCATCCGCGTTCATTTATCCACCGCTCTCGGCGCAATGAAAACGGGCCTTGATATCCTGACCAAACAGGAAAACGTAAAAATCGAACAAATTTTAGGCCACGGCGGCCTGTTCAAGACGAAAGGCGTCGGTCAGACCATCATGGCGGCAGCCATCGGCGCACCGGTAACCGTTATGGAAACGGCAGGCGAAGGCGGCGCATGGGGTATAGCTCTGCTGGCCGATTACATGAACAACAAGGAAAATATGACGCTTGACGCATACCTCAGCGAAAAAGTATTCAAAGACGCTAAAGCCGAAACAATCGCTCCGACGAAAGAAGATATCGACGGGTTTGAAGCCTTCATGGAAAGATACCGTGCAGGTCTTGCCATTGAACGCAGCGCCGTAGAAAACTTAAAATAAAGCCCCCAAACAAAAAATCCCTTTTAAGCTTCAAACTTAAAAGGGATTTTTTTATTTTTCCTGCGACAGAAAATTATACAGTGCGCCAATCATACCCGCATCATTTTTCAATTTTGCAAACTCAACCTGCGTACCGGCATAAACATTCGGTGCCAGTTTTTCCTGCAATTCCTTGTCAATAAGCGGCCGCAGATATTCCTGCTGCGCCATAATGCCGCCGCCCAATACAATTATTTCCGGATTGAGCACGGCTACTATATTGACAATACCGTCCGCCAAATGGCGCACTAAATCCGAAATAGCCTTCCGGCAGACCGTATCTCCGCGCTTTGCCCAGTCAAAAATCATTTCACCGTTCAACTCGGCTTCACTCAAAGATTTTGCCCGGGCAACGTCTTTTATCAGGCGCGTCGTCGTAACCAGCTCCTGCATACTACCGCCCGGAATACGCATATACGCAATCTCGCCTGCACTATTTGTCACACCGTGCACGACTTTGCCGCCGTATAGTACACAGCCGCCGATACTCGTACCGACCGTTACGGCAAAAAGCGACGATTTTCCCCTGCCCGCACCGAGCCACATTTCACCGAGCGCCGCACAGTTCACATCATTTTCCACCGTGCACTTAATGCCAAATTCATTTTCTATAATGGACTTAAACGGCGTATTGCTGTAATCCGGTATCGATTCCGGCATCACGTAAACGACCAGACCAGTTTTCGCGTCGATTATACCCGCCGTGGAAATTCCCACTCCGGCAATTTGTCTGTCTTTAAGATAATGCCGTATTATCTTTCTAACCTTTTCCACAATACCCGGTCCGCCGTATTGCTTCGCCTGCGTCGGCACAGAGCCCTTATCGGCAAAAACGCCATTTTCATCAGCCAATCCGTACTTTATCGCCGTGCCGCCGATATCTATGCAAACATAATATTTTTTTCTTAAATCATCCATCATTTTACCAACTTAATTTTAAAAATAGCCTTCTTCAAATGGCACGCCTCATCTGCAATAACGCCCGTGCGATGCGCATCCTCCGGATAGCAGACGAGAAAATCACCCGCTTTCAGCTGCACTGAAGCTTTAACCTCTCCGTCCAAAGCCTGAAAATCATTTTCCGCCTTATATTCGCCGAGCTGCATATTATCAATAAAATTAACATCGATAATTTCCTGTCCCTGGAGCATTACATGCACGTCAATATACGCCTTATGCGCTTCCCAAAAACGGTCTTCGCGCGCCACCGTATCATATTCATTCACATTCACGAAAAACGCATCGCCGTTTATCTTATGCGAACCTTCCGCAAAACTCAGCAAATCATGCTCCTGCACATAAGCAAAAACCGCCTTTAACTCCTCCGGCAGAAAAGCATATCTTTCCGCCTGATTGATATTACCGAAAATCATTTTAACCAACTCCTTTTTGTTTCATTATATCACGAGTTTGACAAATGAAGTGTATAAATTCTCTTTAAACATAGCGCAGATACTTTCTATATCTAAAACAGAGACTATTTCTTTACAAAATAACCAAGTTTATAGTATAATAAATATGAAAAAGAAGAGACAAACTGATGTTGCAACCGTCAGCCCTCTTCTAGAAATGGGTTAAATAGAAGGAGCGGACGTTATGTCTAGCTCCTTCTTTATCAAGAAAAAAAGACTTACTTCTTCTGGAAATATCCGAGAATGGTAAATATATTGCTTTTATCTAAAAGCTGTGCTATAATATATTAACTCTCGGGGATGCAATGGTTTCGACGGGAGTAGCTGGTGCATGGTAAGCGAGCCGGGGGTTCATCAACCCGTCAGTAAGGTGAAACTTTTATTTAAATATAAAAGCTAACAAAGAATACGCTTTAGCAGCTTAATGCTAACCTCTTTCCGTTCTTTTCCCGCGTGAGCGGAAAAGAGGCCAACAGCGGGATACCTTATAATCAATTCTCGGAGATTTTAAGGGAATTTCATCGAGATAGAAATATTGCAGCCTGTCTGCAGGCGGCAGTGTTTCGAATTTAAAATACAGACTGCGCTCGGAGAAAGCTGTGAAACAATACTTTCGGACAGGAGTTCGATTCTCCTCATCTCCACCAAAAACAAAACATCTTACCTTAACATAAAAAAGCCGTTACTTAATGATTAAGTAGCGGCTTTTCTTTTTTCTTTTATCAGCGTTTCTTCTATTTTCAATATATCAGGAAAAACCAATCCCTTTATTCCCAATCGAACGCCTCTAATTACATGTTTTGCTTTTTTTCTTATTTCAAAAGACAGTTTATATGATATTTCTATAGGTTTATTGTTCTTGTCGAAATATTGATTTAAAATATATTTGTCTGTAACAGGAAAAATATTCTGTATCAAAAAAACAGCTTCCTTATCTAAAAACTTAGCAAACACTAAGTTATCACATCGCTTAAATTTCTTTACCTTTAGACTATAAATCTTTTTGTACTTTTCCACCTGTGAAGTAACCGGTATCATCCAATATAGTTCATTTTTAACGTCTTTATACGCATAAAAACAAGGTCTATTATGTACAGCATTATCTATTTTTTCACGATTAATCATAAGTCCTTTATCTGGAAAATCCTCAAAAAACTCATCTTTTATAAAATAAAAAGACATATTCATTATAACTCCTAAAATTATTAAAAGCCCTGTTTTGTCCAGGGCTTTTGATAGAGAATATTATATATGCGTAATGACATGTATTTATAACCCGCATTTCATGTCCTGCGGAAAATATTTATAATGACATGTATTTATAACCCGCATTTCATGTCCTGCGGAAAAATAATATTCTCTATAATTATAATAACACATTACAAAGAACAATACAACCATATCATTCCTCTACTTTTCAATGTATGTTACTATAACTTTCTTTAATCTATTTTCCTTTTAAGATTATCTTGCTAGTAATTTATCAAAATCATCTATATATAGTTTATACAATCTTTTTCAATAATGGTATTTTTTTCATAATCTGCGTAATTATAGTACATATCATCAAAATACATATAGCATAAAATACGTTAATAATAACCTTTTCTATAAATGAACATGCTATTATTATCTCAACAATACTATTGTAGGTAACTTTTATAAAAATCATGTGAATTACATAAATACCTAAAGTTGATGTTGATATTATTTTTATAATAGTTCTCAACCTTTCATTACGTGCTTTATATACTAAACAAAGCATATAAATACATATTACATTTATAAGTGTAGGTATTGTACTATATCCATTCCATACTAAATCCCAACGCTTATCGGCTATGTTTGATAATAAAATCCCTGTAATTGATAATATTCCAGAAGATATTACTATAACTATAACTATACTTACTATAAAAATATTTTTCTTTTTACTAATCCACTCTTTTATATAATTCTCTTTATATTTTATTACACCCCCTATGCAAAAATAAACAAAAGCATACCCATATATTCCCTTAAACACGTTGAACATGTTAAAGAAATTAGCATTATACACTTTAGAGCTATAACCTACCAAATATAATCCACACGAAACTAAATGATTAAGTAGTGTATTTCCAAATGTTAAAATAGCACAAATACCTAAAAAGAACATAAAAATCTGTTTATTATTATCGTATGCGATTTTTATTAAAGGAAATAATAAATATATACATACTAAAGCTCCCAAATACCAAAATACATTAATACCATAATGAATATCCCATTTCCATACAGCTTTTATAAATTCTGATACAGACAGCGTTTCATTGGTTATATACAAAATCATACTTAAATCTATCATGCCCCAAACAACAGCAATAACAATAAATCTAACAATCTTAAATACATGCTTCCTCAAATCAAAACTTTTATTCAACAAAAGATATCCATTAGCGAAAAAGAATAACGGTACACATGTAGACAAAATAGCAGATACATAATATCCTAAATAAGATATTTCCGTTTTATCATTAATAAAATCTGAAGGATACATCATTGAATGATAAATTATAACAAATAACATCACTATTACCTCAAGAAGGTCTATATGATAAAATCGATTACTTACTTTATTCATTTATTTTTCCTTTTTTATATTTCATATTCTCAATCACACAGTATAACAAACCCCAAACTATACCACTACAATTAACTAAAGCTGCATTACTAATCTGTGCCATTAATAAACCTATCATTGATATAATCAAACATATTATTCTATAATCTTGTAATAATAATTTTCTATATCTGAACATATTATAAAGTAAATATATAACCACAGATAAATACATCAATAAACCAATAATACCATTTTGCACAGCAACATCCGCATATTTATTTAAAGCTGGATATCCTGATTTTAAAACGCCTTCTTCTACCATATGTTTATGCCAAGCATTCATTACTTCATTATTATCGTAAGCAAAATCCGGTAGATTTTTATCAAGATACGCGTCCTTTAATCCTGTGCCAATGCCAAAAATCGGATATTCTACTATAGTATTCAAATTGGCAACTAAATTAGCCAGTCTGGCACTATTTGAACGTGAATCCTTATTCGCTAAACTTGCCACATTACCTTCCATATAATTTTCTATACTTGTTAAATACGACGATTTTTTTTCTGTTATATTAAATATCGACTTATAATCTATTAAATTTGCACTAAAAGCTAAAAAAGCAATCAATAATATAGATACAACTTTTTTTATATATATTTTTTTTCGTACAAAAAAACAGGACATAAACAATAAAAACATTTCGCCAGCTGTTACAACAATTGCTGTTCTGGCATTGGTAGCAAAAATCATAAATAAAAAATAAAAAATAAATACATATATCCATTTTCGTTTTTTATCTTCAAATACATAGCTCCACAAAATCGGCAGTGATAAAATACTTATAATGCCAAAATATGACGGCTCTGTACAAATACTTCTTAATTGATTATTCCATAAAAGCGGCGGCCACCAACCATGATTTGAAATTGGATCATACAACAATGGATTTATCATAACTAATATTTCAGCAGCGCTATTCAGCGATAACTTTAACCACAATAATTCAATAAGAGAATATCCTCCCATAATTAAAATCAAACATAAAACTGCTTTACGAATATCATAAAAACCTTTATTAAAATTATCTCTATATAAATGATAAATATAAAACACTACTAAAAATATTTCATTATTTAAAAATATGATATTTTTAGTAAAACGAATAAACAGCCAACACTTTATAGCTAAAAGCTCATCTATTACTATTCCAAGAGAATTTAATTTGTTCAATATAAATTCCAATTTAGATATCTGATCTAATGTTAAAAGTTCATTAAATTGATAAATATATAGACCATGTATAAGACAAATAATCTGCCATAGAACATATATTACAAAAAAGTATTTTATCTTCTTATCTATAACAAATCCATATTTAATAAACTCATATACAATCAAAAGTAATCCAGCTACAAAAAAATAATCCGATAAACTGGCGCCCATTCCTAGAATTTGAACTGCTTTTGGAATAGTCGTCAATGGCAATGTTATAATCAAACCGAACAGCATAATACGTTGCCATTTATGCAAAGTTTCAATCGTCATTAATATATACCTCTTATCAAATCAATGTTATTTCTTTTCAAAACATAATACATACTAAGTGTTACAAAAATTTCCGTTATCGTCATACTAATACTTACACCAACAGCCTGATAAAAATATATCATTGGTAAAACAATCCCTGTATTTACTATAGCTGCACTTAATAATACTTTATTAAATTGCTTCTTCATACCGAACACCAACATTGTTTGTATGCCGAATACATTACTTAAAGATATAATAAACGGCAAAAATGCCAATATACGCAATAACAAAATCGACCGCTCATATCCTGTTCCTAGTAATATATCAACAATCCATTCAGCAAAGATGAAAATCAAAATTGAACCAATAAAATTTCCTCCTCCTAATATCAGAACTATCTTTCGCAAAAACTTTAACGCATCAATTCTTGAATTACTTGCCATTTTACTTACATATGGATAAACAGCTTGTGTTATCGGTGATATCAATTGATTTATATTCTGTATTATCTTTTGCGCTCCGCTGAAATAACCAACAACGGTGTTATTTGTCAATAAGCCTAAAAATACAACATTACTTGCTGTATACAAATTTATCGCTATCGTAGAAGTAAAAATCTCCCACGCATCAATAAATACTTGTTTTACGTCCTGATACTTAGGTAAAACAAAAACTTCCCGATAATTTTTCCATAAGATAATCCACGAACAAAATCCTGCTATTAAAGGTACAATTGCCTGAAATAATCCGGCTAAAATATAATCATCTGGCATTCTTACAAAATAGAAAATACATACTACACTAAGAAATCTTCCTATTATATTCACAATTGTTATATAACGCATTCGTTGAATCCCCTGAAAAAACCAAATAGGAAAGATAACATTACCAATAGCCATCAAATAAACAACACTGTATAATGTAATATCTATACTGCTAAAATATTGAATACCCGCCAGCATACATATAAATATTAACGTACTAACAACTAATAAAATTACTTTTGCTCCAAATATACTGGCAAATATTTTTCCTCGCTCATTTACATTATCATGCTGCGCAATCTCTTTTGGTCCTAATAAATTAAAACCATAATCCGTAAACAATACAAAATACTGAATAATCCCTTGCACAAAAACTACAGCACCAAAATTTTCTACCTGCAAAACTCTGACTAAATAAGGAAAAGTAATAAAAGCTAATATATACTCTAAACCTTTAATAGTAAATAAAGAAATTATATTTTCTAGCAATCGTTTATTTATTTTCGCCATACTATAAAATCATACTTTCTCATACTAAATTACAATAAATCCTCTACTTTTTTTAAAGCTTCTTTCGTAAAATAACCTGTACAAACTTTTTCTTGCAAACTCTTTATATTTTGTAAATAATTTTCATATTGCTCATTACTCATATTATCTATAACTTTTGCAATATCATATAAACTATCAACCGTAAAACCTATTTGATATTTATTTATAAAATCTGCAATAGCGGCTTCTTTCCATGTAATAACAGGAAGTCCCGCCGCAATATATAAAGACAACTTATGCGGATTATTAACTTTCAGATATTTACCAAATGAGCCGCTACACTCTTCTAATGCTGTCCCATCCCATATCAAGCCAAAACTTCCTTCTAATTTATATGGAACAACTTCCGGTTTATAACTTCCATTATATTTAATGTTAAACGCTTTTATCTTATTACTGTCGAAATTGGGTCCATATAAATTAAAAGTTATACCTAATTTATCAATTTCTTTTTTCTGTAAAAACTCACTTTTAACCAAATTTCCTGCAAAGCTTATAGATTTACTTAGCTGATATTTCTTATTAGGATATGGTTTATCTAATAGATAATCAAATAATTCTAAAACAATAATTTTAGTTTTTATACCATTGATTTTTAAAGCGTTTTTCATTTTATTATTATGTACAATAATCACATAAGCTTTATTTAATAAATGTATTTCATCTTCTATTCTCTTATTTGCAAAACTTCTCAAAGCATCTGTATCATGAATAACTAATACAGTTTTGTTTTGTTTCAAAACTCGCTTCAATGCTCTTCTTGTAACAAAATCAAAATAAAATGGATACTGCATAATTATATATTTATTTTTATTATCCAATAAATAATACATCTTTTTTAAATTTCTATATGTTAATATATATAACAATTTATCTATCCGAGATTTAAAAATTTTTTCTTCTATATTTTCTAACTGACAATAATTCAACATTCTTAATATATTATCTATATCTAGTCTAGCTTTATTTCCCGCATCATTTTTTTGATATGGTTTTTCACCTATAAACAAAAACTTATTATTTATTTTCATTATATATATATCTATCCTTATAAAATTTTTCTATTTTTTTTATTTCAGTGTTAATATCGTATCCTGCTTCTATAATTTCATTTGAAACATCTTTTCGTTTAAAAGTTTTACTTTTAACTACTTCTTTAGCCCAAAATAGAGAAGATTTATTTAAAGATATAAAATTCACTAAATCAGTTATTTTCACTTCTTCTGTAATTACATCAGAAAAATAACATGGTAAACCTGCTGTTTGAGCTTCTATTCCTACTAACGGTAATCCCTCGAATTTTGAAGGCAATATAAAGCAATCCATAGCTTGCATAAGTTCCTGTACATCATTTCTCATTCCTAAGAACTTAACATTTTTTTCTAAACATAAATTTTTTACTTTTTGTTTAGCTTCATTTAAATACGACTTATCATCTACAGCATCACCAATCAACAACAATTCTGCTTCCGGTAAAATTTTATGAATTTCACTAAAAATATCTATTAAAAAATCATGATTTTTTTGATAAGAAAATCTTCCTATATGTCCTATTACAAATTTATCTTCTAATCCTAATTCTTTTCTTTTATCCTGTCTTTTTTGCAAACTATATCTATACTTATCTGTTTCAATAGCATTATGTATTATTTTAAAATTTTTCTCCTTGCCAAACATCCATTCTCCAGCTTTTTTAGAACAAGCAAAATAATGTGTAGCACTAAAATTTAATAATAATTTATTAAATGCTATCAATAATTTTCTAAGTAAACCTATCTTTCTTTCAAATCCTGCATTATGCGAATGTATTACTCTCATCTCTATATAAAAAATTTTTGCAATAAACATTGGAAATACGTATTCCAAACTATTTGTATTTAAAACAATTGCTTTATATTTATTCTTGTTTTTTTTTAATAACTTTATCCATCGCCAATAATGCAACAAGGGATTTTTATGGCGTGAACATATGTTATATATAGTACTTCCTGCCTGTCTTATTTTATCTGAAAAAGCAATCTCATGTTCTCCCGTAATATTTACAAAATCATATCTTATTATGTCTTTATCCATATGTTCAAACTGTTGCATCAAATAAGTTTCTAACCCGCCTATATTTCTTGTCATGCCTATTTGTAAAACATATACCAGTTCTTTCTTACACATATTAATTCTTCCTTTAAAAATATCCATTACTTCTTTATTTTTTTCCAACAAAATTCATATAAATGCTCATTTATATATAACAAAATAATTGCCACTTTGTCTCTAATAGGCACTGAAAAATTTAGTAAAATTTTATATCCATTTCTTTTTATAAATGATATTATTTCCTTTTTTTCTTTTTTATAATTTACTACATTTATCATTTGATTTAATGTACTAAATCTAGCATATATTCTTCTTCTTAAAACAGATTTTTCTAACTCTGGAAAAATACTCAATACGTCTTCTCCCATTCTATCTGTCATTTCTAATAAATCTAACTTTCTTATCGAAAAATTTCCAGTAACTATTGAATTACTTCTTACATAATAATTATATTTACTCTTATATCCACAAGCTATAAACTTACTTTTTAAAAAGAATTTATATGTAGTTCCTATGTCTTCAAACAGTTTTCCTTTTGGATATTTTATATCATTAAATAACGAGCTATGATATAGTTTTGCCCATGCTGAAGTATCTACATCTTTATGATATAACATTTTTTCTATACACTTTTTAGCAGATAATATTTCTTCTTTGTTATCTCCTAAAGATTTTATAAACCTCCCTTCATAGAACACTACATTATGACTGCAAATTGCCATTTTGGTATTATATCTTTTTATTAGTTGAAGAAGATATTCTATCATATCTTTTTCTACACTATCATCTGAATCAATAAAAGTTATATAATCACCGGTTGAAATATCAATTCCTACATTTCTAGCATCAGATAATCCCCCATTATCTTTATGAATAACTCTTACTCTTTCATCAATTTCTTTATATTTATCACAAATTATTGATGATTTATCTATCGAACCATCATCTACCAATATTATTTCTAAATTACTATAAGTTTGACCTAAAATAGATTTCATACATCTATCTAAATATTTTTCCACATTATATACAGGAATAATTACACTTACTAAAACATGATTAAAGTTTTTTATCATTATTATTCTTATACTTTCTCCTGATAAAGTTATATATCTTTTTCTTCCAATTAATCTTTTCCAAAAAAACAACATTTATTGTTTTAACATTCAAATCTTGTTTTTCTAACCAAACATTGAATAATCTTTCACTCAAAAAACCGAATACCCGTGCATTATATTTATCATAACTTGAAATATCTATTCTTTTTTCCAATGTGAATAAGATATCAAACAGCCACGTACAGTATTTATCAAATAAGAACTTATTCATCACAAACATATTGTAGATATACAGTTTTCTACTGTTCATTACTTTTTCAAATGCTTCAATATATGATGGATACTGCTGTCTTATTATATTTTCTACTTCATCTAAATCCCGTTTGTTATGTGCATGTTCATACTGACTGCGTACAGTTTCGATATAATAATTGCGTTTCTTCGGCAAAATTACATCATATTGCTGTAATAGCTGTTCATAATCTTGCTTTTTCAAAATAGACTGCTTCTTATCTTCCAAACAATTACTCTTTGCCTTATGAGCAAAATATCGGCGATAATGACATAATCCTATATATTCACAATCCAGATTTTTCCAAGCCCAGTACAAACCTGTAAGCTCACAATAGTTAGGATTTTTAACGGATATATTATCTCCCGTATTATCGCCTGTATAACCTAAATCATCTTTTCCCTCTCTGCCCACATGTATCGGCAAATACACTTCATCAACAGGCATCCAGTATTTTTTATGTGTTGCTACAAGAATTTTTATATTCAATCTGTATCCAATTCCTTTTTCACTAAGTCCAAAGCACTCTCTATCGTTTTATCCATATCATAATATTTATATTCACCCAGACGGCCGCCAAAAATCACATTCTTTTCCTGCTGTGCCAGCTCTAAATATTTCTGATACAGCTTCTGATTTTTTTCATCATTTACCGGATAATACGCCTCTTCACCTGGCTGCCAATCTGCGGGATATTCTTTTGTTACATACGTTACCGGCTGCGTACCAAATTCAAAATGCTTATGTTCAATTACACGCGTATATGGAACATCTCCGGCTGTAAAATTCATCACGGCTACGCCCTGATAATTTTCCTGCTCCAGTTTCTCCGTTTCAAAACAAAGGCCTCTGTATTCCAGCTGACCGAATTTATAATCAAAGAAACTGTCGATTGCACCTGTAAATATAATTCTTTCCGCTACATTTTGATATTTGTCCTTTTGCTTTACAAAATCAGCATTAAGTTCTACATCACAATCTGCCAGCAATTTTTCAATGATTTGGTTATATCCGCCAATCGGTATTCCCTGATAACGCGCATTGAAATAATTGTTATCATACGTATAACGCACCGGCAGTCTTTTGATGATAAAAGCCGGTAAATCACTGCAATCTCTGCCCCACTGTTTTTCGGTATAACCTTTTATCAATTTTGTATAAATATCTGTACCGACCAGACTGATTGCCTGTTCTTCCAGATTTTTCGGCTCGCCTTTTACAATCTTTCTCTGTTCTTCAATTATCGCTTTTGCTTCCTGCGGTGTTGATATATTCCACATCTTACTGAACGTATTCATATTGAACGGCAAATTATAAATCTCACCGTGATAATTAGCAACAGGACTGTTGATATAATTATTAAATTCAACAAACTGATTTACATATCCCCAAACTTTTTTATTATTCGTATGAAAAATATGCGCGCCGTATTTGTGAATGTTGATACCTTCTTTATTTTTACAGTAAACATTACCGCCGACATGGTTTCTCTTGTCTATAACAAGACATTTTTTCTTTCTCTTAGCAGCTTCATAGGCAAAAATACTGCCGAATAAACCGCTGCCTACTATCAAATAATCGTATTTCATAATCTACCGCCTTTTAATACGCTCCTTTTTTCGCCAATACAGCCTTCAACGTCTTCCAAAGTATAGTAATATCCAGCCATACTGACCAATTTCTTACATACCAGCTGTCGAGCTGCACTCGTTCTTCATAACTTATATCATTCCTGCCGCTGCACTGCCAGATGCCGGCAATGCCCGGTTTTACCATTAAATAATCATCTATATGACTGCCGTATTTTTTTATTTCATCCTGTATAATCGGTCTTGGACCGACAAGGCTCATCTCACCTTTTAGTACATTGAAAATCTGCGGCAGTTCATCAAGACTTGTCCGTCTTAAAAACGCACCAGATTTTGTAATGCGCGGGTCGTTTTTCAGTTTAAAATCTCTTTCCCACTCTTCTCTCGCCTGCGGGTCATTTTGCAAAAGCTCATCCAGTTTTTCTTTGGCATCAACGCACATGGAACGGAATTTATAGCACGGAAACATTTTGCCGTCTTTGCCCACGCGCATATGCTTGAAGATAACCGGCCCCGGCGAGTCTTTGTAAATCCATACGGCAATACAGATTAACAGCGGCGAAATGCAGATTGTACCGACGATCGTTAAAACCATATCGAATACATATTTGATAAATCGGTTGCGCCGATTGGCCAGGTTATTCTTTATCGTCAACAGTACGATATTTTCTATCGGCAGTTTGTTTATTTCCAGATTGGCAATCGGTATATTGATTAAATTCGGCGTGAATACGATATTTTTCACAAGCGGCTGAATATCTGTCACTATTTTCGCCATTTTATTCGTGCTGGCAGAGGAAATTATCACGCTTTTCACTTTCGTTTTCTCGATAACCTGTTTCGTCTTTGCCATATCTTTCTCGTAGTTATCCGTAAAAGTGCCGTCGATAATATCCACCACTCTCACGCCGAAACAGTTGTTATGCTTTAAATAATCAATAATCGTCTGCGTCGTTTTATTGGCACCGATAAACAAAACGGGTTCTTTCAAAATATCCAATTTGTTAAATACTGCCACCAATATTTGATGTATGATACAAATCAGAATAAACGACATGATAAAAAACGTTATGACGAAAAACCGCGATACGTCGTTTATGCTGTGAATTAAATACAGGATGAATATTGTCGCCACCGCCGCATAAAATGTAGCGCAAAGCGTGTTTTTTATTATCTCGAAAAACGGCACCATGCGCCGATGTGCGCCGGTGTAAAACAGGAAAAATATAAACACGGCCGGTATCCAGATGTAAAAATAC
>DCFC01000021.1 GCA_002314325.1 Megamonas hypermegale
CAAAGAAAAATTGCCCGGCGCAATATAAGAATAAATTAAGAAATAGTTATCTTTAACATATATTGTGCCGAACCGGCACTTTCCTTGGTTCGAGTTCTTTGACAAGCAAAGAACTCAGCAAATAGAAATTGATAAAAGGATTTTGAGAATTTTTTGTGGAACTAAAATAATAATATTATTTAAAGGAGGATTTTTTCATGAATGATGTTATAAAAGCAATGCTGGAAAGAAGAAGCTGCCGTAAATACAAACCGGAGCAGATTAAAGATGAAGATTTGCAGCAGATACTGGAAGCTGGTAAATACGCCGCTACAGGACATGGCTGGCAATCGCCGAAAATGGTAGTCATCCAAAATCCGGAAATAATCGCCAAATTATCCAAATGGAATGCGCAGATTATGGGCGTAAAATCCGACCCGTTTTACGGTGCGCCGACCGTCGTTCTCGTTTTGGCGGATGCGACGAAACCGACGGCCGTGCAAGACGGTTCGCTTGTTATGGGCAATCTGATGTTGGCGGCTCATAGTCTGGGCCTTGGCTCCTGCTGGATTAACAGAGCGAAAGAAGAATTTGCTACAGAAGAAGGAAAGGCACTTTTAAAACAGTGGGGCATTGAAGGCGATTATATCGGCGTTGGACACTGCGTACTCGGTTATCCGGATGGAAATCTGCCGAAGGCAGCGCCGCGTAAAGATGATTATGTAGTAACCGTAAAATAAAATATAAAAAAGCTCTTATATACATTTTGTATTTAAGAGCTTTTTTTATTGACAGTAGATAAATTTTGCAGTATGATATGAAATACACACTGTAAATATGTAAACATAATATCACTTATAAAATCTATTATTTACGCAGTAATATTAATTTTAATTATATATTTGACGTTATGTATATATTTCAGTGTATATTTTATACAGTGGACTAAAAGTTTTGCAGGAGGGATTTTGGATGAAAGCATTAGAAGCTTTAAGCAATTTTATTTCTAAGTATATGGCGGCTTTTGTTATCATCGTGGCAGCGGTTGCCCTGTTTATGCCGTGGACATTTAAATGGGCGGCAGGTTATGTTACATATTTATTGGGTATCGTTATGTTCGGCATGGGGATGACGCTGCGTTTTGAAGATTTCAAGCTGGTTTTCCAGCGTCCGAAAGACGTACTTGTCGGAGCTGTGGCTCAGTTTACGATTATGCCGGGTCTTGCCTGGCTGCTCGCGACGCTTTTCCAGCTTCCGCCGGAACTGGCTGTCGGCGTAATTCTGGTCGGTACGTGTCCGGGCGGTACGTCTTCCAATGTAATGACGTATCTGGCACGCGGTGATGTGCCTTTGTCCGTATCCATGACGATGACGACGACAATTCTGGCACCGGTTGTTACGCCGCTTCTGACATGGTGGCTGGCCGGAGCATGGATTGAGATTTCTCTGGCGGCTATGATGATTTCCATCGTGCAGGTCGTTGTAGTGCCGATTGTTTTAGGTATTGTCATCAATAAATTATTCGGTGATTTTGTACGCAGAGCGATAAAGCTGCTGCCGCTTATTTCCGTAATTGCAATCGTGCTGATTGTCGGTGGTGTAGTTTCCGTAAGTTCGCAGCAGATTATGCAGACGGGACTTTTGATTATGGCTGTGGTAATGCTGCACAATCTGCTTGGTTATGCTTTGGGCTTTGCTGTAGCTAAAGCTTTGAGAATGAATTTGGCGAAATCGAAAGCTATATCTATTGAAGTCGGAATGCAAAATTCCGGACTGGCTTCTTCTTTGGCTTTAATGCACTTCGGTGCGGCAGCGGCAATTCCGGGCGCAGTGTTCAGCGTATGGCACAATATCTCTGGTTCGCTCGCAGCTAATTATTTAGCAGGCAAAATGGAGAAGGCGGAGAAAGCCAAAGCTGAAAAACTGGCGCATAATTAATCTCTTGCAGGGAACTTATGGATATGATATATTATTATTTATGATATACCTACAAGGGGAGTAGCCGAACGGTTGCTATCGTCAGTACGAGTGAAAACTCCGGTACAATCGGCAATATTTTAAATTTGTAAGCAAGACCTTGTTTCATGGGATTTTTCCGTGAAACAGGGTCTTTTTATATAGATAGAAACAAAGAAAGAAGCGATGAAACAGTGGAAGGTATATTTACTGCACCGTGGTTTGCGGCACTCGGCAGCATATTACTGCTGGATTTGATTTTGAGCGGTGACAATGCTATTGTGATTGCGATGGCGTGCAAATCCCTGCCGGAGCATGAACGGCTGAAAGGTGTTGTAATCGGCGGTGCAGGAGCTGTAATAGTGAGAGTCTGTCTTACCTTGTTTGCAACGGAATTATTGGGACTGCCGTATTTGCAGTTTATTGGCGGGGCACTGCTAGTATATATAGCGGTCAAACTCCTGGTCGATAATAGCGAGGATGAAGGCAGCGGCAAACAGGCGACTACCTTGTTTGCGGCAGTGCGCACTATCATGATTGCCGATTTCATCATGAGCCTTGATAATGTGCTGGCGCTTGCTGGTGTTGCCAACATGGTGCCGGAGGCAAAATGGAGTCTTATTATCTGTGGCTTGATGATTAGTCTGCCGATTGTGCTGTGCGGTGCGCAGGTTTTTCTGCTGATAATGAAAAAACTGCCATGGCTCATTTATCTGGGCGGTGCAATTTTAGCATATACGGCAGCTGAAATGATGACGATGGATAAAGTAATCGGCGTTTATCTGACAGATTGGAGTTTGATTATAAAAATAGTTCTTGTTGTAATGGTACTTAGTTTTGGCTGGTTTAAAAATCATCGCACTTGCAAGTGCTGATAATGAATTGTTTTTAGGAGGAAAAATTAAATGAATACATTAAAGACGACTGTGTTAATGGCTGCTTTAATGGGTATACTGATAGCTATCGGAGGAGCGGTCGGCGGAACGACGGGTGCTCTGTTGATGTTTGTGATTTCTTTGGGCATGAATATATTTATGTATTGGAACAGTGCCGATATGTGTCTTAGAGCATATGGAGCACGGGAAGTAACGCGCGAAGATGCGCCGAATTTATACGATTTGGTGGAAAGACTGGCAAAACGGGCAGAGCTGCCGATGCCGCGTGTATGTATTATTGAAGCAGACGAACCGAACGCTTTTGCGACGGGCAGAAATCCGGAACATGCGGCTGTTGCCGTAACGACCGGTATTATGCGGGCTTTAAATTATGAAGAACTGGCGGGCGTAATCAGTCATGAGCTGGCTCACGTAAAACACCGCGATATATTAATCAGTACGATTGCCGCTTCCATGGCGGGCGCTATTTCTATGATTGCCAACGTAGCGCAGTTTGGTGCTATTTTTGGCAGTAGCAACAATGATGATGAAGAAGGCGGCTCCAATATGGCTACTTTATTGGCAACGGCTATTATTGCACCGCTGGCGGCAGGTATTATCCAGATGGCGGTATCCCGTTCGCGCGAATACGACGCTGATGCCGAAGGCGGCAATATCTGCGGCAATCCGCTGTATTTAGCCAATGCGCTGGAAAAAATCGACTATTATGCAAAACATGGTGAAATGCCGAATGCCACACCGGCTACGGCACATATGTTTATCATCAATCCGTTTGAAGGTGCCGGCAAGAGACTGGCCAACATGTTTAGCACGCATCCTTTAACGGAAGACAGAATTGCAAGACTGCATGAACAGGCAAGTGAAAAAGGAATTACAACTGTATAACGGTAAAATAAAAAGGAACTCAAAAATTGAGTTCCTTTTTTTATGAAAATATTACTGACCGAGCAGTGCGAGCATGATACCGCCTGAGATAGCAGTGCCGAATACACCGGCGAGATTTGGTCCCATAGCGTGCATGATTAAGAAATTATTGCGGTTTTCTTCCTGACCGACTTTATGCGATACGCGGGCAGCAATCGGAACGGAAGCGATACCGGCGGAACCGATTAACGGATTGATTTTGCCGCCGCTGATTTTGTTCATAATGCGGGCGCAGACAACGCCGGAGGCAGTACCGAAAACGAAAGATACGAGGCCGAGGAAAATAATTAAGAGCGTCTGAGACGTTAAGAAAGTATCTGCACTCATTGTAGAACCGATAGCAATCGTCAATACCAATGTAATAATATTTAAGAAAGAATTGGAAATAGTTTCTGCCATGCGGTCAAGTAGCAGACATTCGCGGATTAAATTACCGAACATAAGCATCGTGATGAGCGGTGCAACCGGCGGCAGGAAAAGATTTACGATGACAATCATGACGACAGGGAATACAATTTTTTCCAGACGGGAAACGTAACGCGGCTGTTTCATGATGATTTGGCGTTCTGCTTTAGTGGTGAGAAGCCTCATTACCGGCGGTTGAATGAGCGGCATAAGCGCCATGTACGAGTATGCTGCAACGGAAATCTGCGGCAACAGGTGCGGAGCCAGCTGAACGGTTGTATAGATAGCCATAGGTCCGTCGGCACCGCCGATGATACCGATAGAACAAGCTTCGGCAAGCGTAAAGCCCATGAGTTTTGCCATAATAAGAGCGACGAAGATACCAAGATGAGCGGCTGCGCCTAATATGACGAGTGAAGGATTGGCAATCATCGGACCAAAATCGGTCATAGCACCAACGCCCAGGAAAATGAGCGGCGGCAGAATAAGCGATTCTACACCTTGATAAGCATAGTGGAACAGTCCGCCTTCATCGACGAGTCCGGAACCGGGAATATTGGCAACGATACACGAAAGGCCGATACCAACGAGCAGGAACGGTTCATATCTTTTGATAATACCGAGATACAGCATGACTGCACCGACTACTATCATTATAATATTGCCCAAAGACATGGAAATTAAACCGGTTTGTAATAATAATGCCTCTAAAAGAGCGCCGAAATCTATCATAAAAATCACACTTCCCTAAATTTAATAGTGGTCTTCTTCATTAACTTCACCAAGTTTATTCAGATACGGGAACAGGTACAATACAGCACCTACGCCGCCGATAAAAACGAAACTTAAAATGAAATCAATGATGCTCAGCGCGAAAGCGCCCCATAAATCGTCAGATATCATCATCTTAATCATCTCCTTCCAAAACTATCCAAACGTTTATTCGTCAAAAACCGTGTCCGGCGTTCAGCGTTTTTCATTAAATGCGCTTTGCTTACAATACTGCGTTTGTGCATGCCGTAGCCGATTTCTCCCTGTTCGTCCCAGGCTTCGATGCGGAGGTCAACTTCATGGTCTTCAATACTTACGATGCTGACTTTGACTGTCAATGTCATACCGAGACTGGTGGCGGCAGTATGGGCGAATTTTATACTGAAGCCGATACTTACATAATCGTCCGGCAGATATTTATCGATAGTTTCCATAGAAGCGCGAATTGCCAAATCGATGATGGTCGGCGTGGAAAGAAACTGATTTAAATCTTTGGAATAAGCCGCTGCCGTATCGGAACGCTGGACAACTTTTCTAATCATAAAATTTTGTCCAACCGTTAATATTTCGTTTAAATCTAACATAGCAAACACCTCTTAGTATAAATTTAATGATAAAAATAATTTTTCTGATTAATAGATATTTTATTCGCTGTAGATGGGAATTATCCTTTTTATTATGGAAAAATATCGTTTTTATGTAGAATAAATTTCATATATGGCAGTTTTATAATAAATTGTTATGAAAGCCGCTTGACTATAATGTAAATAATAGCACTTTATATATAGCATGTCTAATGATATATAATATTAGAATAGATTACTAAAAGTTATTAATAAGGCATATTGAAGTATGAAAATAAGGTTTGAGAAAAATTTTATAAAAAAGATGAAAAAAAGTGTTGACATGAAGTTCTGTTTTGGATATAATATTTTTCGTCGCTGATGAGGCGGCACAAAAACTGAAAAAAACTTGTTAAGAATTTGAAAAAATGCTTGACAGAATAAAT
>DCFC01000032.1:0-75324 GCA_002314325.1 Megamonas hypermegale
GGACGTGCTATTCATCCCCCACTTATAGAAGTGGAGGACTTCTAGCACATTAGGTTAAAAATAATGTTCATAGAAAGACCTCTAATAGATAGTATTTTTATAATATTTAATCGAATTGACAAAATGCTTATATCTGCTTAAACTAAAAGCAGTGTGGTGATTTATATGTATCAGGAAGAACGCTTATATCAAATACTGAATTTACTGCGTGAGCGAAAAAGCCTGTCAAAACAGGAAATTATGGAAAATTTTCAAATATCCCGCGATACGGCGCGCCGCGATATCATCTGTCTGGTAAATGAAGGTCTGGCGCTAAGAACGCATGGCGGCATAACACTGCCGACCATTCAGATAACGCCGGGGTACAAGGAACGCGCCGGTCTGCAGCTGGACAAGAAAAACCAGATTGGCAAAATGGCAGCCGCTTATATCAAGCGCGGCAGCGTCTGCTATCTGGATTCGTCGACGACGGTGCAGTATATCTGCAATTACATTAAGGAAAAAACAACCATTTATAGTAATTCTATCGATATCATTGAACAAATGCAAGATAATAAAAATGCCGAGCTGCATATTCTGGGCGGCAAATGGAATACGGAAGACCGATATATTTACGGCAGCGAGGCTTTGGCAATGCTTGACAATATTCATTTTGACATTGCTTTTCTGGGAACGACAAGTGTTACGGAGGACGGATTTTATACCTGCGGCAATGAAGATGCGGCGATAAAGCGCCTGGTGGCGAGAAAATCGTTATTTGTCTGCGTATTAGCTGACTCGGGCAAATTTTTGTTTCAGCCGTCGTTCAAATTTGCTAAATTGAATGATGTGGATATAGTGCTGACGACGAAGATGCCGCACAAATCCATTATAACGGCTTTGGCTAAAGCGAACTGTTCTTTAATCTGGAATTTCAATGAGGCGAAGGGAGACAAAGACTGATGGCGATAAAACTGATTGCACTGGATATGGATAATACGCTGCTCAACCGGCAAAAGCTTGTTTCGGACAAAAATGCCGAAGTTGTACAAAAAGCAATGCAAAAAGGCGTATACGTGACGATTGCTACAGGAAGGATGCCGGCTTCAGCCAGTTATTTTGCCAGAAATCTCGGCATGAACTGCCCTGTCGTATCGTGCAACGGCGGCGTGGTTAAGCCGCTTGACGGCGGAGAACCGATTTTTGAAGCGCATTTTCTGCCGGAAACGCTGCTGGAGCTGATGAATTTGTGCTACGAAAAGAATTGGTATATACGCTGGTATATAAATGATACGATTTACGTAAGATATAAAGATGAAAGAATGTTTCCGGCGTACAGGACGACGAAAGGGTTGAATATCGTGGAAGTCGGCGACAATTACGCAAAATATGCGGCAAATGTTACGCAGCTTGTCATCTGCGATATAAACGGTAAAATCCAGAGCATATATGATTATGTGGCGGAGCATTTTCAGGGAAAAATCGGTTTGCAGCAAAATACCGGTTTTACGATGGACGTTACGCCGCCGGGTATAAATAAAGCGGTCGGGCTCAGCAAATTGGCGGATTATCTGGGGATAAAGCAGGCCGAGGTCATGGCGGCAGGCGACGGGGACAATGATTTGGACATGATAAAATATGCCGGTGTCGGCGTTGCTATGGAAAATGCCATTGCTGATTTGAAAGAAGTTGCTTCGTTCATTACGAAAGATTGTGATGATAATGGTATCGCCTACGCTATAGAAAAGCTTGTATTATAAAGGTAAAAAAAGAAGGGAGCGGATTTTATGAAATTCGTATTTGCTCCAGATTCATTTAAGGGAACGTTGTCCTCGCAGGAAATAATTGATATATTGACGGAGAAGGCGCAGCAGCATTTTAAAGACGTACAGACGCAGGGCGTACTGATAGCCGACGGCGGAGAAGGCACGATTGCAGCTGTCGAACAGATGAAAGGCGGCAGCAGAAGATATTTGGAAGTTACCGGTCCGCTGGGAGAAAAAGTGAATGCGCATTATCTGAGATTGAACGAAAAACAGGTATTAATCGAAATGGCTACGGCTTCCGGCATAACGCTGATACCGTACCGCGAAGGCAATGCTCTATATACCACTTCTTACGGAACGGGCGAAATGATAAAAGATGCATTGGCTTCAGGTGCTGACGATATAATCATTTCCATCGGCGGAAGTGCGACAAATGACGGCGGCATGGGAATGCTGATGGCTTTGGGCGTCAGATTTCTCGATAAAGACGGCAAAGAACTGGAGCCTGTCGGCAAAAACCTGATGAATATCGCAAAAATTGATACGGCTTCGTTAAATAGGCGGGTAAAAACGGCAAACTTCACCGTCATGTGCGACGTTACTAATCCGCTTATCGGGCCAAACGGCGCAACGTACGTTTTTGGTCCGCAGAAAGGCGCAAACGCTAAGCAGCTGAAACTATTGGAAAGCGGTATGAAAAATTATGCTGCTAAAATTAAGGAAACGCTCGGCGCGGATGTAGCAAATCTGCCGGGCGGCGGAGCGGCCGGCGGCATGGGCGCAGCGCTGACGGCGTTTTGCGGTGCTTCTTTGCAATCGGGCATAAAGACAATTCTCGATTTAATTAATTTTGAAAACATCATTGCCGATGCGGATTTAATTATCACGGGCGAAGGCAGAATTGACGGGCAGTCGGCCGGCGGAAAGGTTCTGGACGGTATCGGCCGCTATGCGAAAAAGAGAAATATACCGGTCATTGCGCTGACCGGCGGCATGGGCGACAATGCTCATCTCGTTTATGGCTGCGGCATTGACAGTATTATGGTCACGGTCAATGCGCCGATGAGTCTGGATACGGCGCTTACGCATGCCGAGCCTCTTTTGGCGGACTGCGCGGACAGAATGTTCCGATTTATAAAGATAGGTATGAATTTGCGCTGAAAAAAGCGTTAATCCCTCGTTTGCGGATTAACGCTTTTTCTATTATATTATTTTTCCAGACCGTATTTTTTGATGTAGCGGTATAATGTTACGCGGCTTACGCTTAAAAGATTGGAGAGACGGCTTACATTGCCGCCGGCAGCCTTCCACGCCTTGAGGAATATTTCCTTATCCGTTTTCCATTTATTGTCCGGTTTGACATTACCCATGAGATTGATGTCGGTCGGCAGAATGTTTTTGCCGGTCGTGTTGAAGAAGGAGTATTCCAGTACGCTCTGAAGCTGTTTGATATTGCCCGGCCAATCGTAATTGCGCAGCAGTTCAATTGTTTCCGGCAGAAGTTTTTTCGTTTCCATCTGATGCTGGCGCGACAATTCCTCTACTACGTGAATGGCGAGTTTCGGAATGTCGTCCCGGCGCGAACGCAGCGACGGCACGCGGATTATGCTGCGGGAGATGATGTTGAACAGTTTTTCGTTGAACTGGCCTTTTTCCGTCAGGCGGCGTAGATTGCTGTCCGTTGCGGCGATGATGCGTACGTCAATGCTGCGTTCCAGACTTTCGCCGATACGGTGCGTTTTCTTTTCGGATAATGCCTGTGCCAGCATTTTGGCGATATTGTTCGGCATTTTTTCAATTTCGTCGATGAATAGCGTACCTTTGCTGGCCAGTTCCAGTTTGCCCGGATGGCTTACTTCCGGCTCCGTCATGGCGCCGAATAAATCCTGTTCCAGAAGCTCCGGCGTGAAATCGGCACAGTTTATGGAGATGAGCGGCCCTGCCATGCGCATGCTCGCCATATGGATGCCGTGGGCTAGACGCTGTTTGCCGACACCGGCTTCGCCCTGAATTAATATATGGTTTTTGTTGCGGGCAACGCGGTATGCACGTTCCTTCATCTGCACGAAAGTCTTGCTGTCGCCGACCATGGAGCTAAGGCTGTATTTTGCCGTATAGCCGGAAGCGTGCGCGACGAGCGTGCGCAAATCCTCAATCGGCATGGATACGGTAACGACGCTCTGCACTTCTTCATCGTCTTCGGAGTTTTTCAGCGGCACGACCGTAGTGATGTCCTCATACGTTTTGTTGTTTGTAATCCAGGTTGTTTCGCGGTTGTAGCAGGAAATGCCCTGGAAGCCGTCATAAATCGGCGTATGTGTATAGTTCAAAACAACATCTTTCAGATGAGCCGTAACATTGTTTTCATCAATAGCATTGATTACGGACAAACGTTCCTTGCCCATGCGGTTGGTGTAAACGATTTTGTCCTCCGGCATGATGTGGTAAACGGCGAACGGCGCAGCGTCCAGGATGGCTTTCTGCGCTTTGATGTTCAGGGACTGTTTGATATTGAGTTCCAGTGCCGTTTTTAAAGTGAACAGCAGAGCCAAAATAACGTCCTGCGAGAGTTTTTCATGCTGCATGGCAGTGAGCGAAACGATATAGGTGAGTTCGTCATTGACGATGACAGGCACGGAGCCGGAATTCATATCGTGCAGTTCTTCCAGCCATATTTCCGGGCCGAAAATCCAGAACGGCGTTTTCGTTTCCTTCACGATATTGCAGCTGAGGGTGCCGACATTTTCCACGCTTAGGGAGACGCCTTCCAGTTTGTCGATTAGACGGGAGGTTATATTGGCATATTTTTTCAGGACGACGCAGTCGGCGGTCATGAGTGTTAAGCATAAGTCGTATTCATGAATAAAATCGATTATATTGTCGATAAAATGGTCTAAATAATTGATGGCATCGCTGTGTTTATTCTGCATTTGGGAAAGTTCCGCCGGTGAAAGACGTGCACTGGATGGGATTTTCTTCGGATTTACCTGATATTCGTGGGATTTTTGCCAGGACTTAGCAATCCACGGATGGACATTCGGGTCGATAATTCCTTTCGCAGTAAATGTTTTGTAATAATTTATCAATTTTTCGCGATTGCGGTGTTCTCTAATCATAGTGTAAAATAACCTCAATTCTATAAAATTTGTACAATATTTCTCTGATTATATTATTTATATTAGCAAAAGTGTAATAAAGTATCAATCAGTTTAGTTGAAAATAATTACATATGTACAAAAATTTTGTTTCAGTGTTAACTTGTAGCACCAATGTATATTTGCTATACTTTAGATATTATGAATTAAGGATGGGATTTTTTTATGGCTAGAATGAGCAAACGTATCAGTAATAAAATAAACAAGGCCAAACAGGAACAGCAGCCGAAGGAAACGAAGAAGAAATACGGCCGGGATATCTGGCTGATTGTCCTAATCGTTGTTAACTTCTTACTATTAATAACAAGCTGGCAGAATTTATTATCGTCGCCGACAAACTTCGCGGCATATTTCCTCTTGGAAATCGTGCTGATTGTAATGTATATCAACAGACACGCCAATATGTCGGAAAAAGTGGCAAAATGGATGTACAGGACGCAAATCGGTCTTATGGCCGTCATACTGGCATTGTTTATAATTACAGCCATCGGCTATTTTGTGAATTGAGTTATAAAATAAACAGCTCCGTACGGATAGAAATTCGTGCGGAGTTTTTTTATTGACTTATAGTGCACTTAAAGGTGTATGATAGAAATATACATATTGTGCTGGCAAAACATTGAGCCTGTACTCAGCAGTATAATAGTTTATATTCGTTGCCTGTTGGCACTTAACCTCACTAAATATAAACTACTATACTGCTTTAGGAAATCAACTAGCACAACAGATTATAAATGAAAATGATAAAGGAGGATTTTATCATGAAACCTACAGCTAGAGTCGGCGGAGAACATTATATTCCGTACAGTGAACGCACAGGAGAAAAATCCGTCGTGTATTTTACGCGGGACCTTTCGGCGGAAGGGCTGAAAAAAATCTATGACCGGGTAAAAGAAAATATGACGGGCAAAATCGGTATTAAACTGCATACGGGTGAACCGCACGGACCGAATATCATCCCGCGTCCGTGGGTGGAAAATCTGATTAAAACGGAGCTGCCGGAAGCTTCAATCGTTGAAACGAATACGTATTATGACGGCGGACGCTATACGACGGCGCAGCATCTGGAAACGCTGAAGACAAACGGCTGGACATTCTGCCCGGTGGATATCATGGATGACGGCGAACAGACGGTTGCATTTCCGATAAAAAACGGTAAATGGTTCACAGAAATGTATATGGGAAAAAACCTTGCCGACTATAATTCGCTGTTCGTACTTACGCATTTTAAAGGCCATACGATGGGCGGCTTCGGCGGCTCGGCGAAAAATATCGGTATCGGCTGTGCCGACGGACGCATTGGCAAAGCTATGATACACACGGTCGAAGGTTCTGCCGAACAGTGGAGTATCTCTAAAGAAGAATTTATGGAAAGAATGATGGAATCGGCAAAAGCCGTTGTCGACCATTTCGGTAAAAACATCACTTTCGTAAATGTTCTGCGCAACATGTCCGTATCCTGCGACTGCGAAGGAACGGCAGCTCAGCCGGTAGTTACGCCGAATATCGGGATTGTAGCCTCATTGGATATTCTGGCAGTCGACCAGGCTTCGGTGGACTTAGTCTATGCGCTGAAAGACGGCGACAGAAAGGCTTTAGTCAAACGTATTCAGTCGCGTCACGGTCTGCGTCAGCTCACTTATATGAAAGAGCTCGGCATGGGCAATGACCGATACCATTTAATCGACATAGATAACGATGATAAGGAAATTACACTGCAGGAAGCAGTAAAAGACGTTATGCCGTTTAAAGCATAAAATATCATAAAAGAAAAAACCTTGTGCACGATTAAATGCACAAGGTTTTTTCTTTTTAGGAGAAATTAATAATTAGTTGCCTTGATTTCAAAGAATGCTTTCGGATGAGCGCATACTGGGCAGATTTCCGGAGCCTCTGTTCCTTCATATACATGACCGCAGTTGGAGCACATCCAAATCATTTTTTCATTGCGTTTGAATACTTTGTCTTCCTGAATGTTAGCCAGTAAGATATTGTAGCGTTCATCGTGTTCTTTTTCGATTTTGGCTACCATTTCAAACAGGTTGGCAATGCGGGTGAAGCCTTCTTCGCGCGCCACTTTGGCGAATTCCGGATACATGGAAGTCCATTCTTCATGTTCACCGGCAGCAGCGGCTTTTAAATTTTCTTCCGTAGTACCGATTTTATCTACGAGTTTGAACCAGATTTTAGCATGTTCTTTTTCGTTTCCGGCCGTTTCTTCAAAGATTTTGGCAATCTGTACATAGCCGTCTTTTTTTGCTTTGGAGGCAAAATAAGTGTATTTGTTGCGTGCCTGGGATTCACCGGCAAAAGCTGCCCATAAATTCTGTTCTGTCTTACTTCCTTTTAATTCCATCAAAATCGCCCTTTCTATAAAAATATACACAAAATCCGAATAAAAAATAATTGTTATTAATTAATATTATATAGCATTTTATAAAATAGTCAAGCATTTTTCATATTTTTTTGCTATAAATTGTTTTGAAAGATATATTGTATACATTTACAATTTTACAGTTTTTTGTTATATAATAGAATTCGTGATTAACAACAAAGATTGCATTTATTAGATTTTTGCTGTTAATATTTATGTTGATTTTTTGTATATATTTGTAAGTTTGGAAGTGAAGCTTTGAAAAGTGTTATTTACTTGAAAACTGAAAGATGCAAAGGCTGCGGTATATGCGTAGCTTTCTGTCCGAAAAAAGTTTTACAGTTAGACGTTTTAAATCATTGTCAGATAATTGATGCCGATGCGTGTATCGGCTGCGGTCAGTGTGAACTGCGCTGTCCTGATTACGCTATTTTTGTAGATAAGGAGGAAGATTGATGATTAAATTAATGCAGGGCAATGAAGCGTGCAGTTACGGCGCACTTGCCGCCGGTGTACGTTTTTTTGCCGGTTATCCGATTACTCCGTCAACGGAAATAGCAGAAACAATGGCGAAACTTCTGCCGAAAATGGGCGGCAAATTCATTCAGATGGAAGATGAAATAGCCAGCATGGGCGCCGTTTTGGGCGCATCGCTTGCCGGTGAAAAAGTTTTGACAGCGACATCAGGTCCGGGTTTTTCGCTCAAACAGGAATTAATCGGTTATGCCTGCGCTGCTGAAATTCCGGTCGTTATCGCCAATGTGCAGCGTGTCGGTCCGTCTACCGGTCAGCCGACTTCACCGGCGCAGGGAGATATCATGCAGGCGCGCTGGGGTACGCACGGCGACCATTCCATTATTGCACTTTCGCCGTGGAGTGTGAGGGAAACGTTCGATGTTACCGTTATGGCAGTAAATTATGCGGAACGTTTCCGCACGCCGGTTATTTTGCTGATGGATGAAATTGTCGGTCATCTGCGCGAAAATATCGATGTGCCGGAAAAAGAAGATATCGCAGTTTTTCCGCGCCGTCAGCCGAAAACAGCTCCGTCGCCGGAGTATAGAGCATATGGGCCGGATACGGATTTAGTGCCGAATATTGCCGATTTCGGCAAAGGGTACCATATTCACGTAACGGGTCTTATTCATGATGAAACGGGCTTCCCGTCCGGCAGTCCGCAGGTAACGCGCGAAGTTATCGACAGACTGCATAAGAAAATAGATATTGCCAGTGACGAAATCTGTCATTATGAAGCGTACAATATGGAAGACGCGCAGTATGCTATTGTAAGTTACGGCGGAACGGCGCGCACTGCGTATGAAGCGATGCAGAGCGCCCGCGCCAAAGGCTATAAAGTGGGCATGGTGCGCCTTATAACCATTTGGCCGTTTGCCGATAAAGTAATTAATAAATTGGCGGATAAAGTAAAAGCCGTTTTAGTGCCGGAGCTCAATTACGGTCAGCTGGTGCATGAAGTAGAGCGTGCAAGCTGCGGCAAGTGTCAGGTGGAATTTCTCGGTAAATACGATACGCAGATTTTCACGCCGGATGAAATTGAAACGGCGATTATTAAAATGTGTGAAGGGGGCAATAATTAATGAAAGAAAGAATTTATGAACAGTATTTCCGTCAAAACCGCCTTCCGCATTTATGGTGCCCGGGCTGCGGCAACGGAATTGTCATGAAAGCCATCGTAGAGGCTGTTGTCAAACAAAATCTCGACCCGGATAAAACGGTTATCGTATCCGGTATCGGCTGTTCCTCACGTGCTTCTGGTTATATGGATTTTGACACACTGCATACGGCACACGGCCGCGCTATTCCGTTCGCCACAGGAATTAAACTGGCAAGACCGGAGCTTAATGTCATCGTCATAACGGGCGACGGCGACTGCATGGCAATCGGCGGAAATCATTTTATTCACGGAGCAAGACGCAATGTCGATTTAACGGTTGTATTATTCAATAATAATATTTACGGCATGACGGGCGGACAGGCTTCGCCGACGACACCGCTCGACAAAAAAGCGACGACTGCACCGTACGGCTCGGTGGATAATCCGTTCGACCCGTGTTCTTTGGCAGCAGCAGCCGGTGCGACATATGTTGCCAGAAGTACGGCTTATCACGTGCCGCATTTAATCAATATGATAGCAGGCGGCATTGAAAATAAAGGTTTCTCCCTTATAGAAGCAATCGTACAGTGCCCGACGGCATTCGGCCGCAAGAATAAAATGGCCGACCCGGCGCAGATGATGATGTGGATGCGCGATAATGGCGTGATGAAACCGGCATTTGATAAACTGGCAGAGGATAAAAAAGCGGGCAAATTCCCGATTGGACTGTTGCATCAGCACCAATCCATTGATTATGACAATGCGTATGATAAAGTCATTGAAATAGCTGGAGGTGCGGTAAAATGATGAAACAGCTTCGATTATCCGGCTCCGGCGGCCAGGGTGTAATTACGGCGGCGATTATTTTTGCCGAAGCGGCAGTAAGTGAAGGCAAACAGGCGGTTCAGTCCCAGTCATACGGACCGGAAGCGCGCGGCGGTGCTTCCAAAGCGGAAGTAATCATCTCCGACAGCGCTATTTATCATCCGAAAGTTACGAAACCGGATATAGTGCTTGCCATGACGCAGAAAGCGGCTGATAAATATTTCAGTGATTTGGATAAGGACAACGGCTTGCTGATTGTCGATGAAGATTTAGTGCCGAATGTGCCGAATTTTCCGCATGTAATAAAAGTGCCGATTACAAAAATGGCTTCTGAAAAACTTGGTAAACTCCTGTTTGCCAATATCGTAGCACTCGGCATAATGGTAAAACTTTCCGGCATTGTTTCGCTGGATACGGTAAAACAGTCCGTAGCCAACCGCGTACCGCCGCATACGGTGGATAAAAACATGCAGGCTTTAGAACTCGGTTATAATGCTGTATAAATTATGTAACAAAAAAACCTCGGGAAAAGTTATTTCTCGAGGTTTTAGTATTTATTAGATGCTATAATAAAAAAGGCAAGTATTTATATGATTTGCTGATTACCTGTCATTCACATGATGGGAGGTGATAGCATGAGTATAAATGATTTATTCATTATGATACTTGATATAGTTGCTACCGACAACATATCGGTTATCATTGCTTTTTGGGCTGTGCTTATCTGCTTCACTTTTGCATTTAAAGAGTGCTAATCTTTAATGCTTTAATCAGCCGTTATGGCAGGAACTACACTTATACGCTACTACTGTGATTGATGGGTGGTCAGTCTTTGCATACGGAGAAAAAATCGTATAAATACTTGTCATTTTATTTATATTTGATTGTGTTTTTATTTTATCATAATGAGATTTGCAATTCAATTTAATTTTATAATATAAATCATATTGATGTTATACGTATAAATACATATTCTAATACTGTTAAGTTTGAACTGCCGAAAGATGCTATACTTTCATATGTAGATATTGATATGGTTTCCTATCGTAAAAAGTACGGCAGCAAAACAGTAAAGAAAAACTGCACCATTCCGGCATGGCTGAATAATAAAGCGGAAGAATTGAATATAAATTTTTCTAAAACATTGCAGGAAGCGTTGATGAAAAAAATCAGCTAAAAATAAAGGCTATAACAGAAAATTTTGTTATAGCCTTTATTTTTATGCTTTTAAGATTGCTTCTTTCATGGATTTTACATAATCGTACAGATACGGTGCGGCGTCTTTGCCGTATTTGTCGACAATATGGATAATGGCACTGCCGACGATGGCGCCGTCGGATATTTTCGCCATATCGTGCGCCTGCTGCGGTGTGGAAATACCGAAGCCTACGGCTACAGGAATATTGGTGTACTGGCGGATGGTATCGACAATATCTTTTACGTTCGTTTTAATTTCACTGCGCATACCAGTAACGCCGAGCGAGGATACGCAGTAGACAAATCCCTGCGCCTCACTGGCTATCATGCCGATGCGGTTTTCGGAGGTCGGGGCAATGAGTGAAACGACTTCCACATTGCAGTCATTAGCCTGAGAGAGGATTTCGTCTTTTTCTTCATATGGTAAATCCGGCACGATTACGCCGCAGATACCGCATTCTTTACATTTGGTGAAGAATTTTTCTTTGCCGTAGACAAAAATAGGATTTACGTATGTCATGATGACGAGCGGAATATCCACCTGTGCGCTCGCTTTTTTGGCCATATCGAATATTTTATCGGTAGTAGTACCGGCATCGAGTGCTTTTTTGCTGGCTGCTTGAATGACCGTGCCTTCGGCTACAGGGTCGGAAAACGGTACGCCGATTTCGATTAGGTCGGCACCGGCTTTTGCCATTTCAACGATGAATTTTTCGGTGGTGTCTAAATCGGGGTCGCCTGCTATGATGAATGGAATAAATGCTTTATGGTTTTTGAATGCGTCTTTTATTTTAATCATGGATTTTCACTCCTCTATATCTTGCCATTGCGGCTACGTCTTTGTCGCCTCTGCCGGACAGGCAGATGATGATGATATCGTCTTTATTCATTTGCGGTGCGATTTTCATTGCATGAGCCACGGCATGAGAGCTTTCAATCGCCGGGATGATGCCTTCCGTGCGTGACAGGTATTCAAAGGCGTTGACGGCTTCATCGTCGGTAATCGCTACGTATTGAGCCCGGCCGATATCATGCAGATAGGCGTGTTCAGGACCGATGCCCGGATAGTCGAGCCCGGCGGAGATGGAGTATACAGGAGCAATCTGGCCGTATTTGTCCTGGCAGAAATACGATTTCATGCCGTGGAAAATGCCTTCCGTGCCTTTGGCAATCGTTGCGGCGTGCTGGTCGGTGTCAATGCCTTTGCCTGCTGCTTCGCAGCCGATTAACTGCACGTCTTTGTCATTGATGAAATTGTAGAACATGCCCATGGCGTTGCTGCCGCCGCCGACGCATGCCATTACCACGTTTGGCAGTCTGCCTTCTTTTTCCAGTATCTGCGCGCGCGCTTCGCGGCTGATTACCGACTGGAAATCGCGGACGATTGTCGGGAACGGATGCGGTCCCATGACGGAACCGAGTACGTAATGCGTGTCGTCAATGCGGCGTGTCCATTCGCGCAGTGCTTCGTTTACGGCATCTTTAAGCGTTTGAGTGCCGCTCGTTACAGCGTGGACTTTCGCGCCGAGCAGTTCCATGCGGTAAACGTTGAGCGCTTGACGCTCTGTATCCTCCTTGCCCATGAAGATTTCGCATTCCATGCCCATGAGAGCGGCCGCCGTAGCAGTGGCAACGCCGTGCTGACCTGCGCCCGTTTCGGCAATGACGCGTGTTTTGCCCATGCGTTTGGCGAGCAGTATCTGTCCCAAAACATTGTTCAGTTTATGTGAGCCGGTATGGTTCAAATCTTCGCGCTTTAAATAGATTTTCGCGCCGCCCAAATCTTTTGTCATTTTTTCCGCGTAATATAAAAGTGACGGTCTGCCGGTGTAGTTTATCTGCAAATCTTCCAGTTCACGGACGAAATCCGGGTCGTTTTTATATTTATTGTAGGCTTCTTCCAGTTCAATAACGGCGTTCATCAGTGTTTCCGGCATATACTGTCCGCCGTGAATGCCAAATCTGCCCTTTTTCTGTTTATTATCTATAGTCATGGTTATCCACCTTTCTGATTGTAAGCATTAACTGTTTTATCTTCCGTTTGTCTTTTATATAATCCGTTTCGGCGCCGCTGCTGATGTCGACACCGTACGGTCTGCATGTTCTTATGGCTCTGGCGATGTTTTGCGTGTTCAGGCCGCCTGCCAGGATAAACGGCCGCTTTATATTTTGGAGCAGCTGCCAGTTGAAAATTTCTCCCGTTCCGCCGTAGCTGTCTTTGCTGTACGTATCAAACAGGAGCATATCGGCGGAGCTGTCCTGCCATTTGTCTATATCGCCGCTGTTTTTGACACGGACGGCTTTCCATACTTTGGCTTTTGTCGTTTGTTTTATCCGCTGCACGGTTGCTTCATCTTCATTGCCGTGCAGCTGCACTACGTCGAGCGGAAGATTGCGTACGAGATTTTCGATTACAGCGCTTTGTTCGTCGACGAATACGCCGACTTTCTGTATCTGCGGGCTGAGTTTTTTTATGAGCTGTTCTGCTTTGGCCGGCGTTATATAGCGGCGGCTCATGCCGGCGAATACGAAACCGGCATAATCCGGCTGGACGGTGTTTAAAATGTCGATATCGGCAGGGCGCGTTATGCCGCAGATTTTTACCTGCGTTTTTGCCGGATTGCCGTACAGACGGGCCAGCTCAAGCGTCTTGTCGGGAGCCCGCATGAATGTTTCGCCGATTAGAGCGGCCGAAACGTTATGGTCGCGCAGTTTTTGAATGTCCTGCGGTGTTTGCAGTCCGCTTTCCGATACGAAAATGATGTTTTCTGGTACGAGCGGGCGCAGTTTAAGGCTGTTTTCCACATTTACGGAAAAATCCTTGAGATTGCGGTTGTTTACGCCGATAATTCTGGCTTGGCAGCGCAGTGCCGTTTCGATTTCCGCCGCGTCGTGCGCTTCCACCAGGCAGGATAAGCCGAGACTGTCGGCTATCTGCATGAAATATTTTAATTCATTTTCGGATAAAATGGCGCAAATCAGCAAAACGGCGGAAGCGCCTAAAATTTTGGCTTCATAAATCTGATATTCGTCTACGGTGAAATCCTTGCACAGTACGGGAATATCTACGTTTTGAGCGATTTCCTGCAAATATTGGTCCGAACCGAGGAAAAAATCCGGTTCGGTCAGTACGGAAATGGCGCTTGCTCCGGCTGCTTCGTATTCTCTGGCAATATCGAGATAAGGAAAATTTTCGGCGATTATGCCTTTAGACGGAGAGGCTTTTTTTACTTCACAGATGAAATTTATATCCTGTTGTTTGAGTGCCTGTTCAAACGGGAAATTTTTATCTGTGGGCAGAGTGAGCGCTTCGCGCTTAACCATCTCCAGCGGTTTTTGCTGTTTTTGTCTTGCAAGGCGCGCTTTGGTGGCTGCCACTAATTTATCCAAAATCATTTAAGCCACCTCATTGGAATATTTGATAAACTGTTCCATCTGACAGCGCGCTCTGCCGGAGTCGATGAGCTCACCGGCTAGTTTTATACCGTCGGCTATGGATAAATCCGGTTTGGCGAGATGCAGGCTCATGCCGGCGTTCAAGATGACAGCGTTGCGTTTTGCTCCCGTTTCACCGGATAGAATATTTCTCGTTATCTGAGCATTGGTGAATTTGTCGCCGCCGACCAGTTCGCCGGACTGGGCGTAATCCATGCCGTAGTCTTTCGGGTCGAGCGTATATACATTCAATTTGCCGTTGTTTATTTCACAGACGAGCGTTTTGTTGCAGGCGGTAATTTCGTCCAGTCCGTCATAGCCGAATACGACGGCGCCGCGTTTTACGCCGAGATTGGCCAGCACTTGAGCCAAAGGTTCAACGAGTTCTTCGGCATAAACGCCCATAAGCTGCATGGTGGCGCCGGCCGGATTGCCGAGCGGTCCTAAGATATTGAAGACAGTGCGGATGCCGAGTTCACGCCTTACAGGTGCGGCGTATTTCATGGAAGCGTGATAGAGCGGTGCAAACATGAAGCACATGCCGGTCTGGTTTAGCATTTTGACATTCTGCTGAGCGTTTAAATCGAGGTTCGTTCCCAACGCTTCCAGGCAGTCGGCTGCACCGCATTTACTCGATACGCTGCGGTTGCCGTGTTTTGCCACCTGTACTCCGGCTGAGGCTATGACGAAACCGGCCGTCGTGGAAATATTGAATGTATTGGCTTCATCACCGCCGGTGCCGACGATTTCAAATACGTCGCGGTCGTGCTTTACGACGGAGCATTTTTCGCGCATGGCCTGAGCAAAAGCGGTGATTTCATCAATCGTTTCGCCTTTTAAGCGCAGCGCTGTCAGAAAACCGCCGATTTGCGCATTCGTCGCCTTGCCTTCCATAATTTCGCACATAGCCTGTTTGGCCGTTGCCAAATCGAGATTTTTACCGTTTATAACATCGTAAATTGCTTCTTTAATCATTATTTCCACCGCCTATTGCTAAAAAATTTCTGATGATTGTGTCGCCCTGCGCCGTTAAGATTGATTCAGGGTGAAATTGCAGTCCGAAAATTGGATACGTTCTATGTTCAAGAGCCATAATTTCGCCGTCGTCGGTCTGAGCCGTTATTTTCAGTTCCTGCGGCATTGTTTCACGTGAAACAGCCAGGGAATGGTATCTTGCCGCCGTGAATTTTTGCTCAAGTCCGTTAAACAGCGGCGATGGCTCGGTTATGGTTATCGTGCTTTGTTTGCCGTGCATGATTTCTTTGGCATACGTTATTTTGCCGCCGAATGTTTCAGCGATTGCCTGATGACCGAGACAGACGCCGAGCAGCGGGATTTTATCTTTAAAATAATCGATTGCCGCTTCGCAAATTCCGGCGTCCTTCGGTCTTCCCGGTCCTGGAGAGATGATGATATGGCTGGGATTTAACCGTTCAATCTGCTGCACGTTCAGTTCGTCGTTGCGGATGACTTGTATATTCTGATTTATCGAACCGACTAACTGGTAGAGGTTGTAGGAAAAACTGTCGTAGTTATCAATCAGCAAAATCATAATCGTTTACCTCCTGCGCTTTTTTGATGGCTTCAATCATGGACTGCGCCTTATTGACCGTTTCTTTGTATTCATTCTGTGGCACGGAGTCTTTCACGACACCGCCGCCGGAACGGACGAACACCTTGCCGCCTTTGGCGACAGCCATGCGGATGCCGATGCAAACGTCCATGTTGCCGGAAAAATCGAGATAGCCGATAGCCCCGCCGTAAATGCCGCGCGGACTTTTTTCCAGTTCGTGCAGGATTTCCATAGCGCGTATTTTCGGCGCACCGGACAGTGTCCCGGCAGGAAGCGCCGCTTCCACAGCATCCAATGCGTCAAATTCCGGCCGTATTTTTCCTTCTACGGTGGAAGTTATGTGCATTACATGGGAAAATTTTTCGATTTTGTGAAAGCTTGTTACTTTAACTGAATTGAATTGGCTGATTTTGCCCAAGTCGTTTCGTCCCAAATCGACCAGCATATTGTGCTCGGCAAGCTCTTTTTCATCATGGATGAGCAGCTGCTCCAGTTTAGCGTCTTCTTCTGCTGTTTTGCCGCGCGGCAATGTTCCGGCAATCGGGAAGGTGCTCAGTGTGCTGTCTTGCAGCTTTATCAGTGTTTCCGGCGAAGCTCCCGTCAGTTCCATGTCTTTGCTGCTGAGATAGAACATATACGGCGAAGGATTGAGCGTGCGCAAAACGCGGTAGGCATTTAAAAGACTGCCGGTAAAATCGGCTTCTTTCCGATTGGAAGGTACAGCTTGGAAAATATCGCCTTCCTTGATGTAATTTTGCGTCCGGCGCACAAGCTGTTCATATTCTTTCAGCGTGAATTCGGATTTGAATTCGGATAAAAGTCTGCCGCCGGGGATTTGCGCTTTCGTGCCCTTTGCCACCAAAGCAGCCAGTTCGTTTAATTCGCGCTCAGCATTATTGTAGTTTTTGACCAAATCGTCCGTTCTGATGTTGACGATTAAAATAATTTTCTTTTTGTAATGGTCGAAGGCGATTACCTTGTCAAACAGCATTAAATCCACATCGTTGAAGGAAATATCCTCGCTGTCCGAAAAATCTAGCTTCGGCTCGCTGTAGCGGATATATTCGTAGGCAAAGTAGCCGACGAGACCGCCGGTGAACGTCGGCAGAAAATCGAATTTGGGACTTTTGTACTGATTGAGGATTTTGCGGATTTCCTGTGCCGGATTGTCCGTTTTAAAAGTGGTGGTTACAGCTCCTTTAATCGTCATCTGATGATTTTTACAGGAGATTTCCAGCGAAGGATTAAAGCCTAAAAAGGAATAGCGTCCCCATCTTTCATTCGTTTCCGCGCTTTCCAGAAGATACGTTGTCGAACTGATATGTTTTAAAGCCAAAAGCACATTTATCGGCGTGCGCACATCGGAGAAGATTTCCTTGCATACGGGAACGATATTGTATTTGTCGGTGAATTTCTGTAATTCATTTAAACTTGGTTTTAGCATGAGTTTTCCTCCTTGCCGAAAATAAAAATACCCGCCCTATGACTAAAATATAAGTCAAGGACGGGTATAAATATTTGTATAGCAGGAAGGATGCTATAATTATCTAACTCGCGGTACCACCTTGTTTGAGCTGAAAGCCCCTCTTTGCAGGATACTAACATATCCCTCACAGTTAACGCTTGTGTTGCGTTGCGGAATACTGGGATTTATAAAAAATCTTTTGACCGCACCCTCAGTGGTCCATTTAATATGCTGCGTACTATAGGCTCTCAGCTCCCCTACTCTCTGTAAGTGCATTTCATATTTTTATCTCCACCTCATAGGTTTCATAAGGCAAGTATTAAATTTTCGCATTTATTTTCTCATATTATTACACAATAAGAAAAACTTGTCAATATCTTTTTGTAAACTTTACAAAAGTAACTTGTCGTGTCAGTAAAATATCAGACCTGCATCATAAGCATAGTAGTTGATATTCGTTTGAAGTAAAGATAATAGATTAATTGAAATGGTTTTCCGCTATGTTGTATAATTTTATGTATAACTTTACTTGTTGTGCTAGTAAAACATCGAGCTTGTAATCAGCAGTATAATACTTTACATTCGTTCGATGTTAGCACTTAACCTCACTAAATGTAAAGTATTATACTGCTTTGGCAAACAAACTAGTACAACAGGTATAACTTTATATAATGGAGATAAAGAAATGAATGAAGATAAATGGAAACAAACCATAGCTAAAAGGCGGCAGGCGCGCTATAGGGAGAACAGACTGGGCTGTCTGTTCATCGTAGTGGTGCTGATAGCTGCCTTAATCGGCGGTGCATATTATATTTATCATGAACATACGCACAGTCCTGAATATACACTGGAAAAACTGCAGGAGGCTTTTGCCGACAGAGATGTGGAGAAAATTCATAGATACATTGATTTCAAAGCTGTAATTCCGCCGAATTACAAAGTGCTCACCAACGACATTTTTGCTAACGATACGATTTATACAGAGAAGGAACGGGATGTATATCAGACTTTTTACGCCATAATCGAGCCGATTATTACGGACGGGGTAATTCAGAGCGTGGATAAATACATTCAGACGGGCAACTGGCAGCGGTATAATTACAATTCCATGCTGAAAGGGCGGCAGCTCGGTATAGATTATGCTGAACTCATCAACCGTTCCCTGCTGTTCAACATTGCATTCAAAGAGGTAAAATCGATTGAAAATGTTGATGATACGCATGCTGTGGCTGTCTTAGCAGTTGCAGACAAGTATACGCAGACGGATTTTGATTTGCATATAACGATGACGAAAAATGATAGTGATGACTGGATAGTGACAAGGGTTGACAATTATCAGGAGTATCTTAATAATATATCCAAACTGTACCGCGAGGATATCAACAGCTATCTGGCGGCGACAAAAGCGGATTTGGACAGAAGCAATGCCCGTTTCGGTCAGTTGAAAAGCGAGTTTACTGTATTGGCGGAAGGGTTGAAAAATAATCCGTCGGACAGTCAGAAAGCGTTGCTGAAATCGTATATTGAAAATAAAATCATACCGGCGTATCAGGATTGGTACAATTATCTGCAGAATAACCATATACCGCTCGGTGCGCGTCATCTGCACGAGCTGCGGCTGGAAAGCGCTTCCTACAGCATTCAGGCATGGAAAAAATATGCTGACGGTATTTATAAAAATGACTACAAAGAACTGGGCGAAGCAGAACGCATTCACAATAAAGCGATGGAAACGGAGCAGAAGGTAACGGATACGATAAACAATATGCCGGCGCTGTTCATGCCTACGGTTGACTGATTTTTTTCCGTAAAAAAAGCACTTTTCCCTTAAAAGAAAAGTGCTTTTGTTTATTTGGCGATAGCTTCTTGTAAAACTTTATTTTCCTCTTCACTGAGCGGATATTTGGATACGCCGTTTTCCACTGGTTTTACGTAGGTGCAGGACTCCTGACGGCCGAAAATGGAGGAGAAAATAACGCCGTTATTGTGATGGTCGAGCATGGCAACAGCATAGCTCATGTCGCCGCCCATGTCATGAAAGGCGCTGAAACGGTATACTGCCACTTTTTGCAGCGATTTTTCAAATAGAGCCCGCATGGCAGCATAATCTTCGTCGATTTGGTTGTTTTTTACGACGAGTTCATTCATCTGGGCGATATTGTCAGCGATGATGTTTTCCAAATCTTCACCGGTTGCGCCGTTGACCAGCATTTTATAGCGTTTTTTGGCATGACTCAGTTTTACCAGCATGACAATGGATAAGATAATCAATAAGACCAGCAGGACGGTCATACCAATCAATATTGCAGCCAAATTATCTTGCATAATCTGATTTAGCATAAAAAATCCCCTTTCTATGTATATGGCAAAAAAGACTGCTCCATGATAGGAAACAGTCTGTATTGAGCCAGCTCTATTATATCATTCGGTATTTTTTTTGTAAAATGTTTTGTTGTTCATACATTGAAATCAATTACTCTGGGGGAGGAAGATTGTCGCTTTCTCAGTAATAAATCGATGAGTCTGTCCAAATCGGATTCACTGTAAAATTCTATTTCAATACGTGATTTTTTTCTGCCCTGTTTGATGCTGACATTCGTTCCGAGAATTTGTTTAAGCTGTTCGGCGGCATCTTTAAGGTAAATCTGTTCCGGCTCCGGCTGGGCGATTGTTTCCAGTGCAGCGCCGTCTTTCAGCAGATTTTTGACAAGCTGCTCGGCTTTGCGGGCGGAAAGTTCTTTTTTGATGATTAAATCGGCCGCTTTTTGCTGCAGCGTTTTATTTTCAATGGCAAGCAGCGGTTTTGCCTGTCCCATGTTGAGCGTTCCGTCGGCGAGCATATTCTGAACGGCGGAGCTCAGATGCAAAAGGCGCATGAAATTGGCTATATGAGAGCGGCTTTTGCCGACTTTACGGGCGATTTCCTCCTGTGTCATGCAGAATTTGTCCGTTAAAGCTTTGTAGGCATGGGCTTCTTCTATAGCATTTAAATTGCTGCGCTGTAGATTTTCAATCAGGGCGATTTGAGCCGTCTTTCTGTCATCGTAATCTTTCAGGATTACCGGTACTTCTTTCAAACCAGCTATTTGAGCGGCACGCAGACGGCGTTCACCGGCGACGAGTTCAAATCTGTCCTGAGCGTTTATACGCACGATTAACGGTTCGATAATACCGTATTCTTTGATGGATTTTGCCAAAAGCGCCATTTCTTCAGCGGGAAACTCGCGTCTTGGCTGAAACGGATTGGGCAGAATTTCGTCTATCTGTAAATATTCCATGAAATTATCCTTTCTTTGGTTATGCAACTAATACAACTAATATATTGTAGCGTAGGAACAGAAATAAAGGCAACAGAAAATAAATTTATTTTTTTCCAGTGTAAATATGTTCACTTTTATGATACAATTTTGCTTTAGATACTATTTTAAACCCTTTGTGCCAGCAAAACATTGAACCTGTAATCAGCAGTATAATACTTTATATATCTTCGATGTTGTCACTTAACCTCACTAAATATAAAGTATTATACTGCTTTGAAAAATAAACTGGCACAATAAGTTATTTTAAAGGAAGATATATCATGCCTAAATACAATACAGCATTGATGTCGATTGACATCAAAGAGACAAGACGGTATGCCGGACTGAATAAAGCGCCGGATTTTAATAAAAAAACGGTAAAGGAAGCGTGCCGCGAAATTTTATACGTTGCCGAGCCGCGCGGTTCATGGGAAGTATATGATTATGACGCGCAGAACGGTATAGTGCTTGCACCTGTGCCGTTCAAGCTGGAAGGCAAGAAAGTGACGCAGCATCTGTGCCGCGCGCAGAAAGTGATTATTATGGCGGTAACTATCGGTGAAGCGGTGGAAGAAGAGATAGCGCGCCGTTTCAAAGACGGCGAATATACTCTGGCCGTGCTCATGGATGCTGCTGCCACTACAGCGGTGGAACAGGTGGCGGATGGTATTGAGAAAGCCGTTGACCAAAAGTTTGCCGTGCAGGGCTTTGTGCGCCGCTGGCGCTTCAGTCCCGGTTACGGTGACTGGCCGATTGAATGTCAGACGCGCATGCTGGAGCTTTCGCAGGCGGACAAAATCGGTATGGGTGTTACGTCGTCGCTTATGCTCACGCCGCGCAAATCGGTTACAGCGATAATCGGTCTTGTACCGAAAACGGACGATGTGGCGGCGGAAAAGCAGTCGTGCAAATTCTGCCCGAAGCCGGACTGCAATTTCCGGACGAGACCGTTTGAACCGCTGGTGAATGATGAAATTTCAGATGAAGGGAAATAATATTTATGATACAGATTTTTGACGGTGCTATCGGCACTATGCTGCAAAATGCAGGAATGAAACCGGGCGACTGTCCGGAACTTTTGAACGTAACCAATCCGAAACTGGTGCAGAAAGTACATCGTGCTTATTTTGAAGCCGGTTCGGATATAATCGAAACGAATACGTTCGGTGCTTCGAAAATCAAATTGGCGGAATACGGTTTGTCCGACCGCATGGAGGAAATAAACAGAGCCGCCGTGCAGAATGTGAAAATAGCTTCCGGCGGCAAGGTGAAGGTTGCCGGAGCTATGGGGCCGACAGGCGGATTTATCCAACCGCTCGGCGAACTTGATTTTGACGATGTTTATCAGAACTATCTGGAACAAGCGAAGGTTTTGGCTGCTGCCGGAGCCGATTATATTCTGATTGAAACGTGCATTGAAATTCAGGAGATGCGTGCGGCGCTGCTGGCGGCTAAAGATGCCTGCAATCTGCCGGTAATCTGTCAGCTGTCATTCAGTGAGGACGGACGCACTGTAACGGGAACGGACCCGCAGTCGGCAGCCGTTATTTTGTCGGCGATGGGAGCTGATGTTATCGGCGCGAACTGTTCGCTGGGACCGGAGCAGCTCGTGCCGATAGTAAGAGAGCTGGCAGAAAACTGCAGTTGTCCTATCAGTATTCAGCCGAATGCCGGAATGCCGCATCTTGTAGACGGAAAGACGGTCTTTCCGATGATGCCGGAGGATTTCGGCAAATGGGCGCCGGAGCTGGTAAAAGCGGGCGCGACATTTATCGGCGGCTGCTGCGGCACGACACCGGAGCATATCAGAGCGATAAAAAAAGCGCTTGAAGGCGTAACAGAACCGGTACGTAAAGCACCGAGTGAAAATCTGGCGCTGGCCAGCCGTTCCAAAACGGTGTTTATTGGCAGGGATTTACCGACACGCTTAATCGGTGAACGCATTAATCCGACAGGACGTAAGAAACTGGCGGCGGAAATTAAAAACGGTTCGTTTATTTCCGTGAAACGCGAAGCGATTGAACAGACACAGGCGGGAGCGCAAATCCTCGATGTGAATATGGGCGTTGCCGGAATTGACCAGGCACAGGCTATGAAAAAGGCTGTTACGGAGATATCGCAGCTTGTCAATACGCCGCTGGCTATCGATACGAGCGATGCAAAAGCACTGGAGGCAGGGCTTAAAGCTTATCCGGGACGGGCGCTTATCAATTCCGTCAGTGCTGAACCGGACAGGCTGAAATACTTTATTCCGCTGGCCAAACGATACGGTGCGGCTATTTTATGCTTGCCGCTATCGGATGAAGGTATTCCGAAAACAGGAGCAGAGCGGCTGGAAGTAGCGCAGAAGATTATTGCGGAAGCGAAAAAATACGGTTTAAAAGACAGCGATTTTCTGCTTGATGCGCTTGTCATGACCATTGCGGCCGATAAAGACGCTTGCAATGAAGTTTTGGAAACGCTGCGTCTGTACCGCGAGCACATAGGAGCGCCGGCGACGATGGGGCTCAGTAATATTTCTTTCGGTTTGCCGAACCGTCCGCTTATAAACAGCACGTTCTTTGCAATGTGCCTGGCGGCAGGACTCGACGCACCGATTATGAACCCGTATGACGACAGTATGCAAAATGCACTGTCGGCGGCAAGTGCGCTTTTGGGCAAAGACCCGAACGGCCGTGACTACAGTTTAACTCATTCCGGTCAGAATGTGCCGGTGGCTCAAGCGAAAACGGCTGTATCAAGCGGTGATATAATCGAAGATATAAAAAATGCCATTATCAGCGGCGAAAAAGAAGCGATTGCCGATATGGTCGAGCAGGCACTTAATGACGGTCACAAACCGAATGAAATAACGGATAAAGCACTCAGTGCGGCAATGAATGTTGTCGGCAAGGATTTCGGCGCGAAAAAGATATTTTTGCCGCAGGTAATGCTTTCGGCAGAAGCTATGCGCGAGGCTTTTCTGAAGATAAAAGAACGCATTCCGGCAGACAGCGTCAACGACAAAGGAAAAATCGTCATTGCGACGGTAAAAGGCGATATCCATGATTTAGGTAAAAATATCGTAGCGGCGCTTCTGGAAAATAACGGTTACCGTGTCATCGACCTGGGCAAGGATGTGGATAAAGAGACTATAGTTGAGGCGGCAAGGGAAAACAACGCCGATATGATAGGATTGTGCTCACTGATGACAACAACTATCACGCAGATAGATGAAGTTATAGCAGAACTGAAAAAAAGCGGATTTAAAGCAAAGGTAATGATTGGCGGAGCTGTAGTAACGCGCGAATACGCCGATAAAGTCGGGGCCGATGCTTATGCCGCCGACGGCGTGGAAGCTGTAGAACTGGCGAAAAAATTGATTGATTAGTATTAATTAACAAGAAAACCCTATGAATTTTGACTGCATTAAAATTGATGTAAAGTCAAAGTTTCATAGGGTTTTTTTAGTTATCTGGTTATTTAAATAGGTGTGGTTATTAAAATTTGAATTCTAATTTGCTGTAAATAGTGTCGGCATCTGTATCGGTTGAAATATCTTTACCGTTGAAATATTGTAATTCTCCGGTAATATTATTAGCAAATGTATATGCTGCACCGACAACAAGACCCTTTTGATTAGTATCAACATCATCAAAAGCAGTTTCAATAGTAACATTATCGCCGAAACTGCGGTAACCGGCATACATTCCCCAGGACCCCGGGTCGTTTGCTTTAGCTTCTTTATAGCGAAGTTCCATAAAATAAGCATTTTTATATTTTTCAGCGTCAGTATTTTGGACGAATTCACCGACAAAATGCAGATTATCCATAAATTCATAATCGGTTCCGGCGTACCAGATATTGGCTTCATTACCTTTTACCGTGATTAATTTATTATCATCAAGTCCGTTTAAGTTGATATAACCGGCGTTTAAGGCCAGTTTATCGGTCGGTGTATAATCGAACTGTACGCCGTAATAATCAGCGGTGATATCCTTATTGGACGGGTCGTCTTTCTTGTCAGCATGGTCAACTTCACTGTAGCGTCCTAGATATATTTTTGTATTGAATATATCGCTGCCGAATTCGGATGTGATGCCGCTTATGGTATCATCGAATAGAACCCCCTGTGTAACTTCTAGCGGTGTAAGACCTGCTGTTACAGTTGTGCCGAACAGTGGTCCCTGTACATAAGCACGTTCTATGGATACATCTCCGTTAGAAGCTTCTTCCGGTTGAAATACATATTTGATACGGGCATTGGCTGTCCAGCCAGAGTCTCCGATATAAGCTTTAGGTTCAGTCCTAAGTTCTATTTTATTAGAACGTTTGTCTTTACCTACATCATGGTTTTGCTGTTTATATTTGTATTTTAATTTTCCGCTCCATTTAATATTATCTGATTTTTTTTCGAGGTCGGAAACCCGGACGCCTAAATTACTTAATTCTTCACTAAATTCAGCTGCAAGTTTGTCGACTGTTGCCTTGTCGGCTTTATCCAAATCCGTTCTTGCCATTGCTTTAGCGACGATTTGCGCCATTTCAAAGCGTGTCATATTATGTTGGCCTCTGTACGTATTATCTGGGTAGCCGTCTATTACGCCGTCTTTTGCAAGTTGGCTGACGGCATCATAGGCCCAGCTGTCGGACGGAACATCGCTGAAAGGATTGGCGGCGGCAAATGCTATGCTGGTAGTTGCTGCTGTTGTTAATATCACTGGTATTGCCATAGAAAAAATTTTTTTATACATGATAATTTCTCCGAGTTTGTATATTTGTTATAAATTTATTTTAAGTATTGCAGAGAAGATATTGTTAAATAAACTTTTCTGCAATACTTTTGTTGTTATTCATGCGTTTTTAACCAGTCAGACCAGGAGGTTTGGTAATTATTCTGGTGATTTTCCTGAACGTACTGATAGAATTTATTAATCATCTGTGCCTTTTGATGATAATAATCAGCTTTCCATTCGCTGGATTTTGGTTTTTTTATAGTATAGGCAACATAATTGCCGCCGAGTAAATGCTGGCGATACAATATATCTTTTAAAGATACATCAGGATTTTTCATCATATCATACATTGCCATATAAGCTGTAGTACGTCCCATACCGGCTTCGCAGTGGAAATGCAGCCATGATTTTTGCGGCATTTTCTTATAGAGATTGATGAACTGGTCAATATTTTCCGATGACGGCCATACATGGTCGGTGGCAGTGATACGCACATAATTTAAGCCGGCCCGTTCTACGAGTTCTTTTTCTGTCAATACGGATTTCACGTTTTCTTTTTGTGTGCTGACTGTTTCATCGGATTTAATGATACCTGTAATTACCGTTTTATTTTTAGCATCATTTAATCGGTTATGTTCATCTTTGATAATTTGACTGGTTGTCTTGTCAATATTGGACCAATCACGGTGACCGTACCAGCTTACAGCTTCACCATTATTAAAGAAACCGTGAGATTCCTGTCTTAAATCGATGATATAAATCGGGTTTACAGTCTGCGATTTTAGATTTTTGACAAGTTCTTGAAACTGATTGACGGAAAATTGAGCACTGCCGGAAACATTTAACGTATCTAATCCCTTTTTCGATGGAGTGTAATTTGCATCTAAATCATATTTCGGATTTACTGTTTTGAAATTAGAATTGGAGGTGCGGAAATTTCTTGGCAATTCGGTTTTGTTTTCGGCATCAATTCTCCAGATATAACCGGCATAATCCGGTGTATATGTTTCATAACTGTGTTCTTTAGCCCATTGCGACCAGGATTTTTTCAAATCTGGGTTTGCTTTTACATAATCATAAAAATGTTTTACAAATTGATATCGTTCAATATAGGCTTTTCTGCCCCAGTTCTTTTTCTTATCTGGAATATCGCTTAAATCGACAATACCGATGAGTTTCTGACGCTGAATGATATCATCAAAACTTACATTTTTAGCATTTTTTAAAATATCGTGCATTACCATGAAGATTGTCGTGCGGCCCATGCCGGCAAAGCAATGGTAATGCAGCCAAGCATCTTCTGGCAATTGCTTATAGAAGTCGAGGAATTTGTCAACATCGGCATCTTCAGGACGAAAATGGTCTGAAAGTGCCAATCTGAAATAATTAGCGCCATGTTCTTTAACCATTTCTTCTTCAGTACGTACTTTATTTACGTCCATTACTGTAGGAGTAAGCAGAACATTTTTATTATCATCAAAACGGTAAATCATAACAGGTGAGGAATTTTTTACCTGGTCTAATTGTTCTTTTTCCAGATTTTCAATTATTTCCTGGCTTCTGCCGTCATTGCCCCAATTGTGGTCGGCAAACCAGCTGACAGATGTTCCGTTTATATAACCGTGCGATTCGCCTCTAAGGTCGATATCGTAAAACTGGCTCGGTTTTACAGGAATTTTGTCTAAAATAGCTTCTAATTCTTTTTCGGAAAAAGTACTGCTGGCGGATACGTTCATTTTATCCATGCCGGCTCTGGAAGGAATTTTACCGTCTTTTGTTATACCGGTGAATTTATCGTTGCCTGTGCGAAAATTGCGTGGTAGTTGGTAAATATCCTGTCTATCTATTTTTAAAGCAAGAGCTGGTGCATTTTTTACGACATCTAAATTTTGTTGATTGGCTTTTGCGACAACGGGTACTGCCGGTGTCTGCACTTTTTCTGGTGCCTGTTCAGCAAAGCTGATACCGACAGTTTCCAATATTACGGTAAAAGAAACTGCTAAAGATAATAACATTTTCTTTTGGGCTAATTTTTTCATAGTAAAACTTCCTAACGTTTTTAGTTTAAGCAATTAAAATTTAATCTTGATATCCTTGCTGTTGTGCCCATGCACTGTAAGACATTTTTAAATCCGGATTGGCTTTGACATAATCATAGAAATGTTTGGTGAATGCGGCACGTTTCGGGTAATTAGCTTTTTTGTACGGATCACTGGAAGAGGATTTACGGACATCTTCTCCACCGAGCAGTACTTGGCGGGACATAATTTCGTCATAGCTTAATTTGTCAGCATTGTTTAGCATGTCAATCATACTCAAGAAAATTGTAGTACGGCCTACACCGGCTTCACAGTGAGCATGAATCCAGGCATTTTTCGGCAGGCTTTTATAGAAAGCTAAGAAATCATCAGCGTTTTGTGCTGTCGGTGCACTGTAATCAACAACAGGGATACGGTGGTATTTTACGCCCTGCGATTCGACAAATTCTTTTTCTGTCATAACAGAATCAACTTTTTCATTGATAAATGCTTTTACGGACTTATCTTTGTTTTGTATAGCTATATCAATATTTTTGTTATTAAGAGCGTTATTGAGTAATTCATGTTCGCGTTTATCAATCTGCGCTGCATTTAAACATTTATTGATGGTTTTATATCTGCTGTACCAACTTACAGCGTTGTCGTTGATATAACCGTGGGATTCATTGCGCAAATCTAAGATAACGACATCTTCTTTCGGCAGGTATTTCATCATTTCTTTGAATTCTTTTTTGGCAAAGAAACTGCTGCCGGATAATCTTAACTTATCCAGACCTTCGCGGGATGGAACATTTTTATCGGCACTTTTATAAATGCTTTGTGCTGTACGGAAATTATCCGGCAGATATGACATGTTGGCCGGTCTGTCATATTTTAAAATTTGCACGCCTTCAGCTGGTTCGGCGGCTAAAGCTGTACTGCAACAGATTAAAGTTGCTAAAAAAGTCCCTAAGATTTTTTTGCTTAATAAATTGACTTTCATAATAATCCTCCTGAAGCTTAATAAAATATTGCATAAATCTAGATTTATTTATTAATTTTCAATATATTTGAATTATATCAACTATCGGTTTTTATTATCTATAAATTATTGTTATATTATCGTTAAATATACTTAAATATCTTGTTATATTGTATACCTGTTGTGCCAGTAAAAACATATAGTCTAGCAGTATAATACTGCTTAGAAAATCAAGTAGCGTAATAAATAAAAAGAAACTCATTCAAATTGATGAATGAGTTTTAAAGAGAGAAGATTTTATGATTGAAGCGACTTTTGTCACTTTGCACAACTTTGTTGTTTTAGCCGTGAATGATATCCGTGTATTCAGGATATTCACGCAGGCGCCCTACGGGCGCAAAACCTACAGCGCCGGTGAAGATGCCTTTTTCCCATTCACTGCGTGTAGACCAGTTTATATCTGTGAAGTTTAATCCGTTAAAAGCAGATATCTGGTATTCTTTCAGTTCTGGAACAAAAGTGCCGTCGCTGCCTACATCTGCTGTCATTTCTGTAGTGAGGCGAATATATTGCGCTTTTGGCAGGCAGGATAAATCGATATAATTGGTACCGTCTTTTACGGTTATTTTTTTTGCGCTTTTTACAGTAGAGCCGTCATCGGATACTTCAACAGTAGTCTTTATAGTTGCCCGCATTGGAATAACGGCTCTTATTTTCAGTTGACGGAACTGCCAGTACTTTTTAGCCGTTTTGAATTCAGGATTGTAAATAGCTGGATGACGCCACTGTGTAACATGTGTTCCGATGGTAAGAATATCTCTAAAATCCAGCCATACGGCTAAATCTTTATCTTTTGGCCCCGGCTGTTCAGGATGATTGTGAATAAAAGCGTTTTCTACGCTGGTAATATTGTCGGTATAAAATCTTACCTGACTGATTTTAGCAGGCAGATGTGTAAAATATTTAGGACGATTTATTTCCGGAATAATATGACCGATATAAGAATAGCCGACGAATATCGGTTCGTTTTCCCATTGGCGTAACTGGCAATTGTCATCTATTCCGGCAATATGGGCAACGCATTTATCGTTGCAGTAAGAATTGCCGCCTAATTTTTTATCAAATGACATAGTGTAATGTGTCCAGTTGCCGATATCGGCTTGACCGCCCTGCCAGGAATATTCCGTTATATCGTGGCAAGTGCCCCATTTTAATCCGCCGGCGCGTTCTACAACCATGCGCATTAGATATGTAGCACCCCAGCCGACAGATTTTCCTTTAACCATTAACGGATTATGTCCCATTTCGCTTTTATGTGCCAGTCGTTCTATTTTTGCCCACACCATACCGCAGAAAGCATTTTTTACGATGAAATCTTTGCTAGGTGGGATTTCAATGTAATCGCCGTAGGCTTCCAGGGAAACTTCAACTTTATCGGGAGATGATATTACTTTCGGCGTACCGTGCAGTAAAGCATAATGACCGTTGCCGGATTTATCATGAATCCGCGGTATGATACGGATGCCGCCTTCAATCTGAATTTGTTTAGGCAGCTGGTCGGCTATACTTATTTGATAACTGCCGGATTGTTCAAATTTATAATTGAAATATAAACTCTTTTTTTCATGAGCGCGGAAAAATACATTTTTACTTTCAGCAATATGCTGATTTATATACAGCGGTACAGAAGTGAATATTTCTCTGTCCAGATTGTTGGTGGCTTCGATACTGGCGTTGAGGCAGTCGCCTTTATCTTCATCACTGACGAAAAGTTTCATATGTTCAAAAGATAATTGGTTCGGTTCGAAAACGAGAATATCTTGAACAACATCTTCAACGCGTATTTCATGTCTGCCGGGTTCAATAGCTTGATAGAAAAGGTGTACTTTTCGCTGTTCGTTTGCTTCCAACAATATTACATGAGAATTTTTCTTATTGCCGAAAAGATTTATAATATGTTCTTTTTTATTGTCAAAGAGTGATAATTTGGCTGCAGTCAGATTGCTGCTCAGATTTTGAATTTGAGCGGATATTTCCACATTTCCGATGTTATCAAGGCGAGTTATTTCAATATCTTCGATTTTCAGCTTGCTTGAATTATGGTTTATTTTTATGGTATCCACCAATTCAGATGAGTTTTCGGTAAAACCGTATAAATTATAGCAAAGTTCATTATCATTGATTTCGAGTATACCATAGTTATTATGCCCGATGGCCATAACTTCAGGGAAATCACCGAATAAGCGGCGTTCTTCTATTTTTGATATATCAGCTTCAGCATCTTGCAGGCTTCCTTGTGAAATATAGATAGTTTCGGAGCCTACATCAGGATTTATAGAAACTGTTTTCGTATAATAATGTAAATGACCGCCGATAACTAAATTTACTTTGTTGCGTTCAGCAATCGGCACAATGTATTTATTGTTGAATTCATCCGTATACGGATGATGTAAAACCATAATGCGCCATTTTGCTTTTTTTGCTTTTGGCGTATTTAAATCAGCTTCAACCCATTTTAAAATATCGGAGATATATTTTTTTGTCTTATTATCAGCATTCAATCCGGAATTAACAGCATTCATTTCAAACAGTCCCCAAGGATTACTGTTAACCATAACAAAGTGAGTATTCCCGTAATCAAAGGAATAAGTATAGCCATTGTCAAATGTATTTACCGTTTCAGCTTGAGGAGTGGCAAAAAAAGTTTCGTAGAAATTACCGTCATCGTGATTTCCCGGCACATAATATACAGGAACTTTTTTTAAGACTTCAGGAATTTTCTGAAACCAATTTTGTTCGTATTGTTCACGCTGGTATCCTGTACCGAAGGAAATGTCGCCGCTGTGCAGGATTAAGTCGGGAGATGTTTTGTCTATCATAGCGGAAAATTGTTTTTCCGTATGGAAAAGATGCGAATCGGAAACAGTTATCAAACGGATTTTAGCCGGTTTTTCCTGAAAGGTACGGAATTCACCTTGTGATAATAACTGTTCATTATCATAAATCCGATAAGTATAACAGCTTCCTGCTTGGAGGTTATTAAGTACGCATGTATATAAATAACAGCCGTTTTCGTATTCTCGGCAGGCCGGTTCACGTTTATATGAGATATCGCCACAAATCACATCATTTGCTGTTGTATTGTTATTATACGTAAGTTTTAAATCATGCGGTTGTATCATTTCCCAAGCTATTGTAATTTGTGAAGTTGTAGGGGCCAATAAATATGGTCCATTGATAATTTTATTCATACTCATGATACATAAAACTCCTCTGCCAATTTACTAATTCTGATTTATTATGCTGATTAATAGCAGTATAATACTTTTATATTTAACTAATTCGTTGTGCTAGTAAAATATCGAGCCTTTAAACCAGCAGTATAATAGTTTATATTCGTTTGATGTTGTCACTTAACCTCACTAAATACAAACTATTATACTGCTTTGAGAAATTAACTAGCACAAAAAGCTTAATTAAGATTAGATTATCTTAAATGAATATAGAGTATTGTACTGCTATGAACTTTGTATTTTATCAGCATAGTAAATTAATTTTATATTGTAGTTATTTTTATTTTAGCGCAAGACTTCTTTCTGTGCTATTTATTATGATGATTTGCTAAAAAGTTTTCTAATCGTTCCAGTGAACTGTTTATTATTTGCTCTTCTGGAAAATTGTATTCTTCTAAAAGCTTCAAAGCATAATCGAATTTGCCGACGACTGGATGGTAATGTGCATCAGAGCCGACGCTCAGTAATGTACCGTATTTTTTAGCGGCCAAAATAATTTCCCGGCATATCGGTTCACTGCCTGGTCTGGCGGCTGGAGAACTGTTGTTTATTTCTAAAGCTTTGTTGTTAGCTTTAGCCAATCGGGCTAATTTATCAATATCTACAGGGTAAATTGGGTTATCAGGATGTCCTATGATATCTATATACGGATTTTGCAGGGTTTTTTCCATCATTTGGGTTATTTGTTCTTTAGTAGCATTTGGTGCCAAACATTCTTTATGACAGCTGACAATGACAATATCAAGTTTTTTGAGCTGTTCATCCGTAAAATCCAATGTAGCGTCTAAGTCCATAAAATTAGCTTCTGCGCCGCGAAAAACTTTTATACCGTACATTTGAGTCGGTATATCTCTATACGTATTGAAATAAGCATAATTTACACTGCCGGGATAACCGGGTCCGTGTTCTGTCAGCCCAATGCCGTTAAGACCTTTGTCGGCAGCAGCTTTTATATCTTCCGTTACTGTACTGAAAGCATGGCGGCAAAGCAATGTGTGTGTATGAGTATCTACTGTAATTTTCATATGTTCACCTTATTGGTTAGTCTTCGTCGTGTTTTACTCTTTTTGCCCAGAGTGTAGGAACGATTAATATTGTCATAATAGCAACGGAAGCAATCCAGAAAGTAGTGATTGTACCGAAATGATAAGTTGTTACGCCGTTTACGACAACTTTGGCGGAATCCATCAGAAAGCCGTTTACTAAGTCCTGTGCAGCACTGCCGCCGTAAGCAAGAAGACCGATTACACCCATAGCGGCACCGGTGGCTTTACGAGGGCAAAGGTCAACAGCTAAAAGTCCGCCGACGAAACATAAGATAACGCCGAGACCAAAGCCGAAAATGGATACGAATAAAGCGGTAAGATAATAAGAGTTGGCAGGAACATAGCAGATGCCGACAAGGCCAATGAGCATCATTACGCCGAATACGATAGTTGTTACAGAATGACGGGATTTGAAAATTTTATCAGAAATAAAACCGGATAAGAAGGAACCGACACCGCCTAAAATCGGAGAAAGGGCCATAATGGAACCGGCTGTTATAAGGTCAAAACCTTTAGCTTCCTGAAGGAAAATAACGCCCCAGCTGCTGATGGAATAACGGGAAATACCAAGGCAGATAGCAGCTGCTGCTAAAAGCCATACATAAGGATTTTTGATTACCATTAATTGAGCTTCTTTAGTGGAAACTTTCTGTTCAGCTTTTTCTTGGCTGGTTTCGCCTTCAAATTCGTTGGCGCTAGGCAGGCCATATGTTTCAGGACGGTCTTTCATAAAGCGATACATAATGAAGGCTAAGACGATGCAGGCAACACCCGGCATAAAGAAGGCTGCATGCCAGCCGAAAGCCAGGATAATCATAGCAGTACCGAGATACGTGGCCGCTTCACCTACATAGTGAGCAATACTGAATACACCATAGTACGTAGCCAGCTGGCTTTTAGAAAACCATTGAGAAAGTGAGGTGATACATGGTGCTGAACCCATTGACTGGAAAACACCGTTTACAAACCATAAAGCTACGAAAATATACCAGGCATCAGAAAAACCTAAAATAACATTGACAACGGCTGCGCCGAGAAGTCCCAGCGGCACAATCTTTTTAATATTGCAGTAATCAGCGATAAAACCGTTGGCGCATTTACCTACGGCGATAGCAATCATCATAGCAAAGCCCATTTCGCCGAGCTGAGTGGCGCTAAAACCAGCGTCAAGCATAGGTTTTTTGGCTACGCCTAAAGTCATGCGCATAACATAATACATACCATAGCCTAATATCATGGTGGTTACTAATTGAAGACGGTAAGTATGATACATCTTTTTTACTACATTGGAGTCTTGAATTCTTGGTTTATTGACTCCCGTTAAAAACCATTTTAGCATATTAACACACGCTCCTTGTTTTATATTTTTTTGATAAATTACATGTAATTTGTAAAAAAGTATAGATTTTTTTTATTTTATTTGCTACTATAATAGTGTCATAAATTTATGAAGCATCATCCTTCTGAAATATATTATAGTCAGTTCTAAATTAGTATATCTCTGAAATCTTGTTCTTTTAGTAAGTTTATAGGTGTTTTTACTTCGAAATATTGCTTTTTATTCTATTACTTGTAATTTTCAGAGATTTTATGATGAAGGAGGATAGCTTTTATGCTGCAATATGATTTTAATGAATCATACACTGATATTTTTGAATTAAATTTTGCCCCCTGTTTGTCTTATTTACAAAAAATAACCAGTTTTTCTGAAGAACTGGCAGAATTTCATCGTCATCAGAATGTCGGAGAAATTTTATTTGTAGAGCATGGCATAAATCACTGTACTATTGATAATAACTCATATCGTTTGAAAAAAGGCGACTTAGTTTTGATTAACAGTGATGTTTTGCACAATACCTTAGAAGATGATAATAATACGGTAGCTTATATAATAGGTATAAAAAATTTGCAAATAAAAAACATGGAAAAAAATAAATTGGTTGATGCGGAACAAATGCCTGTAATTTCTACATTAAAGACTTTTCCTAAAATAGCCTATTGCTTTTCTTTATTTGAGGAGCTTACTTTATTGAATGCAAAACGGAATATAAATACAAGCAGTAGTAACAATTATATTTTATGTGCATTATTGGCAATTATATATAATATAAATCAAAAAGAAAAAGCATCGCATCAAAAAGATGATTATAATTTAGGTGTGTATATTAAGGAATATATTGATGAACATTATCTTGATGAAATTAATTTAAAAAGTATGGCGCAAAATTTGCATATCAGTGAGTATTATCTTTCACATACATTTAAAAAATATATAGGATATTCACCTATGCAGTATGTTATTCAGCAAAGAATTAAGGAAGCACAGAATTTACTGCTCAGTACAGATTTAACGATTACAGAGATTGCTTTTCATTGCGGATATAATAATTCCAATTATTTTCAATCGGTATTCAATAATATTGTAGGAATGCCTCCGGGAAAATATCGAAAATCATGGAAGGGAATATAAAAGCGATATGTAAAGACATATCGCTTATTTTTGTGCAAAAAATTTTTGGATAAACTCCATAAAGCGGCGTGAAGCCAGGGACATGGTGTTTTTATTCTGCCAGGCAAGTGCCACGGGGCGTGTCGGTTTTTCTCGGATGGGGCGTATTTGCAGACCTTTTTCCAAACCGTTCAGGACAAGACCGTACATGGCGGAAACGCCCAGTCCTTGGCGAACCATAGCTAAAATGGAATAATCATCATATACTTCGTATTCAATCTGCGGTGATAGATGTAGTTTCTGAAAAGCGTTCATGATTACGCTGTAGTCACCTTCATCAAGTAGGATAAACGGTTCTTTGGCCAGTTGCGCCAGTGAAATCATTTCGTTTTGCGCAAGGGGATGGTTGGGCGGCAGTACGGCGAGCATTTCATCCTCATACAGTACTTCGACATCAATTCCGCTGACGGCGTTGCTGTTTACAAAACCGAAATCGACACTGTTTGTCTGAACCCATTTTTGAATACTCGTATATTCGCCCTGTTTGAGAATAAAGTTGACATTGGGATAGATTTTTTTGAACTGCTTCATTAATTGCGGCAGTATGTTGCGGCTTACGCTGGTAAATGTCCCTAGGCGGATAATACTGTTTTCCAGCCCCGTGATTTCCTTATGTTTTTGTTCCAGTGCACATTCCGCGCTGTAGATAGCTTCCAGATACGGCAGAAATTCCTTTCCGTCGGAAGTTAAGGTGATGCCGTCTTTTTTGCGGTCAATTAAGATGACGCCGAGTTCTTTTTCCAGCGATTTTATGGTCTGACTTACGGCGCTTTGTGAATAGCCGATTTTGCGGGCGACTTTACTGAAACTGGCCAATTCGATAACTTTGCAGAAAATCCCGTAGCGTGATATCATCTAATTCCCCCATTAGTATAACTTATGAACTCATTATAAATATTCGTTTTATTTATGTAAATGGTATTGCTATAATATTATTGAAAAAATAGAAAGAAAGGAAATACTGTCATGGAAAAAGCGAATTTAAATGGTTTCATCTGTCAGAATTCATCCGTAAACAGGCAGGTTTTTAAAGACGGTATGCGTGATGGTATACCGATTGCTCTGGGGTATCTGGCCGTTTCGTTTTCGCTGGGAATTGCGGCTAAAAATGCCGGTCTGTCGGCTTTTCAGGGATTTTTGGCCAGTCTGTTGACGAATGCTTCTGCCGGAGAATATGCCGGATTTACGGTAATTGCCACAATGGCTACATATTTGGAAATGTTTCTTGTTATTTTAATTGCCAATTCACGTTATTTAATCATGAGCTGTGCACTGAGCCAGCGTATGCATCCTGATACGCCGTGGTATCACCGCCTATTAATTGGTTTTGATATTACGGACGAGTTGTTTGCGATAACGATTGCGCGGCCGGGATATCTCAATCCGTTTTATACTTACGGTGCAATGCTCGTTACGATACCGTGCTGGTCAGTCGGTACGGCACTGGGGATTATCGCGGGCAATCTGCTGTCCGTGAGTCTGGTCAGCGCTTTCAGCGTGGCGCTGTACGGCATGTTTCTGGCGGTAATCATTCCGCCAGCGCGTAAGAATAAGATTATCGGTTTGTTCGTACTGCTCAGTTTCGTTGCAAGCTATATTGCAAATTATGTGCCGTATATTTCGGAGCTGTCCGATGCCACGCGGATAATACTGCTTACGATTATTCTGGCTTCACTGGCCGCTGTTTTATTTCCGGTAAATCAGGAGGAGCAAAATGACTAACAGTGAAATTTACATTTATATACTGATAATGGCGGGCGTGAGCATGATGATACGCATTGTGCCGCTTACGTTAATTCAAAAACAGATAAAAAGCCGGTTTATCCAGTCGTTTTTGTATTATGTACCATATATTACGCTGGCTGTCATGACTTTCCCGGCGATTGTCAATGCGACGCAAAGCCCTCTTTCCGGTACGCTGGCGCTTTTTGTAGGCATTGTAGCGGCGTGGTTTGGCGCGAGTCTGTTTCAGGTTGCTGTATCGTGCTGCTGCAGCGTGTTTATTCTGGAATTGTTCATACTGTAAAAAAGAAGCTGTAACAAATGGAGTGAACTCTTTTGTTACAGCTTTATTTAGGATTATTTTATTTAAGAGCACAGAGCTCTTAGAGGATTTTTATAAACCGATTTTTCTTAATGGTTTACCGTCCATAAGATTTTTTTCAATAGTTTCCAGCGATATGCCTTTTGTTTCTGGAATTAAACGGATTGTGATTATAATAAATAAGATGTTTAATGCGGCGTATAACCAGAAAGTACCGGCAGCACCTAACGTATTAACCAAAGTTAAAAATGTTGCGCCTAAGATAGTGCTGCTTATCCAGCAGGTAGCAGTGGAGCAGGCAATGCCGAATTCCCTGCTTTTTAAGGGCTGTATTTCTGCACAGAGTGTCCAGCATACAGGAGCGGCGCTCATGGCATAACCTATGATGCAGATAAATATGATAGCAACGGCAGTAGCAGGTACCCAGGCATAAGATAAGTTGTTAACTATGCAGTACATGCAGATACCTATTATAATCATGCTTAAAGCTACAATACTGAACCCTATTTTTAAGATGTATTTACGACCCCATTTATCTACAAAACGCATAGCTATAATGGTAGCAAATAAGTTTACAGCACCGCACAAAACGGTAAATATCATCTGGTCCAGAGATGAAGAAAATCCAGCTAGACCAAAAACGGTAGGAGCATAATAAAATATAATATTCATACCAGTAAACTGCTGCATGAGCATTATGAGCATTCCTAAAAATACGGCGCGACGGACATTCTTATTGGATTTAAAGAGACTCCAACCGGCCTGTTTTATAGTTAAAGCGCCCCGTATTTCATTTAATTCATTTGTTACTTCGTTGGCTGTTTCGCGCAGATTGTATAAAATTTGTTCAGCTTGTTGAAAATCACCTTTAGCGGCAAGCCAGCGAGGACTTTCCGGCAGACGCAGAACTAAAGCGATAAGAATAAATGCGGGAATACTTACAATTCCTAACATGGTGCGCCAGTCGGCATCAAAGCTGAAATACGTGTCTGACAGATAGGCAAGCAATATGCCGAATGTACACATAAGCTGATACATAGCGATTAATCGGCCGCGTGTTTTCTTTTCGGACATTTCAGCTAAATATAAAGGACCGGTATACGAGGTTATGCCGATAGAAAAACCTAAAATTAATCGACATAGAATTAATATATTGACATTTGGTGAAAAAGCGCAGCCTAATGAACCGATACAGAATAATACAGCTCCCCAGAACAGAGATTTTTTACGGCCGAGCAGTACGGAAATTTTATTTGTGGCTATTGCACCAATGGCGGCTCCGAGCATCATAGCACTTACAACCCATTCCTGAAGATTACTGTCGAGCTGTAAGTCCTGGGCTACGAAAGGCAGTGCTCCGCCCATGACGCCGCAGTCCAAACCGAACAGTAAACCTGCCATTGCACCGGCAATTGCCACATATTTTTTGTGTGATTGGACAACGTCTTGATTGATTTTTAAATTGTTTTCCATATAAATTCCTCTTCTCTTATCATTTATTCATATAGAAATAATAAATACTACAGCAAAAACAAGATATTTATTTTCGGTGCGGGAGAATTGCTCCTGCACCGATTTATTAATTTGTCAGCAGAATTTTAAGTGAGCCAGTGCACCCTGATAATCATCTTGTTTGGAAAGAATATCCTGTAAGAGGCGGTTTGCTTCTGTAGTTTTCTTTATACCGATACTGCCGAGAGCGCGCAGATAATTGCAGTATTGTGTATTGCGTAGTTTGATATCATCCTGGAATACTTCAATTTCTGGCAGGGATACAGCAAAGAAATCATATTCCACATTGTCAAACAAATGTTTTTCACCGAAAATAATTAATTGATGATAAGATTTTAAAGCACCTGCCATATTGCCTAATTTTTCGTTAGCCAAGCCTTGATAGAAGATATAATCAGACGGTTGGTCATTGTAATAGAGTACACTGCTAGGTTGAGTATCGCCTAATGTTGCCAGCTGCCAGTATTCTTTGGCTTTATCAATTTCATTTAACATATCATAAGCAATGCCGAGATAATAATATGCTTCATTATCTTTTACATTCGGTAATTTGCCTTCACCAAGATTTTTCGGATAACTTAATGTTGCCAATAAATTATCAATAGCTTTCTGTGGCTTATTGTCTTTTAAATCCTGAATTGCCAGCTGGATTAAAGCGTAACGGTATTGAGTACTTACTTTGCCTTCACCGCCTTCCCACGGATGGAAACGATGTGTTTTTAGAGCGGCAAGGGCTTCTGTGTAATGGCCTGTGCAATTCAGCAGTGTTATATAGCGCAGATACAAATCATCACGTTGTTTGGTAATTTCTAAATGCTGCTGCATTATGGAAAGACGTTGTTCTTTGCTGATATGGGCTTTAGCAGCTAGCTGATCAAATTCCAACCATAAGCGCGGATAGCTGCTGTCGAGGTTGCAGGCTTTTTGCATCATTTCTAAAGCTTTAGCAGTATCATGCTGTTTATTATAGTAAGCTATGGCCAGATTTCTGTAAGCTACTGCTAAGTCAGATTTTATTTCGATAGATTTTTCCCAATGGAAAACGGCTTCCCGATATTGTTTTTTATCATAGAGCAGATTGCCTAAATAATAATGGGCCATAGGCATATTGTGAGAAGAGCGGATGGCGTTCTGCAAAATGGTGATTTCTTCCAAACGGTTAGGGAAACAGTAGTCAGGGCAGAGTGTTTCCGCTTTTTCATAATATTTATCAGCTTTTGTTGTTTGGCCGATTTTATTGTATATATATCCTTGATAATAGGAACATAATGGATTTTTATCTGGACAGTGTTTTAAAATAGTAAGCGCATCGTCGAATAAACCTGCTTTCATGTAATCAAGTGATAATTCAAGGTAATTATGAGCAAATTGACGCATTTTTTCTTTCCATGCAGTAAAATCATTTATGTTTAAAGCCTGTTCATACAAACAACCCATGTATAATGGGTCGATATCCATACTTTCCTGCAGTAATTTTGTGTTGTCAATATTCAATAATCGCTGCAGAGCCAGTTTTAAGGTACGGGCTTTCATATCGTGCCAGTTTCTAATCAGAGATTTATTTATAAAATCCAAAGCTTCGTTATAATTACCTTTTCTTGCGGCAAGACAAGCCAGCCAGTAAAAACCGGTATTTTGCATTTCAGCACTCCAGGTTGCTTTATAAAAAGCATCAAATGCTTTATCATCCTGCTCGGTAGCTTCGAGAGCAAGACCTAAATTAAAATAACATTCACCGTAATAAGGATTTGGATTTTTCCATGTTTGTTTTTCTATGGCCGTTTCGAAATATTTGATGCTGTCTTTAATACGTCCGCGTTTGAAAAGCAGTAGGCCGTAAGCATTGTTCAGACGAATATCCTTACTGTCGCGGCGCAGTCCTTCTTCATAGTAATCAGCCGGTTCAAACGTTGCATGGCGATACTGTTCTAAATGAGTGCCGGCAAGATATAAATCTTCCAGTGATTTCATTTCCTGCGGTTTTTTCATGTACTCAGCCGGTTGAGGAATTGGCTTTAATTCTGATTTGTATACGTTGTAATTAACAAGTGTTCTGCCATTATGTTTTACAAATACTTTGCAGTCAGTTAAATCGTCTTGTGCTGTAAACTCAGCCATAAAACATGTTTTTGGCGACAAATCGGCTGTAGTCTTGTAGATAGTTGTATCTTTGGCTATGACTTGGATGTCTGTATCAGTGTAAGTACCTGTAGCATAGACTTTTAAAGTAAATTTATTTTGATTGTCTTTTGTAATGCTGAGCATAGCATCTTTTGTAGCGTTGCCTACTCTGCCAACTTGTTTATACGGCATGAAATACTGTACGAATGTTTTTTCTTCATGTGGTTTGAGCCAAGTAAAATCAGGTTGATTGTCGGTATAAACACCGGTCATAAGTTCGATGTATGGACCGTCTTCATCTGTTAAGTTATTATCCCATGTTTTGCCGAAATCACTGTTGCCCCAAGTCCACTGTTTTTTACCGGGAGAGATATGGTGGTCAGCAACATGAAGTAAACCAGCCTGTAGTTTTTCATCATAATTACCGATGAAATTGAAATTGGAATGGGCTGCCATATAAGAAGTAGGAACTTTAATATTTTTGTAGCGGGAAATATCTACTCCGGCAGAATAATCTGCTTTATAATATTCGCCAGTGGCAATTGGAAATGTAGATACAGCTCTTTTTCCATGGTCCATGACGGCATTTACATCTGGAGGAAAGACAGAATAGGTATTATCATTCACTGGGACAGCAGGATTTGCCCACCATAAAAATGTTTGCGGTGTATCCGTATGATTGTACAGTTGACCTTTAATTTCAATATATGCTTTATCTGGATATAAAGAAATTTGTGCCATACCTTTAGTGCCGTACATTTTATCAATTTCGCTTACATAAACACTACAGGAACCGTCTGGATTTTCACTGATGTTATAATCAACTGGTGAATAAGTGGATGGACGGTGATGTTGCGGCCAGTTAAATTCAATACCGCCGGAAATCCACGGACCAGTAAGACCGACTAAAGCCGGTTTTATCACATGATTGTAATAAACAAAATCATAGCCGTTTGTTTTATCATAAGCACGCTGAATGCGTCCGCCGAGTTCTGGCAGTACCATAACTTTTAAATATTCATTTTCTAAAAATATCGCTTTATAGGATACATTTTCTTTTATATCGGAAATTTTTTCGGTAACAGGCAGAGGATACACTTTTCCTGTACTGCCTTGATATGCTCTTTTTTCAATAAATAATGGATTTTTTTCTGGATTATATACTTTGTATGTAGGAATGATTAAATCTTCCTGCCATACCTTAACTTTATCAATAGTTGCCAAATTAATCTACTCCTTTTGGTTTTTCTTAATCTCTATTAAGATTTTATAATAGAATAAAAATAAATAAAATATCTAATCTAATATAAAGATGGACAATATTCCAAATATGTGGTAAGTTTTTTATATGGAACAGATAATTGATAATAAAAAGAGAGATGGCTTTAAAGGTGAACGTTTGATAGTTTTGCCTATTGAAGTCTTTCAGGATTATGTAAACCATCCGCAGGTAAAGAGAATGTATTTGACAGATATTGGATATTTCCCTAAAGCTGAGCACCATTATCGAGAACGAAAAGAAGGAGTTGACCAATATATTTTTTTCTATTGTACAGAGGGTAAAGGCGTAATATCTGTAGATAATAAAGAATACATTTTACAGAAAAATGAAGCTTTTTGCATTCCGAGAAACAAGGGACATTTTTATTATGCTTGCGATGAAAACCCGTGGAGTATTTTGTGGGTGCATATTAAAGGCGAAGATACGAAGTATTTTCCTTTGGATGAATGCCGTATTATACATTTTTCAACAGAAGCATCTATTAACCGCATGTTTTTTCTGTTTGATTTGTTATTTAGGGTATTGGATGTATCGTATTATAGTTTGGGCAATTTTATTTATATTTCTCAGGTATTAAATTTGATTATGGGAGAAACGTATTGCCGTGAAAAGCCAAAGAGTGTATCTAGTGAAAATCGCCAAGTAACATATATTGTTCGTTTTATGTATAAGAATTTAGATAAAAATTTGACGTTGAAACAGATATTGGATGAGTTTAAATGCTCAAAAAGCCATTTAAATGATATATTTCAAAAGGCAACGCAACATTCACCGATGGATTTTTATATTAATTTAAAGGTGCAGGAAGCATGTAAACTGCTTCGTTCTACAGATTTATTGATATATGAAGTGGCTGAAAGACTCGGATATAAGGACCAGTATTATTTTTCGCGTACTTTCAAAAAAATAACAGGCATGTCACCGTCCGATTATAGAAATAAATAGTCCATTAAATAGGAAAATGATACATTCATTTTTAATATAAAACAGAGATATCATAGAATAAAATAATTTTAATGAGAAGTGATTTTATGATAAAAGCTGTTTTATTTGATTTTGACGGAACCATTGGTGATACATTACCGTTAGTGGTGAAGGCAATACAACAGGCTACAGAACCTTTTTTGCGGCGGACTTTATCGTACGATGAAATAGCTGAAACGTTTGGTCCGTCCGAAGAGGGAAGTATTTTAAAGTTGGTGCCGAAGCATTATGATGAAGCATGTAAATTGTTTTACCAGTATTATATTGCGGAACATGAGATGTGTGCTACTCCGTATAAAGGTATTATTGAACTGATAGAAATGTTAAAGAAATATAATGTTTTAGTCGGTTTAGTAACAGGAAAAAGCAGAAAAACAACGGATATTTCATTGAAAAAATACAATATGACAGATATTTTTGATATTGTTAAGACGGGATCATTGCAAAAATCTGTAAAGGATGAATGTATAAAGCAGATTTTACAGAAATGTTCATTACAGTCGCAGGAGCTGATTTATATAGGTGATATGCCGAGTGATATTGACAGCGCCCGAAAAATAGATGTAAAAATTGTTTCCGTACTGTATGCCACTCTACAAAATGAGGTTGCTATAAAAGCAAAAAAGCCTGATAAAATATGTTATTCAGTAGAAGAATTAACAGATTATTTGAAAATACAAATAAAGAAGTAGAGGTATATAGTATGATTTCACGCAGTTTATTTGGCAAAACATCAAATGGAGAGAATGTTTATCTGTATGAATTAAACAATTCATATTTAAGATTAAAAGCTTCTGCATATGGAGCAGCGATTGTAGCTTTAATAGTCAAAGATAGAAAAAATAATGATTGCGATGTTGTTTTGGGTTATGATAATGTAATATCATATGAGCAGCAGAATTCGTATATTGGCTGTATTGTGGGTAGATGCTGTAACCGTATTAAAAATGCTGAATTTGTTTTGATGGGTAAAAAATATATTTTATCAAGAAATGAAGGACATAATCATTTACATGGCGGTTTTTCCGGTTTCAATAAAAAACTATGGCAAGCGAATATACTTGATGATAATTCATTAAAATTGACATATATCAGCGCAGATAAGGAAGAAGGATATCCTGGTCGATTGGTTGTTTCAGTAATATATACGATAAGAAAAAATAAATTGTTTATTGATTATGAAGCAAAATCGACAAAAGATACAATTTGCAACTTAACCAATCATACGTATTTTAATCTTAATGGTTATAATGAAGGTAATATGTTGGATAACGAAATCCAAATATTTGCGGATGAGTTTAGTGAAGATGGTAAAGATTTTTTACCTACGGGAAGAATTTTGCCAGTAATGAATACGCCAATGGATTTAAGAAAAAAACAATTTATAGGAAAAAATATTGCCAGTGAATATTATCAGATAAAAAATGCAAATGGCTACAATGTAAATTACATTATAAAAAAACGTAAAAACAGTCATATTGTTCATTTTGCTACGGCATATTCAGTTAAGTCGGGAATAATATTGAAAGCGTATACAGATATGCCTTGCTGTGAATTTTATACAAGCAGTTATCTTGATGGAAATGCTGTAGGAAAAGATAATGTGCCAATAAGAAATTACAGCGGTTTTTGCTTGGAACCGCAATTTGCACCGAATGCTGTTAATATGCCGATGTTTATAAAACCGATATTGAAAAGAAATAAGAACTACAAATCTCGTACTATTTATGAATTGATAGTTAAAAAATAAAAAATAAGCTGTAACAATGGAGTGAACTCTTTTGTTACAGCTTTATTTTATGAAAGTAACTATTAAATTAATTAATAGGAGATGATTTCTGCCAGGTGTTTTAAATCTTCCGGATAAACTTTTTTGTTTGTTACGGCATCGCGCAGGTCAATGCTTACAACTTTGCCGTCTTTCAGTCCGAATACAACGCCGTACAGGCCGGATATAGCGGCAAGGGCAGCCTGTTCACCGAGAATGCTTGCATATACACGGTCGTTAGCCGTCGGCGAACCGCCTCTTTGCACGAGACCCAAAGTCGTAAGGCGAGTGGAAACGCCTGTTTTTTCCTGCATTTCCTTAGCGAGCGACTGCATGTCGGCTACACCTTCGGAAGCTAAAATCACTAGATACGTCTTGCCTTCGTCATGAAGCTGTTTAGCTCTGGCAATGACTTTTTCCTGGTCGTATTCTTCATCAGGAACGATTACCAGGTTTCCGCCGCCTGCAACAGCTGTGTATGTAGCAAGCCAGCCGTATTTATTGCCCATTACTTCCAAAATGAAAATACGATGATGTGCTGCTGCCGTATCTCTTATCTGATTGATTGCGTGTAAAATCGTATTAGCGGCCGTATCGCAGCCGATGGCATAATCCGTGCCCCAGATATCATTTTCGATTGTTGCTGGAATGCCGATTACAGGGAAGCCGGTTTCTCTGGCAAATTCTTCCGCGCCGCGCAAGCTGCCGTCGCCGCCGATGACAACGAGTGCATCAATATTGTGCTTTTTGAGATTTTCGTAAGCCAGCTGACGGCCTTCCGGTGTGTACCAGCGTTTGCAGAAGCTTGTTCCGAGGAATGTGCCGCCGCGCTGAATGGTATCAGCTACCGATACGGAAGTCATTTCCTGCATATTATCATCAACAAGACCGCGGTAACCGTCGAAAACGCCCCAAATGCGGGAACCATTGCTGATCACAGTACGAACAACGGCTCTGATGGCGGCGTTCATGCCCGGTGCGTCTGTGCCGCTTGTTAATACAGCTATATTTTTTACCATAAATAAAACCCTCCTAAAACCTTTCACAAAAGTATCTACATATTGCAAATCTACAGAAGTTCTATCTATAATTATTTCGCTAACCGATATTTAAAATCCTTTTAAAATTTCTGTAATCTTGACACTAAACTTGTGAAATGATAAATTTTATGTAGAAACTGTGTAACTGACGGAAGTGGAGTTAACCACATGAAGCACAGTATATTAAAGCCGACCGTCTGGGCAAAATAAATTTTAATCTATTGGAGGAAATCGTAATGAATTCTATGGAATTAAAGTACGGATGCAACCCTAATCAGAAACCGGCGCGCGTGTATATGAAGGATGGACAGGATTTGCCGTTCACCGTTTTAAACGGCAGAGCAGGTTATATCAATCTTCTGGATGCCTTTAACAGCTGGCAGCTGGTGCGCGAACTGCGCGAAGCTACAGGTCTTCCTGCGGCAGCTTCTTTTAAACACGTAAGCCCAGCGGGTGCTGCTGTTGCTGTGCCGCTGTCGGATACACTGAAAAAGATGTATTTTGTGGAAGGTATTGAACTCACACCGATGGCTACGGCTTATATCCGCGCTCGTGGTGCTGACCGCATGTCTTCTTACGGCGATTTTGCGGCTCTGTCCGATGAATGTGACGCTGCTACAGCAAGATTTCTGGCGCGTGAAGTTTCCGACGGCGTTATCGCTCCTTCCTACAGTGAGGAAGCTCTGGAAATATTGAAAACGAAACGCAAAGGCAATTACCTTGTAATTCAGATGAACCCTGATTATAAAGCTCCGGAACTGGAAACGAAGGAAGTATTCGGCGTAACGTTTGAACAGAAACGCAATGACGTTAAAATTACGGAAGAACTGTTTAAAAACATTCCGACTAAGAATAAAAACATTCCTGAAGCGGCAAAGCGCGATTTACTCATTTCATTGATTACGCTTAAATATACGCAGTCCAATTCCGTATGCTACGCTAAAGACGGTCAGGCTATCGGCATCGGCGCCGGTCAGCAGTCCCGCGTGCACTGCACTCGTCTTGCCGGCAATAAAGCTGATATCTGGCATTTGCGCCAGGCTCCGCAGGTTTTAAATCTGCCGTTTAAGCCGGATGTTCGCCGTCCGGACCGCGATAATGCTATTGATGTGTATATTTCCGATGAATATATGGACCTGCTCGGCGGTGACGAATGGAAACGTGTATTTACGGAAAAACCGCCTGTATTTACAAAAGAAGAAAAACAGGCTTGGCTGGCACAGGTAAAAGGTGTATCCTTAGGCTCCGACGCATTCTTCCCGTTCGGCGACAATATCGAACGTGCGCATAAATCCGGCGTGGAATTCGTAGCGCAAAGCGGCGGTTCCATCCGCGATGATAATGTTATTGCAACGTGCGATAAATACAATATGGCAATGGCATTTGTAGGTATCCGTTTGTTCCACCATTGATAAATAGAAAAAGACTGTTACATGCGATTTTTCATGTAACAGTCTTTTTTTATTTTGGATAGAGTGTGCTGTTCAGCGCAATATATGATAAAGAGAAGTATTTCCTAATTTATTCTTATATTGCGCCGGGCAATTTTTCTTTGCTGGCACAAAGAAAAGTTGCCGAAAATTCACCTTACGGCATAAGATAGCTCTAAATGCTAAAGTACCAAGAGCTATCTTAAAAGTGCCTTGGTTCGTGCACTGCTAAGATATTTTCACTTTAAAAATAAAATTTATTAGCTGTAACGTTCAAAAACTCACTTACGCTCAAACATTTGAACTAAAAACACATCTAATAAATTTTATTTTTAATAGCTGGAGCTACCGTGAAAATCTCCAACGCAGACAAAAATTCAGCATGATTGGCAAATTGCAGTGTCAACAGCTCAGTTTTTAGTTCTTGCTGAATATCTGAAGGCACGAGCCAAATTCCGAATGTTTCGAGCCGTTGTACCGACTATGTTCATAGAAGAGCTGCGAAGGCTCGCCCAGTGCAACGTTAGCGAAACGTTAAAGAGCATTTCTTTTTGGGTACTTTTTCTTTGGGCAACAAAGAAAAAGTATCTGGTGCAATTACATTGCACCAAATTGATAAATATGATTTAATGGTCCGCTGCCTTTGCCGAGGTTTAGATTGGCTTTTAAAGCTCCTGTGATATAGTTTTTGGCATTTTGAATGCTCGCTGCCAGGTCGTATCCAGCGGCTAGGTTGGAGGCGATGGCGGAGGACAGCGTGCAGCCGGTGCCGTGCGTATTCGGGTTGTTTATGCGTTCGCCTTTGAACCAATGGATATCGCCTTTATCCCATAATAAATCGTCAGCCGTATCGGTCAGATGACCGCCTTTAATTAAAATAGCCGTCGGAATTTTTTTTGCAATCGTTTCCGCCGCTTTTATGCAGTCAGCCTGATTTTTTATCGGAAAGCCGCAGAGAACTTCTGCTTCCGGCAGGTTCGGCGTGATTAAAGTCGCAATCGGCAGCAGTTTTTCGATTAAAGTGGCGGCTGCATCTTCTTCCATTAGGCGGCTGCCCGCTGTGGAAACCATGACAGGGTCGGCTACGATATTTTTGGCTTTATATTCGATGAGTTTATCAGCAATCATTGTTATGATGTCTTTATTTGCCACCATGCCGATTTTTACGGCATCAGGGTAGATGTCCTGAAAAATGCAGTCGAGCTGCAGTCCGACAAAGTCAGCTCCGGCATCTAAAATACCGTAAACACCTGTGGTGTTTTGAGCAGTCAAGGCGGTAATGGCGCTCATGGCATACATTTTATGCGCCGTGATTGTCTTTATATCCGCCTGAATACCGGCTCCGCCGCTGCAATCCGAACCGGCTATGGTTAAAACTTTTTTCATATGAATACCTCATTTCTGTGTAGTTGATTATTTCCTCTGATTGACAATTAAGTTCATTTTACAACATAAAATTTTTCTCTGCAAAATTTTTCAGTTTCATTTCAGAAAGGTGGATTAATATTTCAGTAAAGTGAAATATTAGGAGGAATACCTATGGATAAGGGTGTAAATCTCACCGCTGGAAAAAAATATATTGCAGATGGATTTACTATAACTAAACCCGTTGTTTGTGCTGTTTTAGCTGTAATATGCGTATTATACATCTGGCATCTCGGTTTTTATCCGCTGATAAATCCCGATGAAGGCAGATATGCGGAAATTCCGCGGGAAATGCTGGCGAGCGGCAATTTCATCACACCGCATCTAAACGGCGTGGAATATTTTGAAAAACCGGCTCTGCAATACTGGATTACGGCTGTTTTCATGCTGATTTTCGGACAGAATGAATTTGCCGCGCGGCTGTTTCCGGCACTGTGCGCTTTGGGCGGGATTTTTTGTACATATTATCTGGGCTGGAAAATGTTTGACCGCAGGACGGGCTTTTTGGCTATGACGGTCGTAGCGACTTCATTTTTGTATTTTGTAATCGGCTCATTGAATATACTGGACATGGCTGTGTCGTTTTTTATAACATTGTGCATGACAGCTTTTTACCGGTTCGGTGTTACGGGCAAAAAATATTTTCTGTACGTATTTTATGCTTCCATGGCGTTGGGTTTACTGACGAAAGGACTTATAGCTATTGTACTGACGGTGGGCATTATTGCCGTATACGCTTTATGTACGAAGCAGCTTCGTCTGCTGTTTAAATTGTTTTCGCCTGTCGGCATCGGTATTTTCCTGCTGATAAGCGTGCCGTGGTTTTATCTCGTATGCAGGGATAATCCTGATTTTTTCTATTTCTTTTTCATTCATGAACATTTTCTGCGCTATCTGACGACGGTGCATGACCGTTATCAGCCGTTTTATTTTTTTGCGCCGTGCCTTATTTTAGGTCTGTTTCCTTGGGTTGGGTTTTTATTTACTTCACTGCCGGGAAGAAAAATGTGGCAAAGGTTTAAAAACAGTACCAAATGCAGTGAATATATTTATCTGCTCGTCTGGTTCGGCATAATATTCGTGTTCTTTTCGCTGTCGGACTCCAAGCTTGTGCCGTATATTGTACCGTGCTTTCCGCCGCTGGCTGTTTTGATTGCAACAAGGCTGACGAGCGCGTCTGATTTTAAACGGCCGCTTATTATCAATGCAGTTATGGCTTTTCTGCTGGTAACGGCTCTGGCTGTTACGGCATGGCGGAATGATTTCGTATCTGTACGGGAATTTATTTTATTCGGCTGTCCGTTAATTATTATTCTCGTTTTTTCCAATATATTTAATTTAATTTTATGGTTTAAACATAAAAATGCAAGTCAGGTTATATGTATGTCCATTGCGGCAGGGATTTTATTCTGTTTTTCGCTTCAGCCGATAATCACGGAAGTAGCGGAGCACCGCAGCGGCAAGGAAATGGCACAGACTGTCAATCTTTGGAAAAATCCCGATACGTTCATTATCGGTTATCAGGAATACGTACAGGATTTGCCGTTTTATACAAAGTCGCGCGTAGCTTTGTACGACTGCTATGATGAATTGAAATTCGGCTCTGAGCATGAGAGCGGACGCGGCTGGTTTTGGGATAAAGAAACTTTGCTGAATACATGGAACAGCAGGGACAATATTATTTTGGTCGTGCCGCAGAAAAAGAGGGAAGACTGTTTTAAGACAATGAATTTGGATTTGACGAAATTACGTCATCGGGAATTTGAACGGTATATAGTAATCATGAAATGAAAAAAAGGCTTTTTGCAGAAAAATACAGCTGCAAAAAGCCTTTTTTAATTTTGTTCTTGAGTGTCTGTAACAGCTCCGTCATGCGTGAATTTGAATTTCTGCTGATACGGCATTTTGACGATATTGCCGTCTTTGTCTTTCGGCGGAATGATTTCAAATTTTTGCAGTGCTTCCAGTGCCGCATAATCCAAATCTTCAGCTTCTTCCGGTGATAAGTCCGGATAGGAGTCGCTGCTTGAGTATTTAAAATCGGCCTGAATGATTTTGCCGTTATCGTCCATGATGTATTCTACGATGACGAAAATTTCCTCGCCTTCCGGGACAATATCATGGTCATACACCGGTTCGGCGGATTTCTTTATGGTCGGATTGTATGATTTTAAATCCTCCAGATTATTCATATCCAGTTGAATTTGTTTGATGAAATCGTACTGCGATTCGTCAATTTTGCCCAGCGGGATATGAAGGTCGCTTAGTTTGCGGTATTTGGGTTTATGTTCCTGTTGGGGCGCAGGAGCAGGCTGCACCTGCGGTTTTTCCGCTTCTTCCAGCGGCTTGGTTTCCGGCGCAGCTTCGATATTTTCCTGGGCGACGGTAACTTCCGACTGAGCCGGTACTTCCAGCGGTATTTCTATATCTTCATTATTTTCGTCCGGCACCTGCACATCCACATAGGTTATATCGCTTTCATTGTACTTCATGTCTTGCGTGGATTGGCTGTTCAGCGATTGCGTCATATTATTCATGACATAGCCGCCGAGAGCGAAGAAGCCGACATGAGCGGCTAGGGAAACGGCAAGGCCTATTTTAAGATAATTTTTTGTCTGCATAGTAATCCTTCTTAATGTTTAAGCTGTTACTATTGTATCACAAAATTAGGAACGGTATAACAGAAATACGCCGATACAGATGATGGCAATGCCGCCGACTTTGGATAAGGTCATGGACTCGCCGAAATAGAAATAACCGACAATGGCGGCGATGATATAACCGATGCTCAAAAATGGATAGGCGTAGCTTACTTCCACGCGGGATAAGACCATCAGCCAGACGAGAAAGCTGATGACGTAGAACATCAAGCCTGTCCAGACGTACAGATTGGTGCTGACTTTTAAAATCATCGTGAGTATGGCATTTATATCGACCTGCACAGTGCCTATCTGCGACATACCTTTTTTCAGTACAAGCTGAGCACCGGCGTTTAAAAGGACGCCAATCAGTATCAGTAATAAATTTGTCAAAACATTTCACCTCAAAAAATTTTTATTATGTGTTATTATCCGTTGTGCTAGTAAAACATTGAGCCTGTAGCCAGCAGTATAATAGTTTATATTTGTTCGATGTTGGCACTTAACCTCACTAAATATAAACTATTATACTGCTTTGAGAAATCAACTAGCACAACAAGTATTATACTAATACGGTATTATGAAAATAACATAAAACAATTATAATCGTTGTGATTTCAAATAGCTACTGCGGATTTTGTTTATGATGAAATTCAACGTTCATTAATGATAATTATACTAAAATAAATTTTTAAAAAATTAATAAAAAAATAGCAAAAAAGATATTTACAAATTGAAAAACATATGGTATATTTAAGTCATAGGTTATGGGATATGTGATATACCATAGATGATAAATGATATGTGATATTAAAAATAAGAAGGTGCGATTATGAAAAATACGTCTGTTAGTGAATTGAAACAAATTGCGATTGAACTCAGAAAAACAGCTATCACTATGATTTATGAAGCACAGTCAGGTCATCCGGGCGGAGCTTTGTCGGCGGCTGATATCGTAACGGCTTTATATTTTAAAGAAATGAATATCGACCCGCAAAATCCGAAATGGGAAGACCGCGACCGCTTTGTTTTATCTAAAGGTCATGTTTGCCCGATACTGTATGCGGCGCTGGGTAAACTGGGATATTTCCCAAAAGAATACCTTCACAAATTAAGACAGGAAGGCTCTATCCTCCAAGGACATCCTGACATGAAAAAATGTCCGGGTATCGATATCTCCACCGGTTCTTTGGGACAAGGTTTATCCTGTGCAGTAGGCATGGCTATTGCCGGCAAACGTGACCAGAAAGATTATCGCGTATTCGCTATGCTCGGCGACGGTGAATGCGACGAAGGTCAGATTTGGGAAGCTGTAATGACCGGTTATAAATATAAATTGGACAATTTAATTGTTTTTGTAGATAACAATGGACTTCAGCTGGACGGAACATGCGATGAAGTAATGCCGAATATTGATTTGGGCAAACGTTTTGAAGCATTTGGTTATGAAGTTTTTTACATCGATGGACACAATATGGAAGAAATCGTAGCTACACTCGATAAAATCAGAGCTTCGCACAACAATCTGCCGAAAGCCATTATCGCCAACACGGTAAAAGGCAAAGGCGTGTCCTTCATGGAAAATCAGCTCGGTTGGCACGGTGTTGCGCCGAACGATGAACAGTACAAACAGGCAATGGAAGAACTCGAAGGAGGTTTAAAATAATGGATACTACGAAAAAAATTGCAACGAGAAACGGTTTCGGTGAAGAAATTGTTACACTTGGTAAAAATAACGATAAAATTTATGTTATCGACAATGATATAGGTAAATCCTGCAAAACGGGCGCATTCATGAAAGAACTGCCGAACCAGTACCTGAACGTAGGTATTGCAGAACAGAACGGCGCCGGCGTAGCAGCAGGTCTGGCTACATGCGGTAAAATTCCATTCGTTGTAACGTATGCTGTTTTCGGTTCCCTGCGTATGTGCGAACAAATCCGTCAGGAAATCTGCTATCCGAACCTCAACGTAAAGTTCGCCTGCTCGCACGGCGGCGTTACTCCGGCAAATGACGGTGCCAGCCATCAGGCGATTGAAGATATGGGCGTGCTTCGTACTCTTCCGAATATGACGGTTATCATGCCGGCTGATTATTATTCCGCGAAAAAACTCGTAGCGGCAGCTGCTGAAATGTACGGTCCTGTATTTTTAAGATTTACGCGCGACAATATTCCTGTTATTTATGATGAAAATACGGAATTTGAAATCGGTAAAGCTGTAAAACTTTCCGAAGGCAAAGATGTGGCTATCATCGCTAACGGCGATACGGTCCGTCTCGGTATCGAAGCTAAGGAAGCATTGGAAAAAGAAGGTATTTCCGTTCGTCTGCTCGATATGCACACGATTAAACCGCTCGATAAAGAAGCTGTTGTTGCCTGCGTAAATGATATCGGCAAAATCATCACAGTGGAAGACCATAACATCATCAACGGTCTCGGCAGTGCCGTATGCGAAGTCGCAGCTGAAATGGGCAAGGGCAAAGTTCACCGTATCGGTATCCAGGACCAGTTCGGTCAGTCCGCACCGTATGAAAGACTGCTCGCTATGAACGGCATCACGGTGGAAAATATCATCGAACAGGCGAAAGCCATTCAGAAATAAGAAACGCTAAATTTATATAAAAAAATTAAACAAAGGAGTCTTTAATATGTTAGATTTTACAGATCAGGTCGTTATCGTAACAGGCAGCGGTTCGCCAAAAGGTATGGGCCGCGTTATTGCTAAAACATTTGCAGATAGAGGTGCAAAACTCGTTATCGTTGATATCAACGAAGCCGGTGTAAATGAAACGGTGGATATTCTCAAACAGGCAGGTCATGAAGCTATCGGTCTTAAAGTGGACATCACTTCCAAAGAATCCGTTGACGCTATGGTTCAGACTGTTTTAGACAAATATGGACGCATCGACGTACTTGTAAACAATGCGGGTATTTCGCAGAAAGTTACAGTTGAAGATATGACTCTGGATGATATGAAACGCATTTTCAGCGTAAATATGTTCGGTTTGTTCTTATGTACTCAGGCGGTGCTTAAACCGATGAAAGCGCAGAAATACGGCCGTATCGTTAATCTGTCCTCCGTATCCGGCAAACGCGGCGGCGGTATTTTCGGCGGTGCTCACTATTCCGCTTCCAAAGCAGGCGTACTCGGTTTCTCCAAAAACCTGGCGCGTGAAGTAGCAGCTGACGGCATTACTGTAAACAGCGTATGTCCTGGTCTCATCAATACGGAAATCTGGAAATCCCTGCCGAAGGAACAGGCTGATAAAGTCATTGCCGATATTCCGGCAGGCCGTCCGGGTGAACCGCAGGAAGTTGCCAATACCATCTGCTTCTTAGGTTCGAAAGAAGCTTCTTATATTACCGGTGAAGATATCGATATCAACGGCGGTTCCCATATGGACTAAAAAAACAGATTATCTTGCTATTTTCTTTAATAATATACCCCCATCTTAGAGCAGCAGGATACAACCTATCCTGCTGTTTTTGTTTGTAAGTTTATATGTTCGGATTATTTTAGGAGGTAATTTTTATGGCTCGTTCTATAGCGGAAATTGAACACAGTACTGTCAGAAAAGTTTCAAAACGCTTAATTCCGTTTCTATTCCTTTGTTTCGCAATTTCAATTTTGGACAGACTCAATATCTCGTTTGCAGCATTGCAGATGAATGAAACGCTTAATTTTTCCAATGAAGTTTACGGTCTCGGTGCAGGTATTTTCTTTATCGGTTATTTTCTGTTGGAAGTACCGGGCGGTGCTTTGATGACGAAGTTCGGCGCGAGAAAATGGATTTCCCGCATCATGATTTCCTGGGGTATCATCTCCGGTCTTACGGCATTCGTTACGACTCCGGCGCAGTTTTATGCTGTTCGCTTTGCACTCGGTGTAGCGGAAGCCTCCTTCTTCCCGTGCATGGCGTGGTATCTCAGCCAGTGGTATCAGACGAAACATCATGCCAGAGCACTCGCCGGTTTCATGGCGGCAATCCCGGCGGCATCAGCGCTCGGTTCGCCGATTTCCGGTTATCTGCTCACTTTGGATTTATGGGGCTTTCACGGCTGGCAGAACCTGTTTATTTTAGAAGCAATTCCGTCCGTCATCTTAGGTGTTATTACGTATTTCTATCTCACGGATAAAATTGATGATGCCAAATGGCTGGAAGCTGATGAAAAAGATTGGCTCAAAAAAGTTCTGGCCAGAGAAGAAGCGATTAAACGTAAAAAGAAATCCATCACTTTCATGCAGGCTTTAAAAGAACGCGATGTATTAATTCTGGCATGCGCATATTTCTGCTGGATGGCAGGTTACTACGGTGTAATCATGTTCTTGCCTACATTAATTCACAGCCTGTCCAGCTCTATGGGAACAAGCATGCTCGGCTGGCTTATCGGTTTCATGTATTTACTGGCGGCTATCACTATGGTTTCTGTCGGCAGAAGTTCGGATAAAAGACAGGAACGCCGCTTCCATGTGGCAACTTCTCTCATTGTTTCGGCTATCGGTCTCGTTATTTCCGTATACGTGGCGGAAATTAATACGATACTTGCTATCGTTATTTACACTATCAGCTTGTGCGGTGCATACGGCGCATACACTCCGTTCTGGGCAATTCCTCCATCCTATTTATCGGGCAGCGCTGTAGCAGCAGGTATCGCGCTTATAAACAGTGTCGGCAATCTGGGCGGTTTCTTCGGTCCGTACATCTTAGGCGCTCTGTCTTCTTCGACCGGTTCGTATACAACGGGTATCTTTGCATTGGCCGGATTTATGATTTTAAGCAGTTTAATTGTAATATTTGTCATTAAGCAGACAGGTAAAGTTGTTAATTCGTGATAATTTTTGCATTAAAATTTAAAATGCGGGAGGCTTTAACATGAAGATCGGATTTATCGGACTAGGAATTATGGGCAAACCAATGAGCAGAAATCTGCTGAAGGCAGGTTTTGAGCTCATAGTATATGATATAGATGAAACAGCTGTAAAAATTATCGAAAAAGCCGGTGCCAAGCCGGCTTCCTCCCCGAAAGAAGTCGCGCAAAACAGCGATGTTATAATAACGATGCTTCCCAAAGCTTCGATCGGAAAATCCGTGCTTGAAGATGAAAACGGTATTTTGGCCGGTATAAAAGAAAATTCTGTAGTTATTGACATGAGTTCCGTTTCGCCGGTAGCGTCAAAAGAGTTTGCGCAGCTGATGGAAGCGAAAAAATGTAAGTTCCTCGATGCTCCTGTAAGCGGCGGAGAAATAGGTGCGGTAAATGCTACAATGGCAATCATGATTGGCGGAGATGAGGCCGTTGTGGAAAGAGTCCGTCCTATTTTGGAAGCTTTGGGAAAATCTATTACAGTAGTTGGTCCTAACGGCAGCGGTTCCGTTGCCAAACTTGCCAATCAGATTATGGTGAATTTGAATATAGCGGCGGTGGCGGAAGCGCTGGTGCTGGCAACAAAAGCGGGAGCCGACCCGAAAAAAGTGTTTGAAGCGGTGCGCGGCGGCTTTGCGGGCAGTGCGGTTTTGGAAGAAAAAGCCCCGATGATGTATTCGCGCAATTTTAAAGCGGGCGGGCCGATTTACATCAATCTGAAAGATATTACCAATGTTGTGGCTACGGCTGATGAACTTGATGTTCCGCTTATCTTGACACCGCAGCTCAAAGAAATAATGATTTCGCTGAAAGCAACGGGTCATAATAATGACGACCACAGCAGTATTGTTCAATTTTATGAAAAAATTGCCGGTGTAACGGTAAAAGCAAAATAAATAAAAAAAGGAATTGTCGTAAATGGCAATTCCTTTTTTATTTTAGATGATTTTATGTGCATTTTTCTCTAAATCTAGAGAAGAATGCACATAAAATATAATGGAAATGAAAAATCATTCTTTGGCAAAAGAATCAATGAGTGTAGCTTCAACCGTATCATATACGCGGAGAATATCGCGCTGTTCAATCAAGTCGACGATAGCATAATGATTTTTGAGGCATAAATCAATGCCGCCTTCTTTTTGCAGTACTTTTTTTATTGACGGTTCAAACATTAAAACGAGCGTTTCGAGGATTGAGGTTATCAATTTATTATGTACGCATTTGGCAATGGCGAGATGAAACTGCATATCGAGTTTTATCAGATTTTCGACGGAACCCTGTTCCGATTTGGCTACGCGGTTTGTTTCATCGACTAAATCGCGGATGGTTTTGATTTCTTCTGGCGAAGCCTTCTGTATGGCCATGATGACAACGATGGATTCTACCATCACGCGCAGCTCGAAAACATCGGTCGTATTTTTCGGGTCGAGTATCAAGCGGAAAATGAGCGGATTGAATACTTCGTGCGAGATAGTATCCTGCAAAAACGTTCCCTGACCGCGTTTCGTTTTTACTACGCCCATAGCGTTTAAGACGCGGATAGCTTCGCGCAGAGAATTTCTGCCGACGCCGAGCTGTTCGCACAGCTCCGCTTCAGACGGAAGCTTGTCGCCGGGCTTGAAATCGCCTTCGATAATAGCCTGCGAGAGCTGTGTAATAATTTCATTTACTAAGGTATCCGAATTACCTATTTTAGCTAATCCCATAATTTCACCAACTAACAAATTATTTATTTTACATAGTGAACAGATGTCATGCCGTTTGATTTTGCTTAAGCACAATATCTATTATATATACCCACTGTGCCAGTTAAATTCCTAAAGCAGTATAATACTTTATATTTAGTGAGGTTAAGTGACAACAGGCAGCGAATATAAAGTATTACACTGCTTGTTATAGGCTTAATGTTTTACTCGCACAACAAGTATTATATATATTATAATACGCTTTACTGTGATTTATAATATTATTTTAAGCTAAACAGCAAATAAATTCTATATGTATGATGATTTTTCAGGAATTTTTCAGTTAAAAAAGATAATATTTCAGTTACTTAGTTGATTTGTCGAAGCAGTATAATAAATGATATTTCTTAATTGTAGACGGCAGAATAAAATAGTATAATTATAGCGTTTGTTGTTTTATTTTGCTGATAAAGGAGGATTTTTTTGCGAGATTTTATTTTGCGCAATAAGGGTTTCGTCATCGGCTTATTCATTTTAGCCGTTTTCTATCTGTATCTGGCTCATCTGGGAGCGTATCATCTCATGGACCCGGATGAGGGAAGATATCATGAAATTCCGCGTGAAATGCTCATGACGGGAGATTTCATCACGCCGCATTTAAACGGAGTGGAGTATTTTGAAAAACCGGTGTTGCAATACTGGGCGACAGCCGCCATAATGAAAATTTTCGGCGTAACGGAATTTGCGGGGCGCATTTTTCCGGCTCTGTCCGCTATCGGCTGTGTGGGGCTGACGTTTGCACTCGGCTCGATGATGTTTTCACGCCGTACGGGATTTTTGGCTGCTGCCGTTCTGGCGACTTCATGCTTAAATCTTATCGTTGCTTCCATTAATATTCTGGATATGGCGCTCACGTTTTTTATGACGGGCTGTATGGTGTCTTTTTATGCGTTTGAAAAAACGGCGAAGAAGAAGTATCTGCTGCTGTTTTACATAGCTATGGGTCTGGGCGTATTGACGAAAGGCCTTGTCGCTATAATTCTGCCGCTGGGAATTTTATTCTGGTATGCGATGCTGACACGGCGGCCGCGTCTGTTCTTACAGCTGTTTTATCTGCCGGGGATACTGGCTTTTCTGATTGTCACCGTGCCGTGGTTTTATCTTGTCTGCCAGGCTAATCCCGATTTTTTCTATTTCTTTTTCGTGCGGGAGCATTTTCTGCGTTTTACAACGAAGATGCACGACCGGTTCCAGCCGTGGTGGTTTTTCATTCCGTTCGTATTTATCGGTATGCTGCCGTGGACGGGCTTTCTGTTTTCGCTGTTCAGCAAGAAGGGAATTATCCGCAAGAGTGTATCTGAGCGAAGCCGTTTTGATATAATTTATCTGCTCGTATGGTTTTTCGTCATTTTCGTTTTCTACTCAATTTCCGATTCCAAACTTGTACCGTACATCATGCCGTGCTGGATGCCGATGGCAGTTTTGATTGCGGCTTCCATTGAACGGTTTGAACAGGAAAATTCATGGCTGTGCCACAGTTTTTTGATAAACTGCGTACTGTGCCTTGCTTTCGTCTTTGCGCTCGTCGGCTATGTGTTCATGTCCAATTATCTGACGATTGACGAATTCATTGCTGAAGGCGGTATGTTGACGGCGGCATTGTTTATCGGTACACTGACAGCTATTATCGTATGGCGCAAAACGAGGGATTTTTGCGCTGCGGCTGCTATGCTGTGCATAATGGGCTTTTTCTTCGGGCTCGGTCTGCATGACGTGCAAAAGCAGATACACAACAATCAGTCGGCTTATTATGTGAGTCAGCGGATAAATGAATTAAATCCGAAAGACAGTCTGATTGTAAATTACGGCGAGTTTTATCACGGCACGGTCTACTACACAGACCAGCGCGTGGCTCTGGCTGACTTTAAGGGCGAGCTGGAATTCGGCCTGTCGCATCCGTCCGGCGAAGGCTGGTACTATACGGGCGAAGAGCTCAATGATTTGTGGAACGGTCCAAAGCGTATTATAATTGTAGTTAAAGACCGTTATAAAGATAAATGTCTTAGTATATTAACTACTCCAGCGAAACAGACAATCACTGAAGGAGCGTATACTGTACTGATTAATAAATAGAATTTGGAGGAGTATATAATGCGTAAAGAATTTTTACCTTTTGCCAAACCGCTGGTAAGCGAAACGGCGATTGCTGATGTTGCCGACTCCATTCGCAAGGGCTGGATGGCAATGGGACCGAAAACAGTTGATTTTGAAAATAAATTTGCTTCGTATACGGGAGCGAAATTCGCCGTGTCTGTAAATTCGGCGACGGCAGGACTGCATTTAGCCGTTATGGCGCTGATAAAGCCGGGCGATGAAGTAATCACGACAGCAATGACGTTTGCCAGCACGGTAAATGCTATAATCTACGCAGGCGGCAAACCGGTATTGGTGGATATCGACCCGCATACGTTCAATATAGATATAAATGCTGTGGAAAAAGCGATTACCCCGCAGACGAAAGCGATTATCCCGGTTCATTTTGCCGGCCGTCCGTGCGATATGGATGCACTGGAAGCGCTGGCTGCCAAATACAATCTCGGCATTATCGAAGATGCGGCGCATGCGCTCGGTGCTGAGTATAAAGGCAGAAAAATCGGTGCCGGACGCGGTAAAAATCATATTGCCGTATTCAGCTTCCATCCGACAAAAAATATCACGACGGGTGAGGGCGGCATGGTATGCACAGATGACGAAGATGCAGCGGAAATCATGTCCATGCAGCGTCAGAATGGCATGAGCAAAGGTGCATGGAACCGCTATCAGGCAAACGGCAAAGCGCATTACGACATCTTCAAGCCGGGTCTTAAATATCAGATGATGGATATTCAGGCTGCTATCGGACGCGACCAGCTCACTCATCTGGAGGATTTCAACAATCGCCGTCGTGAAATCGTGGCGCGTTATCAGAAAGAACTGGCCGATGTGAAAGGCTTAATTTTGCCGCCGGAAATTGAAGCGGGCAATGTTCATTCATGGCATATCTATACGCCGCTTATTGATATTGATACGCTCGGCTTCAGCCGTGATGAATTCATGGCGCAGATGAGCGCGCGCAATATCGGTACGGCATACCATTATCAGGCGCTGCATCTGTTTACCTGCTACGGCGAAATTACAGGGCTTAAAGCAGGCGACCTGCCGAATGCCGAATACGTATCGGAACGCATTGTTTCTCTGCCTCTGTTCCCGGCTATGACGGATGAAGACGTGACGGACGTAATCGAAGCGATAAAAGAAATCTGTGGAACGAAAGGCTGATTGGAGAAAAATGGCTAGTCCTGAAATTTCAATTGTAATTCCCGTATATAATGAGGAAGAATCGCTGCCGCAGCTGTTCAAGGAATTATATCCCGTGATGGAGAATTTGCACCGCAGTTTTGAAATAATTTTCATCAATGACGGCAGCCGCGACAAATCGTTTGCCATGCTGTACGATTTTCAGCAGAAGCATGAAAAAACGGTGCGTGTCATTGATTTAAACGGTAATTTCGGTCAGCATATGGCGATAACTTCCGGTTTTGCCAATGTGCGCGGTCAGTACGTCATTACGCTCGACGCGGATTTGCAGAACCCGCCGGAGGAAATTCCGAAGATAATCGCGAAAATGGACGAAGGATATGATGTCATTGGCACGTGCCGCCAGAACCGCCATGACCCGCTGTTTCGCAAGGTGGCTTCCCGTCTGGTCAATAAGGCAACCAACCGTATCAGCGGGCTGAAAATCAATGATTACGGTTGTATGCTGCGCGGCTACAGCCGCCGTATTGTGGATATAATCGTGCAGAGCAGAGAGAGCACGACATTCATTCCGGCGCTTGGACAGAAATTTGCCGTAAATCCGATTGAAATTCCCGTAAGCCACCGCGAACGTGAATTCGGCGAGTCGAAATACAGCTTTTTCCGTCTGCTCCGCTTGAATTTTGACCTCATGACGAGTTTTTCGATTGCACCGCTGCAAATGGTGACAATGAGCGGCATGGCGATATCAATTTTGAGTTTCATCTTTTTCATCTATATGATGCTGCGCCGCATTATTGTCGGTTCAGAAGCCGACGGTGTATTTACTTTGCTTGCCGTGAACTTCTTCCTGTTCGGCATCACGATTATGGCGCTGGGCGTCATCGGCGAATATACGGGGCGCATATATAAACAGATACAGCAGCGGCCGCATTATATAATCCGCCATATTTATGAGGAGAAAGAAAATGAATAGACCGCGCATAGTTGTATTTGCCTACAGCGAGCCGGGTTATACGTGCCTGAAGGAGCTGATTGCGCAGAAAGCGAATATCGTCGCCGTGTATACGCATCAGGATGACCCGGAAGAGGAAATATGGTTTCACTCCGTGTACGATTTGGCGAAGGAAAATAATATTCCTGTATTTCGACCGAAAAAAATCGACGCGGATACAGCCGAATATATAAAAAATCTGCGGCCGGAGCTTATATTTTCGTTTTATTTCCGCCGCCTGATACCGAATGATATAATTTTAATGCCGCGGCTCGGTTCATATAATCTGCACGGCGCACTGCTACCGAAGTACCGCGGGCAGACCTGCGTAAACTGGGCTGTAGTGAACGGTGAAAAACGCACCGGCGCAACGCTGCACCTAATGACGGAAAAGGCCGATGAAGGCGATATCGTCGACCAGCGCGGTTTTGACATCGCCTTTACAGATACGGCAATCGACGTATTCAAAAAAGTAAGCGTTATGGCGGCGCAGATTGTACGCGATAATCTGGCGGCGTTGGAAACGGGAATGGCAAAACTCACGCCGCAGGATAACAGTAAGGCGACGAAATTCGGCAGACGCAGACCAAAAGACGGACTGCTCGATTTTAATAAAGACGCAGTGAGTCTGTACAATCTCATTCGCGGCGTAACGCATCCGTTCCCCGGCGCATTTACTTTTGTCGGTGCCCGCAAGCTTTTCGTCTGGTGGGCAAAGCCGGTGGAAGGTGAAGGTAAACCGGGCGAAATCGTTTCAGCGCAGCCGCTTTGCGTCGGGACGAAAAACGGTCTGTTGCAGCTTGAACGGCTGCAGTGGGAAAACGAAGCGGAAATGAATGGTGACCGTTTTGCGGCCGAACTGCCAATCGGCACGAAATTTAGTACGAATGATTAAATTAATGGAAAGAAGAGGCTTTAACAGATGAAGATTTTTGTTACCGGAGTCAACGGTTTTATCGGTTCGCATTTTCTGGAAATGGCTCTTGCTAAAACTGACTGGGAAATTCAGGGCTTTGATTTGAGCGACAGCAATATAAAACAGTTTCTTGCCAATCCGCGTTTTCAGATGAAGACGGGCGATATTTTTAAAGAAGAAGATTGGCTGTATCAGCAGATTAAACAGTGCGACGTGCTGCTGCCGCTTATCGGCATTGCCCGTCCTGCCTATTATATAGAAAAACCGTTCTGGACTTTTGAACTGGATTTTGAACAGAATTTGAAACTGGTGAAAAAATGCGCTGAATATGGTAAACGCGTTATTTTCCCGTCCACTTCGGAAGTTTACGGTATACCGGATCCGAACAACAATATCATGGACGAAGACAAGAGCAATCTGACGCTCGGTCCTATTTCACAGAGCCGCTGGATATACAGCTGCAGTAAGCAGATGATGGACAGAGTCATTTTCGCACTCGGTCAGGAACGCGGGCTGAAATTTTCGCTGTTCCGTCCGTTCAACTGGGTCGGTCCGCGTCTTGACAGTTTCAAAGAGGCGGCTGAGCACAAAGGACGCACGATTACGCAGTTTATCTATGATGTATTGTATACAGGTAAAATCACGCTCGTAAACGGCGGTATGCAGCGCCGCAGCTTCACGTGGGTCGGCGACGGTGTGGAAGCGCTTATCGCCATCATCAATAATAAGGATAATCAGGCGGAAGGTCAGATTTTCAACATCGGCAATCCGGCAAACAATTACTCCATTAAGGAAATGGCGCAAATCGTCGTGGATGAAATGAAGAAATTCCCGTGCTTTAGAGAAAAAGCGGAAAAGGTGGAATTTGTCATTGAAAATTCCGACAGCTATTACGGTAAAAATTACGCCGATGTACAGGACAGACTGCCGTCCGTGAAAAAACTGGAAGAACGTCTCGGTTGGAAACCGAAAACGACGTTGCAGGATGCGATTTACTACACTTTACAGTGGTACGAAAAAGAACTGAATAAATAAAAGACAAAGCCACCGCATAGTGCGATGGCTTTTTTGACAGAGGATTTACGATGAAAAAAATTGCAATAAAAATTGACGTGGATACAAAGCGCGGCTACGATACCGGTGTACCGCGCATGCTCGACGTATTCAAGCAGGAAAAGATAAAAGCGACGTTCTTTTTTTCCATGGGAACGGATAATTCCGGCAAAGCCATCCGCCGCATTTTCCGCAAAGGCTTTTTAAATAAAATGCTTAGGACGAAAGCGCCGAGTACGTACGGTTTAAAAACGATGATGTACGGTACGTTATTGCCTGCGCCGCATATTGTGGAACCGAACCCGGCACCGTTTCTGCGTGCCGTAAAAGAACAGCACGAATGCGGTATTCACTGCTGGGACCATGTGTACTGGCAGGATAAACTGCCGTATCTGACGGAAGATACGATTAAGGCTGAACTCACGAAAGCGATTGAGCTCTTTAATAAAATAGCCGGTTTCAGGGCGAAGGCATGTGCAGCGCCCGGCTGGCAGGTGACGCCGCGCAGTCTGAAAGTCCAGCAGGAGCTGGGATTTATCTATTGCAGCGATGTACGCGGCTACCGGCCGTTTTATCCGGTGATGAACAATACGGACTACATGCCTCTGCAGATACCGGGAACACTGCTGACGATGGATGAATGTCTCGGCAGCACGCTGGACGGCAAAGTGATAACGGAAGACAATATCGTGAATTACTGGCTGAGCCACTGCGACCGGAATTTTAACGTGCTGACCGTTCATTCGGAAATGGAAGGGCTCAAGCAGCTGCCGATTTTACATGCGTTTATTCTGAAAGCGAAAAATATGGGTTACGAATTCGTCAAGCTGGAAGAAGGCAAAAATGTACCGGATATAAAACGCTGCGAGGTGTTTCACGGTTATCTGCCGGGCAGAGCCGGAACGGTGGCGCGCCAAAGCGAGCCTTTGGATTAATTTATCAAATTTTTACTTTTTCTTCATTGGATTTTTAAACAGCCGTTTTATAATAAAAGCATATCAGTTAGGAAATAGCACCTCTGGTACAAACAGCTTTATAGAGGAAGGAGACTTGCCCCGCGCGGCAGCAACTATCCTCTATGAACAATCCATTATCGAGGGATACATTATGAACGATTACAGTAATATTTTTCTGCTGAGTGATATGGACGGCACATTAATTAATTCCAGTGCTCAGATTTCTGCTGTAAACAGATATGCTTTGGAGCAGTTCACCGCAGGCGGCGGCACCTTTGCCGTGGCTACCGGCAGGACAATCAGAAGCTGCCGGGATTATCTCGGCGAATTGCCGATAAATGCTCCGAGTATTTTCTATAACGGAACTATCATGCAGAATGTGCATAATAATGTAGCATTGAAAACATTATCACTGCAAAACACTCAACTGACGGCTTTTCTTGCACAGTGTTTAATCCACTGTCCGCAAATGTGCATCGAACTGCATACGCAGGATACATTTTATATCATCACGGACAAAGCGTATGACGACCCGGTGATTGAAAAGGAAAATCTGCCGTACATTCGCGCCAATTTAGGCGACATACAGGATATACCTGTTTTAAAAGTTCAGTTTTACACTGAAAATCCTGAATTGATATCATGGCTCCATAATTTCGCCCAAGCTATGGAGATTGATAAAATCGCCAAATATTTTACTTCGTGGTCCAGTTATTTTGAAATCATTCCGAAGAATGCTTCCAAAGGTATTATGCTCAATGAATTGCGCAAAATGCCGCTGTATCGCAATAAAATATTTATCGCTGTCGGTGATTTTGACAATGATATAGAAATGCTTCGCTGTGCTGACTATGGCATTGCTGCCCGAAATGCTACGCAAAACCTCAAACAAGTAGCAGACATCATCGGCGTAAGCTGTGATGACCACCTTCTCTCTCATGTTATCACTAAGATTATTCCCAATCTGGCTAAATATTCGGCAGCAAATCTGCAAACGGCATAAAAGGTTAAGATTTTTTCTTAGCCTTTTTTTATTTGGCCTGAAATGCTAAAATGACTATGATTTTAGTTTGGAAAAATTTTGGGTGATGAATATGGAAAAAGCCAATGAACTGATGAAGTATAAAAATATCAACAAAGAGGAACTGCTTTTGATACCGCAGGATTTTCCGTATGTAATGAAAGCGATTGATTTCAGCGATTTTCGCAACTGTTTCGTTCCGTGGCACTGGCATAATGAAATTGAAATTTTCTATATGAAAAGCGGCGGCATAGAATATTATCTGCCCGGCGGCAGAGTGAATTTTCCCGCAGGAACGGCCGGAATTATCAATTCCAACGTACTGCATAAGACGAGACCGTATTTTGGTATGGAAAAGGATATTCAGCTGATACATCTTGTAACGCCGTCCTTTCTTGCCGGTGAGCAAGGTAGCCGGATAGAGCAGAAGTATATCACGCCGCTTGTGAATAATCCGCAGTTTGAATTTGTAAAAATAGCACCCGGTGATAAAAAGCGGCGGAAACTATACCGTCTGATACGAAAATCCTTCGAGTTGAAAGATACGGATTTCGGCTATGAGCTGAAGCTTCGCAATATATTGGCGCAAATATGGCTGGAGATGTACGCGCTGTCGGATGATTTGTGGGCGGACAATAAGACGTACAGCAATGTGAGTGATAAGATAAAAGCGGTGATAGTATATATTAACGAGCACTATGCAGAGAAAATTTCCGTAAAACAGCTGGCAACTGTCGCTTTCGTCAGTGAACGGGAATGTTTCCGTCTGTTTCAGGAATGTCTACATATGACGCCGATTGAATACATTGTGAATTACCGTTTGCAAAATGCCTGCCGCATGTTGGCAGGAACGCAGGAGAGCGTTACGAAGATTGCACAGAGCTGCGGGCTGGGCAGCAGCAGTTATTTCGGCAAGATTTTCCGGGAAAAGATGGGCTGTACGCCGTCGCAGTATCGGGCTAAATGGCGGAATAGTGATAAGAAACGGCGGATATAATATATTTATCAGAAGTTGATTGCATTATAATGATATTGAAAGATGTAAAAACACAAAAGGAAGTGATAAGTCATGTTTGAATTGAAAATTTTAAATGTAGTGAAATTCATTGAAGCGGTAAATAATTGCGCTCAGGCTGTCAATGTACTGTTGCCGACGGGAATGAAGGCAAACATCAACGGTGTGTACGCCGCACAGCACGAATTAATCCGCCAATTCAGAGAAAATAATAATTCATTGAATTTGGTGCTGGAATTTGAAAACTATACCGATTATATGAAAGTGATGTTATTTGCGATAAGCGATAACTACAGTTACTGCCATGATTAGAAAATTTATTCAGGAAAAAAAGAAAAGCTCTTTGATAGAAAATTTATCAAAGAGCTTTTTGTTATTTTACGGCGAACTTTTTGTAAGTTTCGTATAAACGGTTCAGCGCCGCTTGTATATATTTGGTCGGGCATGCCAAATTCCAGCGTTCGAAGCCTTCGCCGGCTTTGCCGAAAATGTATCCTTCATCAAAATACAGGCAGGCTTTTTCCCGATTAATACGTTCCAGCTCCGCCGGCGGTAGATTAAAGGAGCGAAAATCGAGCCAGAGAAGATATGTTGCCTGGAGCTCGGTGATTTTCACCTGCGGGAAGTATTCCTGCATGAAATCGGTGATGAGCTGTTTATTCGTACTGATTAAATCAATTACCTGCGCCAGCCAGTCTTCGCCGTGAGTATAGGCAAGGCGGCAGGCTTCATAGCTCAAAATGGAGCAAGCGAAGTCAGCGTCGGTCGCCTGTTCAGCCTGGAATAATTTGCGGTATTTTTCATTTGGAATAAAAATATTGGAAAGCTGCATTCCCGCAAGGTTGAAGGTTTTACTCGGCGCGGTGCAGATTATGCACTTGCTGCGTGCAGCTTCGGAAACGGTCGCATAGCATGTATGCTTAAATCCCGGCATGATTAAATCGGCGTGAATTTCATCCGATACGACGAATACATTGTGCGCCAGACAGATTTCGCTCAGGCGGGAAAGTTCGTCTTTCGTCCAAATTCGGCCGCATGGATTATGCGGACTGCATAAAATTAGCATTTTCGTGCCGGGAGCGGCAGCAGCCGCAGCGAATTTGTCCCAGTCGATATCGTATGATATGCCGTTGTTGATGAGCGGCACTTCGACAAGGCGGCGCTCGTTGACTTCAATTGCTTTGTACATAGGATAATATACCGGCGTGAACAGCATAATGCCGTCGCCTTTTTGCGTGAAGGCTTTAACTGCCGTGAAAAACGCATTGACTACGCTGTGCGTTTCAATCAGCCAGTCTGTCTGCACGTCCCAGCCGTGATGCTTTTTCATCCAGTTTATGACGCTTTGGCGGTATTTTTTATTACTGCCGGCATAGCCGAGTATATTATTGTCGATAAAATTTTTCAGCCCTTCGGTGATTTCGGGCGCTGTTTTCAGTTCCATATCGGCAACGGAAAACGGAATAACGTCATCCGTAACAAGCGGATTTCCTTTCATTTCCTGCCATTTTTTCGAACCGATACCGAAACGCGGGGAAATATTTTCAAAGTCGTATTTCATGAGTATAAATCCTCTTTGTTATTAAAGATTTTGAATTAAAGAAAGTGCCCTGATTCGTAGACCACTAGAGATTTTCACTTTAAAAATAAAATTTATTAGCTGTAACGTTCAAAAACTCGCTAACGCTCAAACATTTGAACTAAAGGCACATCTAATAAATTTTATTTTTAATAGCTAAAGCTACCGTGAAAATACTTTAACATGGATGAAAGTTTTAGCATGATTAGCGAAACATAGTGTCAACAGCTCAGTTTTAGTTCCAGCCGAGAACAGAAGGTACGAGCCAAATTCCAAATGTTTCGAGCCATTGTACCGTCTGTTTTTAAAGAAGGGCTAGGAAGGCTCGCCCAGTGCAGCGTAAGCGAAACGTTAAAAAAGGTTTTTTCTTTTTGGTTCGTTTTTCTTTTGACCTTTCAAAAGAAAAATGAACAACTCCCTTATTTATGGCTATACAAACACCAAGGTTCTTCCGCCATGTAGTTTCCGTCATTATAATATGCGGCTCTTGCCCGGCAGCCGCCGCAGCTCATTTTGTATTTGCATTTGCCGCAGTTGCCTTCAAATTCAAAGGTGCGCAGTTTCTTTAAAACTTCATTGTTTTTCCAGATTTCGTCAAATGGTGTCTGGCGCACGTCGCCCAGTTCCATATTGAGGTAGGCGCACGGCTGGACTTTGCCGCGCGGACTGATGATGCAGTAGGACGTTCCGGCAAGACAGCCGCGGCGGAAACGCAGTTTCATGCCCATCTGGTCGGCAATGCGCATAAACTGCGGCGCACAGGTCGGTTTTAATTCGATGTTCACTTCCTGCTGTTTTTTCATGATGCGCGTGATGACATCTTCATATTCTTTAGCGCGCAGTGTTTCGGCTTCAATGTTTTTCGCTCTGCCTGTCGGCACTAAAAAGAAAATATGATGCGCAACGGCGCCTTCGGCAACGGCAAAATCGGTTAAAGCTTCCAGTTCATGCTGGTTCCAGTCCATTACTGTTGTATGAATTTGAAACGGCAGTCCGGCTTTTTTGCAGTTGCGCATACCAGCTACAGCTCCGTCCCAGGCGCCTTTGTAGCAGCGGAATGTGTCGTGTTTTTCTCTATCCATGGAGTCGAGCGAAATTCCCATACCCATAGCGCCGGCTTCTTTTAATTTATATGCCATTTCTTCCGTGATGAGCGTGCCGTTCGTGCCGAAAACGCTGCGCAGGCCAAGACTTGTCGCATGTCTGACGAGCTCTAAAATATCGGGGCGCATCAGCGGTTCGCCGCCGGAGAATATCATGATTTTAAAACCGGCTTTGGCAATCTGATTTAAAAGTGTTTTTGCTTCCTGCGTGCTGAGTTCTTCTTCCGCTTTGCAGCCTGCTTCGCGGTAGCAGTGTTTGCAGAACATATTGCAGGCATTTGTCGTGTTCCAGGATATAATCATTATTGTTCGCCTCCTACGATACCGATTTCTTCATCCGTCAGATAACACGACGGGTCGGATTCCCAGAAATCACCGGTGCGGGCTTCGGCACGGGTGCGGAAATTGCCGTTGCAGTTATCGAGAAATTTGCATTTGGCACATCTGCCTTTTAAAAGCGGCTTTCTGTCTTTAAGCCCTGCCATAATCGGATTTGTCGTATCCTGCCAGATATCGCCGAATTTGCGTTCGCGTACATTGCCGAATGTATGGTGCTGCGTGAACTGGTCAGGATGAACATAGCCCAGCGGGTCGACTTCGGCAAAAGCTATACCGGAGCGGTTGCCGCCGTTCATGGAAATGTATTTTTTTATCTGGGCGGCAAGTTCGTCTTTGCCTTCAGCAAGAGCTTTCAGATACATATAAACGCCGTCGCAGTGATTGTCGACGGTGAGGATTTCTTTTTTCAGACCGCGCTCTTCAAAATCGCGCGTGCGGCGGATGATGATATCCATGGCGCGGCGCGATTCTGTCGCCGTTACGTCTTCGTCCATCATCTGATTGCCGCGGCCGGAATAAACGAGATGATAAAAGCATACGCGGTTGATATTTTCCGCTTCGATAAAGTCGAAGATATTTTCCAGTTCCTGAATATTGTGGTGATTTATTGTGAAGCGCAGACCGACGCGCTGTCCTACGGCTACGCAGTTTTTGATACCGTTCATAGCCGCTTCGAATGCGCCTTCTTTGCCGCGGAATTTATCGTTTACTTCGCGCAGCCCGTCAAGCGAAATGCCGACGTAGCCGACGCCGATGTTTTTTATTTTGCGGGCAACTTCCGGCGTAATCAGCGTGCCGTTCGTGGATAAAGTAGGACGCACGCCTTTTTTCGCAGCGTAATCGGCCAGTTCAAAGAAATCGGGACGAATGAGCGGTTCGCCGCCGGAGAATAATAGTACCGGCACTTTGAAATCGGCCAAATCGTCGATGAATTGTTTGGCTTCTGCCGTTGTAAGTTCGTTGGCGTATTTTTTCGCGTCGGAACTCATATAGCAGTGGCGGCATTTTAAATTGCAGGTGCGGGTTGAATTCCAGACGACGACGGGACCTGCTCCCGGACGCACGCCGTTTTTGGCTTTATGGGCTTCATTCGTATAGCGAAGCGTATCGCCGAAATAATCTGTAGCAAAAAGTAATTTTGTAACGCTTATCAATTAGCTCACCTATCTTATAAATATATTAAAAATATGAACGACATTCATTTTTACAATATATTTATAATAACAATATCTTGATTAAAGGTCAATAAAAATACTTTATGAAAAAAAGAAGCCCCGTTTAGCGGGGCTTCTGCGTGAGATACAGAAAAAAGTCTATTTATTTTAGAAAGAGAATTCGACTTTAGTGAAGAATGTATCAGCGTCTTCATCGGTGGAAATATCTTTACCGGTGAAGTATTCAACATCGGCGATGATGTTTTCAGCTAATGCGTACTGTACGCCGAAGACCATGCCTTTCTGGTCAGCTGCTGCATCATCGTAAGTCGGCTCGATAACGGCATTCTGTCCTAAGTGGCGGTAGCCTACGTATGCGCCCCAGGAACCAGGGTCAGATTTTTTGGCGCCTTTGTAGTCGAGTTCCACAATGCCGGCGTTTTCGTAGTTGTCAGCATCGGATTTGGCGTATTGACCGACGAGTTTTACGTTTTTATCGAAAGCGTAGCTGCCGCCTACATACCAGATGCCGAGGCTGTCGTCTTTAAAATCGTCGGAGACAGGCACGTCATGCTGTTCGAGATTTTGCAGAGCTGTATAACCGGCATTGAGTGCCAGTTTATCATTCGGCGTGTAGTCAATCTGCGTGCCGTAGTATTCAGCCGTAACGTCTCTGTTCGTTTCTTTGTCGCCCGGTAAATCGTGTTCGTGATTGTAGCGGCCTGCCATGAACGTAGCGTTTAATTTATCGCTGCCCCAGCTTACCGTTGCACCGGAGAACGGGTCATCGATTATCATGCCCTGTGCTGTGAAGAGAGGAACTTTACCGGCCTGTACAGTACCGCCGAATAAAGGACCTTCCACCCATGCACGGCTGATTTCTCCATCACCGTTGGAACTTGTGCTCAAATTCAGGTCGTAATCGATACGGGCATTGGCAGTCCAGCCGGAGTTGCCGATATATGCTTTCGGTTCTAAACGGAATGTAACTTTATTGGTAAGTTTGTCTTTGCCTGCATCGTGATTTTCATCAACGTATTTGTATTTTACTTTACCTTTCCAAACCACATTGTCGCTTTTCTTTTCCAGGTCGGCAACGCGGACGCCGAGATTGTCGAGTTCATCGGAAAATTCAGCCGCCAGTTTATCAACGATAGCTTTATCGGCTTTGTCGATATCCGTTTTGGCCATAGCGCGAGCGACAATCTGCGCCATTTCATAGCGGGTCATCGTATTGTTGCCCTGATATGTGCCGTCAGGATAACCGTCGATTACACCGTCAGCGGCAAGCGTGGATACAGCATCGTATGCCCAGCTGTCGGACGGAACATCGCTGAACGGATTGGCAGCGGCAAAAGTAGTGCTGGCTGCGCCGACAACAAGAGCAGCTGTGATAGCGGAAATTAAAGTTTTTTTAGACATGAAATAATACCCCCGAATATAGTGAATAAATACATTTGTACAGATTATATGATTAAAGTTGCCATGTTGCCTTTAATATATGACTGTACATCAACGGGTCTTATTATAAAGAAGGGATAAAAAATATTTATGAAGTTGCTGTAAATATATCCAGAACTTTTGTTAAAATATAAGTAAAGACTTTTTGATTTGTAAAAACAAAACGAAGTTTTTTCAAAAAAAGAATAAAATGGTATAATGAAAAAGACTGTATATAAAGATTATATATTAGTAGTTGTGCTGGTAAAACATCGAGCCTTTAACCAGCATAACAGGTTATATATTATGAATAAGAGGGATTTTTATGCGTATTTTACTGGCGGAAGATGATAAACGATTGTCGAAAATGCTGGCTTTTCTATTAAAGAAGGAAAAATATATTGTAGACTGTGTTTATGACGGGCAGGAAGCAATGGAATATGCTGAGTTGTCGGATTACGATATTGTTATTTTGGATTGGATGATGCCGAAAAAAGACGGTATCAGCGTCTGCCGCGAACTGCGCCAGGCAAAAAAGCAGACGGCAATACTGATGCTTACGGCGCGCGACGCGCTGGAAGACCGGATAGAAGGGCTGGACAGCGGCGCGGATGATTATTTGGCAAAGCCGTTTGAATTTCCGGAGCTTTTGGCACGATTAAGAGCTTTATCGCGGCGGTTAAATAAGACTTTTCACAATGATGTAATAGAATGCGGCGGACTGAAGTTGAACTGTCAAAGCGCTGTGCTGATTTTTGGCGAAAATCAGAGTTCTTTAAGTCCGCGGGAATGTCAGATAATGGAGCTTTTTATGCGCAATACGGGACAGATTTTGCCGCGTGAGCAGATTATGGACAAGGTATGGGGTTATGATACGGAAGTAAGTTCCAATACGCTCGATGTTACGATAAAAACCATTCGCAAAAAAATCGGCAAATTGGGTTTGAGTGAGTGTATTTGCACCGTTCGCGGTATCGGTTACAAATTTGAAATGAGATAGATTATGTTTGGAGAATTTAAACAGAAAATAGTTAAGGAATACACGTTTTTAACGAGTATTTTATTATTGACAGTTTCATTGTCTATTTATGCTACAGGTTTTTATATATCGTACAAAGAACAGGTTTCGCATATACAAATGCTGGCAGTTGAAGAAAGTGAAGATTTATTTTACAGGATTAATCATGATGATTTAAAAGAATACATGTTGAATGATGATGTTCCGGGCAGTGATGACGGTTATTTTAACAGAATTTTTGTTTATGGTCTGGATATTAATCATAATATAATGTTTCAGCATAATTCCATGGAGTGGAGTGAGGATTTTATGAATAAAGCCATTTCTGAGAATTTGCTGGAGTATAATGAAAAATATTTTAAATTTGAACTTGTGGATAATCGCCATCCTAAATTATTTATGACTATGCGCTATCCGCTTATTGAGCAACAGGAATTTATGGGGGAAGTTTATGTAGGTATAGAGGCGACGCATTGGGCAAGAGAACAGGCGCGCGTATTTGCCTATTTAATACTGTTTAATCTGCTGGCAAGATTTTTTATCCGTTATATTAGCTATAAATTGGCTAATAGAGCCATGGTGCCGGTAGTGCAGTCGTTTGAACAGCAAAAGCAGTTTGTCGCCAACGCTTCGCATGAACTCAGAACGCCGCTGAGCATCATTATATCTGGCATGGAAGTTTTAAAATCGGATGAGGAAAATAAATTGTCAGCGTTTTCGCAGGATGTAATGAGGGATATTAATGATGAAGCGCTGAAAATGAAAAAATTGATTGATAATCTGTTGCTGACGGCACGTAATGATAATGATACATTGGCTGTAAATCCGACGGTATTTTCATTAAATGAGCTGCTGACGAAATTGTATAATAAATTTTCTTTGCTGGCTGACCGAAAAAATATTGAAATAAATCTGGCGCCGCTCAATGAGATTTCAATATATGCCGACAGTATGCACATAGAGCAGATACTGACGATTTTAATCGATAATGCCGTGAAATACACGCCGGAAAACGGCATGATTGATATCGGCATAAAAGAGGATAAGCAGCATATTATCATATCGGTTAAAGATAACGGCAAGGGCATAGCGGCAGAGGATTTGCCGCATATATTCGAGCGCTTTTACCGCGCAGAGAAATCGCGTACTACGTACGGCAATGGGCTAGGTTTGTCCATAGCACAGATACTGGCACAAAAGAACAATGGAAATATTATTGTAACGAGCAAGGAAAATGAAGGTTCGTGTTTCAGCTTGACTTTGAAAAAAGTATATTTTTAATTATAGATTTCTATTTGACGGGTTCTTTGCTTGTCAAAGAACTCGAACCAAAGAAAGTGCCGGTTCGGCACAATATAAGATAAAGAGATTGAATTTCTTAATTTATCTTCATAT
>DCFC01000032.1:75395-117001 GCA_002314325.1 Megamonas hypermegale
GTTTAAAAACTCGCTAACGCTCAAACATTTAAACTAAAAACATATCTAAATCTTTTTCTTTTTAATAGCTTGCGCTACCGTGAAAATACTCTAAATGTGGATGATAGTTTTGGCATGGCTAGCAAATTGTAGTGTTAACAGCTCAAATTGTAGTTTCTGCTAGAAATGAAAGGCACGAGCCAAATTCCAAACGTTTCGAGACGATGTATCGACTGTATGCGTAGAAAAGTTACGAAGGCTTGCCCAGTGCAGCGGTAGCGAAACGTTAAAAGGTTTTTCTTTTTGGTTCGTTTTTCTTTTGACTTTTCAAAAGAAAAATGAACATAAAATTTTATATTGTGCCGAACCGGCACTTTATTTGATTTGAATTCTTTAACAAGTAAAGAACTTGATAAATAGAAATTGGTAAAAAAAGAACTGTTGCATAAACTTTTGCAACAGTTCTTTTTTTAATTTTGAACCTTTTTGAGAATATGATTGCACAGTAAAAATAGTGCAACCATATAAAAAATCAACACCCCTATGGATAAAAGCGAGGCTTCCTGTCCGTGGGTGATAGCGCGCAGCAGGGTGCTCGTATGGGTAAGCGGCAGACATTCAATGAAGTAATGCAGGGCAAGGGGCAGTTTGTCCGTGTTGAAGAATGTACCGCAGAGAAAGGACATGGGCAGCAGAATATACGTATTGAAGCGCGCCATATCCTCGAAAGTCTGTACCGTCATGGCAGCGTAAAAACCGATTTGCGCGAAGATGATGCAGTTTATGATTAAAATCATCAGAAACAGCGGCGTGATGGAAAAATGCGCGCCGAATAAATAGGCGAGAATGATGATTATGGCGGAAGATATCATGCCGCGCAGTACGGCGGCGAGGACTTTTCCCGCGACGAAGGCGAGCGGCTTTATCGGGGCGATGAAATATTCTTCCAGTGATTTGTGATAGACTTTTTCCGCATGAACGGGCGTCAGGCTGTTGAAGGCGATGTTCATGGAGTTAAGCGCCAAAATCCCCGGCACGAGAAAATCAAGGTATGAACCGCCCGTACCGGTATTGATGGCGCGCCCCAGCCCCCAGCCGAAAGCTACCATATATAATATAGGGGCAACCATGCGGCTTAGAATGAATTTTATCATGCGGTGTTTTAAAACGACCCAGTCGCGCCAGAACACCGTCCAGATATCGTAGAGCATCAGTTCACCGTCCTTCCCGTCAGTTCGACGAATACGTCTTCCAGATTGCTGTGGCGGATGGTCGTACTCACATCCAGCGTGGAGGCAAATTCGGCAGCCAGCTGGCGTGCATCGAAAAATCTGTACTGGCGGCTCGTTTCGCCGTCCCATTCCACTACGTATTTGCCGAGCTGGCGGCAAAGCTGCACTGGTGTATCGAGTTTAATCAGTTTGCCTTTATTTAAAATGGCGACGCGGTTGCAGAGGTTTTCCGCTTCTTCGATGTAGTGCGTCGTCAAAACGACCGTTACGCCGTCTTTGGGCAGGCGGCGGATTAAGTCCCAGATGCGGCGGCGCACCTGCGGGTCGAGCGCGACAGTCGGTTCGTCCAGAAACAGTATTTTCGGATTGTGCATGAGAGCGCGGACGATTAGAAGGCGCCGCTTCATGCCGCCGGACAGTTTTTTGACGCTGTCGTTTACTCTGTCCTGGAGTTCTACATATTCAAGCAGCTCGCTGATGCGGTTGCGGCGCTGTTTTGTCGGCATATGGTGCAGTCTGCCGTGCAGTTCCATATTTTCCCAGACGGTTAAATCCTGGTCGAAATTTATATGCTGCGGGACGACGCCGATGTATTTTTTTATTTCCTGTTCATGGTCGAAAATATTTTTGCCGTTGTAGAGAATGTCGCCGCTCGTCGGGCGGGTCAGCATGGTAAGCATGCGGATTGTCGTCGTCTTGCCCGCTCCGTTCGGACCGAGCAGACCGAATATCTCGCCGCTTTGTATATTCAGGCTGAGATTGTCGACAGCCGTTTTTAAGATAAGCTTTCCTTCTTTATTTTTTGAAGAAAATGTTTTTACTAAAGAATTAATTGTCAGCATCTGTTCACCTTTTATTTTGTCAAAGCCACAGGGAAGATGATTTTATCCTCCGGATTATGGCAGTTCTGATAGATATCCGCTTTCACGCCGAAAACGGTTGCCAGATTGGCAGGATTTAAGACGTTTTGCGGTGCGCCCTGCGCGAAAATCTGCTTGTCCTTAATGATGACGATATCGTCGGCGTACATGCGGGCATGGTTGATGTCGTGCAGCACCATGATAATCGTCATGTTTTCGCGCCGGTTCAGCTCGGTGATAATCTGCATGACTTCGAGCTGATGAGCGATATCGAGATACGTCGTCGGTTCGTCCAGAAGCAGAATTTGCGGCTGCTGGGCAAGTGCCATTGCTATCCAGGCGCGCTGGCGCTCTCCGCCGGAGAGGGTGGATACAAGACGGGAGGATAGTTTGCCGATTTTCGTTTTGGTCATGGCTTCGTCAATGATGGCTCTGTCTTTGTTGTTATCGCTGCTTTTAAAAAGCGAGCGGTACGGAAAACGGCCGTAGGAAACGAGCTCTTTTACCGTTAAATCGGCGGGCGTCGTTGCGCCTTGCGGCAGTATTGCCATTTTTTGCGCGATTTTTTTGCGCGGCCAGTTTTTTATATTTTGTCCGTCCAGAAAAATATCACCCTGATAATGGCGCGACAGACCGGAGACGGCTTTTAAAAGCGTGGATTTGCCGCAGCCGTTCGGGCCGATAATAGCCGTGCGTTTACCTTCTTTAAAGTCAAGACTGATATCGCTCAGGATGAGTTTGTGATTTATGTTTATCGTTAAATTGCGTGTCGTCAGCATACTAAAGCTCCTTTCTTAAGAGAAACAGAAAGAACGGAGCGCCGAGTATCGCCATGAAGATGCCGACGGGCAGCTCCATAGGAGCAAAGGCGACACGCGAGAAAGTATCGCTGTACGTTACGACGGCGATGCCGAGCAGCGCCGAAGCGGGCACGAGAAAGCGGTAGTCCGAGCCGATAATGAGGCGTGCCGTATGCGGCACGATAAGGCCGACAAAGCCCAAAAGGCCTGCTACCGATACGGCGCTGGCGGCAAGCAGTGCGCCGATTGCTGTGAGGATGATGCGCGTGGCTTCGACATTGACGCCGAGTCCTTTGGCGATATCATCGCCCAGCTGCAGGATATTGAGATGGCGTGAGCCGAGCATGGCGAGAATAAAACCGATTACGGCGTACGGCAGAATGATTTCCACATGCGGCCAGGAACGGGCGGAAAGACCGCCGACCATCCACATCAGCGCGCCGTGCACTCTGTCGCTGTAAAGGACAAGTATTGCCGAGATGCCTGCTCCCAAAAAGGCGGAAACGGCGACACCGGCTAAGATTATGCGCAGCGGACGGATGCCGTTCTTCCAGGCCAGCGCGTAAATGCAGACGGCGGCGAACATCGCTCCGATGAAAGCTATCGGTGTGATTAAATATTCCATGTCGGGAAACAGAACGATTACGAGAATACCCGTAAGTCCCGCGCCGGAGGAAATGCCGATGATATGCGGGTCGGCGAGCGGGTTTTTCATCACAGCCTGAAGGATTGCTCCGGCGATGGCGAGGTTCATGCCGACGAGTGCCGCAACGATGGTGCGCGGCAGACGGATGTTCATTAAAATCTGCTGGTGAGCGCCGACAGCGCCGCTTGATACGCTTTGCCACAGTTCGGTAAAAGGAATAGCAACTGCACCGCTTAAAACGCTGCATAAAAAACCGCTGAAAGCTAAAATGGCGAATACTATGAGCATGAGTATTCGCCATTTGTCAATTGCTATGCCAAATTTCGTATTTTCATTTATTGATGTATTGTGCATAGTTTCATCCACCATTAGTTGAATTTATCAGGATATGCAAGTCTGGCCATCGTTTCCACCGCTTCCGGATAATGAATGCCCGGGCTTAAAAGGAACATTTCCTGCGGCAGGAAATAAACTCTGTTTTCCTTAACGGCTGGAAGCGTCTGCCAGGCAGGGCTCGTTTCCACGTTTTTCAGCATGGCTTCTTTTATTGTTTCCATTTTGCCCATGCTCGTTATGAAGATTATTTCCGGATTTTTATCCACGAGCGTTTCCATGCTGTACGGTGCGGCCGTCGGATTGCTTTCGAGCGGTGCTATGCCGTCGGCGATATTGGTGAAGCCGAGAATTTGCGCCACGGAACCGGCGATACTGCCGTCAAGCTGTACGGTAACGTTCTGAGCAGTGCTGTGCAGGATGGCGATGCGTTTTTCTTCCTGCGGCAGTTTATTCTTGATGGCGGCGATTTTGCTGTCCATATCTGCATTGAGCTGAGCAGCTTTATCAGGATTGCCTGCAATCTGGCCGAGAACATCGACAGTACGCTTTACCTGGTTGTATGTGCGCATATCGAGCACGATTACGGGAATGTTGTTGTCTGCAAAAGTGGATACGAATTTGTCGTTCATGCCCTTGTAGGCGATTACTAAATCCGGCTGCTGTTCGATTACTTTTTCCAGATTGATGTTGTAGACATTGCCGACTTCTGGCAGGTTTTTATCTTCGTCCGATATGCCTGCCTTAGCCGATACGCGGGCGATGATTTTGCCGTCCACGGCATGCAGCGGTTCCAGAAAGGATGCTGACAGCGGGATAATCCGCTCCGGTTTCTGGGTGAGCGTAACGGTTCTTCCGGCCTCGTCCGTGACTGTCAGGTAAGCGCCTTCAGATGAAGCCCTTGCTGTATCCTTTTTTTCACTGCCGCAGCCGCCCAGAAACATCAGACAGCATACGGCGGACAATACGATGGCAAATAATGATTTTATTTTTCTCATGGCAATACGCTTATTTCTTTCTTCTTGTCAAAATCGTGGAAAGATAATTGAGTTTTTTGTCTTTCTGCGCCGGTAAATCCGTGATGATTTCCTCATCCGGCAGTCCGCAGCGGCTGACGAGCACGGCATTGTCAATCATGTCGTTTTTGGTCAGCGCGTCGACAATTTCTGGATAATTTTTGTAGACTTTCATCATCACGACATTGCTGGAAACGGCAAGCGCTTTATCAATGGTTTCTTTATCGGCCGTTGCCGGAATGACGCTGATGATATCGTTGCCTTCCACGAGCGGATAGCCGAGTTTGCTGCCGATGGCGCAGAATGCCGGAACGCCCGGTATCGTTTCGATATTAATATCCTTTTCCGCAGCCAAGAGGCGGTAAACGTAAATATACGTGCTGTAGAACATCGGGTCGCCCAATGTTAAGAATACGACATTTTTGCCGGCTTGCAGCAGAGCGAGAATTTCTTCTTTATTTTTCTGCCAGGCATCCGTCGTTTCAAAGTTTACAACCATCGGAAATACCTGATAGACAATTTCGATGTCTTTTTTCAAATACGGTTTAGCGATGCTCAGCGCCACGCTGCCGTCTTTCTTTTCCGTTTTCGGTGCAATTAGGACATCGGCATTTTCGATTGCCTTAATCGCTTTCATTGTCAATAATTCCGGGTCTCCAGGTCCTACTCCTATGCCATAAAAAGTTCCTGCCATTAAAAATCCTCCTGTACAAAAAGGTATGCAGCAAAAAATCTGCTACATACCTTATTTTATTACTTGTTTTGATACGTTATTTATTTTACACTTGCAAAATGGAGTGCGTCAAGCTTGATAAAAATTATTCAGCTTCAAGAGCATTCCATGCTTCATCGGCTCTGTCTACGAACAGCTGGCGGATATTTTCATTTTCGCCCAGACCATGGATATATGTTTTTACATTGAAGCCTTCCGCCTGCAGAATTGATTTATGCGAGTCAGGTTCATCGCCCGCCATATCATTGTTGGCATGGTCGCCTGCTACCATCATAAGCGGCATTATGGTTACGTTTTTAATGTTTTGTGCTTTGAGCTTGGAAATTACATCTTCAAGATTTGGCTTGCCTTCAACAGTATAAATCATTACTTTTCCGTTATAAAGGTCATTTAAGCGGTCCTGCATAACGGCATAATAAGCGTTTGCAGGGTCTGGTGTACCGTGTGCCATGATAAGTACAGCATCATCTTTACCGAGTTGCGGGAGTTGAGAGCCGAGTGCTTTCATCGTTGTTTCAACATCATCTCGCTGATTTTCTTGTCCCATCCAGTACATAAGCGGTGTACCGATTGTCATTTTTTTGAACTGGGTTTTGTATACATCAAATACGGCCGTTTTATATTTATATTCAATGCCTGGAATTATATCTAGTGAAGTGAGAGCGACACGATTGTATCCTTCCGCTTTCAACTGTTCTAAAGCTTGTTCCGGTGTAGGGATAGTAATACCTTCATTTGCTTTTACACGGTCGATAATGATATGGGAAGTGAATGCAAGCACAACTTTTGTATCCGGATGAGCTGCCTGAATTTGTTTTACCGTAGCTTCAATCGTTTTAGCGCGTGTTTCCGGGAAAGTTGTACCGAAACTCATAATAAGGATTGCATCTTTGTTTGGAGCTTTTTGCAGTTCAGGATTATCAGTGTTATATGTACGAACACCGATTTCAGTAGCTTGCAAAAGCGCCTGCGTAGGGGTTTTTACTTCAGTGCTTAAGCTGTAGGCAGCAAAAGATGTAGCGGAAACACTGGTAAGTGCAACGCATGCCATAGAGGCGATTAACATTTTTTTCCATTTAGATTTCATATTATCGTTCCTTTCTTCGTACTTACGGTTGGTGAATGAATTCAGGCGTAAGTTTTGGGTGGGCTATCACGATAATACCTGCATATTTATTTTTAGGTTAAAAGTTCATAAAAAAAGAACTCTCTGCGCGCCGGAGAGTTCTTTACAGTATTCAATAAAAAAGCCTCTATAAATAATTAAAATATAGAGGCAGGATTTCAAATACTAAAAATCTCCTACCTATCTCTCGCAGGTCATAACGGTGATTGACAAACAGGCAGTTCTTCTGACTCAAGTTCACAGCTCCTTCAAGCCTTCCCAGGCAAAACCCAGTGACATAAATTTGAAGTCGCTCCCTTCTACAGCGGCGGGACCGTAGCAGCTTGTACTGCTTTCTCTATTAAGTCCGATACACGGACACCTGTTCCACTCAGTATGCAGTTATTAATGAAATTAATGATTGTATTAATTCCATCTACTTAAAGATATCATTATATATACATCGTGTCAAGATTTTATTGTATTTGCCATGTTAAGTGATTTCTTAGGCAGTATAATACTTTATATTTAGTGAGGTTAAGTGATAACATCGAACGAATATAAAGTATTATACTGCCGGTAGGGGCTAAATATTTTGCACTGGCATAATATATAATATGTTTGTTATTTGGTCGGCACATTCAATGTATCGGTCGCTAGCCCGAACTTCGTAATGCCCGCGCCTTTCAGTTTGTCGAGCAGCGCCATTATCTTGCCGTAGTCGATATTTTCATCGGCTCTGACGACGACGGCGAAATTTTCATTCTGGCTGTACTGCACTTTGGCATTTTCAATGAGCGTCTCCTCGTCAATCGGCTGGTCTTCCAGATACAGTGTTCCGTCGGCTTTCAGCGTGACGAGATAATTGACGTTAGTCTGGGTCTGAGCGTTTTCCACTTTCGGCATATTGACGGGGATTGTCTTTAAATCCACCATGTACAGCGTGCTCAGCATGAAGAATACGAGCAGGAAGAACATGATATCAATCATCGGGATAATCATTACTTCCGGCTTGCGGAAAGAACGTCGGTCGCGAAGGCGCATTATTTATCACCTCGGTCAAATAAATCTTCCAGAAGCGAAAACGCCTGTTCCATGTCCGTTACGATGCGGTCGATACGCTGCACGAAATAGGCATGAATGGCGAGCGACAAAATGGCGACGCACAGCCCTGTTGCCGTAGCGATAAGCGCTTCGCCGACACCGCCGGTAATGGCGATGGCCTGTCCTTCCTGCAAATTGAAGATACTGAAAGCCGAAATCATGCCGACGATTGTGCCGAGCAGCCCGAGCAGCGGCGCCATCGTTACGATTACATTCAGATAGTACAGGCGCGCCCTGAATTTGGACAGGCTGATACCGGACTGAACTTCCAGAAAAGTGGACAGATTGATATGCGTGGTGTTCATTTTGTTGAAGGCAAAGCTGATTAAAGACGCTAAATCGCCTTTAGTGTTTGCCGCCAAGTTTTTAGCCTCGTCGATTTTGTTGTTTATCATCAGATGATAGAATTTTTCCGTGAATTTGCGGCCGGAGTCGGCTTTAGCAAAATAAAATAAGCGTTCCACACCTACCGTGATTACAAAAACGGAGCACAGAAGCAGAATGTACATGACAAATCCGCCCTTGTGAAAATATTCAACGCCCTGCATTAACAGTTCCATAAAAAATCCTCCTGCAAAAAGATTGTGTATTATAATGTATATAGATTTCTCGATACGCTAATCATAGTCTTATCGGGAAAAAATGTCAATTTGAATATAATTTAAGCAAGGGAGATTGTTGTATGATTAAGACGAAAATAACGGTAGGACACAGCAATATAGCGGATTTTCTGCAAAAATACCAGAATGTGGAACATTTTCTCGCTTACTGCAAACAATGTCAAAATTATAACAGTAAATGGTCCTGTCCGCCGCTGGCGGTAAATCCGCGAACGTATCTGGATGATTACAGCGAAATTTATTTAATCGGTCTGCAAATGTTTTACGATGAAGAAACGAAACGGCAGGTAAATACAAAAGAAAAAATCGTAGATTTTTCGGCTAAATTACTGCGAAAAATGAAAAATAAATTTTCGGATGAACTGCTCACTATTGAAAAGGAATTTCCAAACACGGTTTCCTTTTCTTCCGGCGGCTGCGCATGGTGCTGTAAATGTACGCGCTCGTCCGGTCAGCCGTGCCGCAAACCGGAGAAGATGCGTTATTCACTTGACTCTTTCGGCATTGATTTGGGCAAAGTTACGGAAGAATTTCTGAATATAAAGCTTCTTTGGGGACTTGATAAACTGCCGGATTATCATACATTAATTCATGCGCTTGCCGTTAAAGATGATACGGACGGAGAGATTTTGCAGAAACGGTTGGAAAATTTATCTATTGAGGCTGAAACCGTTATATTATAAAGCTATATTTTTTTCGGCGAAAAGAATTTGTGCATATCCGCTTTCTCCAATTCGAGCAGGCGGATTTTTTTATTAATGCCACCGGCATAACCGGTCAGACTGCCGCTTTTGCCAACGACGCGGTGGCAGGGAATGATGATGGAGATTTTATTGTGTCCCACTGCTCCGCCGACTGCCTGTGCCGACATACGGGAGAGATTTTTCCGCTTGGCAAGATGGGCGGCGATGTCGCCGTAGGTAGTCGTCTGTCCGTAGGGAATTTGCAAAAGGATTTGCCATACCTCCTGTTGGAAGGCTGTGCCGGACGGATGAAGCGGCGGCGTAAAATCCGGCTGTTTGCCGCTGAAGTAAATATCGAGCCATCTTTTTGCTTCCGACAGAACAGGCGTATTTGTTTCTGTACAATCATCAGCAAGTCCGGCCGCAAAATATTTCTGACATTCAAACCATGCGCCGGTAAGTCCGGTATCGTCGGCGGCGAGTAGCATATTGCCCAGCGGTGAGGTGTAATGCGCTGTGTAAATCATGAAATCACTTCTTCCTGTTTTTTGTTTTCGGTGCGTAATCCTTCATGCCTTCAATAGCGCCGCCAGCCACCGCCCAGAGATACAAGCTGGCGACACTGCCGTACGGGGAAAAGCGGCGGCGGTATTTTTCAAACAGTTTGCGCGTGATTTGGCGGTGATGGTACGTCATGCGCAGACCGCGCTGCACGGCTAAATCGTCAAAGCTGAATACGTTCGGCCGCTCCAGACAGAACAGCAAAATCATTTCCGCTGTCCATACGCCGATGCCTTTTAGTGAGCAAAGCTCTTCAATAGCTGCTTCATCTGATTTAGAGCGGATTTTTTCCAAATCAAATTCGCCGCTGTGAACCTTGCGGGCAAAGTCGGTTATATAGGCAATTTTGCGGGAGGAAATGCCGCAGGCGCGCAGTTTCTCCTCGCCGGCATTTAAAATATGCTCCGCATTGACTATAGTTAAAGTATCCTGCAGTCTCTGCCAGATAGTTGCCTGCGCCTTATTGGAAATCTGCTGACCGACGATATGATGAACGACGGAGGAGAATAAATCCGTATCCACTTCCCGTTTTATATAGCCGATTTTGTCGATTACTGCAGCTAGAATTTTGTCTTTCTGTTTTAAATAATTTATTTCCGTTTCACCGTAGTGAAAATACATATAATCACCTCTGATTTATTTTTGAATAAACTGTTTTGGTGTCGGTATAAGAAAGGCGAAAATCGCGCCGAAGATGGCGGCTATCCAAAGAACCTGTAGAGCTGCCGTCAGTCCCCACGTATCTGCACCCCAGCCGACGAGCGGTGAAAACAGTCCGCCCATGGTGGTGCTGAGCCCGAGTGTTACGCCGGAGGCGAAACCAACGTTTTTGCCGAGAAATGTCTGACCGAGTACGACAATCGGGCTGTACGGTGCAAAGAGCGAAAAGGCTACGGGGATTAAAAGAACTGTCGACAGCCATAAATTCGTACTGTTGGCAAAAAACAGCATGGTGGGTATCATGATTAGAAAAGACGCGCGCATTATGCGGATGAAGCCGAACCGGTCGGCCATTATGCCGCCGATAAAGGTGATGACGGCGCCGAGAAAAAAGAGAATGGACAGAGCAAGACTTCCCTGCGACGGCGAAGCATTCAAAACGTGTATCCAGTAAATTGGAATAAATGTGTTGCAGACGGTAAAGCCGATGGAACGGACGAAAATAACGACGGTCAGTTTGCCGAATGATTTCCAGTCGTTGCGTTTTTCGGCTTGTGAGTGGGTTTTTATCTCTTCGATATCGGCCGTTTCTATCTGTTTGAGGATTTTCGGCATGAAATAGTAGAGCAGAGCGGCAAAAACGATATTGATGATACCGAAAATGACTAAGCCGTAAATATGAAAAGCGTAGGCACAGAAACCGGCGACGATAGGGCCGACGGCAAAACCGGCATTACCGCCGACGGAAAAGCTGCCCAGAGCTTGTCCTTTCAGTTTTCCGGAAATTTTGTTGACGGCGCGCGCCGCTTCCGGATGGTAAATGGAAGAGCCGAAGCCGCAGAACATACAGCAGAGAAATATCAGCCAGTAGTTATCCGTGAAACCGAGCAGTGTAATGCAGATACCGCAAAGCAGCGGTCCGAGCGGGATGAACCACGGTTTGGATATTTTGTCGGAATAGTAGCCGAAAATGGGCTGCGAGACGGACGACAATAGCATATTGGCAAAAATGAGCGTCGCCGCGTCCTGATAATTCAGATTGTACGTAGCGATAAAATACGGCAAAAGGGCAGGGATAGCGCCCTGCGCCCAGTCCACCGCAAAATGCCCCATGGTGAACAGATATACGTAGGGATTTAATTTTTTCATGATAAGACCTTCTTAATATAAAATTCGATACTACGATTTTATCACAGATTAATGAGGCTATAAATGCAAAAACAGCGTACAATCTGAAAGAGATTGTACGCTGTAGTTTTAAAAAGAAACTTTCCCCCTTAGTAGTTAAGGGAAATATGGATTTATGGGGGAAAGAGAGAGAGTTAGCATGTTATTTCAATTTCCAAGCGATATCGGAAAGGAATAACTGGTCTTTGAAAGCATCGAGGTCGAGGTCTTTCGTGATATGAACGAATTCAATGCCCATGATGTTTGCCCAGTCGCGGAGCTGTTCAGCCGTTACAGTGTAGCTGATTACGCAGTGATGTGCGCCGCCTGCCAAAATCCATGCTTCAGCCGATTTTTCCAGGCAAGGAAGCGGTTTCCACATAACGCGGGCAACAGGGAGGTTCGGCATAGGCATAATCGGTTTAACGCATTCAACATCGTTTACGATAAGGCGCATTCTGCCGCCCATGTCGATTAATGTAGCGACAATGGCATTGCCTGCTTTGCCTTCGAATACGAGACGGGCCGGAGCATCTTTGCCGCCGATGCCGAGTTCATGCACTTCGATTTTCGGTTTGCCTGCAGCAACGCTCGGGCATACTTCGAGCATATGCGCACCGAGATTGTAGCTGTCCTGACCGTCTTTGCCGAAATGGTAAGTGTAGTCTTCCATGAGAGCCGTACCTTCATCAATGCCCTGAGCCATTGTTTTCATAACGGCAGTGAGGCAGGAAATTTTCCAGTCGCCTTCCGGACCGAAGCCGTAGCCCTGAGCCGTCAAATCCTGCGTTGCAAGACCAGGGAGCTGGTCCATGCCGTAGAGGTCTTCGAATGTATTTACGAAACCGTCAGCATTGTTGTCTTCGAGGAATTTCTTGATGCCGACTTCCATTTTTGCCTGATAGCGGACGGATGCGATATTGTCCGTGTTCATTTCGTATTTTGCTTCATATTCTTTTACCTGAGCGTCGATTTCTGCTTCCGTTACAGCGTTGATATACTGTACGAGGTCGCCGACAGCCCATGTATTTACGGACCAGCCGAATTTGATTTCAGCTTCAACTTTGTCGCCTTCCGTTACGGCAACGTTGCGCATGTTATCGCCGAAGCGAACAACTTTCAGTGTACGGCTGGCGATAACGCCGATAGCAGTGCGCATCCAGCTGGCGATTTTGCTCTGAACGGCATCAGTTTCCCAGTAGCCGACAACGACTTTGCGGGCAAGACGCATACGTGTGCCGATGAAGCCGTGTTCGCGGTCGCCGTGTGCGGACTGATTGAGGTTCATGAAGTCCATGTCGATTGCTTCGTTCGGAATTTCCTGATTGAACTGAGTGTGCAGATGCAGATACGGTTTCTGCAGTTTGGAAAGACCGCGTATCCACATTTTGGACGGGGAGAATGTGTGCATCCACGTGATGATGCCGGCGCAAGTGTCATCGTAGTTGGCGTCCATTACAAATCTGTCGATAACTTCAGCCGTAGTACCTACAGCTTTAAATTCGATTTTTGCAGGCAGTTTGCCGGAGGCGTTGAGCCCGTCGACCATTTTTCTAGCGTCGTCTTCAACAGCTTTTAAAGCTTCCGGACCGTAGAGAAACTGGCTGCCTACGATAAACCAAAATTTGTAGTCTTGCAATTTTTTCATGAAAAACAACTTCTTTCTTAAATATATTTTATCTTATCTTAAAAACAACTTTAATAATATAAATCATGTACTGCAAATATAAATATTGAAATTTGTATGAAAATTTATATTTATATATGTCATACAACATGATTTTATTATAACACACGTGTTGTACAAATTTCAACAGAATAAATGAAAAAAATTAAAAATTATGCTGGCAGATATTGAAGCATTTAAGTGTATATGATTGAAAACAATATGGATATCATCGTATTTTCATTATATATAAACAACGCAGACGAAATAATTTTGAAAAAAGTTAAAAAGTCCATAAAAATACCTATTGTCAAATATTCGGTAATGTAGTACAATAATCCACGTAAAGATATCATACAACTTTTAGCAAAAACTAATAAAAGTATGATATATTAATTGTCAGTTAATTCTAATATGTACAATTTAAGTGAAAAGGTAGGTTTTTTTAATGTCCACAGCTATCAACACGGAAGCGCTTCAGCAAAGTAAGCGTATGCGCAAATTAGTATCTGTTGCAGCCGGCATGGCTGGTCTTCTCTTCGGTCTGGATATCGGGGTAATCGCCGGTGCGTTGCCGTTTATCACTGACCAGCTGCAGCTCACAAGTCAGATGCAGGAATGGATTGTAAGCTCCATGATGTTCGGGGCGGCTATCGGTTCGGTTATCACTTTATGGATTTCTTCCAAATTAGGCCGTAAAAAATCCATTTTGACGGCAGGTCTTTTATTCATCATCGGTTGTTTCGGTTCTTCTTTTGCTCCTAATTATGAAATTTTACTTGTATCCCGTATCGTTTTAGGTTTCTCCATCGGGGTTGCCTCTTATGTTGCGCCGCTGTATCTGTCGGAAATGAGTGAAAAGGAACATCGCGGCCGTTTGATTTCCATGTATCAGCTCATGATTAACTTCGGTATCGTTATTGCATTTATCTCTGATACATTGCTTGCTCCGACGGAAAGCTGGCGACTCATGCTCGGTATTATCAGTATTCCTGCTTTCCTGCTCGTACTTGCCGTATCCAAACTGCCGGACAGCCCGCGCTGGCTCGCATCCAAAGGTTTTACGCAGGAAGCGCATAAGGTATTGAACGTACTGCGCGGCAGCAAGGATAAAGCGCAGGAAGAACTTCAGGACATCACGGACAGCCTGAAAGTTAAACAGGCAGGTTTTTCACTGTTCAAAGCGAATAAAAATGTGCGCCGCGTTGTATTCCTCGGTATGTTCCTGCAATTCATGCAGCAGTTTACCGGACAGAACATCATCATGTACTATGCTCCGAAAATTTTCAGCCTGGCTGGTTTTGAAAGTCATACCGACCAGATGTTTGCAACTATTTTAGACGGTATGACATTCGTTGTGTTCACTTGGATTTCCATGCAGTTCATTGATAAAACGGGCCGTAAAATCGCTCTTAAAATCGGTTTCGGTATTATGGCATTCGCTCTTATCGTTCTCGGCTGGTGTCTCATGCAGTTTGAAGGCGGCAACACGGCGCAGTGGATTTCCTATACGGCTGTAGGCATGACGATTTTGTCCATCGCCGGTTATGCGATGAGCGCAGCGCCTGTTATCTGGATTTTGTGTTCGGAAATTCAGCCGCTTAAGAGCCGTGACTTCGGTATTGCATGTTCCACAACGACAAACTGGGTATCCAATATGATTATCGGTGCTACGTTCCTTTCGCTTCTCGAAGGCATCGGTTCGGCTCAGACTTTCTGGTTATACGGTATCTTAAACGTCATCTTCATTTTCTGCACAATCTACATTGTTCCGGAAACGAAAGGCGTTTCACTGGAAAAAATCGAAAGCAACCTCATGGAAGGCAAAAAACTCCGCAATATCGGTTGCTGATATCAGATAGAATAGAAATGAATTTTGGGAGGATAAAATCATGTTAATTACAATAGGTCGTCAGTACGGTGCAGGCGGTCGCGAAGTTGCCGAACTTCTGGCAAAAGAACTGCAGCTGCCGCTGTATGACAGAAAACTTGTAGCTATTATCGCTGAACATTTGGAAAAAGGCTGCAAACTGGAAGAACTTAATTTGACGTATGCTAATCTGTACGGTGATGAATCTCCGTATGAACATATTTTCGACAACATTTTGCAAAACGACGATATGTTCATGTACCGCCCGCAGGCTAAAGCCATTCAGGCGCTGGCAGAACAGAAAGGCTCAGGGATTTTCATCGGACGCTGTGCCAATTACATTTTAGAAGACTATAAAGCTTTTTCGTTCTTCATTGTAGCTGATGATGATTTTCGCAAAACGCGCGGTCAGCTCGTTTATCATAAATCTCTGGATGAACTGAAAAAAGAAGATAAAAAACGCGCTTCTTATTACAATTATTATACAAGCCTTAATTGGGGCGATGCTCAGGATTACGACTTAGTAATCAATACAGGCAAGACAGGTATCGAAGGTGCTGCAAAAATCATAAAAGATTATGTCATGAGCCGCTCCAATTAAATAAAAAAACCCGCGGTACTGCTACTACTGCGGGTTTTTCCTTTTGTTAAATTGTCTTAACAGAATCGCGTTCTATTAATTTAGGCGGGAATTTTATACTGGCATTGAAATTCGGATTGTCCAAAAGTTTTAAAAGCTGAACAGCTACGATTTTTCCCAATTCCTGTTTCGGATGTGCAAAAGTGGTAAGGCCGATTGTAGACTCGAGAGCCAAATCATCGAAACTGATGATGGAAATATCATCAGGTATTTTTTTGCCTGCTTTGTACAATATATCAATGAGGGTTTTTGCCATTTCATCGTTATAACAAACCAGTGCCGTAGCATCGCCTATGCGGTCGAGAATTTCCGTATCTAAGTTGCCGTTGCGGATTAGTTTAATATCTTCTGTCGTATACCAGTACATGTTTCGTTCAGAAGCCAGTAAATCGTGATGCTTCAAGGCGTTGATTACGCCGGAATATCGTAGCTGTCCCTGCATATCGTCGGATTTGAATATACCGGCGATATTTTTATGTCCGTGCTTTATTAGATATTCAGCAGCTGACTGACCCAGTAAATAGTCATCCATGCGGATGCTCGGGATACCCATCAGCGGATTGGTATCGGCATGAACGAAAATGCAGGGAATACCGAGAGCTTTTATTTTCTGGTAGAAATCGGTATTGATATACGGTATACCGCTTTTGGATGGTTCGATTATCAGTCCGTCGATATTGTTTTTTATCATGCTGTCTAAGATATACGCTTCTTTTTCCACTCTGTTGTAAGTGAAGGCAAGCTGCATGAAATAACCGTTTTTCGTCAGGACACGTTCTATTCCTTTGACAATGCTAGGGAAAATGTAATCGTCCAGATATGTCAGCACTACGCCGATATTGCGGGAAGAACTTTTTTTGACCGAATTTGAAGTTGCGGATACATACGTACCGCTGCCGCGGCGCCGTTCCAAAAGTCCTTCACTTTCCAGCACGCTCGTCGCCTGGCGCACGGTCTGGCGGCTTATGGAGAATTTTTTGCCGAGCTCGTTTTCCGACGGCAGGCGCATACCGATAGTAAATTCGCCGCTTAAAATCTGTTCTCTAATCCAGTTCATCAGGTCTGTATATTTTGGTGTATCTGCGGAAGCCATTTACATCCTCCTTTCTGTTTGAAATAATATTGTTCAATTAATATTGCTGATTGAGCAAACAACTTATATTAGTTTATCAAATAATGAATATATAATACAAGTACATGTTATAAGTATTATTTGCTGTTTTGAAACAATATTAACGAAAAAAGGAGGAATACTGCCGACTGACAATATTCCTCCTTTTGTAATCGTATAATTATTTAAGCATTTAAGCTTTTTTGGAGATGTTTTTAGCCTGTTCGGCAGCACGCAGGACTTCATCTACAGTTGAACCTTTGCCGGCTTCGGAGGCTGCGGCTATAGCTCCTTCTACGATAGGAGCATCGGCAATGCGTACGCGCCGGTGCAAATCCATAGCCAACCCTTCAATGGCAAGACCTGCCGATATAATGGAGCTGCCCACGTCGGTGATGATGACAACACCGTCTTTGCCGTTGTCGGCATCTTCCACAGCTTTGCAGATTTTCGTGCTGTCCGTACCAAAACTGCCGTCAGGCGCACCACCGGCCGCAATGACTGTCAAATCAGGACTGGCTATTTTTTTGGCCATATCGCGAACACCGTCGGCAATGCTTACCATATGAGAGACAATTACTATTCCAACCATTATTATCACCTTGCTGTTATTTATTTTCCTGAGTTTCCATGGAATGTTTCGAAGTGAGTTTGTTTTTATGTTCCGTGATAAGCGCCTGCATGATGATGAATACGCACAACAGAGCGCCGACGACGATTTTCGTCCACCATGCGGAAAGCGTACCCTGGAACGTGATGAACGTGAGGATTATGCCTTGAATTAATACACCAAAGATAGTGCCCGGCATGAACGCTACACCGCCCGTTAAGAGTGTACCGCCGATGACGGAGGAAGCGATGGCATCCATTTCCATACCCATAGCATGAAGCGTATAACCGGAGAGCATTGTCCAGGAGTAAACGATACCGCCGAGGGCTGCGCAGAAACCGCTTATTACGTATGCTAGAATTTTCGTTCTGGTAACAGGCAGACCCATCAGCGAAGCGGAGTTTTCATTGCCGCCGATAGCAAAGAGCGTTCTGCCGAATTTCGTATATTTTAATACGATTATGGCTATTATCAGTACGATTAAAGCGACGAGCGCGCCGACGGAGATAAAGCCTGTTCCGAACATGCCGATACGTTCGGAAGCGATGGCGACATAGGACGGATTGTCGATATTTATTGTATCGCGGGAAATAACGGCCGTCATGCCGCGGCAGAAGAACAGTCCGGCAAGTGTTACGATAAAGGGCTGCATCTTGAAAATGGATATGAAACAGCCCTGCACGAAGCCGACGGCGATACCGATTAAAAGAACTAAAAACAAAGCGACCGGAATGGCAAGCTCCGTATTTTGCAACAGCCAGGCAAGGCTCATGCAGACGAGAGCAACGACGGAGCCGACGGAAATATCGATACCGCCGCCGCCCGTTATGATTGTAAAAGTAACGCCGACCGTTATGATAATCAAAGTGGCATTGTCAATGAGCAAATTCCAGAAAACCTGCGGACGGGAAAAGCCGTTATACATGGCAACACCGATGCCGTACAGGATGATGAACAGTATGACCGTTACGAAGAACTGGAAATATCGGGAGGCAATTGCGGAATTTATCATCTGTTTCATATTCATGCTTTATCCACCGCCTTTGCTGTTTGTTTCTTTGCTTTAAGTTTAGCGAATATTTCTTGGAACCGTTTGGACTGAATTAAACACAGAATGATGACTACAACAGCTTTTACTACCGGCAGCTGGTCGGAAGCAACGCCGACAGCGTACATGGTAGTCGTCAGTGTCTGAATGGTGATGGCGCCGATAATGCTGCCGCCTAAATAAAATTTACCGCCGCTTAAAAGCGTGCCGCCGAGAGCAACGGCTAAGATAGCGTCCATTTCCATATTAAGACCGGCATTGTTGGCATCGGCCGCACGGATTAAAGAACTTTCAATCAGACCAGATACGCCTGCGCAGAAACCGGAGAAGGCGTATACAAGGAAAATAATTAATGTTACGTTAATACCGGCATAGCGGCTGGCGGTAGGATTTATACCGACGGACTGGATAAACAGTCCCAGCGATGTTTTCTTCAAAATGAACAGTACGAGCGCAATCATGATTATGGCGATGATAATCGGGCTAGGAATGATGTTGCCTGGAATATTGCCGCCGATATAGCTGAATGGTTCATAATATACGGTGATAATCTGACCTTCCGTAATGAGCTGAGCGATACCGCGGCCGGCAACCATTAAAATAAGAGTTACAACCATCGGCTGTATTTTTATCTTCGATACGAGGAAGCCGTTCCATGCCCCGCACAGTGCACCGACACAGACAGCAGCAATCATGGCAACAATCATCGGATTTTCGGCAACACCGTCGCCGCGTCCGCCGATGATACTGCAGCATACGGCACCGGAGATGGCAACGACTGCACCGACGGAAATATCAATACCGGCTGTGGCAATGACGAAAGTCATACCGAGCGAAAGAATTATCAGGGAAGAGGAGCGGTTTAAAATATCGAAAATACGTCCGTACAGACGGCCGTCCTGCGTGATTTCCACATCCAGAAATCCTGGTACGAATATGATATTGAAAATTACCAGAATAGCTAAAGCTACCAATGGCAAAAACATGGAACTCGATTTAATTTTTTGCAACGCGTTCATCAAACTTCACCTCCGGCTATTGCTTTCATGATATTGTCGGAACTGATTTTATCGCCTTCGATTTCCGCAACTTTTTTGCGGTCGCGGATAACGATGATTTTACTGCAGGTACGAACCATTTCGTCCATTTCACTGGAAATGAATATGACAGCCATGCCTTTGGATTTTGCCAAAGCCACCGCCATTTTCTGAATTTCGCTTTTCGTACCGACATCAATACCGCGTGTCGGTTCGTCCAATATCAGTAAATTAGGTTCGGTTATGAGCCAGCGGGCGATGATTACTTTCTGCTGGTTGCCGCCGCTTAAGTTCTGCACGAGCTGTTCGCGGTCGGAAACTTTTATTTTGAGAAGCGAAATACAGTCATCGGCATATACAACCTGGTCTTTATACGGTATGTATTTGAAAATACCCTGTTTTGCCTGAAGTGCCAGAATGATATTTTCGCGTACACTCAAAGAACCGATAATACCCTGCACTTTTCTGTCTTCCGGACAGAAAGCTATTTTATGTTTCATTGCCGTTATCGGATTGGTCAAATTTACTTTTTGACCGTCAATATCGATTTCGCCTTTGTTGATTTGGTTTACACCGAATAAAAGTTCAGCCGTTTCGGAGCGGCCGGAGCCCAAGAGCCCGCCCAGACCGATGACTTCGCCTTTATGAATGGTCAGGTTCATTTCGTTTAATTTGCCGACAGCGCCGATATCTTTGGCTTCGAGGAATACTTCATCGGACGGCACGCTTTTAGCGCCCATTTTATCGAATTCCTTAACAGCATCCAAATCTTTGCCGACCATTTTGGCGATTAATTCCACCTGCGGCAGTTTGTCAACGTCGTATGCGCCGACAAGTTCCCCGTTGCGCAAAATGGTAATGCGGCTGCACAATTCATAAATCTGTTCCAAAAAGTGGGAAATAAAGATAATACCGAGACCTTTTTTCTGCAATTGGCGGATGATGTTGAACAGACGTTTCGTTTCTTCTTCGTCAAGGCTGGAAGTCGGTTCGTCCAGAATTAATATTTTGGCATCGACGTCGACGGCACGGGCAATGGCTATCATCTGCTGGATTGCTACTGAATAATGGTCGAGTGTTTTCGTTACGTCAATGTCGATATTCAAGCTTTGCAAAAGTTCTTTGGAACGTTTATTTATAGTTTTCCAATCAATAAAACCAAATTTTTTCGGCTCGCGCCCGATAAAAATATTTTCGGCAACTGTAAGATTAGGACAGAGGTTTACTTCCTGGTACACTGTGGAGATGCCGCATTCCTGCGCTTCTTTCGGTGTATTTGGCGAAATATTCTTACCATTTAATGTGATAGTACCGCCGTCGCGGTGATAAACACCGGTTAGAACCTTAATCAATGTGGATTTGCCGGCGCCGTTTTCCCCCATCAAAGAATGAATTTCACCGGCTCTGAGTGTAAAGTCGACGTTGGATAAGGCTTTTACGCCGGGAAAAACTTTATCTATATGGCGCATCTCTAAGAGAACTTCTCCCATATTTTCACCCCGCTTAAAATTATAAGTAATTTGGAGAATAAGAAACCGTACTTAGCCGTTTGAGGCTAAGTACGGCCTTTGATATTTAAAGGATATTAATATTTTCTTTCTGGTAATGTTTTTTCAGCAACTTCTGCCGGGAAGACGCCTTCGTCCATGTATACCATTTTATCAACTTGTTCGCCGTTGAGAATTTTCTTAGCAGTTTCCATGAGAAGTGGTCCCTGAAGAGGATTGCATTCAACTGTGCAGTTGGATTTACCGTCAATCATAGCCTGGAATGCGCCTTTAACGCCGTCAACGGATACGATAACGATATCTTTACCAGGCTGCAGACCTGCTGCTTCGATTGCCTGAATAGCACCTAAAGCCATGTCGTCGTTCTGGCTGAATAAGATATCGATAGTGTCGCGGCCGCCGGATTTGAGGAAGGATTCCATAACTTCCTGACCTTTCTGGCGCGTGAATTCACCGGTCTGGCTCATAGCGATAGTGTATTTGCTACCGTCTTCAGCAGCCTGCATAGCTTCGTTGAAGCCTTTAGAACGGCCGAGCGATACGGAAGCACCTACAGTACCTTCAAGTACGGCAATCTGATACTGGTCTCCGCCGCCGCGTGGAGTTTTGTTCTGTTCTTTCATGTACTGGTCAACCCATTCGAAAGCTTTTCTGCCTTCAGCTACGGAGTCAGTACCGATTTTTGCTACGTATAAATCATCACTTACTTTGGCATCACGGTCAACGATTACAACAGGAATACCGGCGTCTTTTGCTTCTTTAAGAACGGTATCCCAACCTGTTTCAACGATTGGTGTGAAAGCGATAAGGTCAACGCCCTGAGCGATAAAGGAACGAATGGCTTTAATCTGATTTTCCTGTTTTTGCTGAGCGTCGGAGAATTGAAGATTGATACCGGCATCTTTAGCCGCCTGTTTGATGGATTCAGTCTGAGCTGTTCTCCATTCAGATTCAGCACCCAGCTGTGAATAACCGATGGTGATTTGTTTTCCGTCCTTGCTGCCAGAGTCACCGGAGGAAGCGCTTTCTTCTCCGCCGCCGCAACCAGCGCAAAGTGCTAACATCATAATACTTGTTAGTAGTGCAAATAATTTCTTCATGTTTTCACTCCTCATTGATTTTTATTTGTAAGAAATTACTAAATCAACATGTTATTTTGTAAATCAACCGGTTTATTTAACTTGTTTATATCATACAACTTTTCGGAAAGAAATTCAATAGTGAACATAAAATTATTTTAAAATTTTTTAAAAATTTTACCTGTCAAGGCAAATCTGTCTGCAAGCAAAAAAGAAGAAAAACCCTTTGTTTTTAAGCAAAATCGGGATTTTTCTTCTTAAAAAAATGCGTTTAGAAATTTTTATGGAAACATATAAGCTATTTATGATAAAATATATTTACTAATTTACGACAAGTTGTATGATTAATACAACATATTATAAATTTTTCAGCAGCATTTCGCCGACACTGTTATACAACTTTGCAGCATGTTGTTTGGCGTGCTCTGTAGCGGAATTTAGGCTGTAGCCGTTAAATTCCTCAATCATCGGTACATCGTTCTGAGCGTCGCCGATGGTTAGGACTTCGGCATTTTGCCAAGCCGGATTGAGTTTTAGAAGTTCTTTTACGCCGCTGGCTTTGGTGATGTTTTTGCGGCAGACATCAATGCAGTTCAAATTCAAATTGGCGGAAAAAGCGTCGTTGAATTCCGTTTCGATACGTTGAGCGTATTTTTCGGCAATCTGTTCGTTTTCGTAGGCAAGGCTTATCTGCACCGGTTCCATTTCGGCCAGCGCCTCTTCGATACTGACGATTTTGATGATTTCCTGATTTTTGTATTTGACGGAATTAAAATATTTGAGCAGCTGCGATTTGTCGCTGTTGATGGTGGTGCGCATTTTGTCGACGGCAGAATACATTATATGCCAGCTGTCGGCGGCAATATCAGAGTGAACGAGCTTTAGAAGCATCTGCCTGTCCAGCGGAAATGACTTAACTATATTTAAATTTTTATCAAATAATGTTCCGCCGTTGTTGCAGATGATGAAGTCGTATTCCATGCGGTGTCTGTTCATTTCATACATTAAAGAACGCATATCGCGGCCGGTACAAATACAAAAAATGTTGCCCACAGAACGCCATTTTTTTACGGCTTCGATATTTATTTGCGGAATGGTGTCGTTTTGATGGAAGAACAGTGTTCCGTCAAAATCACTTACTGCGATTTTCAAAATAAAATCTCCTTTCGGGAATGAATTTGATTTCATTATACAAAAAAAGCAGACTTTCGTCTGCTTTTTTGTCTATATTAATAATTTATTGTGCCAATTGATTTATTGAAGCAGTATAATACTTTATATTTAGTGAGGTTAAGTGGCAACATCGAACGTATATAAAGTATTATACTGCGTATGCTGGCTCAATATGTTATTAGCACAGTGGATATTAATAATGTTTCTGCCATTGATGATGGAAAATACCGTCGCGGTCGATGCGTTTATACGTATGCGCTCCGAAATAGTCTCTCTGTGCCTGAATGAGATTGGCGCCTACCGTCTTCGTGCAAAGTCCGTCGATATAAGCCATAGCGTTGGAAAATGCCGGTATCGGCACGCCTGCATAAACTGCTTTGGCGATGATTTTCCGCAGGCTCAGCTGGTTTTCGCGTATTTTGCTGAAGAAGAAATCATCTTCGAGCAGATTGTCAAGCTGCGGATTTTTTTGATAAGCCGCTGTGATATTGTTCAGAAATTTCGCCTTGATAATGCAGCCGGCGCGGAAGATAGAAGCGACTTCGCCTAGGTTCAAGTTCCAGTCATGGATTTGGGAAGCGCTTTTGTACAGTTCAAATCCCTGAGTGTAAGCGGCGATTTTGGCTGCGTATAAGGAGCGGCGCACGTCTTCGACGAAATCAGCGTCGATTTGCACCGGCAACGGCTGTTTCAAACCGCTGTCGGCAAGTTGCTGGCGTTTAGCATAAAATGAACTGATGTTGCGCGCATTGCAGGCGCTTGTCATGATGGAAGTGTTTACGCCTTGTTCGAGTGCGGCGATGCTCGTCCAGCGGCCTGTGCCCTTTTGTCCGGCGCTGTCGAGGATTTTGTCGACGAGATATCCGCCGTTTATATCGTCTTTTTCTTTCAGGATATCGGCTGTTATGTTGATTAAAAAGCTGCTGAGTTCGCCTTTGTTCCAGTCGTTGAATACGGCGGAAATCTGTTCGTTTGTAAGTCCGCCGACATTTTTGAGCAGGAGATATGCTTCGGCGATTAACTGCATGTCGGCGTATTCGATGCCGTTATGCACCATTTTTACGTAGTGCCCTGCGCCGTCTTCGCCGATATAGGTGCAGCACGGTTTGCCGTCGTCGGCTTTGGCGGCGATTGCTTCCAGTACGGACTGCACTTGCGGATAGCTTTCCTTATTGCCGCCCGGCATCAGAGCCGGTCCGTTCAGTGCGCCTTCTTCGCCGCCGGAAACGCCGACACCGAAGTATTTGAAGCCTTTTTCCGTTACGTATTTGTAGCGGCGCTGTGTATCTTTGTAGAAGGAGTTGCCGCCGTCCATGATGATGTCGTCTGCTTCAAGATACGGCAGCAGGCTGTCGATTACGGCATCAACGGCCTTGCCCGCTGTTACCATGATGAAGAATTTGCGCGGACGGGCAACGGACTGTACGAGTGATGGTATATCATAATAAGCGGTGATATTTTCGTGCGGATGATTTTTAATAAATTTATCGGTTAAGTCGGGAGTGTAATTGTATACGGAAACTTTGAATTTGTGATTGGCCATATTGAGCGCAAGACAGCTTCCCATAACTCCCATGCCGATAACGGCTATATTTGCATTCATTTTATTTGCCTCCATTAAATATTAAAATAGAATTGTATTGAGTATCATGACGCCGATTAGACCGGCAACGGCGATGATTGTTTCCAGTGCGCACCATGTACGCATCGTTCCTTTGACTGTCAGGCCGAAAAATTCCTTAAAGAGCCAGAAACCAGGGTCGCTCGGCGGGCTCAGGATTACACTGCCGGCACCGACTGTCAGAACCATGAGTTCTGGGCTTGCACCGGTAATCGGAATGAGCGGAGCAATGATACCGCCGGCCGTGAGCGCGGCAACCGTGGCTGAACCTACGGCGATGCGGATAACGGCGGCGATGAGCCAGCCCATAACCAGCGGCGATAGTGCGGCATCCTGAATGAGCGTGCCGATGTAGGAGCCGAGACCGCTGTCGATTAAAATCTGTTTCAGTACACCGCCGCCGGCAACGACGAGTAAAATCATGGCAATCGTCTTAACGGCGCTGTCGACGCTTTCCATTACCTCTTTCATAGATTTACCACGATTTAATCCAAATGTAAAGATGGCAATGATTACGGATATGGTCAGAGCAATGTCGGGATTGCCCAGAAATACGAGAACGTGATAGATGGTATAGCTGTCATCCAGCACCATTTTGACGATAGCGGAAGCTGCCATTAAGATGACAGGAACGAGCGCCGTGAATACACTGATGCCGAAAGACGGCATTTCGCTGTCCTTGAAGATTTTCGGATTGTACAGACCCTGCGGGATTTCCGGACGCAGGTCTTTAACGAAGTTGAAATAAAGCGGACCGGCAATGATGACGGTAGGAACGGCGATTAAAAAACCGTAGATGAGTGTAGTGCCTAAATCGGCATTGAAGATAACGGCGATGGCCGTAGGGCCGGGATGCGGCGGCAGGAAGGCGTGCGCGGAAGAAAGCGACGCCGCCATCGGAATGCCGACTTCAAGCAGGTTTACTTTAGCTTCAGCAGCTATGGTGAATACGAGCGGGATTAACAGTACGAAGCCGATTTCGTAGAAAAGAGCGAGACCTACGACGAAACCGGTCAGGCAGACGGCCCAGCGGACATTTTTTACGCCGAACGTGTCGATAAGCGTGGTGGCGATGCGCTGAGCGCCGCCGCTATCCGCCATGAGCTTGCCGAGCATGGCGCCGAAGCTGACGACAATGGCAAGACCGCCGAGCGTGCCGCCCAGACCTTTGGTGATGGAGGGAACGATAGCGTCAACGGAAAGACCGAGCGCAAAGCCCATGAAGATGGCAACGAAAATCAAGGAGAGAAAACTGTTCAGTTTGCATTTGACAATCAGAATGAATAAGATAACGATACCGACAGCTAATATGGCAAGTGGCATGGTAAAGACTTCCTTTCTGCTTCTATATAAAATCCGTGCATGAATTTATTTGTACATCTGGTTTTGATACATGGTTATGCGGGCAAATTCAGGCTGCAGTTTTGTGTATAAAACATTGTAAATATCGAACAGTTCTTTATATACGGCGAAATTTTCCGTTTGCGGATGATAGATTTTTTTCGGCTGGATTAAATTAGCCGTATCAGCGATGCTGTTCATTTCGCCGCTGGCGATAAACCCGAGTACGGCGGCGCCGAAAGCTGCGCCTTCGCTGTTTTGCGGCAGTGTGATATCTTCAGCGAAAATATCGGACATAATCTGCAGCCACAGAGCCGATTTGGTGAAGCTGCCGCTGACGCGGATATCTTCCACTTTGCCGAAATCCTTCAAAGCGTCCAGAACGCAGTTTAGGCTGAAGCAGATACCTTCCATGGCGGCTCTAATCATATGCGAGCGACTGTGATTTAAAGACAGTCCGAAGAACATGCCGCGCAGCTCGGAATTCCAGTACGGAGCGCGTTCGCCCGTGAAGAACGGCAAGAGTAAGAGCCCTTCCGAGCCTGCCGGTATTTTGGAAGCTTTTAGCGTCATAAGGTCGTACGGGTCGATGCCGATATCGTCGAGACGGCGGCTGTTGTAATGGCAGATTTGGTCGCGCATCCAGCGCATGATGATACCGCCGTTGTTGATAGCGCCGCCGGCTACCCACATATCGTCCGTGAGATTATAGCACCATGTACGGTTTTTGCTGTCGACTTTCGGATTTTTCGTGAGCATGCGGATAGCGCCGCTTGTGCCGATTGTGGCGCTGAGCTGTCCTGATTTTATCGCGCCGATGCCGACGTTTACCAGTACGCCGTCCGTTGCGCCGATTACGACAGGCAGCCCTTCCGGCAGATTAAGTCTTTGCGCCGCTTGTGCTGTCAGTTTGTGCATATAGGTGGTGGAAACGACGGGCGGGAGCTGTTCGCGTCTGATACCGGCAAATGATAAGATGTCATCATCCCAGTCCATAGTGTGAGCGTTGTACAAACCGCTGGCGGAAGCGGAGGACTTGTCGACTACCCATTGTCCCGTCATTTTTTCGAATACATAGTCTTTTAACGAATAGATGTAGCGCATTTTGGCGAAAACATCAGGGAAGTTTTTCCGCACCCAGAGGATTTTCAGGAAAGGATAGCACGAATGAGCCGGACAGCAGGTTTTTTCATAAAAACTTTTTGTAAGTGTAGGGTCTTTTTTCAATTCATTGACTATTTCCACGCTGCGGCTGTCCGCCCATGTTATCATGTTGCTCAAAAGTTCGCGCTTTTCATTGGCGGGAGCAAAGCTGTGCATTACAGTGCTGATGGCTATGCCGGAGACGGTTTTGCCTTTGTAGATTAAAGTGTTTGCCGTATCGCGCACCACTTTTTCGATGGCTTTATAAATGATTTCTGGATTTTGTTCCGCCCAGTCAGGGTACGGTGTTTCCAGCGGATAAAATTCGTCGCTGCTGCAAAGGCTTACGCCGTTTTTCTGATAGGCAATGGCTCTGACGCCTGTCGTACCGATGTCCAGCCCAATCCAGATGCTGTTATTGATATTGTTAAAACTCAACATTTGTATCGCTCCTTAAAAGATGCTGATTATTTTCGTGAATTGATGGAAAATTTTTTTGTTTATGTAAGTTGCAACTTCATTTTCTGATAAGAGTATATCAAATTCAAAAGTATTTTGCAACATATTTTTCATTATAAATTTTAAAAATGATAGATTTATATCATTTTTGCAAAAATCGTATCAATAAATATCATTTCTGTTAAAATAGAAACAGGGATTAATGATGATAAATGAGGTATCAGATATGGAAAAAAATATATCTAAAAAAAATATATCTATCATAACGCTGTTGCGCAGCAATTACAACAATATGACGAAATCGGAAAAGAAGATTGCCGATTATATTCTGGCGAACGAAAAGAGCGTGATGAGCCAGACAATTTCCGATTTGGCAGTCAAGGCTCAAAGCTCGGAGATTACCGTGTCCCGTTTTTGCAAAAAACTCGGGTTCAACGGTCTGCAAAGCTTTAAAATTGCGCTTGCTGGTGAAGTGTTCAGCAAAGATGAGCTGCTGTCGCAGGAGATAAATCCGCACGATTCATATAAGACGATAGCGGAAAAATTGTTTTCCTCCATAGCGGACGGCTTGCAGGATACGCTGAAACTGCTCGATTTTGAGGAGATAAACAAAGCTGTCGATTTGATATCAAAAGCCAGACAGATTTGCGTTTACGGCTTCGGTAATTCCTATACGGTCTGCAAGGACATTGAAACGCGCTTCATGCGTTTCGGCATACCGGTGAAGGCGTACTGCGATTTGCATATGCAGCTGACGGCTTCTTCGCTGCTGACGCAGGAAGATTTGATAATTGCCGTTTCGCATACGGGTTCCAATATTGACCTATTGCAGTCGATTGAATTGGCACATGATAATAAAATTCCGATTATCGCGATAACGAGCTATATGAATTCGCCGCTGTGCAAACTGGCGGATGTCGTTCTGCACGGCATGGGAAGAGAGGTCGCCTATAAATCGGAAGCAGTGGCATCGCGCTTAATTCATATGGCGATTGTGGATGTACTGTATATGGGAATTTATCAGCACAATGTGGACAAAGGTTTTGCCAATATCGAGAAAATGCGCGCCGCTATAGCTAAAAGGCGATTATAGAATAAACTTTATTGTGCTAGTAACACATCGAGCCTGCATAAGCAGTATGATACTTTATATTCGTTCGATGTTGGCACTTAATCTTACTAAATATAAAGTATTATACTGCTCTGATGTATTAATCAGAACGATAGATAAAAAAGGAACTGCCGCTTAAATTTAAGCAGCAGCTCCTTTTTGGTATATAAGCAAATAAATATCAGTTGTAGGAAAAACCTTTGCCGTTCACTTCGGAGGCATTAGCGATTATGAAAAATGCCTTGGAGTCTATCTTTAAAGCGATTTCCTTTATTTTGCTGAGCTGAGTGAGCGTGATTACGACGTAGAGAATGCGTTTTTTCGTATGCGTGTAGCCGCCTTCGCCTTCGATGAAAGTAACGCCGCGTCCCAGTTCGTGCATGATGTGTTCGGCTATTTCTCCTGATTTGTCGGAAACAATCATGATGGATTTTCGCTTATTGAAACCGGTAACGATGCGGTTGTCGACTTCGCCCATGATGTACATGTAAATCAAAGTGTAGATGGCGACTTCGAAATTGAACAGGCATAGACCGCACAAAACGATGAGACAGTTCAAAGCGAATATCATCGTGCCGATATTGTAGGAATAGAGTTTGCGGATTAGGGCGGCGACGACGTCGGCTCCGCCGGTATTGGCATTGGCGCGCAGGATTAGACCGAACCCTATGCCGGAGATTACGCCGGCGACGATGGCGGAAAGCATTGGATTATTATGTAGGGGCGTATACGGTGTCAAAAATGAAGTCAAATCGATAAAGAGTGAATAGAGAAATGTTCCTAAGATGGTATTGAAGAAATACCGCTTGCCAAAGAAATGGTAGGCAATATACAAAATAGGAATATTGAATACAATATTTTGCATACCTATCGGCAGTCCAAACAGGTAATGCAAAATGATGGCGATACCGGTTATGCCGCCGGACAGAAAATGATTGGGAATTAGAAAAAGATTACAGGAGATGGCGGAGATGAGAGCACCGCATACAATCATGGTGTACTGTAAAGCATATTTTTTCATGAAATTTCTACCTCGATAGATTATTGCTATCCATATTATACATGATATGAGATTTATGGCAAATATTTTTTCGGGAAAAAAGAAAAACAGTTGCAAGAGGGAAGTTTTATGATTGCAACTGTTTTTTGTTTATTTCAGGGTTTTATTATAATTTTTTTATGCCTTTTACGTCTAAGTCAACGCCGTGCCAGTCTTTGTCCACTTCAGCGAAAATCTGAACAGGTACGTTCAGTTCAAGATTGAACCAGCAGTCATCGTCTACTTCAACATTCATTTCAGAACCGGCTTTGTCCTTGAATGTGAAGATATCATCATAAACGTGTTTAGTGAACTGACCTTCGATTAATACGCGCTGGTCGTCATAAGCATTTTTTTCAACTTCAGCGATTGTGGTCGGCTGCATGTTCGGATTGTATTTGGCAGCAAATACAGCGGCGCTGCCGAGTACACAGATAACAAGAACACTTAAAAGAGCAATGAGTAATTTTTTCATAAGAATATCCTCCATATATATAAATTATTTTGATTACTTTTTTATGTAAGGCGTCATCAACAGCCTACACCTATATAATAAACAATAAATATTAAAAGAAAATTACAACTAAATTAAAATTTGATTAAAAATATACAATACTACTTTTTATTTTATAGAAAACATGGTTTGATATAAGTAGGAGAAATTTAAAAGGAGGAGTTGTTATGACTAAGATATTTATCGTAGAAGATGAACGGCGCATTGCCCGCTTTTTACAGATGGAACTGGAACATGAAGGTTTTCAGACGGCGAATGAAAGCAACGGGCTTCGCGCTTATGAAAGAATTATACAGGAAAATTACGATTTGGTTTTACTAGATATCATGCTGCCGGGCATGGACGGGCTTACCATTTGCAAAAATGTGCGTAAATTGTCCGACATACCGATTATAATGCTTACGGCCAAAGATGAGATAAATGATAAGGTAACAGGGCTTGATATCGGAGCGGATGATTATATTACGAAGCCTTTTGCCATACAGGAACTGCTGGCGAGAATTCGCGTGGCGCTCAGAAAACACAATAATAACGCCAAACAGGAAGAGCCTTCCGTGTTCACGTTTAAAAATATAACGGTGTATCTGGACAGACATGAAGTGCTGGTCAACGATACGGTAGTGGAGCTCACGAAAAAAGAATACGATTTGCTTTTGTACATGCTGCAAAATCATGACCATGTGCTGTCGCGCGAGCAGATTTTGCAGTCTATCTGGGGCTATGAGTATATGGGCGATACGAATGTGGTGGATGTGTACATCCGCTATCTGCGCTCCAAAATCGACGATGAGTTCAATGAAAAGTACATTCATACGGTGAGAGGAATTGGCTATGTTATCAAGACTTAAGCGGATTTTACCGAACTTTGTGCATCCGAGACTGAAATACATGCCTATTTCGCTGAAGCTGGCGCTTATCTACAGCATTATGCTGTCGATGATACTGGTGATAACGCTCAGTGCTACGCTTATCGGCATTCACTACGTATTGTACCGTGAAGCGGAGATTTCCATTACATTGTCGGCCGATTATGCGGAAAAGAAAGCCAATGAAAAGGATATGCAGAGTTTTATCCATGACGTGGAAAAATCGTCGCTTATTCCCGGCGTCGTAATACGTATAACGGACAGCGGCAACAATATAATCTACGACAGTGTGCCGCGCTATATTTCCATCGAAAAAGTGCAGCATAGTCTGGAGCTGCAGCAGCAGAACCGGCGAGTGGGCGATTATATCCGCAATGTGCTTTTGCCGGACAATCTGAAGTTCATAGATTTTAAGCATTTCTGGATATTCTACACGCAAAGAACGGTGGAGAAAGACGATAACGTATATACACTGCATTTTCTGCGCACGATAACGGCGGAAAAAGCATTTCTGACCGAGCTGGGCGAAACGATTTTCTATGCCGGTCTTGTCGGTGTGCTGATTTCCATAATCTGCGGTTTTTTGCTCAGCCGCAAATTGTTAAAGCCGCTCAGCGATATTACCCGCAAGGTTAAGGAGATTGAAATTCAGGATTTAAATCAGCGGATAAAAGTTCAGCCGACGCATGATGAGCTGGAGGAACTGGCTAATACATTCAATCTGATGCTGGAGCGGCTGCAAAAAGGTTTTGAACAGCAGCGGCAGTTCGTATCGGACGCTTCGCACGAGCTCAGAACACCGGCGACTGTAATCTGCGGCTATTCGGATATGCTGGCGCGCTGGGGCAAAGACGACCCGCAGACAGCGGATGAATGTATTACGGCAATTCATTCGGAAGCGATTAATATGCAGCGGCTGATTGAAAAACTGCTGTTTTTGGCGCGGGCCGACCAGAAAAGGCAGGTACTGCATAAAGAATCCATTGATATGCAGATGCTTATTGCCGATATTGCCAAAGATACGCAGCTTATCGCGCCGCAGCATACGGTGTCATGCAGCGTGAACGAGGATGGTTATATTTTTGCCGACCCGCTCTGCATACGGCAGATGCTGCGCATTTTCCTCGACAACAGCATAAAATATACGCCGGACGGCGGCAAGATAGAAATATCCTCACATAACGACGGCAAGCAGATGGTTGTAAAAATCGCCGACAACGGTATCGGTATCGACAAAGAGGAACAGAAGAAGATTTTCGAACGTTTCTACCGCGTGGATACAGCACGGACGAAAAACGGCGTAGGCGGTACGGGGCTCGGTCTTTCCATAGCGGAATGGATTGCCAAGGCGCATGATATTAAGATACAGCTGGAAAGCGAACCGGATAAGGGAACGACGATAATTTTATCTATACCGCTTGACCGCGGTTGAAAATGATATAGCTCAGGGAGAAAATCGGACACGTTTTGCGAAAAATTGTGTACTAATTTTCTTCAATGAGCTATAATTTTTTTTATAACAATCTGTTGTGCTGGTAAGATATTGAGCCTTTAAGCCAGCAGTATAACAGTTCATATTCGTTTGATGTTGTCACTTAACCTCACTGAATATAAACTATTATACTGCTTTGGAAAATCAACTGGCATAACAGATTTATAACACTTTATAACAAACGAAAAGAAGGGATTTTTATGTTGGATTTACATAAACTGCTGGTCTGTCATCATCTGCTGGATGATAAAATCATAGAGGATTTCAACCGGCTTATCTGCGGGGCAGGCGTGGATAAAGGAAAGCTGGCGGCTGAATTTATCGAGCAGGCGGAAAAACTGGGGTTGTCCGGCAATATTATAAAAATATATATTCTGTACATGCTGGCTCATAAGAATAACTGCGTATCGTATGCGGTGGAAAGCTCTGGCGGTAAAATCGGTGCGAGTCTGTATAAGGCATTCTGCCACGATATCGCCATAATCAATAAACTGCTCGTCGTTAAGCCGAGCATGGTGCTGGACTGCGAATTTCTCGATGATTACGAGCCGACAACGACAAATACGTCGCCGGCGTTTAATGCGCTGATGAAAAACCTGGCGCAGGCTGAAAGCATTGAAGCTAAGGCGGATGTATTCATTGATTATTACCGCACGTACGGCAGCGGCGATATGGCGGATTACAGAGCTTTCCGCTGGGACAGTGATGAAGATGAGCTGGTGGGCATTAAGTATTTTGAAGCGATGCGCCTTGACGAGCTTATCGGCTATGAATATCAGAAACAGCAGCTCAGGGATAATACGCTGGCGTTTGTTGAAGGCCGGCCGGCAAATAACGTACTGCTCGTCGGTGCGAGAGGTACGGGCAAGTCCTCCGGCGTAAAGGCCGTAGTAAATTCGTTTTTCGATAAGGGGCTGCGTCTTGTACAGCTCACGAAAGAACAGCTTACGGCTCTGCCGGTAATCATGGAGCGGCTCAGAACGTACAGCAGCAAAAAGTTCATTATATTCCTTGATGATTTGTCGTTTGAGGAATTTGAAGTGGAATATAAATATTTGAAATCGGCGATAGAAGGCGGAGCTTCAGCCAAACCGGAAAACGTGCTGATTTATGCCACTTCCAACCGCCGCCATTTAATTAAGGAAAGTTACAATAACCGCGGGGCTGACGATGACGATATGCACCGCAACGATACGCTCAACGAAACGATTTCCCTGTCGGACCGCTTCGGCTTGATAATCCATTATCTCAGTCCGAATCAGCAGGAATATCTGGCGATTGTGGACGGACTTTTGCGCCAGCATAATATCATTCTCGATAAAGAGGAACTGCGCGTGAAAGCGGGCGCATGGGCGCAGGAACATTCCGGCCGTTCCGGCAGAATTGCCCAGCAGTTCGTAACGTATTATCTGGGGCAGGTTTTAAAGAAATAGATTAGAAACCCGTTGTGCTAGTAAAACATCGAGCCTTTAGCCAGCTGTATAATAGTTTATATTCGTTCGATGTTGTCACTTAACCTCACTAAATATAAACTATTATACTGCTTTGAGAAATCAACTAGCACAAAAAATATTAGAAGGATAGAAAAAGGACTTATTGTCGCTAGGGCAGTAGGTCCTTTTTGAAAAGCGAGGAATTATGGATAAGAATTTAACGGATTTCATAGTACTGCATAAAACCGGCAAATCGCCGCTGTATGTACAGCTTTATGAGGAAATCGTGGATAAAATCAAGCATAAAACACTTTCGCCTGGGTACAAGCTGCCGCCGGTGCGGCTTTTGGCGCGGGAGATGGCAATAAATCCGGGAACGGTGGTCAGCGCGTATCGGGAGCTGGAGAAGAACGGTTATATTTTCACGCGGCGCGGCAGCGGCAGTTATGTGGCGGAACGGATTGTACCGGCGGAGAGTGAAGGGCAGGAAGTGCCGGATATTGCCGCCGAGCTGGCCGATGATGTGCAGACGGACTGCGGGCAGGACGACGTTATCAATATGAGCAGTGTTTCGCTCAATCCGGACATAATTTCGCTGGAAGTGCTGCAAAAAGCGATAGATGATATTTTAAAGCGCGACAGGGGATATGCCTTCACCTATCAGGACAGCAGAGGATATATGCCGCTTCGGCAGTCGATTGCAGCGTATCTGGCGCAGAAAGGGATAATGACGAATGAGCGCAGCGTGCAGATTATATCCGGTGCACAGCAGGGTATCGATATCGTGGCGCGGGCTCTTTTGAAACACGGCGATGTGGTATTCGTGGAAAACCCGACCTATCCTGGGGCGATAGCGGCGTTTCGTTCCTGCGGCGCGAAAATCGTCGACGTGAAACTGACAAAAGAAGGAATTGACCTCATAGACCTAGAAAATAAACTAAAGTTGTTTAAACCGCGTCTTATGTATGTAATGCCGAATATTCAGAACCCGACGGGAATATCCTACAGTAAGTGCGTAAAAAGGCGGCTTATGGGGCTGGCGCGCTATCACGATATGTATATATTGGAAGATGATTATATCGGCGGCCTGTACTACGGCAAAAATGCGCCCGTTCCGCTCAAGACGTACGACACGGACGACAGAGTCATCTATATCCGCACCTTGTCGAAAGTATTTCTGCCGGGACTTCGCTTGGCGTATCTGATTGTTCCGTCCGCTCTTTCGCAGAAGCTTCTGAACGTGAAATACATTGCCGATATCGCGACTTCCGGTCTGACACAGCGGATTTTCGACTATTATCTGCGGGAAGGGCTGTGGCAGAAACATTTAAATTCTATTCGCAATATTTATAAAATACAATTCGACTTTGTGATGAAAATGCTGAAAAAATATCTGCCGAAGGATATTTCCTATATAAAACCGGCAGGGGGACTGTCCATATGGCTCAGTCTGCCGGAACGGCTGCGGGCGGATGATATTATCAGGCGGGCAAAAGAAAAAGGGGTGATTGTATCAAGCGGTGCGCCGTTTTTTGTACATCAGGCACCCCATAGACAAGTACGTATAAGTTTTGCCGTATTGTCTTTGGCACAGATAAAGACGGGGGTAAAAATACTGGCTGAATTGATGAAAAACGGATAGGGGGATTATCATGAAAATAGGAATTGCCGGCAACGGCAAAATTGTAGGAGAGATGATAGGGGCGGCGACTACTGTCGAAGGCATAACGATTGAAGCAATATGCGCAAGAGAAAAAAGCAGAGCCAAAGCGGAGAAAATAGCGGACGAATACGGCATCGCCAAAGTCTATACGGATTATAGTGAAATGCTTGCCGACAGCGATATCGACTTTATTTATGTAGCCGTAGCCAACAACGTACATTATCAGTACACGAAACAGGCACTGCTGGCTGGAAAGAACGTCATCTGTGAAAAACCGTTTACCGTGAATGCGCAGGAATCGGAAGAATTAGTACAGATTGCCAAAGAGAAAAATCTGTTTCTGTTTGAAGCGATTACCGTTATTTATTCGCCGAACTATCAGTATATAAAAGATAATCTGAGTGAAATCGGCGTGCTGCACTATGTTCATGCCAATTATGCACAGTATTCCAGCCGTTATGATAAATATTTAAATAAAGAAGTAGCACCGGCTTTCAATCCGGAAAATGCAGGGGGAGCGCTGTACGATTTGAATATTTACAATCTGCATTTTATCATAGGGGCGCTCGGTATGCCGAAGGATATTGTTTACCGTGCCAATACAGGCTTTAACGGTATAGATACTTCCGGCACAGCGCTGCTCGATTATGACGGCTTCACGGCTGTATGCAGCGCGGCAAAGGATTCGGAAAGCGTAAGCGGCATAGTTTTTCAGGGAGAAAAAGGCTATATGCGCCTTGAAGGTCCGACAAATGCCTGTGCGCTTATCAGGATAAATAAAAACGGGCAGACGGAAAAAATTGTCAGCCGCGAACGGTACAATCACCGCATGGTTGATGAATTTGTCGCGTTTGAAAAGATGTTTACAGAAAAAGATTATACAGCGTGCTATGAAAATCTCGACCATTCCGTGAAGGTAATGCAGGTTTTAGAACAGGCGCGCAAAAGCGGCAATCTGCCGTTTTAATAAAAAGCTTCCGACAGCTCAATATTCTGTCGGAAGCTTTTTATTATAGAAAGAAATGCTAAAATGACGGGTAAGGTTTTTTGTCAAATGTTGGGGTAAAGAAAAAGCTATTGCATATTATGTACGATGGTTTTTTATGATTGACCTCTACTATTTAACAGAGTAATTTGTAATAAAGTATTTGAGTTATTATCAGAGTCTTTAACAGAAGCCATAGAAGAAATAAAAAATAATGCAAAATACTTTACTTTTCTCTTTAAGTGTTGTACTATGATTATAATAATTTAAATGTTAGCCGCGACCTGATAGGCGGAATATAAAAGTTCAGGATATCAAATTATGTACTGGGAAGTCTTATCTATTGATAAGATTTTTTTTGTTTTAATATAAGTTTTAAATGATACAGAATAATTGTTTTTATTTTATCTAACATACTGGTTGAACTTCTTAAGAATACCCTGTCTTTAAATATAGGGGGTGTCAATTTAGATAAAAGGAGAATTTACTCTATGAAATTTTTTATTACAGCTGTAATTATGGTTTTAATAATTATTGCCAGCTATCTCGCTGACAGGCGGTATCCGCAAAAACGCATGTATATAATTCCCTGCGGCATAATCCTTCTGTGTTCTGCCGCCGTTTTCACTTCATGGACGACACCGTCATACACCTCGCCGATTTCCGAAGAACAGCGCATTGCCATTTTAAACGAACAGCCGTATTTTATCACCTGGTACAATCAGCATAAGGAAACAATCAATAAATTGGACCGTTTCTGCATAAATTACCATAAAATAATCGACGATTATCAAAACGATATCATCTCTACGGATGAAGCACTCGAACGATTGCAGCGGCTCTATGCGGAAAGCGACAAATTCAATCAAAGCCTGACTGAACTTCTGCCGCCAACGGAACTGTCGCAGAACAATTACACGCTCGTTTATCAAATTCTTGAAAAAACGCGCATCTACAGCTATAAAATAAACGAAACAACGCGCCAGTCTATCGACATTCTGACGCAAAGCCGCGACGAGCAGCTCGATAAAGAAGTTACGCTTAATAATCTGACGCGCATTTACGCTATCGAAGGTCCTATCATGCTCGATATAAACAATGAAGTTGCGCAGGTAAAAGACAATCTAACACTGCAGGAATAAAACAAAAAAGGCAGCCGCATTGTATGCGACTGTCTTTTTCAGTCTTCATCTTTTATTAATACTATTTTTCCCGTTCGGCGCGTTTCGTTCATGTCGATAATGCGCTGATTGCTGCTGCCGCGAAAACGCAGGGAGATATCTTTTTTCGCCGCCACGAACGGACCGTCAATGAGTACATCCGTCTGATTTAAAAGCGCGTCGACATCCTCGTCGTGCATCTGCCAGAGCTGCTCTAACGTATAACCCGTGAACGTCGTTATATTAAGACCGCGCTCATGCACTTTCTGTGCCAGTTCGGAAAGCGGTTTCGGTTGCAGAAACGGCTCGCCGCCGCTGAAAGTAACCCCGCTCAAAAGGGGATTTTCACAAATCTGCCGAAAAAGCTCATCCGTATCCGCTTCATGACCGCCATTTATATCATGCGTCTGCGGATTGTGGCACTGCGGGCAGTTGTGATAGCACCCTTGCGTAAAAATCGCAAAGCGGAAACCCTCACCGTCGACAATCGAATCATTGACTACGCCTGCTATTTTAATTGAGGCCATGTTTTACGCGGTCATGTTCTTCGGCACGTTTTGCATTGTTGAAGCGGTCGATAGTGCCTACGAGATAGCCCGTTATACGGCGGATACGTTCAAACTGCGCCGGCTGTGTCTGATAATCAAGAGAAACTTCTCCATTGCCCGCATCGGAAATTGTAATGCTTGCCAGTGTTTCATTGGAATTTTCTTTTACATAATTGATATAATTTAAAATTTCTCTTTCACTGACGTCATTCAAACCGTTTACTTTTACTTCTACACCATTTACTACCATGGAAAATTCCCTCTTTCTATCATTAATATATTATACTTTTAATTTATCTAATGGATTTTACACCCATATTATTGCCATTAAAAATTCGTCGCGCTGCAGCAGTTGTCGCGCATACGCTTCAATACAATATGGCGTCTGTGCGCCGCTTCGCTTCGGCCGCATTTCGGGCAGACACCGTTTATAATACCTGTATAACCGCATACAGGGTCGCGGTCGACAGGGTGATTTACCGAGCCGTAGCCGATACCGTTATCGTGCATACAGCGGATGATTGCTTCAAACGCCGCCAGATTTTTCGTCGGGTCGCCGTCCATTTCGATATAGCTGATATGACCGCCGTTCGTCAGATTATGATACGGCGCTTCCAGCTGGATTTTGCGGTAAGCGCTGATTGGATAATAAACCGGAATATGGAATGAGTTCGTATAATATTCTCTGTCCGTAACGCCCGGAATGGAACCGTAGATATTGCGGTCGATTTTGACAAATCTGCCGCTTAGTCCTTCCGCCGGAGTGGCAATCAATGAAAAGTTCAGTTTCGTTTTTTGCGCTTCATCATCCATGCGTTTGCGCATATGACCGATAATAGCAAGACCGAGCTGCTGCGCCTGTTCTGATTCGCCATGATGCTTGCCGATAAGCGCTTTCAGCGTTTCTGCAAGACCGATAAAGCCTACCGTCAGCGTGCCGTGTTTCAAAACTTCGCTGATATTATCGTATTCACCGATTTTATCCGAGTCAAGCCAGATATTCTGTCCCATGAGGAACGGATAATTCTTGCCGATTTTCGCACACTGAATTTTAAAGCGGTGCAATAGCTGGCGAATTACCAAATCAATCATATCATCAAGCGATTTATAGAATTTATCAATGTCGCCCTTTGCTTCAATCGCCAGGCGCGGCAGATTTATACTCGTAAAGCTCAGATTGCCTCTGCCGCAGGTAACCTCGCGGCTCGGGTCGTACACATTGCCCATAACGCGCGTGCGGCAGCCCATGTAGGCAACTTCGCTGTTATAATCATTTGGTTTGTAATACTGTTTGTTAAACGGCGCATCCAAAAAGCTGAAATTCGGGAAAAGACGCTTTGCCGACGTTTTCATCGCCAAACGGAACAAATCATAGTTCGGGTCGCCTTTTTCGTAGTTGACGCCTTCTTTTACCTTGAAAATCTGCACCGGGAAAATCGGCGTTTCGCCGTCGCCCAGCCCTGCGTCCGTTGCCAAAAGCAGATTGCGCATAACCATGCGTCCTTCCGGCGAAGTATCCGTGCCGTAGTTAATTGAGCTGAACGGCACCTGCGCACCGGCGCGTGAATTCATCGTATTGAGATTGTGCACGAACGCTTCCATCGCCTGATACGTTGCGCTGTCCGTTTCCTGCCATGCCGCTTTTGCCGCAAATTTATGTGCATGAACAGTCGTAGCTTCATCAATTTCCTGGAAACCGTGTTCTCTCTGATGGCGCGGCAGAAAATCTCTCAGGTATGCACCGAACTCATCAATCGTCGTCATACCCACTTTAATTGGAATGCGTTTTTCGATTTCCTTGCACAAAAGTCTGCCGTCTTCCATATCCATGCCAATCATAGAGTCGAAATAATAACCGAGCGCCTTGTAATACTGTTTGCGGTACGTCTTGGCAACGCCCGGAGCCATGCAGTAATCAAACATCGGCACAGCCTGTCCGCCGTGCATTTCGTTCTGGTTCGCCTGAATAGCGATGCAGGCGAGCGCAGCATAAGAGCGGATATCGTTCGGTTCGCGCAGATAACCGTGTCCGGTGGAAAAACCGTTATGAAACAGTTTTAATAAATCAATCTGACAGCACGTTTCCGTCAGCATGTAAAAATCCATATCGTGAATATGAATATCGCCGTTCATATGCGCCACTGCAATATCCTTCGGCAAAATCTGGCTCGTGATGAAATACTTCGAACCTTCCGAGCCGTATTTGAGCATAGTACCCATCGCCGTATCCGCGTCAATATTGGCATTTTCACGCTTGATATCAGCGTCTTTCGCTTTGGCAAAAGTCAGTTCATTATATATATCCATCAGATTTGCTCTTGCCTGACGCAGTTTCGTGTGTTCCGCCCGATACAAAATATACGCTTTGGCCGTACTTGCAAAATTGCCGGCAATCAGCACTTTTTCCACTGTATCCTGTATCTGCTCAACACCCGGTATCTTTTCCGTCAATGCCTGCACTACATTCTGTGTAAGCTGTTTCAGCTGCTCACGGGAAAAGGTTTCATCTATTGATTCCAAATTGGCTTTTCTGATAGCATCAGCTATCTTCTGTGCATTAAATTGCACAATATCGCCTGTACGCTTTCTTATTTTCGTTATCATTCGGGCTAACACTCCTAGTATATCTTAGCCGTAGCTGATTTAAAAATTCTGCGGCTGTTTTTCAATCTTTTTAATACGTTGACAACGATTATACTATATGTATGTATGACTGTCAAACGAACCACAAGATATAGTATAATTGCAAAAATAAATTTATATACAATTTCAAAATAAGTATTGACAAAATCCGTTTATAGCCTTAACTAAAGTTAGCAAAGCTCTATTTTTTGTCAACAAGAAATTTTATACATTTTATTTATATATATAATCTATATAAAACTTTTCCATGCAATGTATATAAAGATTTTATCTATGATTTTTTCGCATGGAAAATATATAGTTCATTTTTCTTTGATGCAAAGAAAAACGAACCAAAAAGAAACTTT
>DCFC01000053.1:0-19292 GCA_002314325.1 Megamonas hypermegale
CAAAATAAGGTAAAAAAGGCCTATGCCAGGTTTGACCTGCTGATCATTGACGAATGGCTTCTCCGGCCGCTTCCCGAATCGGAAGCCTATGATCTTCTGGAACTGATTGATGCCTGCAGCCGGAAAGGGGCGCTGATCCTCTGTACCCAGTATGACGTAGATGACTGGTATTACCGCATTGACTGTGACCGGGCCGAAGACGAAGGCAGTGCCGTCGCCGAAGGCATCCTGGACCGCATCATTAACAATAAGTACAGCATTGAGGTCAAGGGCCGCATCTCCATGAGAAAACGCCACGCATTTTCAGATGAAGGAAGCGGGGTGAATGACAATGGCTGATAACACCATCTATGACCTGTTGGATGAGGTCAACTGTGCTGATTCCTGTGAAGCTGTCACCGCACTCTGTGAGTTAATTGATGAATTGCTGAAGGATATCCAGCACCTTGAGCTGGAATGCATCAGTACAAGGTATCTGCTGAGCCAATATATGGATGAGGATCAGGGGAGCCTTTTGCGCAGCGACATCCTGGAAAATCTGGGACACCGTCACTATGACAGCCCGGCATATCAATTGTTTAAAGAACTTCTGTATGACGGCGGGGATCCTATGGAATTCCGCGACTATCTTGTCAAGGTACAAAAAGCCTGTAAAGGCGAATGGCCATGTTGGCATTAATATATCATTGAAGCGGAGCCGTTCTGGGGAATGCTGAAATCATTCTCCAGGCGGCATGGGCCGCAGATGATATCACAATACTTTTTTGATTTGCTGCTCTTTAACATAATAGGGCAAACACGGAAGTGGGAATCAGCGGTCCCGTTCCCGTGATCACTGATCTAAATCTCCGTGACAAGTGATCTATTTATCCGTGAACGATGATCTATTCACGCGTAATATACACTATTCGAACTCCACTTTTATATTTGTACGTTTATAAATAATATGTATTATAGATTCGCATTTCATCCATTTTATGTTATTTTATATGTACGATTCATTTCGTCCATAATATTTTTGTAGCCAAAATGTAGCCACTATTTTTATTCACCTCAAATTACAATTATTAATAAGTTCCACCTGCTTTTATTGCATCTTCTATTAAATCTTCTATATTTTCTTCAATATCTTCATATACATATTTACTAGTTGAGTACTTAGAATCAAAACAGGTTACAAAATCAGAAAGACGTTTATGATCATATGTATACATATTATAAAAAGGATTACTTCCTTTCGTTGTTTGATTTCCATTTTTATCTTTCAAATTATGAACATATATTCCAACAATTCCTTTATTAAGTTCATAAGCTTTTTGAATCTCATATTTTACCCATTTTCTTGTTGATGTTGTACTACCAATTAATACAACCAAACAAGAACGCATAGAAAGTTGAGAATCTATCCATTCCTTTATTTTTGCATCTGATTTATATTTTACCTCTTCCCAGTCATTATCCGAGAAAGTGGAAGACTGTGAAACCTTACCCATATTTCTTACTTGACCTGCACGCCAATTATCTTTCAAATATTCAAAGCTAAAAAAAACTTGCCGTTTTGCCATTATTCTTCCTCCTAACATTTGCAAATCATTTTAACTATATTATCCCATGAATAATATAATGATATCATTACTATAAGCAAAATAATTATACCATAAAACCATCTCATTGTCTTTGAACACATAATATTTGACACTCTTTCTACCTGCGTATCAAATCTATGTAGATTTAAGTCATATTGAAAATCTCTGTTACCTTGTTTTCTATTTTCCAATACCCATTCGTACATTTTTCTATATAGCTTTTCCATTCTTAAAAAGTATGAATCTAAATACCAAAATGAAATTAAACAACTATTAAAAAATAAGTGTGATAGAAATTTTATTCTGGATTATAAGTGGAGGTTAGCTTCAATTAAATTTTTAAAAAGTGAAAAAGATGAAACGCAGGAATTCTTGAATATAATATTATTTTACAGGTGTGTTTTAAGAGAATATTATTAAGAAAGAAGAGATTTGATGCGTAAAAGTATATTTGATGTGTTTGAAGATGTATCTCCGCAAAAACAGGATACAAATATTCAAACATTATATGATTATGAAAAGCACTATATGGAGCTAGTTAAACGATATAAAGATGAGATTAATTTTATTGAAAATTTGCTTAAAAATTATAGAGACGAACAAATAAATTTCTTTGAAAAACAAATGCCGGCAATATATCAGAAATTAACAGTTGAACGTATTGATAGTGATATGAAGAAACTTTGGCTTAAACGACTGGAAGAAAATATGAGTAGAAGTTTTTCTATCAGTGAACAGCTCATTACGAATTACACAACTAAGAAAATTAGTGAGTTCAAGGAAGCTGTAAACGAAAAACTGCATGGTATGTAAGGAATGATGTACATGATGAATACTGATTTTCCTTATTTATGCTTTTTAAGTATCTTACAAAAAGGTCGCCAGAGATTAGTTGATGATGTCTTAAAAGGTAATCCAGATTTATATAGTGCTTTGTATAAAGACAGTCATAGTCGGGCATATAATGATTATATAGATTTTTATGAAGTGAAATGGATTAATGCTCATTGGCAGGAAATATTAGATGTTTTAGATCAAAAAAGTATTTCTGTAACAGATAAGAAGAAAATATTATCTTTGTTTTCTTCATGGTATAGTTCTTTTATTAAACAATGGAATTATTCTGCTTTTGATGCTAACTTCCTTGATGAAAGAGTTAATATATTAAAAAGCTTGATTGTCCAAAATACGAATTGGGAAACAAATTTAAAACGAATGAAAGTATCTATTGCTAAAAGTGAAAAAATATTAAATGATAAGATGAAGGAGATATAATAAATGGCTGCATTGGTAAATATGTTTAAGATGTTTAATAAGTTGGATGATATTGTATATGAACCAGTAAAAATGGTATGCGATCTTTGTCGGCAACCGATTAGAAACGCAGAAGCTGCTAATGAACGTAAAAAGATGGAAACAGAAGCTAGGCTGCAGCAGCAAATGAAAGAACATGAGATGGAATTAAATTTAAAGCGTCATCAAAAAGAATTGGATATTGAAGCCAATAATAGAAGAATTAATGCTGAAATTGATGATATGATTGCTCGAAATGAATTGGAAAGACAATCTATGGTTGTTGAAGCTATAAAAAAATATCAAGAAGATTTAGGTAGAGTATCAGTAGAATTATCTAATAGTATTGGTAAAATGTCTTTGGAATTAAGAGAACGTACACAAGCATTAGTTATTGAAAAAACCAAAGAATATGTAAAAATACAAAATGAAATACAAGATAGGGCAAGCGATAGGCTGGAACAACTTGAACAACGTTTTCCTAATGGTGGAAGAAGTAAAGAAATTATGGAAAATGCAGTTGAAAAACAACTTATGAGCTTATTAGATATAAGTGATAAATTTATGATTGCTATGAAAGATGACATTGCCAACATGACGGAAAATATCAATCAAATTACAGCTCAAGCGGTTGCTAATACAGATAAATATTTATCTCCTATGATGGCTAGAGCTTTATCAGACGGACCGATGCGTAAAACAGAAATAGAATATACGAATAAGAAATATATAGAGTAAAAAGAGTGTGATAAATTATGGCAGATAAACGAATCGAATATATGTGTACGTATTGCGGCAAAAAGGAAATTCGCAATACATCTATGGGACGACCGCTTCCGGGCAAATGTCCGAGAAAGCCGGGTAATAAACCGCATACATGGACGGTAAACCGTCATTTGAATTAACTTGGCACATTAGAATATTATTCTGCTTCAGCTGGTTATTTTAACAAACGCGAAAGTCGAGAGGTAGTTTCATAAAAAAATAGGTAAACAGCACTGTTTGTGTTTGCCTATTTTTTTTGAAATCACCGAGAGACTTTCGTGTTTGTGGTATAAAAATAGTTTTATACTATAAAAACTTTTTGTTTTATGATGAAATGTATTATATAAAATAAAAAGAAGTGATACTATGAAGAAATGAGATTTATATCTTAATAAATTAATATAATTTAAGAATAAGCAGTTAAAAAAGATAATTATCGGCATAAGACGTTGCAATTTACACTTCATAAACTATGATGAATTACTAAGTCGTTAGACGGCTCCGCCGTGCGAGAGTTCGAATCTCTCTTTCCGCTATTTTGTAAGCATTAGCGATATCAGATTTTTTCTGATATCGTTTTTTTATTTTTAGGGCAGGCAATAGCAGAATAAAGATGGTATACTTGCTAAATTTATGGGTATGCCATTAATTATTAAAAGGAACTGGTAAATTTTAAAATTTTAGTACGTTGTTAGTATGTTTTTGAGGTGGGTAAATAAATGAATTTTTAAAATTTTTTTGTGTAGAATAGTATTTTTTTAGCTGATAATACTAATGGGTTTATTTTAATATGTTCAACTTAGAAAGGATGATTTTGATGCCTGTTTGTAAAAATGAAAAGAGGAATTCATGGTATGTCAGCTTCTATTATACTGATTGGACGGGTACACGCAAAAAGAAAAAGAAAGAAGGCTTTGCTACGAAAAAAGAAGCGATAGAGTATGAACGCAGCTTTATGGAAAAAACAGCCGGCAAATGCACGATGAAATTCAAGTCACTAGTGGAGATTTATCTGGAAGATTGTCAAAAGCGGATAAAGAATACAACGTATGCTTTAAAGAAAAGTATCATCAAGAAATATATCAATCCATTTTTTAGCAATATTGCACTCAATGAGATAACACCAGAACATATTCGTCAATGGCAGTCGAGGATAATGGAAGATAATTCGCAAAAAAGCGGTCAATATCTGCACAATATTAATATTCAGTTGTCGTGTATCTTCAATTTTGCTAAAAAATATTACGGTATAGATAAAAATCCTGTTCAAGTATGCGATATGATGGGCAATATGAAGAATAAGAAGATGTCTTTCTGGACTTTAGCGGAGTTTAAGCTTTTTTTGGCGGAAATGAATAAGAAAGACCCGTTGTATCTGGCGTATAATTTACTGTTTTGGACAGGTATACGGCGCGGCGAACTGTTGGCACTGCGTCCGAAGAATTTTGATTTTGCCGAAAAAACTTTATCGATTACGCATAATGTCGTTTTCGTAAACAGCCGTCCGCAGCTTACCACACCGAAGACGGAAAGCAGCAAAAGAACGATTAATATGCCGGTTTTTCTTATGAATATGGTGAAAAGATACATTTATGAACACAAAATCAGTTCGGATGAGTTTTTATTTAACTTTTTACCTAGTTACCTAATGGAAAATATAAAGTTTTATAGCAAAAAAGCAAAGATAAAACCGATAAAAATTCATGATTTTCGCCATTCGCATGTATCGCTTCTGATTGAACAGGGATTTTCGCCGTTGATTATTGCGCAGAGATTGGGCCATAAAGATGTAACAATGACATTAAGAATTTATGCTCATCTCTATCCGAATAAGCAGCAGAAATTAGCTGATGAATTGCATAATCTGTATAAAAATAATATCGATAAAAATAAATTTTAAAATTTTAGTACGTTTTTGCTAGGTTAAAAGCTGCAATCTCAGTAAAATTAAGGGATTGCGGCTTTTTTTAATTGTTTTTATAATGTACAAAAGCTGTGAAGGTTTGCTCGGTGCAGTGATAGTGAACTGTTAAAAAATGAACATAAAAAGCAAATTTGCGTTATGTGGTAAAATAAATATGTGTATATATTAAGGAGGAATGTATTTTGAATGTTGCACAGGCTAAAATAGGAAATACGTATATAGTCGATAAAATCAATCTGACGGGAGCTTTGGAGCGCCGTCTGGAAATGCTCGGTATGACGAGCGGTGTGAAGTTGGAGGTGCTTAATAAGAAAAATCACGGAGCCGTGATTTTGAAAGTGCGCGGTACGCGCTTTGCCGTAGGCAGGGAAATTGCAGAAGCTATCGAGATTGGAGGAAATGCAGATGAGTAAGGATATTCATGTCGCTTTTATCGGCAATCCGAACTGCGGCAAGACGACGCTGTTTAATGCCTATACGGGAGCGCATTTGAAGGTGGCGAACTGGCCGGGCGTTACGGTGGAGAAAAAGGAAGGCGCAATGCGTTTTCACAATGAGAATTACAAACTGGTCGATTTGCCGGGTATTTACAGTCTGACTTCCTATACGATGGAGGAAAAAGTTTCGCGTCAGTACATTCTCGATGACGAAGTGGATATTGTCGTTGACGTGGCGGATGCTTCGTCTTTGGAGCGCAATCTGTATCTGGCGCTGCAGCTCATTGAGCTGGGCAAGCCGATGGTGCTGGCGCTCAATATGATGGATATCGTGGAAGAGCGCGGTATGGATATCGACCTTCACCGTCTGCCGGAAATGCTCGGTATTCCTGTCGTGCCGGTCAGTGCACGCAAAAAAAGAGGCTTGGAAATCCTCATGCACGCCGTAGCTCATCATCAGGGGCGCAAACCGAATGACCGCATAGAACATCAGCATTCTGAGCAGGAGCTGAACAGTAAGCATCGTCATGACCATCATAAAGACTGTGTTGTCGTTTACAGTGATGAAATCGAGGATAAAATTGATATAATCGAAGAGGCTCTGTATGAAAAATACGGTGAGTTGCCGAATATGCGCTGGCATGCCATTAAAGAGCTGGCGCAGGATGCGGAAATTACGGCAAAATATCCGCTCGATTTGCCGGACGTGCTCGACCGCAGCTATGAAAAGGACATCATCAAGCAGAAGTACGATTTAATCGAGGAAATAATTCAGGAAGTACTTGTAAATAAGGATAAGAAAACACAGGCAACGGACAGAATTGATAAATATCTTACGCATCCGATTTTGGGTGTGCCGATATTTCTAGCGATTATGGCGTTTATTTTCTTTTTGACGTTTACCATTGGGGATATGTTTAAGGATTATCTGGTAGAAGGCATCGATATAGTAAGCAAAAATTTGACATTGCTATTAGAGCAATTTCAAGTAAATCAGGTTGTTTCCTCGCTCTTAATTGACGGGGCGATAGCCGGTGTAGGCGGGATTTTGGCATTTTTGCCGAATATCTTCATTTTGTTTCTGGCGCTTGCCGTGCTAGAGGACAGTGGTTATATGTCGCGCGTGGCGTATGTAATGGATGGCATTATGGGCAAAGTGGGGCTTTCCGGCAGGGCGTTTATACCGCTTTTGCTCGGCTTCGGCTGTTCCGTGCCGGCGATTATGGCATCGCGAGCGTTGGAAGACCCGCATGACAGATTGAAAACCATTTTGGTTACGCCGTTTATGTCGTGCAGTGCGCGATTGCCGATTTACATTTTATTTGCCGGAACGTTTTTTCCGGATAATGCCATGCTGGTAGCTTTTTCCATGTATGTGCTTGGCATTGTTGTGGCGATTGCGGTGGCGAAAATTTTCTACAAAGTGGATGCGCCGACGCATAAAAACGTACTGCTGATTGAACTGCCGGAATATAAATCGCCGAATGTAACGTCGATTTTTCTCTATGCATGGGAAAAAGTCAAATCGTATCTGTCTAAAGCCGGTACGACGATTTTCGTAGCGTCGATAATCATCTGGTTTATTTTGAACTTCAATTTATCCGGTATGGTGGAAATCAATGACAGCTTCGGCGCATCTATTGGTAAATTTCTGGCGCCGCTGCTCATTCCAGCGGGACTGGGACTGTGGCAGATTGTCGTGGCGCTCATCTCTGGTATTGCCGCAAAGGAAGTTGTCGTGGCAAGTCTCAGCGTGCTTTACGGTATCAGCAATATCAATTCAGCTGAAGGAATGAGCGAGATGGTAACTCAGCTGGCGCAAGCCGGTTTTACGCAGCTCAATGCTTATGCGCTGATGGTGTTCTGTCTTTTATATACGCCGTGCATAGCAAGTATTGTTACGATAAAAAAAGAAACGAATTCCACGAAAGCAATGCTGTTTTCCATTGTATTCCAAATGGTAGTGGCATATATAATGGCAACGCTTGTATATCAAATTGGCAGTGTGATTTTAAGATAATTTGTTATATGAAAACAGCTCTTGTACGGATATAAAAATCTATACAAGAGCTGTTATTGTTTGTTATAATGAAAAACAAGGCAAGTATTTATAACTGTTTGCTGGCTACCCGTCATTTATGATGGGAGGTGATAGCATGAGCATAAATGATTTAATCATTATGATTTGCGATATTGTTGCTGCCAACAACGTATCTATAATCATCGCTTTTACAGCTGTGCTTTTCGTTATCGCTTGCGAGCTTAGAAAATAAGCCGCTAGTTAGCCGTTAACGTAAGCGACTTTTCACCATATAAAAAATGATGAGTGCCAGAACGTTGCCAGACGTAAAAGAACATTATAGATACTTGCCGTTATTTTTTATCATAATTTGATTATAGCGCAGAATAAAAGATATTTCAATCTGCTTATTTGGGCTGACAACTTCATTTGTTATTGCTTTATAACTTTACGGCTAAAAACGGTATTGAACAAGTGTAAAAGACATTGCAATACCATTTTTATTTTTACAAATGGTCTGTTTGTTTACTGATAATATACACTTTTACAAAAGTTCCACTGTGAATATATTGCTTAAATGATTGTGTAATGTTAAAATTTTAGTAAAGATAAATTTCTGTTAATTGTAAATTTTTTGTAAGAGGTGATAGTATGTCTATTTATAAAGAAACGATTAAATTGACTTCACACGGAGAAACTCCTACATTTTTTGATATTACACCGCAGGTAAAACAGGCGATAGAAAACAGCGGCATTAAAAACGGCATCTGCACGGTAATTTCTCCGCATACGACATGCGCCGTATTCTTTGAAGAATTTGTGCATGATTATACGGAAAGCGGCGACGAATTTTTACAGGCGGATTTGAATGATATATTGAAAAAAATCATACCGGACAATATTGCGGAAGGTCAGTACCGTTATCCGGGTGAAAAGCATTATGAAGCAGTGGCTTCCTGGCCGAATGCGGAAGATTATCTGCCAGGCGGCGACAGAACGGCGCTCTTGAATTGCGATGCGCATTTGAAAGCGACGATAATCGGCTCGAGCGAAACGTTTGAGGTTGACGGCGGCAAGCTCGGTGTAGGCACGACGGGTTACGTTTATTTCGTGGATTTTGACAGAACACGTTCCCGTACGCGCAAATGCAAAATCATCGTTATGGGTGAATGAGATATTTACTAGGTATGACGCTGAAAATCCGTAAGCGTTTATAAGCAGAAAGTATTCAGTATACATTTTATGTTTAGAGAGAGTTTCTGTAGAGAAATGGGAGGTCTAAGATATGATTATTTCATCGAAAGAATTGTTGCAAACAGCGAAGGAAAAACATTTTGCCGTTCCGTCTGCGAACTTTGTCGACCAGCTGTCGGCGAGAGCGCATATTGAAGTAGCGGAAGAAATGAATTTGCCGCTCATTCTGTCTTTTGCGCAGAGCCATAGCGTGTATCAGTCGCTGGAAGAAGCGGCGGCGCTCGGCAAATATTATGCGGCTAAAGCGAAAGTGCCGGTTGTCTTACATCTCGACCACGGCGAAGATTTCACTTTTGTCGAAAAAGCTGTTGAACTCGGTTTTACTTCTGTCATGATTGACGCATCGAGCAAATCGCTGGATGAAAATATAAAGATTACAAAGGAAATTGTGGATATGGCGCATGCGCATGATGTCTGCGTGGAAGCGGAAATCGGCCATGTCGGCACCGGTATCAGCGTGGATAAATTCAGCGAAGCTCAGTCTATTTACACTTCCGTCGATGAAGCCGTAACGCTCACGGAAAAAACAGGTCTTGATTCTCTGGCTGTATCCATCGGCACGGCGCACGGCAGTTACAAAGGAACGCCGGTCATCAATTTTGAACGATTAAAAGAACTTTCCAAAAATGTTCCTGTACCGCTCGTTCTGCACGGCGGCTCTTCCTCCGGTGATGAAAATTTGGAAAAATGCGCGCTCGGCGGCATTGCAAAAATCAACATCTACACCGATTTTATTTTAGGTGCGTACAATAATTTGCAGGAAAAACAGGCGAAAGATTATTATAATGCGAAAGAAATACTGAAAGACGGCATGAAAGACGTTCTGCGCCGTTATTATAAAGTATTCCATACGCAAAATATTTAACAGGTGAAAAATTAGGAGGGTTTCTGATGAGAAAAATTCGTACACCGTTTTTTATGGTAAATCCGAAATCGTATCTGTACGGCGAAAGACTTTTGAAACTGGCGAAAGCTGCCGATGAATTTGCTAAAGACAAGGATTTCGACGTATTTTTCACGGCGCCGTTCGTGGATTTGCGCATGATTGCGGAAAATACTTCCAACTTAATCGTAACGGCGCAGCATATGGACAGTCTTAAAGCCGGCCGCGGCATGGGCTACATCGTGCCGGAAGCACTCGCTGAAGCAGGTGTAAAAGCCGTATTTTTAAATCATGCTGAACATTCGCTGAAAGTATGCGAACTGGTGAAAGTAATGCAGCGCGCCAAAGAAAACGGCATTTATACGGTAGTATGCGCTGACTCCGTAAAAGAAGCGCAGGCGATTGCCATGCTGAAACCGGATATTTTATTGTGCGAACCGACGGAATTAATCGGCACGGGCAATGTCAGCGACAAATCGTATATTGAAGCGACGAACAATGCCATCCGCAGCATTGACCCGGAAATTTTAATCATGCAGGCAGCCGGTATCAGCACGGGCAAGGATGTATATGCTACGATTATCAGCGGTGCTGATGGCACGGGCTGCACGAGCGGTATCGTCTGCGCCGATGACCCGGAAGGCATGGTCAAGGAAATGCTTGATGCCATCGTTCAGGCTGTAAAAGACAAAGCATAAAAATTAAAAATTAAATACAACACGGCTTAATGGATAATAATACTATAGATTTTACACATAGCAGCAGTAAGAGATAAAAGCAGAAGAAGTCATACGATACTCTGTATCAGCTAGTTAATAGCATTTACCCCCACCAGATACAGGGTATTGTATGGCTAAAAATTTGACTGGCAGAATGAGTAGGATTTGTAGTATTTATTATAAATCTGAAAATTTATAATAGTTAAAGGAGCTGGATATTATGGAATTTATTGCGTTTTTAGCCAACGGTTTTATTGAACTGTTTAAAGCCGGTGCTGCTACGTTCATCGGTTGGGTAACGGGGATTATCCCGCTTGTTGTCGTACTCATGACGGCGGTAAGCGCCTGCATTAAGTTAATCGGTGAAGACAGAGTATACGGCGTGGCTCAGAAGCTGACGAAGTACACGATTACCCGTTATACGATAGTGCCTATTCTGGCTGTAATCTTCCTGGCCAATCCGATGTGCTATACGTTCGGCCGTTTTATGGAAGAAAAATACAAACCGGCATTTTATGATGCGACGGTTAGCTTCGTTCATCCGGTAACGGGTCTGTTCCCGCATGCCAATGGCGGCGAACTGTTCGTATACATGGGAATTGCAACGGGTATAACGACGCTCGGTCTGCCGCTCGGCGATTTGGCGGTGCGTTACTTTATCGTCGGTATAATCGTTATCTTAATCCGCGGTATTGTAACGGAAAAAATTTATGCGAGAATGTCGTCTAAATAATGCCGCATTGAAGGTATAGATATGAATGATATAATATAGAACATTTGTATCTAAGATAAAATACTTTAACATTTGTTCTGATTTAATAGTATTGTAAATATAAGGCTCAGCATGTATAATAAAATCATCAAGTGAGTTACGAATGATTGAGCAATAAAAAATATTCTATTTATTGGAACAGGTGCGGCTTATGAAAAAAATAATTGACGACATCAGATTGATTTATAAATGCTGCAGCTTGTATTACGAGGACAATATGAGCCAGCAGGAAATATCAGAAACACTGCAGATATCGCGTCCTTCAGTGGCCCGGATGATAAAAAGCGGACGGGCGAGCGGTATCGTGAAAATTGAAATAAAAAATCCCGATAATCTCGTTTTTGCCAATATGGAAAGAGAGCTGGAAAAGAAATTTGGCTTGGAGGAAGTGGTCATCGCTCCTACAAATAATGCCGACAGTATGAATGAGGATTTGGCGAAAGAAACGCTGCGCTTCATTACGAGGATTGCAGAGGACAGAGAATATATCGGGGTTACGATGGGTATGACGCTCAGAAATATCACGCGTACCAATTTATCCAACACAGAAAAATTAAAATGTACTTTTGTTCCTATTATCGGCGGTATCGGTGAAAGCCGTTACGATATACATTCCAATTATATAGCAATGGCTTTTGCCAATATATTCAAAGCCAACTGTTTGCAGTTTTTTGCTCCGCTCATGTTTTCCAAACCGGATTTGCTGCATAACTTTTTGGAAGAAGAATCCATGCAGAGCATTTTGAAAAGCTTCAATAAAATAACGACTGTCATTATGGGGATTGGCATACTGGACAAAGACCAGTCCACCATACTGAAAACAGGCTACATCACGGAGAAGATGTTTGACGATTTCGTGCAAAGGGGAGCTGTAGGCGACGTTGCCATGCAGTTTTTTGACAAACACGGCAATGTCGAAGCGTTCGACAGTTTCAACAAGCTCGTTTCCGGTATGCCGATTGACAAGCTGAAGAAAGTACGGCGCAAAATCGGTATCGCCACGGGAGCCGGCAAGGTGGAAAGCGTGGTCGGCGCGATAAACGGCAAATTCGTTAATATTCTTATTATAGACTCTGACTGTGCGCAGGCGTTATTAAATTATAAGGAATGATGACAATGGATTTTACGATGCTGTTTGTATGTCTGCTCGTTTTTATGGTGATACAGGCAACCGGTACATACGTACAGGTGAGGCAGTATAAAAAGGCGGTGCGCCGTCTGCACAAAAAAGGCAATGTCGGTATCGGCAGCAGACGTTCAAGACTGAAAAACAATATTGTGATTATAGCTTGCAACAGCGAAGGGCTTATTCTGGATGCGGAGCTGATGGAAGGGCTTACCGTATTCACGAAGTTCAAAAAGATGCCGGAAGTCATCGGCAGAAATGTTTTTGAACTGCGCGACGAATACGCAAAGATTTCCTCCAAGAAAGAAAAGAAACGCTTCCGCGGCCATATGGAAGCTGTAAGAGCTTTATGCAATCGGTTGGAAAGCGACGGACAGGAAGAAGCTGTAAGTTGATAAAGATAAAATAGGAGGAACAAAAATGGAACTGATAGCAGCAGTAGCAAATGGATTTATTGAGTTATTTAAAGCGGGAGCGGCGACCTTTGTAGGATGGGTAGCCAATATCATACCGCTGGTTGTAGTACTGATGACGGCCGTAAGCGCCTGCATCAAACTGATTGGGGAAGAAAAAGTATATAGTATGGCAGGTATTCTGACAAAGAGTATTTTCACGAGATATACATTGCTTCCGATAATTTCCGTACTGTTTCTGGCCAATCCGATGTGCTATACATTCGGCAGATTTGTCCAGGAAAAACACAAACCGGCGTTTTATGATGCGACAGTGAGCTTTCTCCATCCGGTAACGGGATTATTTCCTCATGCCAATGGCGGTGAATTGTTTGTATACATGGGAATTGCAACAGGTATAACGACACTCGGTTTGCCGCTCGGTGATTTGGCTGTAAGATATTTTATTGTAGGTATAATTGTAATATTTTTACGCGGTGTTATTACAGAAAGAATTTATGCGGTAATGAGAGGCAGAAAATAATTTTTTAAAAATAGAGGAGGCAATTTCCTATGTATAGAGCTATAACAATAAAAAAAGGCAGTGCAGGCTGGGGCGGCCCGCTTACTATGAAACCTACGGATAAGCGCAATAAAGTCGTAAGCGTAACGGGCGGCGGCATTCATCCGGTAGCTGCCAAAATTGCGGAAATGACGGGTGCCACTCCGATTGACGGTTTCTCCACCGGTGTGCCGGATGATGAAATCATGGTTGTTGTTATCGACTGCGGCGGTACGGCACGTTGCGGCGTTTATCCGAAAAAGAAATTATATACGGTAAATTTGACGGCTGTCGGCCAGTCCGGTCCGCTCGCCAAATTCATCACGGAAGATTTATATGTTTCCGATGTTACGGAAAGCTGCATTTCCTATGCAGATGACAGTCAGGTAGCAGCGGCTGAAACGAAAGCCATCCCTGACCCGAAAAATGCTCCGGCTCCGAAAACGAAAGCTCAGGCTAGAGCGGAACTTGCGGAAATGAATGCAGGCAAGAAGAAAAACTTTATCACCCGCATGGGTGTAGGCGTCGGCGCCGTTGTTAATAAATTCTATCAGGCCGGACGCGAAACGATAGACATGACGATAAAAAATATTTTACCGTTCATGGCGTTCGTAAGTATGATTTTGGGTATTATCCAGGCTTCCGGTATCGGTGATATCATTGCTCAGACAATTTCGCCGATTGCCAGCACATTGCCGGGTATGATTGTGATTTCCATAATCTGTGCATTGCCGTTCATTTCGCCGGTGCTCGGACCTGGTGCCGTAATCGCTCAGATAGTCGGTTCTCTCCTCGGTGTGCAGATTGGTCTTGGCAATATTCCGCCGCAGTATGCGCTTCCGGCACTGTTCGCTATCGACGCGCAGGTTGGTGCCGACTTCGTACCGGTAGGTCTGTCGCTTGGTGAAGCAGAACCGGAAACGATTGAACTCGGTGTACCGGCAGTTCTGTACTCCCGTCTTATCACAGGCCCGCTGGCTGTAGTTATCGCTTACGTATTCAGTATCGGCTTATATGCTTAATATATTAATATAGAAGAAAAGTGAGTAAAGGAGATGTTTTACTAGATGAAATACAGTTCTGAAATTACAGGCTGGGGCAGCGAAGCGAAAGCTTTTCTGAAAGAGTTGAATTATATCATTCTGTTCAATGACAATGCTCCGTCCGAACTTGCCGAAATATCCATACTGCATACGGTTGCTGAACTTAAAAGCGACATTGCAGTAGGCGACACGGTTATTATCGGCGACAAAGTCTTTGAAGTTACGGCTGTAGGCGATGAAGCACAGCATACATTCAAAGAACTCGGTCATGCGACGATTAATTTCGCCGGACGCGACGTACCGGATTTGCCGGGTCATATCATGCTCAAAGGTGATGAAGCATTGACGGAAGACGACATTCAAAAAGGCGTCAAGATTGAAATATACTGATTTTCAGTAAATTTTCCCTAATAAATAAGGTTTGCCTGATAAATGGTATTTTGTCGGGCAACCAGATAAAAGGCAATTAATATAGTTTAAATGATTTAGAGAAGTAGGAGTGTGGATTTTATGTTAAACATGGACCAGAAACTTTTAAAACGTGAAGAAGAAGGCAAAATCATTCGCACCGGTATCGTCGGCGCAGGTCAGATGGGCCGCGGCATGGTTACGCAGATGGCTATCATGAAAGGTATCTCTCCTTCTATTGTAGCAGATATCAATTTACAGAACGTAATCAACGCTTTCCATTATGCTGGTATCAGCGATGAACAGATTGCTGTTGCTAAAACTTTGGAAGATGCCAACAAATACATGGAAATGGGCAAATTCGTTGCAACGGACAACTCCGACCTCATCTCTCAGGCCAACCTCGTTGAATGCGCTATCGACGTAACAGGTGTTCCGGAAGTCGGCGTTAAAATCGCTATCGACGCAATGAACAATCACAAACACGTAGTAATGATGGACGTTGAAACGGACGTTGTTATCGGTTCCTATCTCAAAAAATTGGGCGACAAAAACGGCGTTATCTACACAGGCTCCGCCGGCGACGAACCGGGCGCAGTTATGGAACTGTACTCCTTCGCTAAAGCTATGGGCATGGAAGTAAAAGTAATGGGTAAAGGCAAAAACAACAAACTCGATTATGAATGCAATCCGGATACTGTTTTAGCTGAAGCTACCCGCCGCAAAATGAGCCCGAGAATGCTCTGTGCTTTCAAAGACGGCACGAAAACAATGGTAGAAATGACTGCTATGAGTAATGCAACAGGCCTTATTCCTGATGTAATCGGCGGTCACGGCCCATCCGCAAGCCCGGCTGAACGCTGCAAAGAACTTAATGAAATCTTCAAACTGAAAAAAGACGGCGGTATCCTCGATAAACATGGCGTTGTTGAATATGTAAACGGCATTGCTCCTGGCGTATTCGTAACAGTTGCAACGGAAAACGAAGAAATCGCATATCAGATGCAGTATCACAGCATGGGACCTGGCCCGCTCTGGACTTTATACCGTCCATACCACTTATGCAACCTCGAAACGCCGCTCACAGTTGCTAAAGCCGTTATCGACAAAGAACCGACAATCATTCCTATCGACGGCCCTGTAAGTGAATGTATCACTGTTGCTAAACGCGACCTCAAAGCAGGCGAATACATTGACGGTATCGGCGGTTACACGACTTACGGCTCTATCGCTACTTCGCAGGAAACGTATGAAAAAGGCTATGTAATCTACGGCTTAATCAACAAAAAAGCACGTATGCTCAAAGACGCTAAAAAAGGTCAAATCCTCACTATGGATATGGTGCAGCTCGATACAAGCACTCAGCTCTATCACGTTCGTCAGGAACAGGATGCTATGTACGGCAAATCCTATGCAAAAAAATAACACTTACTAAAATGCTTTAATAAGTGTTAAACAAAAACAATATAAAACAAAAAATATAACCATAAATAATATTACCAAATACAAGAAATTAAAACAAGATTACAACAATTAATAAAAGGTCTATATCGGCAAAAGGTTTTCCATATAGACCTTTTATAGTGCCTGTTGTGTTAGCAAAACATCAAGCCTGTAGCAGCAGTATAATACTTTATATCCGCTCGATGTTGTTACTTAACCTTACTTGATATAAAGTACTACTGCTTTAGGAATTTAACTAGCACAACAGGTTTTATATTAGTTCCAAATAATTTAATGAAAAATTTTTATCAATAAAATGATTTAAAATGAAAAAGATATTGCATTTATGCAACGCGTTTGATATAATTTTATTAGAAATTAACTGTATTTACGGCAGTTTTTTATTGAAAAATCTTTAAATATAAATTATAATAAATTTGTTTGATTTAGAAAGTTGTATTTTGGTTTAACAAGTTGTAATACAACATTGGGGTTAATAAAACAAATATTAATTCTAAGATGAAAAAGGGGTAATTAGAAAATGACAGACATCAATACTTTATCCGTTAATGCCATCCGTGTATTATCGGCTGACGAAGTGCAGAAAGCAAACTCCGGCCATCCGGGACTTCCGCTCGGCTGCGCTCCTATCGTTTATGAACTCTGGGGCAAACATATGCACCACAATCCGAAAAATCCGCAGTGGGCAAACCGCGACCGTTTCATTTTATCTGGCGGACACGGCTCTTCCATGCTGTATGCGCTTTTACATTTGTTCGGCTACGGTCTGACGAAAGAAGACTTGGAAAACTTCCGTCAGGACGGCTCTTTAACACCGGGTCATCCGGAATACGGCCATACGGTAGGCGTTGAAGCTACAACCGGCCCGCTCGGCGCAGGTATGGGTATGGCAGTCGGCATGGCTATGGCTGAAGCTCATTTAGCAGCAACTTTCAATAAACCGGATTTCCCTGTTGTTGACCATTATACGTACGTACTCGGCGGCGACGGCTGCATGATGGAAGGCATTTCCTCCGAAGCATTCTCTCTTGCAGGTACGCTCGGCCTGTCCAAATTAATTGTTTTCTACGACAGCAATAAAATTTCCATCGAAGGTGATACGGATATTGCTTTCACGGAAAACGTACAAAAACGCATGGAAGCATTCGGTTTCCAGACAATTACAGTTGAAGACGGCAACGATTTAGCAGCTATCGGCAAAGCAATCGAAGAAGCAAAAGCTGATAAAACACGTCCTTCTTTCATCACGGTTAAAACGCAAATTGGCTACGGCTGCCCGGCAAAACAGGGTAAAGCTTCCGCTCACGGCGAACCGCTCGGTGTGGAAAATGTCAAAGCCATGAAAGAATTCTTAGGCTGGCCGAGCCAGGAACCGTTCTACGTTCCGCAGGAAGTATATGATAACTATAGCGCACTGGCAGCAGAAGGCGCTAAAGCTGAAGAAGCTTGGGACGCACTTTTTGCTGATTACTGTGCTAAATATCCGGAATGCAAAGCACTTTGGGATAAATACTTCGGCGAAGTTGACGCACAGGCTCTCTTAAACGATGAAGAATATTGGGCATATGAAGATAAAGCCGTTGCAACGCGCGCTCTTTCCGGTACAATGATTAACCGTCTGAAAGACAGACTGCCGAACCTCTTCGGTGGCAGTGCAGACCTTGCACCGTCCAATAAAACGCATATGAACGATGCGGGCGACTTCTCCAAAGACGATTATCTCGGACGCAATCTGCATTTCGGCGTACGTGAACTTGCAATGACTGCCATTGTAAACGGTATTCAGCTGCATGGCGGCTTAAAATCTTACGGTGCAACATTCTTCGTATTCAGCGATTACACGAAACCGATGCTCCGTCTGGCTTCTCTTATGAACTTACCGATAACGATGGTATTCACGCATGACAGTATCGGTGTAGGCGAAGACGGTCCTACGCATGAACCGGTTGAACAGTATGCAATGCTCCGCTCCATGCCGAACATCAATCTGTTCCGTCCTGCTGACGCAACGGAAACGGCTGCTGGCTGGTATCTCGCCGTAACGAGCAAAACAACGCCGACGGCTCTCGTGCTTACCCGTCAGAACCTGCCGCAGCTTGCAGGCAGCTCCAAAGAAGCATTAAAAGGCGGCTATGTAATCGCTGACAGTACGAAAGAAACGCCGGATGCAATCATCATTGCAACAGGTTCGGAAGTATCTCTTGCACTTGACGCTAAAGCTCAGTTAGCAAAAGAAAATGTAGATGTCCGCGTTGTAAGCATGCCTTGCGTAGACCTCTTTGAACAGCAGTCCGCTGAATATAAAGAAGCAGTGCTCCCGAAAGCTATCCGTGCCCGCGTAGCGGTAGAAGCAGGTACAGATTTCGGCTGGGGCAAATATGTAGGCCTTGACGGTGCTGTTGTAACAATGCACGGTTTCGGCGCTTCCGCTCCGGCAGCAACACTGTTCAAAAAATTCGGCTTCACTGTGGAAAATGTAGTAAATACAGTTAAATCCGTACTTTAATATTTAGAGAAAAAGACGATTGCTTTTGGCAGTCGTCTTTTTTTATGTGTTATTAGAAAGTGCCGTTCGGCGCAATATAAGTTAAAGAGAAATAATTTCTTAATTTATTTTTATATTGTGCCGGGCAATTTTTCTTTG
>DCFC01000053.1:19363-34481 GCA_002314325.1 Megamonas hypermegale
CGCTCAAACATTTAAACTAAAACCATATCTAAATATTTTTCTTTTTGATAGCTAAAGCTACCGTGAAAATGCTCTAACATGGATGAAAGTTTTAGCATGGATAGCAAATTACAGTGCTAACAGCTCAAATTAAGTTCCTGTTGGGAATGGAAGGCACGAGCCAAATTCCAAACGTTTCGAGCCGTTGTACTGTTTCTTATTTAGAGAAGGGTTACGAAGGCTCGCCCAGTGCAGCGATAGCGAAAGGTTTTTTTAGGTTTTTTTTGGTTCGTTTTTCTTTGACATCAAAGAAAAATGAACAAACAAAGACTTGAATTTTGCAAAGAAAGTAGTATACTTATCGGTAAGTTTATTTGAATAAATTTTCAAATAAACAGTATTTTTAATTAGCACAACAAAGATACTGTGCAAGGAATAAGGGGATGTTAATGAATAGTTTTAAACTGACAAAAGAAAATGCTCAAATGCTGGCAAATCAATACGGCACACCGTTGGAAGTGATTTCGGTGCGGCACATTGAGGCAAATTACAGGCTATTGCAGGAACGCATACCGCGTTTGAAGATTTATTACGCAATAAAAGCCAATCCGGCAACATGTATTTTGCAGAAATTAAAAGATTTAGGCAGTAATTTCGATGTAGCGTCAGACGGAGAAATCGAGAAGCTGGCGGGGCTTAATATATCCGGCGAGCGGATGATATACGCTAATCCCGTGAAAACGGTGCGGGGGCTGAAAGCTGCGCAAAAAGCGGGTATAAGGCGGATGACTTTTGACAGTAAAACTGAAGTGGATAAGATAGCGGAATATGTACCAAATGCAGAAGTTTTGGCGCGTGTGAAAATTGATAATTCCGATGCGGTGGTGGATTTAAATATTAAATTCGGCGCAGAAAGGCAGTATATCATTGAGCTGTTGAAATATGCACAGACAAAAGGTCTGAAAGCTGCCGGCATTTGTTTTCACGTGGGCAGTCAGGCGCTGTCGGCGGATGATTATCTGCGGGCGTTTGATGTGGTGCGGAATTTGATTGACAAGGCGCGTAAGAATGGAATTGATATAAAATATGTGGATATAGGCGGCGGCCTGCCGGCTCCGGCATTGAATGAAAATGCGGATGCCGCGGAAATAATGGCGCAGATTAATAAATGTATTGAAGAAAATTTTGCCGATGTGGAGCTTTGGGCGGAACCGGGACGATATATGTGCGCAAGTGCGGTCAATATCGTGACGGCTGTAATCGGCAAGCAAAAGCGCAGCGGCCGCGACTGGTATTATCTGGACGACGGCATATACGGCAGCTTCTCCGGTAAATTGTTCGACCATTGGGATTATGATATAATGGCGTTAAAAGAAGGCGAAAAGTCAGTAGCGACTCTGGCCGGTCCGAGCTGTGATTCGCTCGATATCGTAAAGAGCCAGGTGCTTTGTCCGCAGCTGGAAACGGGTGATTTACTGCTGGCGGTAAATGCAGGTGCTTACAGCAGGGTATCGGCTACGACTTTTAACGGATTTTCCCTGCCGCAAAGTGTAGCATGGGAGGAATGAGAGAGGAGGAACAATTATAAAATTAGGAACTTTGATTAATTTAATCGTGGTGCTGGTTGTATTGGGAATAGCATTTATGATGGTAGCTCCGGAAACGGGCGACAAGATGTCGTCGCTCAGTGAAATAACAATCGGCGCTATGGCTGTGTTTATCGTGATTACGGTAATCCGCATGATACTGGCGGGCAGACGCAGTTAAAACTGTATAGTTAAAATGAAAATCCTGGAGGCAGTAGCTTTCAGGATTTTTTTGCGTGTATTTTTATAGTATAATTTTAGATGAGTTCATGCAAAGGAAGGATTAAATTATAATGAAGCAAAATTGTACGCCGCTGTTTACGGCGATGAAAAATTATATTGCCGACGGTGCGATGGCTTTTCATACGCCGGGTCATAAACAGGGCAAGGGCATATCGGAGGAAATGCGTGAGATTATCACGGCTGACGGACTGAAAATGGAAGTTTCGCTGATGGAGGAACTTGACGATATACACGGAGCGACGGGCTGTATAAAAGAGGCGCAGGATTTGGCGGCGGATTTGTACGGGTCGGAGCAGTGCCGTTTTTTCATCAACGGAACGACGGGAGCAATTCATGCCATGCTGTTAACGGCGCTAAATCCCGGCGATAAGGTGATTGTGCCGCGCAATGCTCATCGCAGTGTGCTGGGCGCTCTGGTGTTGGTCGGAGCTGTACCTGTGTTTATTCAGCCGGAAATAGACGAAAATCTGGGAATTGCCATGAGTATAACGCCTGATGAAGTAAAAAAAGTAATAGAGGAAAATCCTACGGCAAAGGCACTCGTCATGGTTTATCCTACATATTACGGCGTGGCGGGCGACATAAAGACGATTGCGCGTATCGTGCATGAGCATGATATGATGCTGCTCGTAGATGAGGCGCACGGTCCGCATTTGAACTTTTCCGACAGGCTGCCGGTGCAGGCGCTCGATGCAGGAGCGGATATCGTGGCGCAGAGCACGCACAAGATTTTAGGTTCCATGACGCAGACGTCGCTTCTGCATATGCAGGGAAAGCGAGTCGATACGGAACGCTTCAATAAGATGTGCAGTCTGGTGCAGTCGACGAGCCCGAATTATCTTTTAATGGCTTCACTCGATACGGCGAGGGCGCAGATGGCGGCAAACGGCCGCGCACTGGTGGAAAAAGCCGTCGATTTGGCGGAAAGTCTGCGGCGGCGCATTAATGAAATAGACGGGCTGTTCTGTTTCGGCAGGGAATATATGAACGGTGCAGGCCGATTTGCGCTGGATGTTACGAAGCTGACGGTCAGCGTGCGCTCTCTCGGCATTAGCGGAGCGCAGGCGGAGCATATTTTGCGCCACAAGTATAAAATTCAGTGTGAGCTGTCTGATTTTTATAATTTATTGTTTATTATTTCGTATGCGGACAGTCAGCATGAATGTGATTATTTATATAATGCTTTAAAAAATCTGGCGAAAGAGTTTGCCGGCAAAAAGTGCAGGGAACTGGTGCAGATAAAATTGCCGCCGCTGCCGCCGTACGTACTGTCGCCGCGCGAAGCGATGTTCAAAAAAACGAAAAAAGTCGATTTTGCACGCAGCGTCGGCTGTATTGCGGGTGAGATGATAACGTTTTATCCGCCGGGAATACCGATAATCTATCCGGGCGAGAGAATAAGCCGGGAAATCATTGATTACGTCGCATTGCAGAAAGAAAGCGGCGGCAATGTCATCGGGCCGGAAGATATGGAACTGAAAACAATCAGAGTGGTGGAGGAATGAAAATGCAGGGCAAATTGATAATCATCGAAGCGGGCGACGGCTCGGGCAAGGCTACGCAGACGAAACTTCTGTATGATGCGTTAATCGGTATGGGCAAAAATGTCATGAAGGTGGAATATCCTGATTACGCCAGTGAAGCCTGTGCGCCGGTAAAGATGTATCTGCGCGGCGAGTTCGGCGGTCATGCTGATGATGTGAATGCGTATGCGGCGTCGCTGTTTTTCGCCGTGGACAGATATGCTTCGTACCGCAAGAAATGGAAAAAGGCGTATGAGGACGGCGCGATTATTCTGGCGGACAGATATACGACGTCCAACATGGTTCATCAGGCGGTGAAAATTCAGGATGAAAAAGAGCGCGAGAAATTTCTGCACTGGCTTTGGAATACGGAATTTGTGAAAATGGGACTGCCAGTGCCGGATAAAGTTATTTTTCTGAACATGCCGGCTGATTTGAGCGGCAGACTGATTGATGACAGAGCGCAGCAGACAAAGACGGCGAAGGATATTCATGAAAAGGACGCGGCGTATCTGGCGAGATGTCATGAAGTTTATGAACAGATGGCGCAAAAATATGGCTGGGATGTTGTAAACTGCGCCGAAAACGGACAGCTTCGCAGTATTGAGGCTATCCATCGGGACGTAATGGCATGTATTGAGAAATATCTATAAACACATTGTACTGGAAAACATTTAGCCTGTACCCGCAGTATAATACTTTATATTCATTCGATGTTGGCACTTAACCTCATTAAATATAAAGTATTATACTGCTTGGGAAATCAACTGATAGGACAGGTATTTATAAATAAAAATCTTTATGGTATACTAAGTGCAAGCTCTTTGGTTTGTTTTTTATGTTTTTGCAGATGTAGGGGAATGAATATGAAAGAATTGTTGATATCCGATGTAAGTGAGCAGAAAGAAAAGATTGCGGCGGAATATGAGCTGCTAGTAAAAAATCCGACGGCGGAGAATATGCACGCCTATCAGGCGCTGGTGAAGGATTTTGTATCGGCCGCCGTGGCGCAGCTGTATATGGCAGGGATAAAATCTTCGTGGGAAAATATGCCGCAGCAAAATCTGTACGGCAAAGTCAGCGAAATGGATGCGGTTTTGCAGGAAATCGGCGAAGCTGTGGATAAAGGCGATAAAGAAAGCCTGATAGAGCGGTGCGGCCGGCTGAATGCGCTGCTGGACAATCTGCTTTGGTACAATTAAGATGAGCGATTGGTCTGATATACAGGGTCATATACAGATAAAACAGGATTTGCGGCAGCTTTTGGCGGAAAAAAGGTTGCCGCATGCTCTTTTGTTTACGGGCATGGAGGGTATCGGCAAAAAACTGACGGCACAAGTTCTGGCGAAAGCGCTTTTTTGCGGCGGAGAAAATGCTCCCTGCGGCGAATGTGTTTCCTGCAAGGCTTTTGCGGCGGGAAATCATCCCGATTTTTATTATCTGGAACCAGAAGGCAAGGCAAAAAACATTAAAATCGAACAAATCAGGCAGATGCAGTCGCAAATAGCATTGTCGCCGTATCTGGCCGACAAGCGCGTCGTCGTCATCGACGGAGCGGAATACATGAACGAAGCGGCGGCGAACAGTCTGCTCAAAACGCTGGAGGAGCCTACCGGCGATGTGGTGTTCATACTGGTAACGGCGAACAAGGATATGCTGCTGCCGACGATTTTGTCGCGCTGTATGAAGATTTATTTTGCGCCGCTCGGCGAAAACGAAATTGCGGCGATTGCAAAGCGGCAGGACAATATAGATGATGCGAAAGCACGGATGATTGCCCGATTGTCCGGCGGCAGTATGAGCAAGGCGCTGAGTTTCGTTGATGAAGAAAGTCTGAAACTGAATGACAGTGTCTGGGAATTTGTTTTTGCCGCTGTGACGGCGGAGTATATCTGGCGGCTCAGTGATGAACTGGCAGCTATGGACAGGGAAAAAGTCATGCAGTGGGCGGGCTTTTTGCAGATGATTGTGCGTGATTTACTGCTGATAAAGGCAGGAGCGGACGACAGTCTATTATATAATGGAAATAAAAAAGAGGAGCTTGATGATTTAGCGGCGCGGTTTAGTATAGGCAGGCTGCTTTATTGTCAGGAACTGGGAGAAAATCTTGCACTCCGGCTGAAATCGAATGCGGATGTAAAGCTCATGGTGCAGGATTTTATGTTAAAATGGCGGGAGCCAAAATAGGAGGATAAGTGTGCAGACCGTTGTAGGTGTAAGATTTAAAAAAGCATGTAAGATATATTATTTCAGTCCGGGCGAACTTGCCTTAGTGCAGGGCGACGGCGTTGTAGTCAAAACGGCGCGCGGCATTGAATTCGGTACGGTGGTAATCGGCCCGCGCGATGTGCCGGATGCGGAAGTGGTGCAGCCGCTTAAAGAGGTGCAGCGCAAAGCGACTGATGAAGATAGAGCCAAACTGGCGGAAAACAATCTGAAAGAACAGGAAGCGTATAAAATCTGTGAGGAGAAAATCCGCAACAGACAGCTGCCGATGAAGCTGATAAGCGTGGAATACACGCTGGACGTGAATAAAATCATATTCTATTTTACGGCGGACGGACGCATTGATTTTCGCGAGCTCGTAAAGGATTTGGCGGCTATTTTCCATACGCGTATTGAACTGCGCCAAATCGGCGTGCGCGATGAGGCGAAACTGCTCGGCGGTATCGGCTGCTGCGGCAGACCGCTGTGCTGTGCGACATTCCTCGGCGATTTCGAGCCGGTGTCTATTCGCATGGCGAAAGACCAGAGTCTGTCCTTAAATCCGACGAAGATATCGGGTATCTGCGGACGGCTGATGTGCTGTCTGAAATATGAAAATGACTTGTATCAGGGCTGCAGCAAGCACAGCAGCATAGTTACGCCGCCGAAACAGGGCAGCCGTGTTGTATCCATGGAAGGGGAAGGCAAAGCCATTTCCATAAATATGCAGAAACGTACCGTAACGGTTCTGCTCGATACGAAGAAAACAATAGTAGCTTCATGGGAAGATGTCATAGAAAAAGATGAAGACGACATTTGAACTAAATGAGAATGAACGCATAGACGATTTGCTGGCAGGCGGTCTGAAAATCATCCAGCATAAAAATGAATTCTGTTTTTCGCTGGATGCGGTGCTGCTGGCTCATTTCGCTACAGTGCGCAAAAACAGTTACGGTCTGGATTTGGGCACGGGAACAGGCGTCATTCCGCTGCTTTTGTCGCCGCGCGTGCGCAAAATGGAAGCGTTGGAGATAAACCCCGTTACGGCGGAAATCGCTGTGCGCAATATGCAGCTGAATAATCTGGCGGATAAAATCCGTGTACAGCAAGGCGATTTGTGCCGGATTGAGCAGTATTACAAAGCGGGCAGCATGGATTTTGTCGTATCCAATCCGCCGTACCGCCAGATAAATCAGGGTCAGCTCAATCTGCTGGACGGTGTAGCGAGGGCGCGGCATGAAATCACGGCAAAGCTAGACGATGTGGTTAGAGCGGCAAGCTACGTATTGAAGTACCGCGGCCGCTTCGCCATGGTGCATTTGCCGGAGCGGCTCGGTGAAATCATGGTGGCTTTTCATAAATACAAAATTGCTGCCAAACGCCTTCGCCTCGTGCAGCCTAAGCGCGATAAGTCGCCGAATATCGTATTGATTGAAGGCGTAAAAGACGGTGCGCCGGGCGGTCTGAAAGTGGAGCCGGTGCTCGTCGTACATGAAGATAACGGCGATTATACAAAGCCGCTGCTGGCGTATTATTATCCGGACAGACTGGCGAAAATGGAGGGCCGGTAAATGGAAAAAGAACAGGGCTGTTTATATCTGGTAGCAACGCCCATCGGCAATCTGGAGGATATGACGTATCGCGGCGTGCGCATTTTAAACGAAGCCGACCTGATAGCGGCGGAGGATACGCGCAATACGCGCAAGCTGCTCGCGCACTACGATATTCATACGCTGCTAACGAGCTACCATGAACATAATAAACTGACAAAAGGACCGCAGCTTATCGCCAAATTGAATGAGGGAATGAATATCGCCGTAGTGAGCGATGCCGGACTGCCCGGCATTGCTGACCCGGGTACGCATTTGGCGCAGCTGGCGATTGCCGAAGGTATAAAGGTAACGCCAATACCGGGAGCGAACGCCGCTTTATCCGCGCTTATCTGTTCCGGACTCGATACGGTGAAATTCTCGTTTATCGGTTTTCTGCCGAAAACGGCGAAAAAAAGGCGGGAACTGCTGACAGGTTTGAAAAAACGTACGGAGACGCTGATTTTTTATGAAACGCCGTACCATTTAAAAGACATGCTGAAAGAAGTGATACAGTCTTTCGGTGAGGACAGACAGGCGGCGGCGTGCCGGGAGCTCACGAAGAAATTCGAGGAGTTCAGACGCGGCACTTTGGCGCAGCTCAGTGATTATTTTGCGCAGAATGACCCGCGCGGTGAATTTGTCGTAATCGTCGCCGGTGCAGATGAAAGTGAAGCGCAAAGCGAGCAGGAAGAAATTTCCCTATCGCCTGTTGCCTATGTACAGAAATTAATAGATGAAGGTATTTCCAAGAAAGAGGCCATAAAAACGGCGGCAAAGGCATTGAATATCGCCAAGCGTGACGTATACCAGGCTGTATTGGAAAATGAACAGAAAAAAAATGCACTTTGATTTAGTTCAAAGTGCATTTTTGCGTTATATCAGTCTAAAATTTTGGCTTTCGTTGCCGTTGCCTGTGCCGGCATGCTCAGTGCCATAAAATCGTACCAGACGAGGACTTTATCGCCTTTTTGCAGTTTGTCGGCGTCATCTTCAACCGTTTCCGGAATGGTAACGTATACGTCATTGTTGGAATTTAAAATGCGTACGCCGTTTTTCGTCTGTTCGATTTCGCCGACGTGCATATAAATCGCATCATGTTCGCCGTTGCCCATTACGAGTGCATAGGCTTTGCTTTGCGGCGGCAGGCTGCGGGTCATAACCGGGCTGTAGTACGCTGTGAGTTCATCGCCTACATGCAGACGGCTTAAAGCAACGTCTTCGCCGTTTTTACCGTTTAAAATTTCCGTATCCCAGCGCACGATTAAAGCAACGGACTGTTTGCCTTCCGTGTCCTGGACGGTAATCATATCATCATTGATTTCAGTGATTGTACCGTGCATGCGCAGTACCGAGTCAACGGATGTGTTCGGCGTTGCGGCGAATGCTGCGGCAGTACCTAAGATTAAGCATAGAGCTGTGAGCAGTAGAAGTTTGATTTTTTTCGACATAATTTCATCTCCTAGTGAAATATTTACTAGAAATATCATATCATTAATACATACTGCCTTCAATGAAAATTTGATTAGACTATCATTAGAAATTGATTAGAATATACTGCTTTTAGAAATTAACTAGCACAATAGGTCAGAATTATTCGTGCAGTTCCAGCGGCAGACCGTCCGGGTCTTTGAAGAATGTCATTTTCTTATCGGTGAACGGGTCGATGCGGACCGGTTCGCATTCAATGCCGAGAGCAGCAAGTTCGGCAATAGTGTCTTCGATGCAGTCGACTTTAAAAGCCAGATGGCGCAGACCGCAGGCTTCACCGGGATACTCCGGCATGCCGACTCTTTTCGGTGCGTCCGGTTTGCCGAAGATTTCCAGTTCTGCCTCGCCCAGTTTCAAATCGAGTTTATAGTCGTTTTTTTCCGGACGCTGATGTTCGCGGATGACCTCAAAACCGAGCAAGTCAACGTAAAAATGGCGGGATTTCGCATAATCGGACACGATAATCGCTACGTGATGAATAGTGTTTAAATTCATAATAGCACCTGCCTATTTTTTGATTTTGAAAATATAAGTGAGATAGATGAAGATTACCCAAATCGGCAGAACGATGATGGAAATGAGCATATCCGGTATCTGCGTCATGATGACCACGACGGCAACGAGGAATAAAATGCAGAAATAGTTGATGTACGGATAGCACAGCGATTTGAAATGAAGTTCGTCCAAACGGCCTTCACGCGTGAATTTCAGGCGGAATTTCATATGCGTGATGGTGATGATAAACCAGCTGATGATGAGACCGGCTACAACGATGGACAGAAGATACATGAAAATCGCTTTCGGGAAGTAGTAAGTCATGACTACGAGTATGAGGCCGACAACGGCGGATACGAGGATGCCGACCATCGGCACGCCGCGGCGGGAGAGCGCGGAGAAAATTTTCGGCGCATGACCGTTTTTGGACAGACCGTAGAGCATGCGGCTCGTGCCGTACAGGATGCCGTTATAAGCGGAAAGCGAAGCGACGAGTACGACGAAGTTTAAAATATTGGCAGCAGCCGGAATACCGATGTTGGAGAAAATCTGAACGAACGGACTGCCGTGCATGCCGACTTCCTGCCAAGGCGAGAGCGTCATGAGCACGACCATGGTGCCGATGTAGAAAATGAGGATACGGATTAAGATTTCATTGATGGCGCGCGGCAGCGTTTTTTCTGGATTTTCCGCTTCACCGGCAGTGATACCGATAAGATCGACACCGCCGAAGGAGAACATTACGACAGCAAGTGATGCGGCAAAGCCCCATGCTCCGTTCGGAAAGAAACCGCCGTTTTTCCAAAGGTTGCCGAAGTTGTCCGGGAACGGACCCATATCAGTGAAAATCAGATAAAAACCGAAAATAATCATGGCGCAGATGGCCGTTATTTTTATGAAGGAAGCCCAGTATTCCGCTTCGCCGTAAAAACTTACGCTGATTAGGTTGACGGTTATGATTACGATTACGCAGATTAGGATAGTGAGCCACTGCGGGAAATCGGGCAGCCAGAAATTTATATAGATGGCCGTGGCTGAAAGTTCCGCCATGCCGGCGAGCATGTATAAAAACCAGTAGTTCCAGCCGGAGAGATAACCGGCAAAGCCGTTCCAGTATTTGTTGGCAAAATAGCTGAACGAACCAGATACAGGTTCATGCACGGACATTTCGCCGAGCATGCGCATTACGAAGAAAATGAATGCTCCAGCCAGAAGATACGATACGATAATGCCGGGACCGACAAGTTCGATTGTTGCAGCGGAGCCGTAGAAAAGACCGGTACCGACGGAGGTGCCGAGTGCAATCATCTGCATATGGCGGCTTTTCAGACCGCGCTGCATTTTATGTTCATCATGTTTCACAGTAAAACCACCTTATTATTTTTATTCGTTGTACTAGTAAGATATTGAGCCTGTAGCCAGCAGTATAATACTTTATATTTGTTCGATGTTGTTACTTAATCTCACTAAATATAAAGTATTATACTGCTTTAGGAAATCAACTAGAACAGCAGATTATTATTTTTTCTTTTTGAAAATATACGTAAAATAAATAAAGATTACCCAGGCAACGAGAGCACCGAGGGAAATAATCATATCACTGCCCATTAAGAACATGATTACGACGATAGCGGCTAAAAACAGCATACAGAAGTAATTCGTGTACGGGAATAAAAAGGTTTTGAAATGCAGTTCGTCGAGGCGTTTTTCCTTGATGAATTTTAAACGGAATTTAAAGTGCGTGATGGTGATTGTCAGCCAGCAGATAATGAGTGCGGCAACAATGGAGCTCATCAGATACATGAAAACTTTTTCCGGCAGAATATAAGTCAGGACTACCAAAAATAAAGACAGACCGGAAGAAACGAGAATACCGACCATCGGAATACCGCGGCGGGACAGAGAGCCGAAAATTTTCGGCGCGTTGCCGTCTTTGGCGAGATTGTACAGAATGCGGGATGTGCTGTACAGGCTGCTGTTGTATACGGAAAGAGCCGCAATGATAACGACAATATTCAGGATATTGGCAGCGGCCGGAATGCCGATGTTGGAGAAAATCTGAACGAACGGGCTGCCATTCATGCCGACTTCGTTCCACGGAGCAAGCGTCATGAGCACGACCATTGTACCGATGTAGAAAATGAGGATACGGATTAAAATTTCATTGATGGCGCGCGGCAGTGTCTTTTCCGGATTTTCCGCTTCACCGGCGGCAATGCCGACAAGTTCCGTACCGCCGAACGAGAACATGACGATAGTGAGTGCCTGTGCAAAGCCCCAAGCGCCGTTCGGGAAGAAACCGCCGTTTTTCCATAAGTTGCTGAAATTATCCGGGAAAGGTCCCATTGTGGTGAAAATCAGGTATAAGCCGAAGATAATCATAGCGCAGATAGCGATTATTTTTATGAGCGACGCCCAGAATTCCGCTTCGCCGAATGTTTTGACGCTAATCAGGTTTATTGCAGTGATGATGATTATACAGATTAGAACCGTAACCCACTGCGGGACATCAGGCAGCCAGAAATTGACGTAAATACCGATAGCCGACAGCTCGGCAAAGCATACGAGCAGATACTGAAACCAGTAATTCCAGCCGGAGAGATAACCGGCAAAGTGACTTAAATATTTATTGGCAAAATATACATGGGAGCCGGATACCGGTTCGCGGACGGACATTTCGCCGACCATGCGCATGATGCAGAAGATGAAAACGCCTGCCAGCGCATAGGCTGCAATAATACCCGGACCGACTAATTTAATGGTAGGAGCCGAGCCGTAAAACAGCCCGGTACCGATAGACGTACCGAGTGCAATCATCTGTATATGACGGTTTTTCAGACCGCGCTTCATTTTGTTGTCTTCATTGTTGTTCATATAATCAAATCCTTATAAGCCTATTTTTTGTACATATGTTCAAGGCGGGCGACGGCAAGCGTGCTTACGACATCGCCGGTAACGTTGAGCGCCGTATGAATCATGTCAATCAGGCGGAAAATACCCACAATCATGCCCATGATTTCAATCGGCAGTCCCATAGTGGTGAGCAGCATAATCGTGAGAACGATGCCGCTGTTGGGAATACCCGGTGTGCCGATGGAAATGAGCGTCGTCATGAAAATAAACATAACCTGCTGCATTAAAGTCAAATCCACGCCGTAGACCTGAGCGACAAACAGTACCGTAACGGCATAATAAACAGCGATGCCGTTCATGTTGATAGTAGCGCCGATTGGCAGAGAGAACGAAGCAAGTTCATCCTTTACATGGAATTTTTCCTCCGTAACGCGCAGCGTAACAGGCAGTGTACCGGAGCTGCTGGTGGTACTGAATGCCACAAGCCAGACTTCCGTGATTTTCGTAAAGAAATCCTTCAGGGAAATTCTGGCGATATATTTAATAATGAACACATACATGATGAATACTACGGAGAAAGCACCTATGTAATGAGTCAGAATGAATTTGCCCAGAATATTGAAAATGGACAAGCCGTACTGGCCTACGGAGCAGGCAACGAGTGCCGTTACACCGTATGGCGTAACCTTCATTACAATATCGGTGATTTTAAACATGATGAGGTTGGCTTCGTCGATTACCCTTTTTACATTGGCAACCTGACTGCCTAAGATAGTGATGGCAATACCGATAAATACGGCAAAGACGATAACCTGGATTAAATTGCCGGTAGCAAGTGCTTCCAGCGGATTTGTCGGTATCATGCTCAAAATCGTCTGGCTTACGGTCATCGGTTCAGCCGGTTTAATCGGTTCGCCCGTGTCGATAATCTGACTTGTCGGGAAATTGGCGCCCGGCTGCATGATATGGGCTACGATAAGACCGATAACGGCGGAAAGCACCGTAGTGACGATATAAAAGCTGAGCACTTTCGTGCCGATGCGGCGCAGTTTGCCGATATCGCCGATGCTGGCAATGCCGCTGATGATAGATAAGAATACCATAGGGATAACAATCATTTGAATGAGTTTCAAAAATAAATCGCCGATTGGCTGGATAAATAAAATGTCTTTTTGAAAAATAAGACCGAGAACGATACCCACGCCGAAACCGATGAATACTTTGGCACTCATGCTGAGATTTCTCAAAAATATCACATCCTCTTTGCTTTAAAATTATTTTCACTACCTGTTGTGCTAGTAAGACATCGAACTTTTAAGCCAGCAGTATAATAGTTTATATTCGTTCGATGTTGGCACTTAACCTCACTAAATATAAACTATTATACTGCTTTGGAAAATTAACTAGCACAATAAGTTTTCACTTTATTCCTTTAGCAGGTAAATGAAATATCTTTCTAATTATAGCATAAAATATACTTTAAGACTAAACAAAATTTACAAATTTACAATTTTGTCCGCAAAAAATAAAAACCGTAAAATAAATCTGTCTGTTTATTTTACGGCTTGAAGCTGATTTAAACGTTATTAAGCTGTCCGAGCAGTTTTGTTTTTTTGCATTTATAGTAGACGAGCCCGAAAATATCTGCCAGTATCCAGCCGATAGGAATGGACCACCAGATGCCGTCCACGCCGACGGAAGGAATGGCGGCAAGATAATAGGCAAGACCGACGCGTGTGCCGAGAGAAATCACCGTGAGAATGACCGACATCAAAGGGAAGTTGATGGCGCGGTAGAAACCGTACAGCAAAAACAGTATGCCGATGCCGAAATAAAAACTGCCTTCAATGCGCAGATATGTTGCGCCGACATGAATGATTTCCGTTTCGCTCGCGTCGATGAAAATCGTCATGAGCGGTTCGGCAAAGACGAAAACGCCGACGGAGATGATGAGACAGAATAAAAATGAGATTTTGATGGCTGCCCGTATGCCCTGCTTGATGCGGTCATATTGTTTAGCGCCGAAGTTCTGCCCGATAAAAGTGGAAAAGGCATTGCCGAAATCCTGCGCCGGCATGTAGGCGAGCGTGTCGATTTTTACAGCGACAGTGAATGCCGCCATAACGGTAGGGCCGAAGCTGTTTACAAGTCCCTGCACCATTAAAATACCGAAATTCATGACGGACTGCTGCGTGCAGGTCAGAACGGAAGCGTTGGTGATATTTTTGAGCATGGCGAAATCCCATTTTAAGTGGCGTTTTTCCGGCATGAGTTCAGGGCATTTCAGCACGGTGTACAAAGCGAGGCCGAGTGCGCAAAGTCCCTGCGATACAACCGTGGCGATGGCCGAACCGGCTACGCCCCAGCCGCATACAGCAACGAAGATTATGGCCAGAATAATATTTAAAACGGCGGAAGCGCCTAAAAAAAGCAGCGGCGTATTGGAATTGCCGACAGCGCGCAGAAGACATGTAAAATAATTATAAATGAAAGTAAAACTAAAGCCGATAAAAATAATGTAGAGATATTCATACGCCAAATCGTAGATTTCCAGCGGTATCTGCATGAAGACGATGATTTCATCTATGTATATAAATATCAGCACGTTTATGACGGCGGTGATGATGAGGATGAGCATGAATGAGAGAAAAATGCTCGATTTTAAACTGTCGGTATTTTTTTCACCGTAGAAGATGGAAAAAAGCGCGCCGCTTCCCATGCACAGACCGAGCAGAATGGAAGTCAGGAATATAATAAGCGTGTATGACGTGCCGACGGCGGCGAGAGCGTCCGTGCCGATAAACCAGCCGACGATTAATGTGTCCGATATATTGTAGAGTTGCTGAAATAAATCGCCGAAAATCATCGGCAGGGAAAATTTAAGCATAGTCCGCGCAACGGGGCCTGCCGTTAAATCGTATTGCATAAGAAAAAAACCTCCTTAATATTTATTATAAGTTCATTTTTCTTTTGAAGTCAAAAAAATAAATAAAAAAGTGCCGGTTCGGCGCAATATAATATAAAACTTTACGTTCATTTTTCTTTTGTTGGCAAAAGGAAAGTAAATTAAAGAAAGTACCATTCGGCACAATATAACATAAAGAGAAATATTTTCTTAATTTATTCTTATATTGCGCCGGGCAATTTTTCTTTG
>DCFC01000053.1:34505-50879 GCA_002314325.1 Megamonas hypermegale
CAGAGCTAAAAAACTATTTTCTTAATAGCTGAAGCTACCGTAAAAATCTCCAACGCAGACAAAATTTTAGCATAAATAGCAGATTGCAGTGTCAACAGCTCAGCTTAAGTTCTTGCTGGAATAGGAAGGCTCGAGCCAAATTCCAAATGTTTCGAGCCGTTGTGCTGGCTGTACTTATAGAAGGGCTGCGAAGGCTCGCCCAGTGCAGCGGTAGCGAAACGTTTAAAAAGGTTTCTTTTTGGTTCATTTTTCTTTGACTTCAAAGAAAAATGAACGTATAATTTATTATAAAAATTACGAAAAGGAGAAATTTTTTATGGAAGCAACAGTTACTATTATTAATAAATCAGGCGTTCATGCCCGGCCGGCTGCTATGATGGCGCAGATGGGACGCCGCTATAAATCGAAAATCACTTATACGGCCAAAGGACAGACGGTGGATGGAAAAAACATCATTCCGATAACGAGCGTCGGCATGACCTGCGGTACTCAGGTAATCATACGAGCCGAAGGCGAAGATGAAAAAGAAGCCATTGCCGCTCTGACTGAACTTATAAATAATCGTTTCGGCGAACATCAGTAATCGTTTTCCAAGCATTTTACTTATATTTCAGTTGTTTTTGTCGCTGTTTTATGATAAGATAACATATACAATTTTAATGAAATTTTAATGTTAAAGACGATGAAGAAGAGAGTACAGATATGGACGGACTGAACAGAGAGAAAATTGTCGGCTGAAAAATTTTCCTGTCCGGTATCTCGAAAGTAGCTTTGGAGTTCTCAGGCTGAAATAATATTAGGCATGAGCGCAGATACAGCGTTACGTAATGAAGTTCTGACTTTATTTGGCAGAAAAAATTAGGTGGTACCGCGAAATATCTCTTTCGTCCTTTTGGATGAAGGAGATATTTTTATTTGTACAGATTTTACTAGGAGGATTTTTAATGGAAGAGACTAATATTCCGAAAGTTTACGACCCGCAGTCGTTTGAGAAAAAATGGTATCAGTATTGGGAAGAGCATAAATTATTCCATGCTGAAGTGGATAAGACGAAAAAGCCGTTCAGCATTGTTATGCCGCCGCCGAATGTAACAGGTCAGCTGCATATGGGTCATGCTATGGACAATACGCTCCAGGATATTTTAATCCGTTTCAGACGCATGCAGGGCTATAATACATTATGGATGCCGGGAACGGACCATGCCGGTATTGCTACACAGGCGAAAGTAGACGCGGCGCTGCGCGAAGAGGGCAAATCCCGCTACGATATCGGCCGCGATGCTTTTCTGGAACGCGCCTGGGCATGGAAGGAAAAATACGGCAACCGCATTAAATATCAGATACGCACACTCGGTTCGTCCTGCGACTGGGACAGAGAACGTTTTACTATGGATGAAGGCTGCTCCCATGCAGTGCGTGAAGTATTTGTGCAATTATATAAGAAAGGTCTCATTTATCAAGGCAAGCGCATAACGAACTGGTGTCCGCACTGCAATACGGCGCTGAGCGATATCGAAGTTGAACACCAGACGGAAGCTGGTCATCTGTATCATATTAAATATCAGGTGGAAGGCGAAGACAAGTATGTGGAAATCGCTACGACCCGTCCGGAAACGATGTTCGGCGATACGGGCGTTGCTGTTCATCCTGATGACGAGCGATATAAAGATTTAGTCGGCAAGACACTTATTCTGCCGGTTGTCGGCCGCCGTATTCCGCTGTTTGCCGACAGCTATGTAGACCCGCAGTTCGGTACGGGCGCAGTAAAAGTAACGCCGGCGCATGACCCGAATGACTTTGACATGGGTCAGCGTCACAATCTGGAACAGATTGTCGTAATCAACAACGATGGTACGATGGCGGACAATACGGGCAAATATGCAGGGCTCGACCGCTACGAATGCAGAAAACAGCTCATTGCCGATTTGAAGGAAGCGGGCTACCTTTTGAGCATTGAAGACCATGAACATTCCGTAGGTCACTGCTCGCGCTGTTCGGCAACGGTGGAACCGCTCGTTTCCAAACAGTGGTTCGTGAAGATGGAAAGTCTGGCTGCTCCTGCCATTGAAGCTGTAAAATCTGGCAAAATCAAATTCATTCCGGAAAGATTTTCGAAAATCTATTGCAACTGGCTGGAAAATATCCGCGACTGGTGCATTTCCCGTCAGCTTTGGTGGGGTCACCGCATTCCGGCATGGTACTGCGACGACTGCGGCGTGACAATTGTGGAAAATGAAGACGTGAAAGTATGTCCGCATTGCGGATCTGCGCATCTTCATCAGGATGAGGACGTACTCGACACGTGGTTCAGCTCGGGTCTCTGGCCGTTTGAAACGATGGGCTGGCCGGAAAAAACGGAAGAGCTGAAGCAGTTCTATCCGACGAGCGTGCTCGTTACAGGCTACGATATCATTTTCTTCTGGGTTGCCCGCATGGTAATGATGGGACTGGAATTCGGCAAGGATATTCCGTTTAAATATGTATTCATTCACGGTCTTGTGCGCGACAGTCAGGGACGCAAGATGAGCAAGTCGCTCGGCAACGGTATCGACCCGGTGGAAGTAATCGACAAATACGGTGCCGATACGCTCCGCTTCATGCTCATTACGGGCAATACGCCGGGCAACGATATGCGTTTTTACTGGGAACGTGTAGAGTCGGCGCGCAACTTCGCCAATAAATTATGGAATGCCTCCCGCTTCATGCTGATGAATTTGGAAGGCTTCGACAAGAATTTCGTTCCGGCGCAGGAAGATTTCACATTGGCGGACAAATGGATTTTGAGCCGTTATGCCAAAGCTGCTGTCAGCATAACGAACAATCTGGAAAAATTCGAACTCGGCGAAGCAGGCCGCTCTTTGTATGATTTTATCTGGAATGAATTGTGCGACTGGTATATCGAGCTTGCCAAAGCGCGCCTATACGATAAGGAAAATGAACTGCCGCGCAAAGTGGCGCAGTACGTGCTCAATTATGTACTGGAACATACGCTCCGCCTGTTGCACCCGTTTATGCCGTTTATCACAGAAGAAATCTGGCAGCATATACCGCATGAAGGTATCAGCATCATGACGGCGCAGTGGCCGACCGGTGAAGAAAGTAAAATCGACGAAGCGAGCGAAATGCAGATGACGGCTATTATGGAAACGATAAAGGCAATCCGCAATATGAGAGCGGAAGTAAACGCCGCACCGAGCCGCAAAACGGAAGTTATTCTGCATTTTACGGATAAATCGCTGCAAAATGTATTCATAAGCAATGAAAATTATTTTAAAGCATTGGCAAGTGCTGCTCAGGTAACAGAGTGGGAAGACGAAAATGCTAAGCCGCAAAATGCCATGACGGCAGTAGTAAGCGGTGTGGAAGTATATCTGCCGCTTGCCGGACTTATTGATGTGGAAAAGGAAACGGCGCGTCTTGATAAAGAGCTTAAAACACTGGACAAAGAAGTGGCGCGTCTTGATAAGAAATTATCCAATGCAGGCTTTTTAGCGAAAGCACCTGCGGATATTGTCGCTAAAGAACAAGAAAAATTAAAAGGCTATGAGGAAAAACGTGAAGCTGTAAAACAGCGTTTGGCATATTTGGCAACTATTTAATTATTTTGTGATGAAAGGCTAAAGATGAAATGAATTATCAGGAATCATTGGCTTATCTGGACGAGCTTAGTACATTCGGTACTAAGCTCGGACTGAGCCGTATTGAAAAATTGGTAGGCTATCTGGACAATCCGCAGCTGCATTATAAGACTATTCACGTAACCGGCACGAACGGCAAGGGGTCGGTATCGTCCATGCTGTCGAGCATACTTACCATGTCCAATATAAAAACGGGGCTGTATATCTCGCCGCATCTAGTGTCGTATACGGAACGCATTCAGATTGACGGCTGTCCGATAACGGAAGAGGCTTTCGCCGACTGTATCAGCGCCGTTAAGACATTTGCCGACAAAATGGTCGCAGAAGGGGAGGAGTCGCCGACACAGTTTGAAGTGATAACGGCAGCGGCTTTTCTGTACTTTGCTATTAATAAAGTGGAATATGCCGTTATTGAAGTGGGCCTCGGCGGTCTCTTGGACTCCACCAATGTGGTGAAACCGGAAGTATCCGTGATAACGAACGTAACGCTGGAACATGCAGCGCTTTGCGGCGGCACGCTGGAAGGTGTGGCCAAACACAAGGCGGGCATTATAAAGGAAGGCGTGCCGGTCGTAACGGCGGCTAAAGGAATGCCGTTGGAAATCATCATGCAGACGGCGGAAGAAAAAAGTGCCGACATTTTTATCGCAGGCAGTGATTTTTCCTCCGTATACAGCACTTTTGACGGACAGTATCAGTATCTGCGGTTTCTATGCGAACTTACCGGTACGAATTTTGACTACAAGCTGAAAATGCTCGGCGACCATCAGGTAGAAAACAGCGCATTGGCGATAATGACGGCAGGTATATTGTCGAACAATGACGAACGTATAAATAGACAAAATATAATCGACGGACTGGCAACGGCCAAATGGCCGGCCCGCTTTGAACCGCTCAAGCTGGACGGACAGTCGTATATTATTGACGGGGCGCATAATCCGGCGGGAATGAGTATTCTCCGCCAAAATCTGGACAAATATTATCCGGAAGGAAAACGTGTCATACTGCTGGGCATTTTAAAAGACAAAGATATAGATGCCATGCTTGACTATCTGCTCAGGGACGATGACGAGATTGTCATCACGACGCCGGACTCGGTGCGTAAAGCTTCACCGGAATATATTGCGCAAAAAATTCAAAATCATCATGTAGAGCTTTTCGCCGATATGTACGAAGCGCTGAAGGCGGCAAGACATTTGGCAAATAGAGAAAAACTGCTGTGCATTACCGGTTCGCTGTATTTGACAGGCGAGCTGAGGCAGGTCCTGGTCGATGAATTGAAAAACGTGCATAAATGACGGCTGAAAAAACAGTGGGTGAAGATGTGAATATATTTAAAAAAAATAGATTTAACAACGACTGCAAGCGTACGATGTTCTACATTGTGGCGGCGCTTTTGTTCATGCTGCCGTTTTCCTATGAAATATCGAGTCTGCTGCTTGTAGCCGGCTGGCTTGTCTACATTTATAAATCCGTAAGAGGATTTTTTGAATGGGAGAGAACGCCGTTTGATTTTCCGATAGCCATCTTTGTAGTGATATCGTTTCTGTCCGTATTTGTTTCACCAGACCCAGCATTCAGTTTTTATAATTGTTACAATTTAGTAGGAAGATATGTACTTACATATTATTTAGTAGTACAAAGTTTAAACAGCAAGGATATTAAACAGGTACGGATTTTGCCGGACAAAAACAAGCATATAGTCAGGGTGGCGCTTCTGGAACAGGTGAAAATACTCCTGTACGTCATGTGCCTGTCGCTGCTTATCGTGATTGTATACGGCTTTTTGCAGGCGTTTTTAGGCATAGGACTGACGGCGGAAGCGATGGTGTGGACGGATAACGCCATGTTTCCGGGATTGAAGACGCGCGTCTTTTCCACTTGGCAGAACCCTAATCTTCTAGGCGGCTATCTGGATTTCGTTCTGGGACTTTTGATGGGTGTATTCGTCGTAATTAAAAATAAAAACGTGCGCATTGCTGTAGGAATTTTATTCTGTCTGGCGGCATTCTGCTTGACTTTGACGTATGCCCGCGGCGCCTGCATCAGCATCGCCGCAGTAATGGCCGTTTACGGAGCATTGTACAACCGCAGAATTCTCATCGGGCTGATTTTTTTGGCGGCGGTGCTGCTGATAAGCGATACGGCGCTGGTGGAAAGACTGACATCCGTATTTACGAAGCTTGATACGTCGTCGGAAATGCGGCTCGCTTTCTGGGAAAGCACCATTGCCATGATTTTGGATCATCCGCTGCTCGGCATAGGCTGGGGCGCGTATTTTATGGTATACCCTACCTATGATTATTATATGCAGGGCAATTTCATCAAAATCGTTCATGCACACAATATGTATCTGAATTTCATGGCGGAAATCGGTCTGTTCGGTTTTGTGAGCTTCATGGTGTATTATTTCGGCATAATCTATAAAGCGTTCAAAACGCAGATTGCCGATATCGAGCCGCTCAATAAAGGCGTTATGCTGGGCATAGGGCTGGGTATGAGCGCACTGGCGCTTAACGGTCTTACCGATTACGTGATGTTCAATACGGAACTGTCCATGCTGATATGGCTTTTTTCCGGTATTGCGGTAATATTGGGTAAAAAAAGTGTATAATATACATGTTGTGCTAGTTGATTTCTCAAAGCAGTATAAACTATTATACTGCTGACTATAGGCTCGATGTCTTACTAGCACAACGGATTATAATATATAATACCTGTTGTGCTGGTAAAACAGTTTGGAAAATCAACTGGCACAACAGATTATATAATAGTAGAGTAATATGTAATCAAGCCTTAGAGGAGTGAACACAGTGAAGGAACAAGCTATTTCCAAAGCTACAATCGACAGATTGCCGCTATATTATAGAACTTTAAGAATGGCGCAGGATGACGGAATGGATATAATATCATCAGAGGAGCTGGGACGGCGCCTGGTGCTTACGCCGGAGCAAATCCGCAAAGATTTAGCTTTATTCGGTCAGTTCGGCAAAAAAGGAGTCGGTTATTACGTTAACGAACTTAAATTTAATGTAGGCAAAATTCTAGGGCTTGATAATCATTGGAACATCGCTATTGTGGGAATTGGTCATCTGGGTGTGGCGCTTGCCAACTATCAGAATTTTATCGCGCTCGGCTTCAATCTGGTGGCACTGTTTGACAATGACCCGGGTGTTATCGGCAAGACAGTAAATCACGTAAAGATAAAAAGCATAGATGAACTGCCGAAAGCCGTAGCTAAATTAAAGATAGACATAGGCGTTATTGCCGTACCGGCGCAATTTGCCCAATCCGTCGCCGACAAATTGGTTAAAGCGAAAATAAAGGGAATTTGGAATTTTGCCCCGATAAAGATGAAAGTTCCCGACGATGTGAAAATCGTCAATGAGGATTTATCAGTCGGGCTCAGCCGATTATCGTATTATATTACAGGAAAATAAACGATTTCTTGACGGTAAAACTTGACGCTTTTCCCTAGTAGTGGTATGCTTTTGTTAGTGGTATGCGTTATTGTTTATTTACAAATGACGTGTTGATTTTTCATAATTTTTATTTATTAATATTAAGTATAATTATAAATAAAAAATTTATACTGTAAATGGTACAATAATCTTTGATTATCATGCAGTAGAATGATATAATTAAACACGACAAATAATACAATAATACAATCTTAGTAAGGAGGAGAATCTTTAATGATTGACATTTTAGATCGCGTGCGCAATAAGGAACTGCATGCGAAAATTGTCACTGCGGAACAAGCAGCTGAATTAATAAAACCTGGCATGAATGTAGGTACCAGCGGTTTTACGCCGTCCGGTTATCCGAAAGCCGTTTCTTTGGCTCTTGCTGAACGCATGAAAGAACATCCGTTCAAAATCAACTTATTTACTGGTGCTTCTGTAGGACCGGAACTCGATGAAGCTTTATGTAAAGTACACGGTATCGACAAACGTATGCCGTATCAGACAAATAAAGCTGTAAGAAACGCTATCAACTCCGGTGAAATTGCATACAGCGATTTACACCTCAGCGAATCCGCACAGCTTGTTCGCTATGGTTTCTATGGCAAATTAGATGTTGCTATTGTAGAGGCTTGCGCTATTACAGAAGAAGGCAATATCATCCCGACGACTTCTATGGGTAATACGGCTTCTTTCGTACAGCAGGCAGATATGGTTATTGTAGAAGTAAACACTACTCAGCCATTGGAACTCGAAGGTATGCACGACGTTTATGTACCGCTTGACCCGCCTCATCGTCTGCCAATTCCTATTGTAAAGGCTAACGACCGCATTGGTACACCGTACATACCGTGCACTCCAGAAAAAATTAAATGTATTGTTCCTTGCGACATTACAGATAAAACTCGTCCATTCGGCGAAATCAGCGAAGCTGACCACAAAATGTCCCAGTACATTATCGAACTTCTGCATGAAGAAGTTAAAAAAGGCCATATGCCGAAGAACCTGCTGCCGCTTCAGTCCGGCGTAGGCAACGTGGCAAATGCCGTAATCAGCGGATTTGTTGATTCCGACCTTAAAGATTTGTCTGTATACACAGAAGTTATTCAGGACGGTATGTTCGACTTAATCGATGCGGGTAAATTGAACTTTGCATCCGGTACAGCATTATCTCCTTCTCCAGACGGATTAAAACGTTTCTATGAAAATATCAAAGAATATAGAAAACATCTCTTACTCCGTCCGCAGGAAATCTCCAACAGCCCAGAAGTTGTAAGAAGAATTGGTGTTATTGCCATGAATACTGCTATTGAATGCGATATTTACGGTAACGTAAACTCCACTCATGTAATGGGCAGCAAAATGATGAACGGTATCGGCGGTTCCGGCGACTTTGCCCGCAACGCTTACCTCACATGCTTCTTCACAGCATCTACAGCTAAAGGCGGTCTTATCTCCTCTATCGTTCCTATGTGTTCGCATGTTGACCATACAGAACATGATGTTGATATCATCGTTACTGAACAGGGTCTGGCTGACCTTCGCGGTCTTGCTCCACGTGAACGTGCTCGTGAAGTTATTAACAAATGTGCTCATCCTGATTATAAACCAATGCTGATGGATTATCTGGAAAGAGCAGAAGCTGCAACTAAACATGCACAAACTCCGCATATTCTTAAAGAAGCTTTGTCCTGGCATGAAAAATTCATGGAAACAGGTTCAATGAAATAATACCTTTTTAGGGAGGAAAATTAAATTATGAGCAATGAAAAAGAAAAAATCCAAGCTGAATTAGCTGCGTATAATGAAAGCGTAGCAAAAGCAATCGCAAGATTCCCAGAACGTCCGCATCTTCCGGAACAGCGTTTATATACTCCACTTGATATTGCAGATACTGATTATGCAGACGATATCAGCTTCCCTGGCGTATATCCGTATACTCGCGGCGTACAGCCTACTATGTATCGCGGCCGTTTCTGGACAATGCGTATGTATGCTGGTTTCTCCACTGCTGAAGAATCCAACAAACGTTATCGCTATCTGATTGAATCTGGTGCTACTGGACTTTCCTGCGCATTTGACCTTCCGACTCAGATTGGTTATGACTCCACTGACGAAATCTCCGAAGGCGAAGTTGGTAAAGTAGGCGTTGCTATCGACTCCTTAGCTGATATGGAAATCCTCTTTGACCAGATTGACCTTGGTAAAGTTTCTACTTCTATGACTATCAATGCTCCTGCATCCGTACTCTTAGCTATGTACATTGCAGTTGCTGAAAAACAGGGTGTACCTGCTGACCAGTTAAAAGGTACTATCCAGAACGATATTCTTAAAGAATATGCTGCTCGTGGAACATACATCTTCCCTCCACGTCCATCCATGCGTCTTATCACTAATATCTTTGAATATTGCTCTAAAAATGTACCGAAATGGAACACAATCTCCATCTCCGGTTACCACATTCGTGAAGCTGGTTCCACAGCATCTCAGGAAATCGCATTCACAATTGCTGACGGTATCGCTTACGTTGAAGCTGCTATTAAAGCTGGCCTTGACGTTGATGCTTTCGCTGGCCGTCTTTCCTTCTTCTGGAACGCTCACAACAATGTACTCGAAGAAGTTGCTAAATTCCGCGCTTCTCGTCGTATCTGGGCTAAAGTCATGAAAGAAAGATTTGGCGCTAAAAAACCTAAATCCATGATGCTGCGCGTTCATACTCAGACAGCTGGCTCCATGCTTACTGCTCAGCAGCCTAACAACAACATCGTTCGTGTTGCATTGCAGACAGCTGCTGCTGTAATGGGCGGTACTCAGTCCCTCCACACTAACTCCCGCGATGAAGCACTTGCTCTTCCTACAGAAGAATCCGTTATGATTGCTTTGCGTACTCAGCAGATCGTTGCTTACGAAAGCGGCTTAGCTGACGTTATCGATCCGCTTGCTGGTTCCTACTACGTAGAAGCTATGACTAACAGAATTGAAAAAGAAGCTTGGGATTACATCAACAAAATTGATGAACTCGGCGGTGCTGTTGCTGCTATTGAAAAAGGCTATATCCAGAAAGAAATTCAGGATAGTGCTTACAAATGGCAGATGGATGTTGAATCCGGCGCTAAAGTTATTGTCGGCGTAAACAAATTCCAGATTGAAGAAAAACCAGTTGAAGGTCTGCTGAAAGTTGACGCTTCCGTTGGCGAAAAACAGAAAGCTAAAGTTGAAGCAATGAAAGCTAAACGTGACAATGCTGCTGTTGAAGCTGCACTTGCTGACTTGGAAGCTGCTTGCAAAGACGAAAACGAAAATCTTATGCCTCATATCCTCGCTGCCGTTAAAACTTATGCAACACTCGGTGAAATCTGCGGCGTAATGCGTAAAGTATTCGGCGAATATGAAGCACATGTAAATCTTTAATAAGTGAAGATATTTGGAGGTAAATACAATGATTAGAGTATTAGTAGCAAAACCAGGTTTGGATGGTCATGACCGTGGAGCAAAAGTAGTAGCACGTGCACTTCGCGACGCAGGTTTCGAAGTAATTTATACAGGTCTTCGTCAGACTCCGGAACAGATTGCAGAAGCAGCTCTTCAGGAAGACGTTGATGTTGTTGCTATGAGCATTCTTTCCGGCGCTCATCCGCATCTTTTCCCTAAAGTTGTAAAACTCGTTAGAGAAAAAGGCATGAACGACGTATTAATCATCGGCGGCGGCGTTATTCCGGAAGGCGATATTCCTGCATTAAAAGAAGCAGGTATTGCTGAAGTATTCACTCCGGGTACTCCGACATCCGACGTTGTAAAATACATCAACGAACACGTTAAAAAAGACTAATTAAAGCTTAAAGCGTTAATCCTAAAAACTTAAAAGGCAATTCATCCATTCTCCTATAAGTAGTGAGATGAATTGCCTTATTAAGTAAAAAGCTTAAAATGAATTATATAGTTTTTATTTCGCGGAATTATCTGCGGGGAAAACTATAATCAAAGGTGGTGCTTAATATGGATATAGCTCAGGAATTGTTGAAGGGAAACCGCCTGGCGCTTACGCGTGCCATTACGGCGATTGAAAATGAAACAGCTTCTGCAGTAGAAATCATGAAAAAACTGTATCCACATACCGGGCATGCCTTTGTCCTTGGTATTACTGGCCCACCAGGTGCAGGTAAATCCACTCTTACTGATAAAATTGCAAGAGCTTACCGAAATCAAGGAAAAACAGTCGGCATTATCGCTATCGACCCGACAAGTCCATTTACAGGCGGCGCTATTTTGGGCGACCGTATCAGAATGAACAGTTTGACTTTGGATGAAGGTGTTTTTATCCGCAGTATGGGGACAAGAGGCAGCTTAGGCGGTCTGTCGCATAAAACGGCTGATGCAATAAAAGCAATGGATGCTTTCGGCAAAGATGTTATTATTGTAGAAACCGTAGGTGTCGGACAGTCGGAAGTTGATATTGTCAAAGCCGCTGATACGACGATGGTCGTGTTAGTACCGGGACTTGGTGACGATATTCAGGCAATTAAAGCCGGAATATTGGAAATCGGTGATATCTTCACTATCAACAAAGCTGACCTTGATGGTGCAGATAAATTGTATACCGAGCTTAATATGATGCTTGACCTTGACGGCGTAAAGCATGACTGGCGTCCGCCGATTAAAAAGGTTATGGCAAACAGAGGCGAAGGTATAAATGAATTGCTGGAAACCATAGAAGAACACCAGAAATATCTGGAAGAAAGCGGCACTTTGGCTGCAAGACGTCATAAACGCGCTAAAAATGAACTTTTAGACCGTTTAAACGCTTCTATTGGTGCATATATAACAGAACATATCATAAAAACTGGCGAAATTGATACCTACGTAAAAGATATTGAAACTCGTCAGAATGATCCGTATACCGTAGTTAATACGATTATGGATAATATGTTAAAAAAATAACAGATTATTATATCAGGAGGGTCTTATCAATGAAAATCAACAGAGTTGACCATATCGGTATTGCTGTACCAAATCTTGAAGAAGCTAAAAAATTCTATGAAGAAACTTTAGGTATTAAAATCGAAAAACCGGATGAAGTTATCGAAGACCAGAAAGTTAAAGTTAGCTTCGTTCCATGTGGTGAAGTTGAATTAGAACTTCTCGAATCCACAACTGAAGACGGCCCTATCGCAAAATTCATTGCTAAAAACGGCGGCCGCACTGGTATTCAGCATGTTGCATTGAATGTTGATAACATTGAAGAAGCTATCGCTGAAATGAAAGAAAAAGGCGTTCGTATGATTGATGAAAAACCTCGTTACGGCGCTGGCAATTCCAGCATTGCATTCGTTCATCCGAAAGCTAGCGGCATCTTATTAGAACTCGCTCAGCGTTTAGATGAAACAAAATAATCTAGCTTATATTTAAGCATAGATATTTTATTAAGGAGGTATAATTTTGGCTACAGTTCAAGAAAGAATTGACCTCATGAATGCCAAAAAGGAACACATTATGCAAGCAGGCGGCCCGAAACGTGTTGCAAAACAGCATGCTAAAGGCAAAATGACTGCTCGCGAACGTATTGAAAAACTTTTTGATGAAGGTACATTCGTTGAATTAGATCAGTTTGTAAAACATCGTTGCACTAACTTTGGCCAGGAAAAGAAAGACCTGCCGGCTGAAGGCGTTATCACAGGTTACGGTACTGTAGACGGCCGTTTGGTGTATGCTTACGCCCAGGACTTCACTGTAGAAGGTGGTTCCCTCGGCGAAATGCACGCTAAAAAAATCTGGAAAGTACAGGAAATGTCCCTGAAAATGGGCGCTCCTTGCGTTGGTATCAATGATTCCGGCGGGGCTCGTATTCAGGAAGCCGTTGACGCACTTTCCGGTTACGGCGGAATTTTCCAGAGAAATACCGATGCTTCCGGCGTAGTTCCGCAGATTTCCGTAATCATGGGACCATGCGCAGGCGGCGCCGTTTATTCTCCGGCTCTGACAGACTTCATTTACATGGTTAAAAACACCAGCCAGATGTTCATCACTGGTCCTGCTGTTATCAAATCCGTTACGGCGGAAGAAGTTACTGCTGAACAGCTCGGTGGTGCTATGACTCATAACAGCGTTTCCGGTGTTGCTCATTTCGCTGCTGATAATGAAGATGACTGCATTGAACAGATTCGTTATCTGCTCAGCTTCCTGCCGAGCAACAACATGGATGATGCTCCGGAAAGACCGACAAATGATGACCCGTCCCGTATGGATGAAAGTCTTAACACAGTAATTCCGGATAATGCCAACATGCCTTATGACATGAAAGATGTTATTCGTTCTTTAGTTGATGATGGTGAATTCTATGAAGTTCATCAGCATTATGCTACAAATATCATTACATGCTTTGCGCATTTTGACGGACGTTCTGTTGGTATCATTGCTAACCAGCCGGCTGTTATGGCAGGCTGCCTCGATATCAATGCTTCGGATAAATCTGCTCGCTTTATTCGCTTCTGCGACGCATTCAATATTCCTATCGTCAACCTCGTTGACGTTCCTGGCTTCCTGCCTGGTACTGATCAGGAATACGGCGGTATTATTCGTCACGGTGCAAAAATGCTTTACGCTTACTGCGAAGCTACTGTACCGAAAGTTACTCTTATCACTCGTAAAGCATACGGCGGTTCTTACCTTGCTATGTGCTCTCGTGAACTTGGTGCTGACCAGGTTATGGCTTGGCCTACTGCAGAAATCGCAGTTATGGGTCCGGCGGGTGCAGCTAACATCATCTTCAGAAAAGACCCTGATGTTAAAGCTAAAACTGCTGAATATGTCGCTGAATTTGCTACACCTTATAAAGCAGCAGAACGCGGTTACATTGATATGGTAATTGAACCTAAAGAATCGCGTCCTCGTATTATCACTGCTTTGAACATGCTTGCTAGCAAACGTGAAACACGTCCGGCTAAAAAACACGGCAATGTTCCATTATAATAAGGGGAGAGTAAATTAACATGGCAAACAATAATGCTCCTATTAGCGAAGAAATAGTAGCTGCTATTTCCGCCGCTGTAGAAATGATGATTGGCAAAAAAGTTATGGCTGTTCGTATTAAACGCAGCGATGCTTGGACAATGGCCGGCAGACGCGACAACGCTTAATTGTTTTTCCGTCATCGATAACCAATAAATATCCAATAAAATGAAATATCTTGGAGGAATACAAAGTGAAAAAATTTAACATCACTGTAAATGGTAACGCTTATGAAGTTGAAATCGAAGAAGTAAAAGCTGCTGCAGCTCCTGCTCCTAAAGCAGCTCCGGCACCTGCTGCTGCACCTGCACCGAAAGCAGCTCCTGCTGCTGCACCGGCTGCATCTGCTGGTGACGAAACAGTTACAGCTCCAATGCCTGGTAAAATCGTTAAATTAGTAGCTTCCGTTGGTCAGGCTGTTAATGCTGGCGACACTCTCTTAATTCTCGAAGCTATGAAAATGCAGAACGAAATTTCCGCACCTAAAGCTGGTACAGTTAAATCCTTCGCAGTTAATGCTGGCGATAGCGTAAAACCTGGTCAGGCAATGGTTGTTATTGGCTAATAATTAATTTTGCATTAAAATCCATCAGTCGTTCGGCTGATGGATTTTTTTATCTTTTTTTATCAAGGAGAGATTTTTATGGAAAAGCTATACAGTGTTTTTTTCAGTCCTACGGATACGACGCGCGGTGTGTTGGATTTTCTGGTAGCCGGTATGCAAAAAGCAGCGGAAGATGTTGATTTAACTTCGTATCAGAATAAGGATTTGCAGAAAGATTTTACAGCGGAAGATACTGTATTAATCGGTGTTCCGTCTTATGCGGGCAGAGTGCCGGAAACTTTTGTGCAGCGTTTTAAGGAAAATATTAAAGGAAACAATACTCCTGCCGTTATAGTAATTACCTTCGGCAATCGTGCTTATGAAGATACGCTGATAGAGCTGAAGGATTTGGCACAGGCAAACGGTTTTAATGTAATTGCCGCCGCAGCTGTGGTAACGCAGCATTCCATCGTGCCGCAGTTCGGCGCGGGCAGACCGGACGGGCAGGATAAAGAGGAACTGAAAAATTTTGCCGCTCAGGTGAAAAATAAATTAGCGAGCCAAAATACGGCAGCGATAACGGTGAGCGGAAACCGTCCGTATAAACAGGCGATGGCTTCGGCAATGGCTCCTGTTTTGGCTGAGGATAAATGTATCGGCTGCGGAACGTGCGTTATTGCCTGTCCGACCGGTGCGATAGACAAGAGTTCGTTTGAGTGCGAAAAAGCGAAATGTATTTCCTGTCTGCGCTGTATAAAAGTATGCCCGATGAACTGCCGCTATGTGCCGGAGGAAATACTGGCTAAACTGAAAGCGCATTTAGCACCGCTTTGCGCGAGCAGAAAGGATAATGAATTTTTTATCTGAACATGAGAAAGCAAAAGGGAAGGTAATATGGAAAACAGATTGACTGTAATGAAAAAAGCATTTACGGCAGCGTTTCCGAAAACAATACCGATTTTTGCCGGATTTTGGTTTTTGGGAATGGCGTACGGGATTTATATGAACGTATCGGGTTTCAGCTTTTTGTATACGCTGATTATGAGCATGTTCATTTTTGCCGGTTCTATGGAATTTGTAACGGTCAGTCTGCTGCTCGGCGCTTTTAATCCGCTGCAGGCTCTGCTGCTCACGCTCATGATAAATGCGCGCCATTTGTTTTACGGTATTTCCATGCTGGACAAATACCGTAAAACAGGCTGGAAGAAATCATATCTTATTTTCGGCATGTGCGATGAAAGTTTTTCGATTAATTATACGGCGAGAATTCCGCAAGGGATAGACCGCAACTGGTTCATGTTCTTCGTTACCAAGTGTGCCGTAAAGCCCCGTGCTTTAGCACTGGGGATATAAGGCACGTCCGACGAATTTGCATAAGCAATTGAAGTCGGACCATTTTATTTTGTATAGTTATATGCTATCATGAAACTATAAATAATAGTAAGGCGGTGAAATAAATGAAAACCTATTGCTTTAAGCTGTATAATTCCAAACGAAACAAAAAACTTCATAGGCAGATTAACGCGGCAGGTCTCATTTATAATCACTGCATTGCACTCCATAAACGGTATTATCGCTTATTTAAAAAATCATTGCACAAATTTGTTTTGCAGGGACACTTGACTAAACTAAAAAAACTGGCAAAGTTCAGCTATCTTAATGAAATCGGCTCACAGGCGGTGCAAAATATAACTGAGCGTATAGACCGTGCTTATAAGCTGTT
>DCFC01000048.1 GCA_002314325.1 Megamonas hypermegale
CAACGCAGACAAAAATTCAGCATAATTGCAAATTACAGTGCCAACAACTCAAATTTAAGTTCTTGCTGAAACCGGAAGGCTCGAGCCAAATTCTAAACGTTTCAAGCCGTCAGTATCGTCTATTTTTACGAAAAGCTACGGAGGCTCGCCTAGTGCAGCGTTAGCGAAACGTTAAAAAAGTTTTTTCTTTTTGGTTCGTTTTTCTTTTGAACTCAAAAGAAAAATGAACATATAAATTTTAATTAAGGAGATATCTATGGAAAATAAAATGTTCTGTTTTCAATGTCAGGAAACGGCCGGATGCAGCGGCTGTACTCGTGTCGGTGTCTGCGGCAAATCTGCTTCTACTGCCGTTTTACAGGATTTATTGATTTACGCGACGAAGGGTCTTTGTGAAATCACTACGGCACTTCGCCGTGAAAATAAAAATATTCCGCGCGCTTTAAATCAATTTATCTGCGAAAATCTTTTCATCACGATTACCAATGCCAACTTCGACGACGAAGTCATCAGCCGACATATCACGAAAACACTTTCTTATAAGGAAGAACTGCTGCAACAGCTGAGCAATACGGCGAAATTATCACCGGTCGCTCTCTGGACAACGAACGACAGCTCGTATTACCCTGTAAAAGGTGCGCAAATCGGTGTTCTCGCCACTGAAAATGAAGACATCCGCAGTCTGCGCGAGTTAATCATCTACGGCTTGAAAGGCATGGCGGCGTATAATAAACACGCCAATGCGCTGAATTTTTTCGATGAGGATATTGACACATTTTTGCAGGCGGCGCTTGCCGAAACTGCCGATGATAATCTGAACGGTGAGGATTTGACGGTGCTCGCCCTCAAAACGGGCGAATACGGCGTAAAAGTCATGGCGCTTCTCGATAAAGCCAACACTTCCCGCTACGGTCAGCCGGAAATCACGACCGTTGATATCGGCGTCCAGAGCAATCCCGCCATTCTCGTTTCCGGCCACGACCTCAAAGATTTGGAAATGCTGCTGGAGCAGACGCAGGGCACGGGCATTGACGTTTATACGCACGGCGAAATGCTGCCGGCGCATTATTATCCGTTCTTCAAAAAATACACTAACTTTGTCGGCAACTACGGCAACGCCTGGTGGAAACAGCAGGAAGAATTTGCTTTATTCAACGGACCTGTTCTCCTGACGACGAACTGCCTTGTACCGCCGAAAGACGATTATAAGGACAGAATTTATACGACAGGCGCAGTCGGTTTTACCGGTTGCAAGCATATCACCGGTGAAAACGGTTATAAGGATTTTTCCGCGCTTATCGAGCACGCCAAACGCTGCGCTCCGCCGACGCCGCTGGAAACAGGCTCTATTGTCGGCGGCTTTGCCCATAATCAGGTTCTAGCTCTCGCCGACAAAATCATTGCCGCCGTAAAATCGGGCGCAATCAAAAAATTTGTCGTCATGGCAGGCTGCGACGGCCGCCAGGCAAAGCGCAATTATTACACTGAATTTGCCAAAGCACTGCCGCATGATACCGTTATCCTGACGGCGGGCTGTGCCAAATACAAATACAATAAACTGAATTTGGGCGATATAGACGGCATTCCGCGCGTGCTCGACGCCGGTCAGTGCAATGACAGTTATTCTCTTGCCGTTATCGCTTTAAAATTGAAAGAAGTTTTCGGTCTGGACGATATAAACGATTTGCCTATCATCTATAATATCGCCTGGTATGAACAGAAAGCCGTCATCGTTCTTTTAGCGCTTTTGCATCTCGGCGTAAAAAACATTCATCTCGGCCCTACTTTGCCGGCGTTTCTCTCACCGAACGTGGCAAAAGTTCTCGTCGACAACTTCGGCATTGCCGGTATCGACAACGTGGAAAACGACATACGGAAATTCTTTCACAGCTAAATACAAATAAAAAAAAGGATTTATTGTTCAGCTTAAAACAATAAATCCTTTTCTATTTCTTACTTGTTGTGCCAATCAATTGATTTCTCAAAGCAGTATAATNNTATATTTAGTGAGGTTAAGTGACAACATCGAACGAATATAAACTATTATACTGCTGGCTACAGGCTCGATGTTTTACTAACACAACGGATATTTCTTAGAAATCAATCTGTAATTTAAATTCCACGTCCTGTTTTTCTTCGCTCGCCCATGTATTCAGCATGTTAATCATGGCAATAAAGCGGGAGGACGAAATCTCTTCGATAATATTCTGCGTTTCTTTGGAACGGCCGCCCACATATTCCAGCGAAATGCTTTCCGAACTGTTTTCATCTCCATTTTTATATAATGTATTGATTACACCGTTCAATGTCGCTTCATTGATAACTTCATAATCGCTCAAATCATTGTTGCACAAAACAGTCGTCAAATTAAAAAAACCTTTTTCCCTGTCGCTAATCGGAATGGCAAAATATCTATTTTCATATTTTTTATTATACGGCACTTCAAAGCTGTTATCGTTGTCTCTGGCTTCATATTTGCCCACCAGATACATATTGTCGGCAGACTTTACGCCTTCAGCTTCAACTTTCACGAGCTCTTTAAACGCTATTCTAAAAGTATTTTCCTTAAAACCCTTTTTGTTGATATAAAGATATACTTTCATAAATTCCAGAACCTCTTTTCCCTCAATTTTTCTATTATTAATGATACCATTATATTACCAAAACGTCTATTTAAATGAAAATTCCCCCAAAACTAATATTTTCAATAATTATGAACGCCTTTAAACGGCAAAAAAGGCATTTCCCCGAAGAGAAACACCTTTTCGCTAAAATATTATTTTATTTTTATATCAAATCTGTATATCGCTGCGCGGATATTTGCGGTAATTAAGCGGCGTATCACTGTACACTTTCTTGAACTGATGGCAAAACAGCGATACATTGTTGAAGCCGCACTCCTCAGCAATTTCCATAATGGATTTCTGCGTATTTTCCAGCTTGTTCACGGCTACCCGCAAACGGAAATTAAGCAGATACTTCTGCGGTGATACGTTGCATTCGCGTTTAAACAACCGATATAGATAAGTTCTGTCAATATTCAAATGGTTCGCCATATCACCGATGGTAATGTTCTTATTATAATTCTCGTAAATATAGTCAATAGCCTGTTCCACATAAACGGATTTTATATTCGTTCGTTTGTACTGCCTTTTCATCTGAGCGAAAAAATTGTACAGTCGACTCAGCAGTGTATATTCATTATGCTTATTACGCCTATATGAAAAAACAAAATTCACGATAGCACTTTGAACCCTGCCGCCGCTCTTATCGAAAAACAGCGGACTATCATTATTAAAACCGCAGTCCCGCAAAATCCGCGGCACTTCATATCCGTCTATGCAAATCCAGCAATACTCCCACGGTTCATTTTTGTCAGCTGCATAAGTAGCTACAACTCCCGGTTTTATCAGAAAAATCGTATTCGCTCCGATTTCATAACAAGTGTTTTTGGCCTCGCCAATCCATAATTTACCTTTGCCGCGTGTAACGTAATGCAGCAGATAATGCTGGCGTATTGCCGGACCAAAGGTATGTAATGGTTCACAGACTTCCCAACCGCCGTAATACAAAGTCATTGCCCGACTTAAAGTAGTTGTATTGTCAAAAAAATCATAAATTTTCCTATTTTCCATTACAGTTACCCCTAATCTCTAGATTAAAAAAATAAAAAAACAAATTAAAATTAAATTTGATGCTTATTTGAGAAGAACTATATGCCTTAAACCGGAATTTAAAACATATAGTTCTCTTTCTTAATTATTTATTGTCTTTACCCCAAGTACGTTCAAGTTCTCTAACGATTTCAGCATGTTTTTCTTCTGTCAGGCTGACTTTGGCTCTGTAAATAAAGCCTGCAATAACAATGAGGATAAACGGTGCTGCAAACATTATCAGCTGGAAGTTTAATAAGTTTTCCGGCGTGATGCTGGCTGCCGTAGCTTTACCAGACATGCCTACCCATACAGCCGTGAAACCTACGATAGCGGAAGTGATAGCACCGCCGAGTTTATCAATCAACGGACGAACGCAAAGTACGAGTGCTTCGTCGCGATGGCCGAGTTTGAGCTGACCGTATTCAACACTGTCCGTAATCGTCATGAGTACAACAAGGAAGATAAGCGGCTGCGGCAGAGCGAACAGACCGGCACCGAGCAGCGTCATGTATACGTTCTGACCTGCCATATAATAAACGACGATGGCAATCAGCATAATCGTGATGGAAATGAAGAACAGTTTACGTCTGCTGAATTTTTTCGTCAAAGTCGGGAACAGTGCAACGGCCATTAAACCGATGACAACGTTGATTACACCGAGGAATGAGAACTGAGTGGAATCGCCCAGTACATAAATGAAGTAATAAAGGTTGAAGTTATTGATAAGGTTCTGACCTAAGCCGAAGATGAGATATGCAAATGCAATCCACAGCAGCTGGTCGTTTTTCATTAATACGGAGAATACTTCTTTGAACGATGTTTCTGTTTTGTTTTCACGCAGAGCGGAAGCATGTTCTTTCGTACCGATACCGAGGATAACAGCACCTGCTGTTGCAATGAGGCCGCCGATTGCTGCAAAAGCGAACCAGCCTGTAGCATCGCCTGCGCCGCCGTTGGCATTATGCGAGAATGCAAGTACAATCGGAATAACGATGATAGTTACGAGCTGACCGCCGAAAACGGAACCGATACGGGCATATGTTGCCGTGATTTCACGTTCACGGGAGTCAAACGAAAGAGCCGGTATCATGGACCAGATAGCAACGTCTTTTGCAGAATAGAAAATATCCATGATGATGTATAAAATCGCAAAAACGATTAAATACGTTACAGGGCTCGTAGCGGCAAGTCCGCCGATATCCGTAAACAGAATAGCCAGTGTAACGGCTGCGATAACGGCACCGGAGAGAACCCACGGTTTGAATTTGCCCCATCTCGTTTTCGTTTTATCGATAGTGTTGCCGATGAACGGGTCAATGAAAAGTTCTGCTACACGAATGACAAGAATAACTGTAGTTACAAGACCGATCATGTATTCGTTATAGTGAGTATCGTCCGTATTGAACAGGTTACTCGTTACGAAAATCATGAAATACGTACCAATCATTGCATAGAAGAAGTCATGGCCGAATGTACCGCTGGCGTACGCTACACGTGATAAAAATTTTGACATAAAAAACCCTCCTATAAAACCGCCGCTTGCACCGGCGATTTTTAATCCCTTTAAAGACTGCGCTCTTTATCTGTTTATTATTTTACGGTATCAATATAAGCGATAATAGCATCGGCTATTTTATCCAGAGGCGCTTTGCTTGTATTTACGATTAAATCGTAATTTGCCGGGTCGCCCCATTTTTTGCCGGTATAATAGTTATAGTATCTGGCTCTTTTTTCGTTTTCCTGGTTCAGCTCTTTCAATGTTTTGCCTTCGTAAACATCTTTGCCGCGCTGCTGTCTGTAGTCATCATCGGCGCAAACGAAGATGGAGAAATGGTTCGGCATATCTTCCAGAACATAGTCAGCGGAACGGCCCAGGATAACGCACGGACCATCGTCAGCCAGTCGTCTGATTACGCCTGCTTCGGCGATGAACATGCCGCGGCTCGATTCGCCCGCATGATTGCCGAAGGAATGGAACGGAACATACGTAAGCGTCATCGGCTGAACGGTGTTTTCCAGTTCTTTCAAATCAGCTTCGCTCAGGTCGTCAATGCCGAGTTTGGCTGCGGCAAGGTGAATGATTTGTTTATCGTACAGTTTTACATTCAACTTTTCTGCCAAAATCGTTGCCAATTCACGACCGCCGCAACCATATTGACGGCTGACTGTAATTACAACATCTTTGTTCATAATAAATCCCCCACTTTTTATAAAATATAAAATTAATAATAAAAATCCCCATAAAAAACTCAAAAGATAAATTTATTCGTTTTTTGTGAAAATTTTATTTCCGTTTGAAAACGTTTACTCTTTTTTTGCTATATTTTAATTTTAGTATATCCGTATTTTAAAAACAATTATCTAATGTTGACAAAAATTGCTATGATGTTGTTTGTTGGTTCGCAGATATTAAAATGCAAAAAAATCCCTGCCAGCTCCAAACCGCAAATATCGGTTCTGACTGACAGGGATTTTACATTTTATTATCTATTATATTTACCTTTGATTATTTATCTTTGCCCCAAGTACGTTCGAGTTCTCTAACGATTTCAGCATGTTTTTCTTCCGTTAATTTAACTTTCGTTTTGTAGATTAAAGTTGCTACGATTAAGAATACGATAGGAGTTGCAAACATAATCATTTCGAAAGTAGCTTTGTTGGCAGCTGTAACAGTATCTACTGTAGCACCGCCGGACATGCCTACCCAAACAGCCGTGAAACCAACGATTGCACCGGTTACGGCACCGGATAATTTGTTGATTAAAGGACGGATGGAAAGGATAAGGCTTTCATCACGATGACCGATTTTGAGCTGGCCGTATTCAACAGTATCCGTAATTGTCATTAAAACAACGAGGAATACGAGCGGCTGCGGGAGATTGAACAGACCTGCAGCAACAAGGCACATCATTGTGTTCTGACCTGCGAAAGCATAGATTACGAGCGCGATTACCATGATGGCAACGGAAGCAACGAACAGTTTGCGTCTTTTGAAGTTTTTCGTTAAAGTAGGGAACAATGCAACGGCAAGTAAGCCGATAACAACGTTGATAATACCTAAAGAAGACAATACAGTGGAATCACCTAAGATATAAGTGAAGTAGTACATCTGGAAAGCGTTTACAAGGTCCTGACCTAAGCAGAAGATAAGGAATGTAATGGCAATCCACATTAACTGGTCATTTTTACCCAAGATGGAGAATACTTCTTTGAAAGTTGTTTCTTTTTTGTTCTGGCGCAATGCAGAAGCATGTTCTTTCGTGCCGAGACCGAGGATAATAGCACCTAAGATGGAGATACCGCCGCCGATGATGGCAAATGCGAGCCAGCCCTGAGCATCGCCGACACCGCCGTTCTGATTTACGGAGAAGAACAGAACAATCGGGATAACCATTACCGTAACGAGCTGAGCACCGAATACGGAACCGATACGGGCAAATGTTGCTGTGATTTCACGTTCGCGGGAGTCAAAGCTCATAGCCGGAACCATGGACCAGATAGCAACGTCTTTTGCAGAATAGAAAATATCCATGATGATATATAAGATAGCAAAGATAATCAGATACATCATCGGGGAAGAAGTAAGACCACCCATGTCAGTAAACAGAATAACGAGGGAAACAGCAGCAATCAAACCGCCGATAATAACCCATGGTTTAAATCTGCCCCATCTGGTATTCGTTTTATCAATCGTATTACCGATGAACGGGTCGATGAAAAGTTCCGCAACGCGGATTACCAGGATAACGGTCGTTATAGTGGCAATCATCCATTCATCATGTGCCTGGTCGCCGGAATTGAACAGGTTACTGGTTATGAACATGATGAAATACGTATTAACCATCATGAAGAATATATCATGACCGAATGTACCGCACGCATATGCTATGCGCGACAAAAGTTTATTGCCTTGCATAAAAAATCCTCCTAAGTAAAACAAATCCTAAAATAAAAACAATTTAAATTTATTTTTCTACCGTATCAATATATTTAATGATAGCTTCCGCTATATCATCCAAAGAGCCTTTGCTTGTATTTACAACTAAATCGTAATTTGCCGGTTCGCCCCATTTTTTACCCGTATAATAGTTGTAGTATCTAGCTCTTTTATCGTCTTCTTTGTTCAGTTCTTTTAATGTCTTGCCGTCATAAACGGTTTTGCCTCTTTCTTCTCTGTATTCATCGTCAGCGCAAACGAATATGGAGAAATGGTTCGGCAAGTCTTCCAGTACATAATCGGCGGAACGGCCTAAGATAACGCACGGGCCGTCGTCAGCCAGTCGTCTGATTACGCCTGCTTCAGCGATGAACATGCCGCGGCTCGATTCGCCCGCATGGTTGCCGAAGGAATGGAACGGTACATACGTCAGCGTCATCGGTTCAACCGTATTTTCCAATTCTTTCAGACCGGCTTCGTCCAAATCGTCAAGACCGAGTTTGGCAGCTGCAAGATGGATAATCTGTTTGTCGTACAATTTCACGTTCAATTTCTTAGCTAAAATCGTAGCCAATTCACGACCGCCGCAACCGTACTGTCTGCTTACCGTGATTACAACGTTTTTCATAAATAATCCCCTCATTTCAATTAAAAAATAAAATGTAATGATAAAATAGCAATGAATAGAAGATATATAAAAAATGAATTTATTCGTTTTTTGTGAAAATTCTTTTTGAAAACGTTTACATATCTTCTTAACATGATTGTATTATAATACATTCTCCATCCAAATGCAACATAAATTTTAAAAAAATTATAGATATTACAGACAATTTCAGCCCCGTTTCCGCGAAACTACAGCGTTTTTCCCGCGAAAACAGGGCTGACAACATAACTGATATGATTTTTGCCTATTTATTCCAGCTGCAAAAATACCGTTCGCACAAATCGAGAATGCCGAACAGGCACAGACCGATTAAACTTAAAACGATTATCCCTGCGTACATGTCCAGATAATTGACGCGCAGCCATGCGTCCATGATGAAATAACCCATGCCGTATTTCGTGCCGAACGTCTCCGTAAAAAACAGGACGGATATCGCCGTGCCCATAGCCACGCGCAGCGCCGTTATAAAATTCGGCAGAACGGCCGGCCACAGTATCTTGCAGAAGATATCCTTGAACGAAGCGCCCAGCGTATACAGCGGATAAAACATCTCTTTCGGAATGGCGCCGATGCCGTCGCGCAGCGCCACCAATACCTGAAATATCACGATTAAGAATATCATGAGAATTTTCGGCAGTTCGCCGATGCCGAAAAGTAGCATCAATATCGGCAACAGAGCGATTTTCGGCACGGGATACGTCAAGTACACGACCGGAGCTAAAAGCGTATCGGCTTTTTTTGCATATCCCATTAAAATTCCCAGCGGCACGCCGACCGCCACCGCCAGCAGTACACCTGCTACAATGCGCCATAGACTGTACAGCGCATGGACAGCTATCGTATCGCTGAAAATATCCGCCAGACGTTCTATCGCCAGATAAGGCGGCGGAATTATCGGCAGATGAACGATGAGCGATACAATCTGCCATAAAACGAGCAGAAAAACGGCGGCGGGAATATAGAAATAAACTGATTTAGATTTCATTATTCCTACCTGCCTTCTTTAAATATAAACGCAGCTGACTGCTGAGACTTTTAAACTGCTCTCTTTCGCGGAAATTCCTGTCGCCGAACAGCGGATTGTCGATGATTTTGTAAATCCTGCCGGGGCTATTCGTCATCACCGCGATTTTCTGCCCCAGATACAGTGCTTCCTCCACATAATGCGTTACAAGTACCGTTGTAACCTTTTGCTTCTGCCACAGATTGATGAAAACGTCCTGCATCTCCTCACGCGTAATGGCATCAAGCGCAGAAAACGGCTCATCCATCAACAGTAAATCGGCATTGAGTGCAAAAGCGCGGGCCAGACTGACGCGCTGCTGCTGTCCGCCGCTGAGTTCTTTCGGGTAACGCTCCAGCAGTTTGTCCAGCCCCAGACTTGCGATTAATTCCTGCGGCAGCCTTGCCCTGCCCTTACGTTTTATTTTCAGACCGAGCATGATATTTTCCCTGACTTTCAGCCACGGCAGCAGTCCATAATTTTGCGGAATAAAACCGATGGTCTGCGTCTTGGGACTGGGCGCGCCGCCGTCAATCAGCACATTGCCGCTGTAACTGCGGTTCAGCCCCGCCAGTACATTGAGAAGCGTAGACTTGCCGCAGCCGGAAGGTCCGATTACGGCGCAGACTGCACCGGTCGGCAGATTTAAACTGATATTCTCTAAAATATTCTGTTTACCGTATTGCACAAAAAGATTTTCTATCTGTATCATTTGCCTAAAATATCACTGACCATATCGTCATAACTGTACGTTTCTTTTACCAATTCCTTCTGATTAAGCCACTGAATGGATTTTTCCCAGGCATCTTTGCTCGGCAGAGCCGCTTCATGATATTTCGGCATCGTCAGAGCGTCTTTCGTTGCCGGCGGCAGACCGGCTTTTTCGATTACCAAATCCATATATTCTGTCTGCGGCGTATTGTTCAGATACTCTACCGCTCTGTTATACGCTCTGTACATGGCTTTAATCTGCTCCGTTTTGTTTTCCACGCTGTCAGCCGTAAATACCATTACACCCGGATTAATCTGCATGGCTTCTGAAGAATTGACCATATGACAGCCGTTTTTCACCGCAATGCTGCCCATCGGCTCCGGCAGTACAGCGGCATCAAGTTTGCCGTTCTGCAGCATTTCCAGACGTGTCGGAATTTGCGGAATGACCGTCTTGTTGATGTCCGCTTCATTCATCTGATTTTGCGCGAGCATCTGGTCGAGCACGAACTCAATAATCGTGTTTTTCGATACGGAAATATTCTGCCCTTTCATTTCACTGATAGAAGCGGCATTGTTCGCTGTTCCGGCAATCAGGCAGTAATTGCCGTCCGTCATGGAAGTCATCTTCACATCGAAACCGCCCGCTTTGGCAAAACCTGCCGCCAGCATATCGGACACGCCGCCGTCCAAATTACCGCTCTGCAGCGCACTGTCGCGGTCCATTGCACTTTTAAAATGCTGCAGTTCCACCGTTACGCCTTCATCTTTAAAAAAGCCTTTTTCCTGCGCAATAATGAACGGAACGGAGTCAATATCCGGCATCAGCCCGACTTTCAGCACGGTATCACCGCCCGCTTTTTCCTGTGCATTATCGGCGCCTTGCTGCGTATCTGACGAACAGCCGGCAACGAGCAGTAAGCCTAGACATAAAATTAAACTAAATAACTTTTTCAAGAAAATCCTTCCTTCCTGTAAAAATTTAACTGTTTAAACAATCTTCATATATCATAGCAAAAATGAACGCTTTTCTGCAAATAAAAAAAGCGGACGCCATAACAGCGTCCGCTCAAAATAGGATTTATAGGATTTATTTTAGATAGAAGGCTTAATTAATTAGAAATAGAATTCCATCTGTGCACGGAAGATGTCAACGTCCTGTGCACCATCGCTGGTAGTGGCATTTACCTGACTGCCGTTGATGTAGAATACTTCGATTGTTGTATTTTCAATCGGTACATAGTCAAAGCCGATTGTCCAGCCTTTGATGTTTTCCGTGTAATCGACTGTAGCATCGATAGTGGATAAAGCACCGACATTGCGGTAGTTAGCAAAGATGGCGAAAGAGCCAGGGTCTTTTATATCATGCTTTTTGTAGCGCAGTTCACTGAACCAGCCGTCCGTTTTGATTTCATCGCCGACGCTGTCATAAACGCCGTCACGGTCGGAAGTCGTATATGCACCCATTAAAGTCAGATTGTCAGCCAAAGTAGTATTCAGACCGATTTCCCAGATATCAGCACCGTCATCACTATATTTGTTAAGAAGGCTTCCGTCAGCAGCATAGCTTTCTTCTACAGTGAGATTGTCAAGATGGCCGTACGTAACGCCCATAGCCGTTACCGGACTGAAATTGTATTTTAATCTGGCGGAAGTATATTCACCGGCTTTTTTGCCGTCAGCACCGAGTTTAATACCATAGCTGTCAGCACCGTCTTTCGTTGTTCCTTCAAAAGTAGTGCCTGCCATATTTCTTTCATCATGGCTGAGTCTACCGTATGTCAATGCACCGGACAGACCTTCATTCGGGTCGCCCCATGTCCATTCCAGACCGGCAACTTCCGTATCGATGATACGGCCGTAGGAAGAGAACTCACCATAGCGGCCGGCTTTCAACGTACCATCAAACAGCGGTCCTTCCATATAGATTTTATTTACATGAAAACCTTTACCATTATAAGCAGTAATACTGTCAGTCTGCATGTTGTATTCTGTTTCAACCTGACCGATAGCTGTCCAGTCGTCATTTACTTTACCCTTAATCCACGACTCGATATGTGCATGGCTGGCTATATCATCGCCTTTGCGCTGATTTGGATTTGTTGCGTTGATATCACCGTCATCATAACGCAGACGGGCAGTACCCATGAAAATTACATTATCGCTTTTCTTTTCCAGTTCAGCTACGCGGACACCGAGATTGTCCAGTTCTTCCGCAAATTCCGCAGCCAGTTTATCAACAAGTGCTTTATCGGCTTTGTCTATATCTGTTTTTGCCATAGCGCGCGCTACGATTTGAGCCATTTCAAAGCGGGTCATCGTATTATCGCCTTTGTACGTTCCGTCCGGATAACCGTCAATTACACCGTCAGCGGAAAGTGTTGCCACCGCATCATATGCCCAGCTGTCTGCCGGAACATCGCTGAACGGATTGCTGGCAGCGGAAACAACCCCTGCTGTACTCATTATAATAGCAGCTGTAGATAAGCCTAATAATTTTTTCATAATCTTCCCTCTTATTTGAATTAATATATCAATTTTTCTGTAATTACTCACTATTAAACTTATATGAATAACCTTTACTCCATAATTTCAAAATATGAATTTGTAGCGCGCTTTATATCTGTATAAAACATGTTTCATATTTGAACTCTGCATTTTATAATAACGCAATAAAATTATATATCCCCAATAATTTCAAGTCTTTTAGTAAACCGTTATCCCTATCTGTTACTTATTATATTAACTGAAACATGTTCTATTTGCTTATAATTATATATCAATGCACCCTTATTATCATTATGTATATGTTGTTATAAATTACTGTAATGTTGTTTTCTGTTCTCAGCCTGCGCCGTTTCGAAAAATCCGCACAAAAAAACCGGCGCCAGTAATCTGACGCCGATTTTGCTAATGCAATATTATTTGCCTGCTAATTTTTTATAACCTTCAAGACGTTCTTTGGCATCCTGTTCAGTCTTAGCAAACAGTTCGTCCGCAATTTCCGGGAAGGAACGTTTGAGCGAAGTGTAACGAACTTCACCCTGCAGGAATTCCTGGAAGTTGCCGGTCGGTTCTTTGGAGTCTAAGCTGAACGGATTTTTGTCACTGCCGCGAAGCTGCGGATTGTAGCGGTAAGTTGCCCAGTAACCGCATTCAACGGCGCGTTTCGTTTCGTTCTGGCTCTTGCCCATACCGCAGCGCAGACCGTGATTGATGCACGGAGCGTATGCAATGATGAGGGAAGGTCCTTTATAGTTTTCAGCTTCAACGATGGCTTTCAATGTCTGGTTCTTGTCATAGCCCATAGCAATCTGAGCAACATATACATAACCGTAGCTCATAGCCATCATGCCGATATCTTTTTTCTTGGTGCGTTTGCCTGCTGCGGCAAATTGCGCAATAGCAGCTGCCGGAGTAGCTTTGGAGGACTGACCGCCCGTGTTGGAGTAAACTTCCGTATCGAGAATTAATACGTTGACATCTTCGCCGGAAGCAAGTACGTGGTCAAGACCGCCGTAACCGATATCGTAACCCCAGCCGTCGCCGCCGATAATCCACTGCGAACGTTTTACGAAGAAATCTTTCTTATCGTAAATTTCGTTTAAGAGCTCATTATCACCTTTTTCCGTTTCCAGAAGCGCTGTCAATTTGTCTGCACGTTCACGGCTGCCTTCGCCTTCGTTAATATTTTCTTTCCAATCAGCAAGTGCCGCTTTGAGTTCATCACTGCCGAGACCGGCTTCTAAAGTTGCTTCAACTTTGGCAGAAAGTGTTTCACGCACGGCTTTCGTACCGAGGAACATACCGAGACCGTATTCGGCATTATCTTCAAACAGGGAGTTTGCCCAAGCAGGACCCTGTCCTTTATGATTTTTTGTATACGGCATGGATGGTGCAGAACCGCCCCAGATAGAGGAACAGCCTGTAGCGTTTGCTACCATCATGCGGTCGCCGAAGAGCTGCGTGATGAGTTTGACATACGGTGTTTCACCGCAGCCTGCGCACGCACCGGAGAATTCGAGCAGCGGTTTTTCAAACTGGCTGCCTTTGAGCGTGGTTTTCTTCATCGGATTTTTCTTCGGCGCAACTTTCGTTTCATCTACGGCGTAGTCGAATTCAGGCTGTTTAGCCAGCTGGGTGCCGATTGGTTTCATTGCGAGTGCAGAGCCTTTCGGAGCCGGGCAGATGTCGGCGCAGTTGCCGCAGCCTTCGCAGTCTTTAGCGGAAATAGTGATAGCGAACTGAAGTCCTTTTGCACCGAGTGCCGGTTTATATTTCATACCTGCCGGAGCATTAGCCGCTTCTTCGTCCGTCATGAGTACAGGGCGGATGGCAGCGTGCGGGCATACGAAAGAGCACTGATTGCACTGAATACATTTATCAATATCCCATTCCGGTACGTTGATAGCAATACCGCGTTTTTCATAAGCGGAAGTACCTACAGGGAATGTACCGTCTTCTCTGTTTCTGAACGCGCTTACAGGCAGTTCGTCGCCTTCCTGACGGTTCATCGGGTTCTGAATATTTCTGATGAAATCAGGTACGTCCGTATCATGAACTTCTTCATCCACTGCGTCTTTCCAGGAAGCAGGAACTTCTACCTTATGCAGTGCTTCGATACCTTTATCGATAGCACCGTTGTTCATGTCGACGATATTCTGACCTTTTTTGCCATAGGAAGTAACAACGGCATCTTTCAGATATTTAACGGCTTCATCAATCGGAATAATGTTGGCAAGTTTGAAGAATGCCGACTGCATAACCATATTGAAGCGGCCGCCGAGACCGAGTTCCTGAGCGATTTTAACGGCGTTTACCGTGTAGAAGTTGATATTGTTGGCTGCAATATAGCGTTTCATATATGCAGGCAGTTTTTCGCTCAGTTCTTCATCGCTCCAAAGCGTATTCAAAAGGAATGTACCGTTCTGTTTCAGACCGGCAAGCAGATTGTACTTGTCAACATAAGACTGCTGCGAGCAGGAGATGAAGTTCGCTTTATTGATAAGGTACGGAGAACGGATCGGTTTTTTACCGAAGCGCAGGTGAGACATCGTGATACCGCCGGATTTTTTGGAGTCATATGCAAAATATGCCTGTGCATACATATCCGTTTTATCACCGATGATTTTAACGGCGCTCTTGTTTGCACCTACAGTACCGTCGGAACCGAGACCCCAGAATTTGCAGGCAGTAGTGCCTTCCGGTGTAAGGTCGATGTCTTCGCTGAATTCCGGCAGGGATGTAAAGGATACATCGTCTCTGATACCGATAGTGAAACCGTTCTGCGGATGTTCTTTCGTCAGTTCATTGTAAACGGCGAAAATCTGGTCCGGCGTAACATCTTTACCGCCCAAACCGTAACGGCCGCCGATGATAGTCGGTCTGATATCGCTATTGTAGAGAGCGGACTGGATTTCCAGATACAGCGGGTCGCCGAGAGAACCGGCTTCTTTCGTACGGTCGAGAACTGCAACTTTCTTAACGGATTTCGGCAATGCTCTGAGGAAGTGTTTAATGGAGAACGGTCTGTATAAGTGAATGGAAAGTACGCCGACTTTTTCACCCTTAGCGTTCAGATAGTCGACAACTTCACTTGCAGTATCGCAAACGGAGCCCATAGCGATAATTACACGTTCCGCATTCGGGTCGCCGTGATAGTTGAACAGCTGATAATTGCGTCCGGTCAATTTATTAATCTGTTCCATCGCATCTTCTACCATCTGCGGTACAGCCGCATAATACGGGTTGGCAGCTTCCTGACCCTGGAAATAGATATCCGGATTCTGGCTTGTGCCGCGGATTACAGGGTGGTCAGGATTTAACGCATTATGACGGAATTTATTTACAGCTTCCCAATCGAGAAGTTTGCCCAAATCTTCATAATCCAGAACTTCGATTTTCTGAATTTCATGCGACGTTCTGAAACCGTCGAAGAAGTTTACGAAAGGAACGCGGCTTTTAATAGCTACAAGATGAGCTACAGCGCTTAAATCCATAACTTCCTGCACGCTTGCTTCGCAGAGCATAGCGCAGCCGGTCTGGCGAACAGCCATTACATCGCGATGGTCGCCGAAAATATTAAGGGAGGAGGTAGCAAGCGCACGTGCACTTACATGGAACACACCTGGTAATAATTCACCAGCAATTTTGTACATATTAGGAATCATCAGTAAGAGACCCTGAGATGCTGTATACGTTGTAGTCAGAGCACCGGCCTGTAAGGAACCGTGAACCGTTCCGGCAGCGCCTGCTTCGGACTGCATTTCAACAACACGCACTTTTTGACCGAAAAGGTTTTTCTTGCCTTTTGCAGCCATTTCATCTACAGCTTCGGCCATAGGTGAAGAAGGAGTAATAGGGTAAATAGCAGCTACATCTGTAAACGCATAGGAGACATATGCGGCAGCAGTATTACCATCCATAGTTTTCATGTGTTTGCTCATTAAGGATAAGCTCCCTTCTATAAATATATACCCAACAATAGGTAGGTTAAACTATAATGTACATTTATGATACAACTTTTTTTAATAATTTTCAAGTATATAGACCAGTTTTTTAACAATCCCGGCGTAAAATTGTATATGGGACAACCGGCTTATCCATCTTCATCGTGATAATCTGCTGCGGGTGCGGTGCTACATCGATGGAAATACCTTCATCGTTGAACATTTCCGTTATCGTCTGCTTGAACAGCGGCGCGTCCGGCTGGAAAAATTCGATTTCCTGTCCGACTGTCAGATGGTTGCGCTGCTGAATGGTCGCCACTTTCGTTTCGGCATCATAAGCGAGCACCAGACCGACAAAATCAGAAGTATGCTCATACGAAGTCGTATTGTAAATCTGGTCGTCGCTCGATGTTTTATGATAGGAAAAGCCGCTCGTATATTCACGGTGCGAAACCTTGTTGAGCTCTTCAATCCATTCATCTTTTATCGCAAAAGTTTCCGGATTTTCAAAATAACTGTCGATAGCGTGGCGATAGGCGCTGACTACACTGGCAACGTAGTGAATGGATTTCATGCGCCCTTCGATTTTCAAGCTGTCCACGCCGCATTTGATAATATCCTTCAAATATGGCAGCAGGCATAAGTCTTTGGAGTTGAAGAAATACGTACCGTTTTCATCTTCCGTAATCGGGAAATACTGTCCCGGACGTTTTTCCTCCGTCAAATTGTATTTCCAGCGGCACGGCTGCGTGCAGGCACCGCGGTTGGAATCCCTGCCCGTCAGATAATTGCTGATGAGGCAGCGGCCGGAATACGATATGCACATTGCACCGTGAACGAACATTTCCAGCTCGACATTTGTCTTTTCCCGAATTTCCCGGATTTCCGCAAACGACAGTTCACGCGCCAGCACAACGCGCTGCGCTCCCAAATCCTGCCATGCCTTCACCGCCATCCAGTTCGTATTGTTCGCCTGCGTGCTGATATGCACTTCCAAACCCGGCACTTCATTTTTTATCAGCGTAAACAAACCGATATCGGAAACGAGTACGGCATCGATGTTTATTTCCTGCAATTCTTTTAAATACGGCAGCACGCTGTTTATATCGCTGTTGTGCGGAAAAATATTGACCGTTACGTATACTTTTCTGCCGCGTTCATGAGCAAATTTTACGCCTTCAATCATTTCCTCGCGCGAAAAATTACCGCCGTAAGCACGCAGACCGAATTTCTTGCCGCCGAGATAAACAGCATCCGCTCCGTATAAAATCGCCATTTTCAGTTTTTCCAGATTTCCGGCAGGTGCCAGTAGTTCAGGTTTTTTCAACAATAAATCCTCCTAATTATTTATTACCTATTGTGCCAGTTGATTTTCCAAAACAGTATAATAGTTTATATTTAGTGAGGTTAAGTGACAACATCGAACAAATATAAAGTATTATACTGCTGAATACAGTTTCGATATTTTATTAGCACAACAGGTAATTACTTATTTAATTATCGTTAATTTTCTGCGAAACGGCTAAACCGTCGCCGTCTTCATAAATCGTCGTCTTAAAAATCTTTTCATCATTTATTATCTGCAAATATTCTCTGAGCCGTTTTACAATCGTTTTGTAGCGGCGCGGCGGTTTCTCCGCACCGAGCACATAGCCGCGAAACAGCACATTGTCCGTCACGATAACGCCGCCTGCATTTAAATGCGGCAGGATTTTTTGCAGATAATCAGGATACTGCCCTTTCGCCGCATCGATAAACACCATATCAAATTTTTCCGTAGCGGCAAATGACAGCAGTGTTTCTCCCGCATCGCCGACGACGATTTCTATATCGTCTTTATACGGCGAACGGTCAATAAACGACTGCGCCGTCCGCGCTCTTTCCTCCGACAGTTCCAATGTCTTTATCTTTGCGCCTTGACCGCAATGTGCCATTAAAAGCGCCGAATAACCGATTGCCGTACCGATTTCCAGAATATGCTTCGGCTGATATTTCGCCATTATCCCGCGAAAAATCGCCCGTTCCGCTTCCTTGATAATCGGTACACGGTTTTCCTCGGCAAAAATTTCCATTTCCTTAAATAAACAGTCCAAACTTTCTACCTCTTATTCACCGTAAACTTCTTCTATCGTCTGCAAATGCTCATCGTACGTCACGCTGTAATGGTTATGCCCCTCGCTGTCGGCGACAAAATACAGATACGGCGTATCGGCAGGATGGAGCACGGCATTTATCGCATCAAGACCCGGATTGCCTATCGGTCCCGGCGTTAGCCCTGCATGCTGATACGTATTGTACGGCGAATCATGCTTCGTATCCTCTATGGAAAATTCCTCTTTATGCTCATCCAGTGCGTACTGTATCGTCGCGTCCGACTGCAGCATCATGCCTTCTTCCAGCCGTTTGAAAAACACATTGGCGATTATCGGGCGGTCCTGCGCGAACTTCGCTTCTTTTTCCACCAGCGAAGCCATTATTATCAGCTCGAAAATAGACAGATTTTCCGCTTTTGCCCGCTCGCGCATTTCGCTGCTGAGCCTATGGTCGAAATTGTCCGCCATTATCTGCATAATCTGCCGCGCTGTGTATCCTCTGTCAAAATCGTATGTGTCCGGAAACAGAAATCCTTCCGCCGCATATTTTATATCAGGATTGTCAAGCGCCGGCTGCATATAATCGTACGGAGCGAAATCCTTCGCCGCCGTGCAGAAATCCTCTTTATTGACAAGACCCTCTCTTTCCATGAGCTCGGCGATATCCTCCACCGTAAAACCTTCCGGAATAGTAACGCGCACTACGGCATTTTGCGGACCGGATACGAGATTTTGCAGTACGACACCGACGCGCATGTCGGATTTGAAATAATACACGCCTTCCTTAAAATCCGTTTCATAGCCGCCCAGCTTCGCCAGTATACGAAAACCGGCTGAGCTGTTTATAACGCCTTTTTGCGCCAATGTATCGGCAATCTCCGCCGTCGTCATGCCGGACGTTACCTCTACGGAAATATTATCGCCTTCGCCTTTAGCACTGCCCGTTAAAAACAGCGCATAAAGCACTATGCAAATAAAGCACGCGGCAAGAAAAGCGCCGCCGATACAGCGCTGTTTTGTTGAAAGTGATGTAATTTTTTCCCACATATGCAATTCTCCGCCGCTTTAATATTTCTGCCGTTCCTTCAATGCTCTTTCCATATCGCGTTTGGCCGCTTTTTCCGCCAAAGCCTGCCGCTTATCGTAATTTTTCTTACCGGTAGCAAGTCCCAGTTCCACTTTGGCTCTGCCTTTGGAAAAATACACTTTGAGCGGCACGAGCGTGTAACCTTTTTCCTTGACCTTGCTGGAAAGTTTTACGATTTCTATCTTGTGCATCAGCAGTTTTCGGGCACGAAGCGGGTCATGATTGAAAATATTGCCCTGTTCGTACGGACTGATGTGCATATTGTCCAAAAAGATTTCATTATTTTTAATGCGCGCAAAACTGTCTTTCAAATTCGCCTTACCGGCACGAAGTGATTTTACTTCCGTGCCGACAAGAGCGATACCCGCTTCATACGTTTCATGAATAAAATAATCATGGCGCGCCTTGCGATTTTCACAGGCGATTTTTATACCTGTATTTTTCTTTCCCATATGTTCACCCTTCAATTATTTCTTACGTTTTTGTTTGTCGGATTTACGCTTAGCTTTTTTGCTGTAAACTCCTTCATAGAATTTACGGCTTTTCGCTTTTTTCTTGGCAATGTTCTTACTGTGCTTTTCTTTGGACGCTTTATCCTTGCGCACCCTGTCAGCCGGTTTTTCCTTCTTATGCTTACGCTTTTTCGCCTTTTTGGCCGGCTTTTCATCCTTTATATTATTGTCCACGGCTTTTTTGGCGAAAAACTTCCTGTCGATATCATCAACACCGGTCAGTATCGGCTTGGCGATGATATCATCTTCCAAAAAAAGCGGCATTCTGCCGTTATCCTTTAAAATCAGGTCAATAGCGCGTTCTTTAATGCTGGCACGCGTCAATATGACTTTTACAGGGTCGCCGAGGCGATAGCGGAAATGCGTGGCTTCGCCGACAAGCGCGTACTCGCTTTGCACGTAATCATAATAATCATTCACCATCGTCGATACATGCACAAGCCCTTCCACGCCGTTATCCAGCTCTACGAATATACCGAAAGCCGTAACACCGCTGATTATGCCGTCGAATTCATCACCGAGAAACTGCGCCATATATTCGATTTCCTTAATCAGCACCGTTTCGCGTTCCGCTTCCGTCGCTATGCGCTCACGCTTGGACGTATGCATTGCCACCTCCGGCAGTCGCGCTTTCAGTTTTTCCTGACGGGCACTATTCATCTTGCCGTTCAGCTGCTCTTTGAGCAGACGGTGTACGATTAAATCGGGATAACGCCGTATCGGCGAGGTGAAATGCGTGTAATAGCGCGCCGCCAGACCGAAATGACCGAGATTTTCCGCATTGTAACGCGCCTGCTGCATACTGCGCAATGCCACGGCGGAAATTATCTTTTCCTCCGGTCTGCCCTGCACAGCCTTTAAGACCTGCTGTACGGAAAGCGGCTCAACTTCGCCGTCCTTATTTCTGTTTAAGTGCAGATTGAACATGGCTAAAAGGTCGTTTAAAGCATTGAGCTTATCTTCCGTCGGATTTTCATGCACACGGTAGATAAACGGCAGATTGCGCCGCGCCATATGTTCCGCCACCGTTTCATTGGCAACGAGCATACACTCCTCGATAATCGCTTCGCCGATACCGCGCTCGCGCTTGATAAGCCCCACTGCCTGCCCTTTATCATTCAGCTTTACTTTCACCTCGGAGATATCAAAATCTATCGCGCCGCGTTTTTGACGGCGGGCCGCCAGCACATCATGCACGGCTTTGAGATTATCAAGCAGCGGCAAAATGTCCTGATTGTCGGCAATCATCTGTTCATCCTTATCAGCCAGAATTTTATTCACCAGATTATACGTAAGGCGGCGGTAAACATGAATTACAGCCGGTGCTATTTCATATTTCACCACAGCGCCGTTATTATCAATCTCCATTTCCGCACACATGGACAGGCGGTCAGTACCGGCGTTCAGACTGCAAATACCGTTGGACAGCTCCACCGGTAGCATCGGAATTACCCTGTCTGCCAGATAAACGCTCGTGCCGCGATTGTACGCTTCTTTATCCAGCGGCGAATACGAATGGACGTAATGGCTAACATCAGCAATGTATACACCCAGAAAAATATTGCCGTTTTGCAGTTTTTCCGCATAAACGCCGTCGTCCAAATCCTTAGCATCCTCACCGTCAATCGTTACAATCTGCAAATCGCGTCTGTCTTTGCGGTTTTTATACTCTCTTTTATCCGGCTGCTGCTCAATGGCTTTGGCTTCCTCCTGCACTTCAAGCGAAAATTCCTCCGTCAAATCATATTGGCGCATGACAGACAGCATATCTACGCCCGGTGCGCCGATTTTGCCCAGCACTTCTACAATCCTGCCTTCCGGCGAATGATTTTTCGTCGGCCATTTCGTAATTTCCGCTACTACCTTCATGCCTACTTTGGCGCCGTTGAAATTACTTCCTTCAATAAATATATCCTGTGTCAGTTTGTTATCATCCGGCACTACAAAACCGAAAGTGCGGCTGCTCTCAAACGTGCCGACAACGCGGTTATTGGCGCGCTCCAAAATACGGATGACCTCGCCCTCGCGCGTCCTGTTCAGATATCCTTTTTCCATAGTAATGCGCACGAGAACTTTGTCGTTATTCATCGCCGTGCCCAGCATACCGGCAGGAATAAACACATCATCAACTTTCGCCTTGCCGGCTTCATTCCCGTTATCGGGAATTACGAAGCCGAAGCCTTTGGAAGTTATCGCCATTCTGCCGATAACAAGATTCATATGACCAGGAAGACCAAACAGACCGCTGCGGTTCTGGATAAGCAGATTTCTGCGCTCCAGCTCTTCCAGCGCCGGCACCAGCTCCCGGATTTCCTCATCGTGCAAATCAAGCGCCGTAAGCAGCTGTTCCTGACTCATCGGCTTTTTTGCACAGTTTTGCATGTACTTCATTATACGTTCTTGTAAACTCATAAAAACCTCTTTCTTTATGTTTTAAAGAAATTTAAAATTTAATTAAAGAAATTACCATTTGGCACAATATGATTCATTGTTCATTTTTCTTTGAAATTCAAAGAAAAACGAACCAAAAAGAAAACCCTTTTAACGTTTCGCTAACGCTGCACTGGGCAAGCCTTCGCAACTCTTATATAGTAACTGACGGTACAACGGCTCGAAACATTTGGAATTTGGCTCGTGCCTTCTATTCCAGCAAGAACTTAAATTGAGTTGTTGGCACTGTATTTTATAATTGTGCTCAAATTTTGTCTGCGTTGAAGATTTTCACGGTAGCTTTAGCTATTAAGAAAACTATTTTTTATTTCTGTTTTTAGTTTAAATGTTTGAGCG
>DCFC01000050.1 GCA_002314325.1 Megamonas hypermegale
CAAAGAAAAATTGCCCGGCGCAATATAAAAATAAATTAAGAAATTAATTCTTTTTATCTTATATTGTGCCGAACTAGCACTTTCTTTATTTCGATTTCTTTAACAAGCAAAGAACTCGATAAATAGAAATATTTTGCTATTGTATCTACTTCATAAATAAAATAGAATATAGATTATACAAACTGTAAGTAAAGGAGATTTTTTCATGTTGAAGGATTTAGCTGCAAAATACTATCAGCAGGGCTATAACTGTGCTGAAACCATAATCCGCGCCGGTAACGAATATTACAATCTTAGGCTCGACGAAAATGCTTTCCGTATCACAGGTGCTTTCGGCGGCGGGCTTCAGGTCGGCGATGTCTGCGGCGCGCTCACCGGCTCCGCCTGCGTTATTTCCGCCAAATACATCGAAACGAAAGCGCATGACTGCCCCGATTTAAAACCGCTCATGCTCAAACTCGTCAGAGCGTTTCAGACCCGATTTTCCTCCCGCCTATGCGCGCAGATTAAAGCGAAATTCCACAATAAGGAAGTACGCTGCTTAAACACAGTTACACTGGCCGCTGAAGTTATGGAACAGGTCATCGCCGAATACGAACAGGATAAACAGAGCAAATAGAAAAAAAGCTATGGCAATACGAATGTCATAGCTTTTTTCCTGTATTATGCCTTTGTCATGGCGATAAATTCCGCTTCACTGAGGATTTTTATACCCAGATTTTCCGCTTTCGTCAGCTTGCTGCCTGCATTTTCACCCGCCACTACATAATTTGTTTTCTTCGATACGGAAGAAGACGCCTTGCCGCCCAGCGACTGGATTAATTCAGCGGCTTCATTTCTGCTCATGGTTGTAAGCGTGCCTGTCAGAACAAAAGTCAGCCCTGCAAATTCTCCGCCTGCGGCAGTGATTTCCTGTTCCATATTCACACCGGCGCGTTTGAATTTCTCCAGCATTTTTCTGTTGTCTTCCGCCTGAAAGAAATCATACACCTGTTTGGCACTGATATCGCCGATATCGTTCACCTCTTTTATTTCTTCTTCACTCGCTTGCGCCAGCTTATCAAATGAACCGAAATGATTTAAGAGCGAACGCGCCGCCGCCTTGCCGATATTTAAAATACCTAGTCCGCACAGAAGCCGCCACGGCGCGTTTTTCTTGCTGTTTTCTATCGCCGCCAGCAGTTTATCCGTATTTTTTTCCTTGCCGATTAAGCCTTTAGCAATCAGTTCATCACGATAAATATACAGATTGTAAATATCGGACGGGTCTTTGATGTAGCCGTTATCTATCAGCGTTTTGATGTACATCATGCCGAAACCTTTTATATCCATAGCGTCGCGGCCAACGAAATTTATTATCCAGCGTTCAATCTGCGCCGGACAGTGCGGATTGCTGCACCGGATATCGGCTTTGTCATCGCGGATGGTCCTCGCACCACAAACGGGACAATAATCGCCGATAATGAACGGCTGCGTATTTTCCGGCCGTTTCTCCTTCACGACACAGCGCACTTTCGGGATTATCTCGCCTGATTTATAAACTCTTACTGTATCGCCGATACGAATATCCAGCTCGTTGATAAAATCCTGATTGTGCAGTGTCGCCCGTTCCACTTTCGTCCCGCACAGCTGCACCGGTTCAAACACGGCTGTCGGCGTAATGCGTCCCGTTCTGCCGACGGACAGCTCGATGTCGATTACGCGCGTTTCCTTCTCTTCCGGCGGATACTTGTAAGCAACAGCCCAGCGCGGTACTTTAGAAGTCGCTCCGACCGTTTCCCGCTGCGCAAAATCATTTACCTTCACGACAGCGCCGTCGATATCGTATGGCAAACTGCCGCGCCGCGCGCCGATTTCCTCAATCGCCTGCCATACTTCGTCCTTCGTTTTGCATACTTTATAAGAATGAATTATTTTCATGCCCTGTCTGTGCATAAATTCATACGCCTGCGTATGTGAGACAAATTCTTTGCCCTCCGCTTTCTGCAAGTTGAAGATGAACATGGAAAGACCCCGTTCCTTCGTGATTTTGCTGTCGAGCTGCCGCAGCGTACCAGCGGCGCAGTTGCGCGGATTGGCAAACAGCCTTTTGCCGAGTAGCTCCTGCTTTTCATTGACGAGTGCAAACGCTTGCCGCGTCATGTAAACTTCGCCGCGCACTTCAAAATACGGCAGTTTGTCTTTCAGTTTTTTCTTCACGTCTTTGATTTGCAGTGCATTTGCCGTCACGTCCTCACCCTGCACGACACCGTCGCCGCGCGTTATTGCCCGCTCGAGCACGCCGTCGCGGTAACGCAGCGCCAGCGACAGACCGTCAATTTTTTCCTCCACGACAAATTCGGGACTATCCAGTTCATGCTGCATATTTTCCACGAATGTATCCACTTCGCCGCGTGAAAATACATCCTGCAAACTCAGCATCGGCACATCATGTTTGACAAGCACGCCCGCCTGCCGCTTTGCCGTGCCGCCGACTTTCTGCGTAGGCGAATCTGCCGTAATGAGTTCCGGATTTTCTATTTCCAGCCGTTTGAGCTCCTGCATCATCATGTCGTATTCATAATCGGAAATTTCCGGATTGTCCTGATTGTAATATAAATCATTGTGATATAAAATCTTCTGTCTTAAATCTTCTATTTTCTGTTTAATATCTTCCATATAATACAATTCTCCTGTTGTAAATAAACCGGCTATCTGTCCAATAGCCGGTCTTCTTTTAGATGTCCACTTTTTTCAGCAATCGTATCAGCGTTTCCAGCTCTTCCTCCGAAAAATTTCTGTACGCTTCTCGGTCCGTCGCTTCCATTATCTTACCACATTTAGGCGCAAGTTCCAATCCATGCGGCGTCAGGTATAAATACGATTGCCGCTTGTCCTCCTTGTCCTTCAGCTTGTAAACAAGATTTTTATTCACCATTATTTTTATAATGTTGGTTATCGTAGGATTTGTCATGTTCAGACGCTTTTCCAGCATACGCTGCGTTATCTTCTTGTCTTTTTCCATACATAAAAACACCAGTATTATGCCCTGCTGAACGGTTATTCCGAGACTTGCCAGATTATTATTCTGCTTAATCCCCATCTTTCTGTCAATTTCGTGCATTAACTGTCCCAATCTGACGAGATTTGGTACTAACATTTTATCCACCGCCCACTGAATTATTTTCAATACGCCGATAAGCTTTATATTTATCGGTTTATTCCCCTTTTAAATATATTATAACAAAATCATCTATCATAATAAAATCATCATTCTTTTTCTTGACAATCTGCAACATGCGTGCTATTATACAATACATAGCAAGCTATATATATTAAAACAGCTGTTTTAAATAAGATTATAAGAAAACAAAACAAAAATATATAATCAACTATGTAACAACGTGTATATAAGGAGATAGTATTTTATGAACAAACTGCAAAAAATGACTTTGACGCTGGGAGCTGTATGCACCGTAATCGCTTCCTCGTCAATCTGCCTGGCTTCGGGAACTCCCAAATCCGTCGTTCCTGCCGCCAATATTCCCTACGAAGAAATCAACACAAAAGTCGATATACACCGCAATGACCAGGATATAACGCCTGTCATTGCCCGCAACATTCCCGACGAGAAAATCAATACCAAAGTCAACATGCACCGCAACGACCAGGACATAACGCCTGTTCCGGCGACGCACATTCCCGACGAGGAAATTGATACTTCCGTTCCGTGGAATTAATTTAATCCAGCTTCCCTTTTATTTTATTATATATCCTAAAGACGCCACGACATCCTCTTGTCGCGGCTTTTCTTTTTGTCTGTTTTTATTTTCTCCCGCCTTAAAATATGCTAAAATATATAGGTTAATATCATAGCAATTTTAATTTCTGGGAGGAATATACATGCGTACATCAAAACTTTACGCGCCGACACTGCGCCAGACTCCGGCGGAAGCTGAAGTGCCTAGCCACCAGCTTATGCTCAGAGCCGGTTTCATCCGCAAAGTGGCGGGCGGCGTCTACACGTATCTGCCGCTTGCATGGCGCACACTGCGCAAAATAGAACAAATCGTCAGAGAGGAAATGGATGCCAAAGGCGGCCAGGAACTGGCACTGCCAATCGTTCAGCCGGCGGAACTGTGGAAAGAAACGGGACGCTGGGAAGTTTTCGGCGAAGAAATGTTCCGTCTTGTCGACAGACATAACCGCGAATTCTGTCTCGGACCGACGCATGAGGAAATCATCACCGACCTTGTCCGCAACGAAGTTCGTTCGTATAAACAGCTGCCGCTCTTATTATATCAAATTCAAAATAAATACCGCGATGAAATCCGTCCGCGTTTCGGACTCATGCGCGGCCGCGAATTCATCATGAAAGACGCTTATTCCTTCGACAAAGATGAAGAAGGTCTGGATAAATCGTACAACGATATGTATGATGCCTACAGCCGCGTCTTCAGCCGCTGCGGTCTCACTTTCCGCCCGGTAGAAGCGGACGGCGGTGCAATCGGCAATGCCACGACGCATGAATTTACCGTACTTGCCGAAACGGGTGAATCCGATATCGTTTACTGCGAAAACTGCGATTATGCCGCTAACAGCGAAAAATCCGAGCTCAAAACGATTATCCCGCCGGCGGAAGATGAACTGCCGCTCGAAAAAGTCTACACACCGCATACGAAAACAATCGAAGCCGTTGCCCAGTATTTAAACACGCCGCTGGAAAAGAACATTAAAGCCGTTATTTTCCAGAACGAAAAAGACCAGGTAATCTGCGCCTTCGTTCGCGGCGACCATGAAGTAAACGACGTAAAACTGCAAAACGTAACGGGCGCCATCACTTTAAAAATGGCGGAAGAAAGCGCTATCCGCGCTATCGGCGGTGTTCCGGGATTTATGAGCCCGATAGGTCTCAGCAAAGACGCCATCATCGTTGTTGACCCGACTGTTATGGAAATGCACAACGCTGTCTGCGGCGCCAACGAAGAAGACCACCACTATAAAAACGCCAATCCGAAACGCGACTTCGGCGATGTAATCGTAGCCGATATCCGCCTCATTCAGGCAGGCGACCCTTGCCCGCACTGCGGCAGCCCTGTAAAAATGACGCACGGTATCGAAGTCGGTCAGGTATTCAAACTCGGCACGAAATACAGCGAAGCGCTCGGCGCAACGTTCCTCGACGAAAACGGCAAGGAAAAACCGCTCATCATGGGCTGCTACGGTATCGGCGTAAGCCGCACTATGGCTGCTGCAATCGAACAGTTCCACGACGAACACGGCATAATCTGGCCGGCGGCAATCGCTCCGTTTGAAGTCGTTATCGTGCCGATTAGTTCTAAAGACGAAGCCCAGATGGAAGTTGCCGAAAAACTGTACGCACAGCTGAAAGAAGCCGGTGTCGACGTTCTGCTGGACGACAGAAAAGAACGTGCCGGCGTAAAATTCAAAGATGCCGACTTAATTGGCTACCCGCTGCGCATTACCGTAAGCCCGAAACTGCTACCGGAAAATCAGGTAGAAATCAAAGTACGCAAAAACGGCGAAACAACGAATGTAAATATCGCTGACTGCACAAAAACAGTACAGGAAATGCTGAAAAATCTCTAATACGCAAAAAAGCACCGGATTTATTTTCCGGTGCTTTTTTATTTAGCTCAGTCTTCCCAGCGGTCATCGTCCCAATCGTCATCGTCATCATCTTCGTAGCGGTCGTCATCCCACCAGTCGTCGTCTTCATCCTCATAGCGGTCATCATCCCACCAGTCATCATCATCGCGCTCCCAACGGTCGTCATCGTCCCAGTCGTCATACATAACGCCATTCGGCTCAGAGCCGAGTATATCCGTTTTCAGCGGAAAAGCATCCACGCTCAACGGATAAATCACCATAATCGCCAACAAAAGACAGAACAAAAATTTTTTCATCGCTCTTACCTCCGTTTCATTTTATCTCGTTACAGTAATTTTACCATTTAATTGTTAAAATCTCGTTAAAACAGCATAAATTTTTCACCGAAAACGATATGTATAATCTATGAATAAGTTAATTTTAGCGATAAAAAAACTGCTCCCCGAAAGAGAGCAGTTTGTATTTTAATATCAAAGTTTCAACTGCGTTTTAATGCGTTCGATAGCTTTAATCGTATTTTCACGGCTGCCGAATGCAGTAAGACGGAAATATCCTTCACCGGACGGACCGAAACCGGAACCAGGTGTGCCGACGATATTTGCTTCATGCAGCAGTTTGTCGAAGAAATCCCAGGAAGTCATGCCAGCCGGCACTTTAAGCCAGATGTACGGAGCATTCACGCCGCCAAAAGTAGTAAGACCGAGACTTGCCAGACCTTCGCGGATGATTTTGGCATTTTCCATATAATAGCCGACCATTTCTTTCGTCTGCTGCTGACCTTCCGGAGTGAGCACTGCTTCCGCACCGCGCTGCACGATGTACGGCGTACCATTGAATTTCGTCGTATGACGGCGGTTCCAGAGCGGATTTAATGCCTGTTCTTTACCGTCTTTCGTATAACCTTTCACCGTTTTCGGCAGAACGATATAACCGCAGCGCGTTCCCGTAAAGCCTGCCGTTTTGGAGAAGGAACGGAATTCGATAGCCACGTCTTTTGCGCCTTCAACTTCATAGATAGTGCGCGGTACGTCATCTTCCGTGATGTATGCGGAATATGCAGCATCATATAAAATTACGGCTTTGTTTTCTTTTGCGTAGGCAACCCATTTTGCCAGTTCTTCTTTCGTGAGCGTAGTACCGGTCGGGTTGTTCGGGCAGCACAGATAAATCATATCTACATGCTGTTTCGGCAGCTCCGGCGTGAAATTGTTTTCCGCCGTGCTCGGCATATATACAACGCCGTCAAAAGTGCCGTCCTCTTTTACAAGGCCGGTGCGTCCCGCCATGATGTTCGTATCGAGATAAACAGGATATACAGGGTCGGTGATAGCGATTGTGTTATCTTCGCCAAAGATTTCCTGAATGTTGCCGCAGTCGGATTTTGCACCGTCGCTGACAAAAATTTCATCCAGGTCGATATCAACGCCGCGTGCTTTGTAAATCACATCGCGGATTTTTTCACGCAGAAAATCGTAGCCCTGTTCCGGACCGTAGCCGCGGAACGTTTCTTTATGCGCCATTTCATCAACGGCTTTGTGCATAGCATCAATACTTGCCTGCGGCAGCGGCAGCGTTACATCGCCGATACCGAGACTGATAACTTCGGCAGACGGATTTTCCGCCTTGAATTTCTGTACACGGTGAGCAATTTCCGCAAAAAGATAACTGCCTTGCAGTTTTAAATAATTTTCATTGACTAAAGCCATTTATAATCCTCCCAATTCGGTATTTTTTATAAAATAACATGTTTTATTATACCGTATTTATGCAGTTTACACAATGACACAAAACGGCTTTAACTTGAAGATTAAAACTTCATTAGAAATACGGCTATTTCATTGACAAAAGGCGCAAAAAGCATACTCTTTTAGTAGAGATATTAATTTAATCATTCTAAAGAAAGAGGTGTTTTTCATGATTAAATTATTTAAAAAATTTGCTGCCGCTTTTGCCCTTGCAGCTCTGTTTATCGGCTGCGCCGCGCCGCTGCCGCAGACGGAAGCAGCGTTCTTCACTGTAGAAAGCTACTGGAACGGCGACACAAATTATCCGCTGGCTTTCTCCCAAGGCACTACAAATAGATATGTAGACCTTACCAGTGCCAAACTGGAGGAAAAAACCACCGATGAAACAACCGGCGTTACAACGGCCGTATTCACCTACAAAGTAGTTATGGTCAACAATAATGCCGTTACCGCCACTTACGATTATAAAACCATGATAAAAACAGGCGGTGAAGAAACCATAGTTGCCGCTCAGCGAGCAGACCATACGAGCTGGTCGCAGATAACGAGCAGTTCATTCAATCAGCCGCAGTATAACGCCACGCTGATTTTGGCAGACCATTTCGGCATTCAATAAAATAAGGCATAAAAAAACTCCTATCGTTAATTTGATAGGAGTTTTTCTTTATATTAGAGATTGTTTTTTGCAACTTCAACGAGTTTAGCAAATGCAGCAGCATCGTTTACAGCAACGTCAGCTAACATTTTGCGGTTAACCTGAACGCCTGCTTTCGTGAGGCCGCAGATGAAACGGCTGTAGGACATACCGTTTGCGCGCGTAGCGGCATTGATACGGGCAATCCATAATCTGCGGAATTCGCCTTTTTTCGCACGGCGGTCTCTGCGTGCATAGGACAGAGCTTTCATAACAAGTTCGTTAGCTTTTTTGAACTGTTTGCTTCTAGCTCCTCTATAACCTTTTGCTAATTTTAAGATTTTTTTATGACGTGCATGAGCGGTTACGCCACTTTTTACTCTTGGCATTATTTACCCTCCTAAATTTCTACAATGTAATCAAACAATTAAGCGTACGGAAGCATTTTGCTTACGCGTTTATGGTCAGCGGCAGTGATGATAGCTGCTTTACGTAAATTACGTTTGCGTTTTGGTGATTTCTTTTCTAAAATATGGCTTTTGAAAGCTTTATTACGTTTGAATTCACCAGAACCTGTAGCAACGAAACGTTTTGCTGCAGCTCTGCGAGTTTTAATTTTTGGCATTAGTGTTTCCTCCTTTAGTTTGCGCTTTTTGTACTTTAGGCGCTAAAATCATTATCATATTTTTACCTTCAAGTTTAGGTTCGCGTTCAACAGTAACAGCATCTTTCATCTGTTCAGCAACTTTCAATAAGAGCTCACGGCCCATTTCCGGGTGAGAAAGCTCGCGGCCGCGGAACATTATGGTAGCTTTTACCTTATTGCCTTCCGCAATAAAACGCAAAGCATTTTTTACTTTGAAGTTAAAATCGTGTGTTTCAATACCAGGACGAAGTTTTACTTCTTTTACGCTGATAATTTTCTGTTTTTTCTTTGCTTCTTTTTCGCGTTTCTGCTGTTCGTAGCGGTATTTGCCGAAATCCATGATACGGCAAACAGGCGGTTTCGCCTTTGGAGCTACTTCTACCAAATCAAGATGAGCTTCTTCCGCTCTGCGGAGAGCCTCTCTTGTGGACATAATGCCCAACTGAGCGCCTTTGGCATCAGTAACGCGAACTTCTCTAGCGCGGATTTCGCCGTTAATTCTTAAAGATTCTTTACTAATAGAAAACACCTCATTATTTATAGATTTTTATGCGATAAAAAAGAGGATGACACACGTCACCCTCTGCTATTACTTAAATAATTGATATCGTACTTTAATAAGTAACCCTACTGACTGCGCGCCATAAGGTGAGAAGCGGTGACCTCTGCTTGAAAACGCATTAACAAATGCAACGTGAATACTATATCACAAGAAAAGTACGCTGTCAATAGTTCATTTTTCTTTGAAGTTAAAGAAAAACGAACCAAAAATCACCTAAAGGTATAACAGGCTCTAATTACTAAAG
>DCFC01000018.1 GCA_002314325.1 Megamonas hypermegale
GAACTTAAATTGAGCTGTTGATATTGTAATTCGCTAATTACAATAAAGTTTTGTCTGTGTTGGAGATTTTTACGGTAACTTTTATTTGTGCCAGCAAAGAAAAATTGCCTGGCACAATATGAAAATAAATTAATAAATATTTCTTTTTTACTTATATTGTGCCAAACAGGAATATGTTAAAAAAAAAGAACTATCGCTTAAACACATGCGATAGTTCTTTTTTATTTAAAAGGTATATTCCATTCCCATTAGCACTGTTCTGCCGTATGCTGGAACGTCGCCTGGCTCAATTAAAGAGCCGAGTTTTTCGTATGACTCGTTGGTTATATTGTACAATTTCAAATACGTTGACCAGTCGTCGCTGATTTTATAATTGAGGTTGGCATCCCATACGTAGTAACTGCCGCTGTAATAGTTGCCGCTTCTGCCCGTTCCTGCTGTCAGCATTAGGTTGTTCGTCCATCTGTCATCATGGTACGTAAGGATGGCTTTATAACTGTTCGGCGCAACGGCGTTCACATCAACCTGATTGCCCAACCCATCGCCTTTGTCGGTGTGCGTATCGGTATAGGCGTATGACAGCGACGCTTTGTATTTATCACTGAATTCGTGGTCAATTGCCAGCTGGAAGCCGCGTTTTTTCTGATTTTCAAAGTTATCCGCACGGTAAACCTTGCCGTCATAATACCAGCCGATAGGGTCGTCAATGTCGGCGATAAACGCATTGAAATTCAAATTCGTCTTGTCGGACAGCTTATAACGGACACCGAGACTGCCTTTTCGGCCCGTTTCCGGACGCAAGTCGCGGTTGCCCTGCACGTATTGATTGTCGTAGTAGAGTTCATCCAAAGACGGCACGGCGTAAATCTGCTGGAGCGAGCCGTAGAACGTCGTTTTGTCGTCGGCCGTATAATCAAATGCACCGTTTGCCACGTACTTGCCACCGAACTTGCTGTTATCGTTGTACAGTGATGTTCCCGTCAGCGTCAGTTTGTCGAAGCGGCGTACACTTTGCAGATAAACGGACGTGTTGGAGATATCTTCATTATAGTTGCCGCTTAAATTATACGGATTACTTATATCCGTACTGATATTATCTACGGAAGTCTTGCGGTACATAAGACCTGCCGTTACCGTATGGTCCTTGCTGATACGCCAGCCATCGTGCCAGTCGAAGCCGTCCACCGTATTTTCCCAACGGCTGTAGGATTTTTCGTCCTCATGGTCGCCGAACCAGCCCGGAATGTATGTATCACCCTGTGTATAGTTATGATAATACGTGATATAGCCAGGTGCTACCGTATCTTCCTTGTAATTGTAGGTCAGTGCAAAATGGTTAATCAGCTTTTCATAATTGTAATCCTGCGGATATTTACGTGAAAACCATGTCCCCGTATCGTTGCTCAAATGACCGTAATCGAACGTGAGCGATGTATTGTCCGTAAGCTGTTTGTCGATACGATAGACCATTTCACGGCGGTTGTTGTCGGAGTTCGGCATTTCATGCGTATCGCCGTCCGTACCTTTATACTTGTGATAATCGACATTGTCGAAGCCGCCGGCCGCCATCCAGCTCCAGTCATCAAGACTGCCGCCCGTTACGGCTTTCACCTTCCATGCACCGTGTCCGCCTGCCGCCACATCGACGGTCGTTTCGCGCTTATCGCCCTTTTTCGTGACGATATTGATGATACCGCCCGGTGTATCGTAGTTTATCGCATATGAGCCTGCCGTGCCGTGAATTATTTCAATCTGTTCCACATTCATTATGGAAGGCAGTAAATCCAAATCGTAGGAAGCGCGTCCGCTCATGATGCCTTTGTCCATATTAACGCGCCTGCCGTCGACAAGTACTGCCACTCTGTCGTCGCCGTCAATGCGCACGACGAGATGGGACGTATTGAGTGAGCCGGGATTTACGAACACACCGCTGGCGTAAGACAACGCTTCCGCCAGATTTTTGTAGTGGTTGGCGTGGATTTCTTCACTCGTGATAATCGTCGTATACGCCGGTGTCGGAATTAAATTCGTATTCTGCACAACGGAATGTGCATTGATTTTTTCCGAAACGGCATTATCTTCATCAACAGCCTGCGCACTGGCAAGGTTCGGCAGAGCCATACCCGCCAGACATGCGGTCAAAATCAGTTTTTTCCTGTTCAAAATAAAATCTCCTTTTAATAAAGTTTCTTCTATTATAGCAGAAAATGCTGTAGCTGAAAAAATCTATTTTGCCGCCGGTTTATGCGAAGTTATGCCGGCAAAATAATTTTTATAGTAAATATAAATAATAAACAGCGACAGTTTTATACTTTTAATGTAAATGACAAGGCTCTGACAGATAATCTGCCTGATTGTAATCAGCGCGTCTTTCAGATAATTATAACCAATCGCCACGCTTATGAGCAGCAGCCGCACGGCGAAGCGTCTTTCACTTTTCTGCATGTAGTCGTACAGTTTTATCAGCGACTGATTGACCAGTCGGCCGATTAAAGCGCCAAGCTGCGAGGAAATCAGGCTCAGTACGGCGATAATTATCAAACTCACATTAAAACCGATTACGTACACGGCGCCGATACCGAGCAGCGGTATTACCATAAAAAACAGAATTTTTACGAACAGCAGGCTGAAAACCATCATTAATATATTTCTCACGATACGCTTCAGGATAATCGTATGTGCCCTGATAAACAGCCGCAGTTTGCGCCAGGAATTTCGCGGCGGCCACAGACTTTTTACGAATACGCGCAAATCCTTAAACCGTTCCCGCAAGTAATCGAGCAGTTTCAGCATGAACTGGCGCAAATCCATCGGTATGTCGCGCACGATATTGATTAAATTATACGGATTGACATTCGTCAGAAACGTATTCATCATACGCAGCACGTCGCTGACCGACGGCAGCATGTGATTAAAATTAAACGCCATCTTGCGCACGGAGGAAACTATCTCCTTAAACGAATTAAGTGATAAATTTAAATTAAACATATTTTGCAACAAATGATTGAGCGGCAGCGGTATAACCGTCAAAAACAGACAGATGATAATCCCCAGCGACCGGAAAAACAGTATAGTAAACAGATAGCGCAGAAAAACGAGCGGACGCCGCCGGAATGCCCGCCAGCGAATGCGCAGATAAAACTTTACTCTCTCTCGGAATGTTTTCTTTCTCATAGTTATATCCTATCTATTAATAGCAAACAATATACATCCACTATTTATTATGCCGTATAGACGCAAAAAAGACAATATTTATTTGCCCAATAAACATTGTCTTTTTCTTTTGTTTTGACTTGAAATCAGTCCAGTATTTCCTTTATCGCTTCCGTGCAGAGCTGCACAGCTTTGTCCAGCGTCTGTCTTTCAATGTTGAGCGGCGGGTTGAAGTACAGTACATCGCCGAGCGAACGGAGCAGCAGACCCTTTGTCAGTGCTTTTTTATAAATCTGATAGCCGACGCGCGCTTTTGCATCAAACGCTTCTTTCGTGTCTTTATCCTTAACGAGTTCAATCGCGTTGATTAAGCCGATATGACGGATTTCACCCGTGTATTTATAATCACCCAGCGCATTTTGCAGACTGTCATGCAGATAAACGGCCGTTTCGTTGGCTTTCGCCAGAACATTGTCTTCGCGCAGAATTTTCTGCACCGCCAGCGCCGCACTGCAGCCGAGCGGATTGCCGCTGTAAGTATGACTGTGCATGAACGCTTTTCCTTCATTATAATCGGCATAGAACGCGTCATAAATTTTCTGCGTCGTAATCGTTATCGCCATCGGCATATAGCCGCCTGTAAGCCCCTTCGATATCGTCATGATATCCGGGCTGACTCCTGCATAATCAAAAGCGAACATTTTGCCCGTTCTGCCGAAACCCGTCGCAATTTCATCGGCAATAAGGAGCACATCGTATTCATCGCACAGCTGACGCAGTTTTTTCAGATACAACGGCGGATAAATTCTCATGCCGGCACTACCCTGCACGAGCGGTTCCACGATAACGGCGGCCAGCTCTTTGCCATGCCGGGCAAAATCGTCTTCGGCAAACTTGAAGCATTCGCATTTGCAGCTTTCCCTATTCTGACCGAACGGACAGCGGTAACAGTCCGGCGCCTGCGTATGCACCGTTTTCATCAGCATAGGTTTATAAATCTTGGCGTATAAATCCATGCTGCCGACCGACAACGCACCGATAGTTTCGCCGTGATATCCTTCCGATAGGCACATAAACCGCTGTTTTTCCGGATGACCCGTCTGATAGTGATACTGAAACGCCATCTTCAGCGCACATTCCACCGAAGCCGAGCCGTTATCGCTGAAATTGAATTTGCACAAACCCTTCGGCACGATTTTTATAAGTTCTCTGCACAGTTCAATCGCCGGTTTATGCGACAGATTGGCAAAAATAACGTGTTCCAGACTGTCGAGCTGATTTTTTATCGCCGCATTGATTTTCGGATTGGCATGACCCAGTAGATTACACCACCACGAACTTATGATATCTATATATTCTTTGCCGTCGATATCGTACAGATACGAGCCCTTACCGTGGTCAATCACTATCGGCTTCAATTCCTCATAATCTTTCATCTGGGAGCAAGGGTGCCAGATGTATTTCAAATCTTCCTCAATCCAGTTAATATTATTCACTGCCAATCCCCCTATTCATACAAACGGCGCAGAATTTCCACGTCGATATCGATATCCGTATCGTTCGGTGCGACTTTTGCCAGCACTTTTTTTCCTGTCATTTCCTCTATCATTTTGATATTATCATCCTGCATAACGGTTCCCGTATAATTGTTCAAAATAATTCCCTGCAGTTTCAAACCGTGATGCTGCATATACTCATACGTCAGCACGACAGAATTTATCGTGCCTAGCCCCGCATCGGCAATGAGCAGTACCGGCAGATTGAGCCACTTTATAATATCTTCCAGAAAATACTTCGCTTTATCATCATAACGTATCGGGCAGATAATACCGCCGCTGCCTTCCACCGTTACATAGTTGTATTTTGCCTGAACCTTCTTGTAATCGCTGATAACGACATCTTTTTCTACGGGATTGCCTTCTATTTTAGCTGCTAAATGCGGTGATACGGCATTTTTATACAGATACGACAGCAGACTTTTTTCCTCCTGACCGATTTGCGCAATTTTGTTGACAAATCCGGCATCACTGTCTGCAATGCAGTCCGCGCCGCTCAACGCCGCTTTATAGTAACCGGCGTTAAAACCCGCCTGACGCATTTTTTTCACGATAAGCGCCGTAACGTACGTCTTGCCTACATCCGTCCCCGTTGCTGAAATAAATAAACCCTTACTCATGCAAAACATCTCTTTTCTTCCAATTATTTTCGAACTACCGGTATCAATTTTCTGCCCAATACAGCGGCGACAATGCACAAAACAATATCGCCCGGCACTGCCAGCACAAAGCAGTACAAAAACAGCGGCCAGATGCCGATAGGTGTATTCAAGTAAAATTCATTTATGGCATAAACATATATCATGCCGAACAGATACACGATAAGCAGATTGATAAAATTTGCCGTAAGCAGCCGCACCAAAGACGGTCTGGCGATTTTTTCCGTCAATATACCGACAATGTAACTGCCGACAGCAAAGCCGATTAAATAGCCGAAAGTCGGCTGCAAAACGTACGACGGCCCGCCGCCCTGCGTAAACACGGGAATACCGATAAGACCGACAGCCACATAGACAATAACCGCCGTAAAACCCAGACGAGCGCCGAGCAAAAGACCGGCAAGCGTCGTAAATAATAATTGCAACGTAAACGGACAGACCGGCACCGGTATTTTTATAAAAGCCCCGATGGCAATAAGAGCCACGAACAGGGCGCACAAAATCATATTCTTCACATTCAGCAGTTTTTTCTCTGCATACATCAAAATCACCTCAGATATAAATGACCTTGAAGTTATTAAACCATAAGTTTTGTATATTGTCAACCTATAAGTATTTTTAGTTTACATTTACACCATCGTAAATCATATTGCCATTAACAATTAAACAGGTTAGAATATTTTTAAGAGGTGAGTACCATGAACAACGAAGAACAGATACTGCATTTACTGACAAACCTAAACACACGTTTTGACAGTCTTGAAACCCGCATAGGCAACATTGAACAGCGGCTTGATAATATCGAACAGCGGCTCGATAGCCTTGAAATCCGTATGGATAAAGTCGAACAACGACTTGATAATCTTGAAACGGATGTCAGCGAAATCAAGGCGGATGTCAAAGAATTACAGAATAAACAAAATCTGCTGATTAAAAACTTCGATAATAACGTTAATGAACTGCGCAAAAGCTTCGCCAGCGTCAACAATTGTGCCAATGAACTCAACCGCAAAATTGACGATTTGCAGGACGGCTTCAACGTGCTTAATGACCGTCAATTCATAACAGAAAAAACTGTTGCCCGTTTAAAAATAGTCAATAAGGTCGGCTGAAATAAAAATGACTGTACTATAAAGCATTGTTCTCTTTACAGTACAGTCATTTTTTATATTAACTTAAATATCCTTTACCGGGACAGGGCCGCGCGACATGGCGAGCGTACCGGTGCGGGCGATTTCAATAATGCCGTAGTCTTCCAGCATTTCGCAGATTGCGTCGACTTTCGTCTGACTGCCGGTCGCTTCGATTACGAGCGTTTCACGGTTCACATCGACGATTTTGGCACGGAATATATTTACGATATTGACAATATCGTTGCGGTTTGCCGGATTAGCTTTTACTTTTATCATTACGAGCTCACGATTAATGGAATCGATATGCGTGAGATTTATAATTTTTATAACGTTGATTAATTTATTTATCTGCTTCATGACCTGTTCCACTTCATTTTCATTGTCAGCAGTAAGAACAAAGCTCATGCGCGTAACGTTTTTCTCTTCAGTATAACCTACAGATAATGTATTGATATTAAAAGAGCGGCGGCTGATTAAAGAAACGATATGGCTTAATACGCCAGGAGTATCTTCAGCTAATAAAGTTAATTGATATTTCATTGTTCTGCCTCCAATACCATTTGGTCAAGTCGTCCACCGGCCGGAACCATCGGGAATACATTTTCTTCATCAGGAATTAAAACCTCGATTAAAGCTGCGCCTTCGGATTTTACGATTTCCTTGAATTTTTCATTGAAAGCAGCTTTACTGTCAATGCGGTATCCTCTTACTCCCATTGCTTCTGCCAGTTTTACTAAATCTGTCTTACCGCGCAAAACGGAATGAGCATAGTGGCGGTTGTAGAACATGCGCTGCCATTGCGCCACCATGCCGAGCATATGGTTGTTCAAAACGATTACTTTGATGTCCAAATCGTTATCGGCGAGTGTGGCAAATTCCTGGCAGTTCATCATGATACTGCCATCACCAGTGAAAAGCACCACTTTTTTGTCCGGATTGGCAAGTTTGCTGCCGATAGCCGCCGGCAGGCCGAAGCCCATCGTGCCGAGACCGCCGGAGGTGATGAGCGTGCGTTCCTTCTGGAAATTGTAATACTGCGCCGCCCACATCTGGTGCTGGCCGACATCCGTTACGACAATCGTATTTTCATCGGAAATATCGCTTACGGCAGTAATTACTTCTTCCGGCATGATGAATTCATCGCTCTTGCGGAAAGCCAGCGGATTGTATTTCTTCACGTCAAAGATATAATCGCGCCACGGCTGATAAATATTTTTCAGTTTGTTGCTGATTACGGAAAGTTTAGCGGCAAAAAGCGGCAGCGACCAGCGCAAATCGCCGACAACAGGATAATCAACGAGTACGTTTTTATTGATTTCCGCACTGTCGATATCGAAATGAGCCACTTTGGCATTCGGCGCAAAATCGGATGTCTTGCTCGTAACGCGGTCGTCAAAGCGCGCGCCGATACCGATTAACAAATCGCTTTCCATCACGGCCGTATTAGCTGTATATGTGCCGTGCATACCTACCATGCCGAGGGACTCCGGCATATCGCACGGCAAAGAGCCTCTGCCCATAAGACTTTCCACGACAGGAATGCCCGTCGCTTTGGCAATCTGACGGATATACGGTGCCGTATCGGATAAAATTACACCGCCGCCGACGAAGATTACCGGTTTTTCCGCTTCCTGCATGGCTTCGATTAATTTATCAATATCCTGCGTGTTGCCTTCCGTCTGCGGATGGTAGCCCAGCAGGTTCACCGTATCCGGATAAACAAAATCTATTTCCGCTTCAAATACGTCTTTGGCTATATCTATAACGACAGGACCCGGTCTGCCGGTGGAGGCAATGTAGAAAGCTTCCTTAAAAATACGCGGCAGGTCCTCAACTTTTTTTATAAGATAATTATGCTTGGTAACCGGGGCGGTAATACCGCAGACATCAGCTTCCTGGAAAGCATCGCGTCCGATAAGATGCGTCGCCACCTGTCCCGTAATACACACAAGCGGAATTGAGTCGATATTGGCTGTAGCGATACCGGTAACAAGGTTGGCAGCACCCGGGCCAGATGTGGCAAAGCATACGCCGACTTTGCCGGTAGAACGGGCATAGCCGTCAGCCGCATGGACAGCACCCTGTTCGTGTCTTGTCAGAATATGACGGAATTTATTTTGATACAGAGCATCGTACAGTGTCAGCACAGCTCCGCCCGGATAACCAAAAACAAGGTCAACATTTTCTTTTTTCAGACATTCAATAATTGCCTGAGCACCGTTCATTCTCATATGTCCTCCTTCATGCTATATAAATACTTTTATTCGTTGTGCTAGTAAAACAGCTAGCCTGAGCCAGCAGTATAATAAGTTACTTTTCTAAACTTTTATAAATTGTTAGAATTTTTTATGGTGAAAAAAAGAGACGCTTAGCAGCATCTCTTTTTTTGCTTATATAACCGCCGCAAATATCAGTTGTTGATAAGTTTGTCAGAATCATTCCAGCTGTAGAGTTTGCGAAGTTCTGCACCGACTTTTTCACATTCATGTTCAGCAGCTTTTTTGCGCATAGCAAGGAAGTGTGCATTGCCAGTGAGGTTTTCCGTAAGCCAGTTTTTAGCAAATGTACCGTCCTGAATATCGCTGAGAACCTGTTTCATAGCTTTCTTCGTATCTTCAGTGATGATTTTCGGTCCAGTGATATAATCGCCGAATTCAGCAGTATTGGAAATGGAATAGCGCATTCCAGCAAAACCGCTTTCATAAATGAGGTCAACGATAAGTTTCATTTCATGGATACATTCGAAATAAGCATTGCGCGGGTCGTAGCCTGCTTCAACGAGTGTTTCAAAACCTGCCTGCATCAAAGCGCAAACGCCGCCGCAGAGAACAGCCTGTTCACCGAAGAGGTCAGTTTCCGTTTCAGTTCTAAATGTAGTTTCCAAAACGCCGGCTCTGGAGCAGCCAAGACCGTTTGCATAAGCAAGTGCAAGGTCCAAAGCATTGCCCGTAGCGTCCTGATATACGGCAACAAGGCAAGGTGTACCGCGGCCTCTTAAATATTCGCTTCTTACAGTATGGCCCGGAGCTTTCGGAGCAATCATCGTAACATCGACATCTTTCGGCGGAACAATCTGATTGAAGTGAATTGCAAAGCCGTGAGCGAACATGAGCATTTTGCCTGCTGTCAAGTTCGGTTCGATAGATTCTTTGTACATTTTAGCCTGTTTTTCATCGTTGATTAAAATCATGATGATATCTGCCTGAGCAGCAGCTTCAGCGGCTGTGAAAACCTGAAGACCCTGTGCTTCAGCTTTTGCCCAGGATTTACTACCTTTATAAAGACCTACGATTACATCGCAGCCGGATTCTTTTAAGTTTAACGCATGTGCATGACCTTGGCTACCGTAGCCGATGACAGCGATTTTTTTGCCTTTCAGTAAGTTGAGATTGCAATCTTCCTGATAATAAATTTTTGCCATGATAAAAAAACTCTCCTTTATGTATACCTTAGTATACGTATGATTAATGCAAACATTCATTTGATAAATATAATAAAAAATCCGTCCCCTGCTAACTAAGGGACGGACTATTATAAGCCGTGGTACCACCCAAATTTTGTCAATAGATGACAACACTCAGACTACATTCATATTTTTATACTTCAAATTTAAATACAAATGTATTTTTCCGATAACGAGGAAAAAGCGTTTTAATTTACTGGGCATACACCGTTCAATTAAAAACCTCCCAGATGATGTTCATTATAGTATCACACCGATTTACACCAGCCATCGGCTCTCTGTAGCTTTTTACTATGAATTACTTGTCTGTTCACAGGATTTATTATATCCAATTTCATGTTTACAACTTTACGTTATGTATACCTTAAACTATTCAATATAATTTGTCAAGTGTTTTTTTATAAACAAACTTGACCGAAACGGCTTCAAAGCAGTAAATACAATAAATGCGGCAAATTGCAAAATCTATGTGAAACAAGCCGCGGTGAACAGATTTTCAATTTTTGCGGATAGTGTTATAATTATTCCAAAAATAAATATTACCTGCTGCACCGGTAAAATATAAAGTTTACCAATTGTGCTAGAAAAACATCTAGTCTGTAACCAGCAGTATAATACTTTATATTCGCTGCCTGTTGTCACTTAACCTCACTAAATATANNATATAAAGTATTATACTGCTTTGGAAAATCAGTTAGCACAATAAAAATTAACCGGCGCAACAGGTAAATATTGATTTAAGAAAGGTTTGAAGCAATGGATAACGTAAAAACAATTCAACCTCTGCAAAAAGGATTATCCGGTGAAATCTTAATCCCGGGCGATAAATCCGTCTCGCACCGCAGCGTGATGTTTGCCGGACTTTGCGATAGTGAAGTGAAAATAACCAATTTTCTGCATGCGGCTGACTGCATGTCGACTGTCAACTGTATGCGCTCCCTCGGCGTAAATGTGCAGGAAATTGATGAAAATACGCTGATTGTCAAAGGCAACGGTCTGCACGGCCTGAAAGAACCGCAGGGCATTATCGACGCCGGCAATTCCGGTACGACGCTCCGTCTGATGATGGGCATACTGGCTGGTCAGAAATTCCTGACGACATTTACGGGCGACGCTTCGCTCAGCCGCCGTCCAATGGGCAGAGTGATAAATCCGCTGTCGCAGATGGGCGCAAATATCGTCGGCCGCCAGAATAACAAACTGCTGCCGATTACGGTAATTCCGCCGCAGGAAAATCTGCACGGCATTTCCTACCAGATGCCGATGGCCAGCGCGCAGGTGAAATCAGCAATCCTGCTTGCCGGTATGAATGCCGACGGTGAAACGACCGTAACGGAACCGTACACCTCACGCGACCATACGGAACGAATGCTCACCGGCTTCGGCGTGAAATTAAAAAAATCCGGCACAAGCATTACGATTTCCAAAGTGGATAAAATGACGGCACCGAAAGAAATTCACGTGCCGGGCGATATTTCCTCCGCCGCATTCTGGCTGGTGGCAGCTTCCATAATCGAAGGCAGCGACGTGATTTTAAAAGATGTAGGCATAAATGAAACGCGTACTGGCATCATCGACGTTCTAAACGATATGGGCGCAGATATCGAACTTCTCAATGTACGCGACGAAGTAGAACCTCTGGCTGATATTCGCGTCCGCTCGGCGCAGCTGCACGGCACGACATTCGGTGCAGACATCATGCCGCGCTTAATTGATGAAATTCCGATTATCGCCGTTGCCGCCATGTTTGCTGAAGGAACAACGGTCATCACAGGAGCAGGCGAACTGCGCGTGAAGGAAACGGACCGTTTGCAAGTTATTACGGATGAATTCAACAAAGTCTGCCCGTGCATTGAAGGCAAAGAAGACGGCATGGTCATCACCGGCGGTCAGGCCAATAATTTAAAATTTGCCCGCTGCAATTCGCATGACGACCACAGAATTGCCATGGCACTTGCCGTTTTAGGCGCTGCCGGAGCCGGTATCGAAATTGAAAACAGCGACTGCGTCAATATTTCCTATCCTACATTTTATAAAATCCTCGCTCAATTTGAATAATACAGGTGATAATATGACAAAATCAGTAATTGCTATTGACGGACCGGCAGGAGCCGGAAAATCGACCATTGCTAAAATGGCGGCCCAAAAGCTCGGTTACATCTATATTGACACGGGCGCAATGTACCGCGCCGTAGCCTGGAGAGTTCTGCAGGAATACACGCCGCCCGTTTCCACCGAGCAGATTATTTCCGTACTGGATGACATCGATATAAAACTGTCTTACGATGAAAATAAAAATATGCGCGTGGAAACAAACGGCACGGACGTATCTGCCGCTATCCGCACACCGGAAGTGACAGCACTCGTATCGCAGGTAGCGGCTGTAAGTGAAGTCCGCACCAAAATGGTGGAATTGCAGCGCGCTATGGCCAAATGCGGCAAAGTGCTCATGGACGGCAGAGATATCGGCACATGCGTACTGCCAAACGCTGACCTGAAAATATTTCTGACGGCTTCCGTAGAGGAAAGAGCCAACCGCCGCGCCAGACAGATGAAAGAAAAAGGCTACGACATCGATGTTGAGGAAATAAAAAAAGACATCATCGCCCGGGACGAAGCCGATATGAACAGAGAGATTTCGCCGCTGAAAAAAGCAGACGACGCGCTTCTTCTGGATACGACGGAAATGACGATTGAAGAAGTTCTGGCAGCTATTGTGAAAATGGCTCAGGACTAATTGAATTGATGGGAACGATTGATTATGCTGTATAAAATATTAAAGTTGATGTTCATTTTTATCTATTCGGTTATTTTCCCGACAAAAGTCACAGGCGCGGAAAACGTGCCGAAAAGCGGCGCCGTCATTCTGGCATCCAACCATTTGAGCAACTGGGACCCGCCGCTTGTAGGAACATTCATTCCGCGCCATTTGGCATACATGGCCAAAGAGGAATTATTCCACGTACCGATATTGAAAAACATACTCGTAAACGTGCATACATTCCCGGTGCGCCGCGGCGCTTCCGACAGAGCAGCGATAAAGACGGCGCTCACAATGCTCAAAGCAGGCGAATGTATCTGCATGTTTCCTGAAGGGACACGCAGCCGCGACGGCAAACTGCATAAAGGCGCGCCGGGCGTGGCGCTCATTGCGGCAAAATCAAAAGCCGTCGTCGTGCCGGTGGCGATTGAGGGAACATTCCGCCTCAGACCGTTCCGCCGCCTGAAAGTTTCATACGGAAAACCGCTGCGTTTCGAAGCGGAAAAAGCCGATAAAGAAAATTTACAGGAATTTACTGAAAAAATAATGCAAGAAATTGCTTCTATGTTAAAAATACAGTAGAATATAGACAGTAATATATGGTATACTAAATCATAGGCTTAGTAATATAATTTTTGATGGTGATTAATTTTGGAAGTAATTTTAGCTGACGATTATGGATTTTGCTACGGTGTAAAACGGGCGATAAAAACGGCGCTCAGCAACGTCGATTTATCCCGCAGGGTTTGCACACTGGGGCCGATAATTCATAATCCGCAAATGGTAAAATCTTTGGCTGATAAAGGAATCGGTGTTGTTGAAACAGTTGAAGATATGGATTGTGGAAAAATTATAATACGTTCTCACGGTGTCGGTCCGAGCGTGTATGAAAAAATACAGGCGAAAGGGCTGGAGCTTGCAGATGCTACTTGTCCACATGTAAAAAAAGCTCAAATGTCGGCTAAAACATTGGCTGATGAAGGCTTCAAAGTTATTATTATAGGCGAAAAAGACCATCCTGAAGTAAAAAGCATCAAGGAATGGGCCGGTGAAAACTCCCTTGTACTGTGCACGGAGGAAGAAGCGCAGGCTGTAGATTTCATGCCGCGTATGGGAATTGTGGCGCAGACAACGTTTTCAGCAGACAGCTTCAATAAAATCGTAAGCATTTTGTTGAACAAATCCTATGATATCAGGATATTACGAACGATTTGTACGGCTACCGACAAACGTCAGTCCGCGGCCATCAAACTGGCACGGCAGGTGGATTTGATGATTGTCATCGGCGGTCGTAACAGTGCTAACACAACAAGATTAGCGCAGATTTGTGCCGAGCATTGCGCAGTGCATCATATCGAAACCGCCGATGAACTGCAAAATGACTGGTTCAATAATATTAAAAAAATTGGTATTACAGCCGGAGCGTCCACGCCTGACTGGATTATCAAGGAGGTATATGAAAAGTGCAAGACATGGCAAGCTTATTAGAAGAAGAATCTATGAAGGAATTTAATCCACATGAAGTTATAAAGGGTACTGTGGTTTTGGTCAACCGTGATGAAGCGTATGTAGATATCGGTTATAAGACAGAAATTCCTATTACGAAAAAAGAACTGGCATATCCGGAACCGGATAGCGCTGAAGACGTTGTAAAAGTCGGCGACGAAATCGACGTATACGTTGTGGCTCTCGGCGGCGAAAACGGCGTTATTTTATCCAAAACACGTGCTGACAGACTCGTTGCTTGGCAGCAGGTAGAAAAAATCAAAGAAGACGACGAAACTATTGAAGTTGAAATTCAGCAGGTAGTAAAAGGCGGTCTTTTAACTTCCGCCTGCGGACTGCGCGGTTTCATTCCGGCTTCTCAGGTTGCGCTTCATTTCGTAAAAGATTTGAGCGAATTCGTCGGCCAGAAAGTGGCTGTAAAAATCATTGAAGTAGATGCGAAAAAACAGCGCCTCGTTCTTTCCCGCCGCGTTGTTCTGGAACAGGAACGCGCTCAGAAACGCGAAGAAGCACTCGCTAGCATCGTTGTAGGCGAAAAACGTCAGGGCACAGTTAAACGCATTGTTGATTACGGCGCATTCATCGACATCGGCGGTGTTGACGGATTGGCGCACATTTCCGACCTTTCCTGGGAACATGTGAAAAACCCGGCTGACGTTCTTTCCGTAGGTCAGGAAGTGGAAGTTCTCGTTAAAGCTTACGACCCGGAAACGCAGCGTATCTCTTTAAGCATTAAAGATACGGTTCGCGACCCGTGGTTTGATAAAGCCGAAAAATATCCTGTAGGCTCTTATGTAAAAGGCAAAATTGTTAAATTGACCGACTTCGGTGCATTCATGGAAATCGAACCGGGCTTTGACGGTCTTATCCGCATGCGCGAACTTTCCCCGAAACACATCACGAAAGCTTCTGAAGCAGTAAGTGTCGGCGATGAAGTTACGGTTAAAGTTATCCATGTAGATATGGAAAACAAAAAAATTGCCCTGAGCATTACAAAAGTTCAGCAGGACGCTGAAAAGAAAGAATATCAGGATTTTCTCGCTAAACAGTCCGCAGAAGAAAAACCTGCAACTATCGGCGACGAAGTGACTGAATAATATTTTTTAGTTTAATAAAAAACGATAAAAGAGTGGTGAAATTCATCACTCTTTTTTTCTGATTATACAATATATCTGTTATGATGGTAAAACATTAAGCCTGTACCAGCAGTATAATAGTTTATATNNTGTCACTTAACCTCACTAAATATAAATTATTATACTGCTTTAAGAAATTAACTAGCACAAAAGCACTGCTTTAGCTCATCAACCGGCACAGCAGATTTGATTTATCAATGTAATATTTATAAATGAGGTGATTTTATTGGCAAAAGGTGGCATTATTTCAGCAGTACAGGAAAATTCGCTAGCGCAGGAGCTGGAGCTCGTGCCGGGCGATAAAATAGTAGCTGTCAACGGGCAGGAACTGACGGATATTATCGACTTGAGCTTCGCCCTGGCGGATGAGGAGATAGAAATGCTCGTGGAACATGCTGATGGTGAGCAGGAAATTATCGGGTTTGAAAAAGATGTTGATGAAGAACTCGGAGCAGAATTTGAATCAGCAGTATTCGGCAAAATCCGCCAGTGCGCCAACAACTGCTATTTCTGTTTCGTTGACCAGGTGGCGTCTGACATGCGTTCGTCGCTGTACATCAAAGACGATGATTACCGGCTTTCGTTTCTTTACGGCAATTTCATAACTATGACGAATTTAAACGCACAAGATTTGGAGCGCATAAAACGGCTGCATTTGTCCCCGCTGTATGTTTCCGTGCATACGACCAATCCCGGCCTTCGGGCGCAGATGCTCCGCCAGCAAAGAGCCGGACTTATCATGAAGCAGCTCCATGCTTTGAACGAAGCGCAGGTACAGTATCATACGCAGATTGTACTGTGCCCGGAGCTCAACGACGGCGCGGAACTCGAGAAAACGATTGCGGATATTATCAACCTGCGCCCTCATGCGCTTAGTCTGGGCATCGTACCGGTCGGTCTGACGAAATTCCGCGAAAACTGCTATCCGTTGCAGACGTTCGACAAAAAAGGAGCAGAAGAAGTCATCGCGCAGGTGCGCAAATGGCAGGAAAAAATGCGCCGCGAAACGGGCAGCGCATTCGTTTATCTCAGCGACGAATTTTATATACTGGCGGAAGAAGAGCTGCCGAGTGCACAGGAGTATGACGGTTTTCCGCAGCTTGATAACGGTATCGGCCTTGTGCGCAACTTCATCGAACAATGGCAGCAGACCGAAGCGAAAACACACGGCTATGACGAGCCGCTCGCACTCGATATCGTCTGCGGCAAATCGGTAGGGCAAACGATAAAAAAACTGGTGCAGGAAATAGAGATTAAAAATCTTGACGTCAATGTTTTATCCATAGAAAACGACTTTTTCGGCCACGAAGTAACGGTAACGGGACTTCTGACCGGGCAGGATATCATAAAAAATCTGCAAAAATCGAAGCAAAACCGCTCCCGCCATGGTATAATAATTCCTTCCAGCGCTCTGCGGCAGGGAGAAGACATCTTCCTCGACGATTATTCGCTGGACGATATCAAAAAGGCCTTTCCTGACGAAACAGTGAAAGTAGCCGACGACGGCAGCGATTTGAAAAAACTTCTGACGGATTGGTATAATATAGAATGTAAACGCACCAAAGCTATTTACACATGGCAGTCAAATGCCGGTTATACAAAATAAATTTAAATTTTACGAGGTGAATAAATTGGCTAAACCTATAGTTGCTATCGTGGGACGCCCGAACGTGGGCAAATCCACTTTTTTTAATCAGATTGGTAAAAAACGCGTATCCATCGTGGAAGATTTCCCAGGCGTTACGCGCGACCGCATTTATATGGATGCGGAATGGCTCAACCATCAGTTCACAATGATTGATACGGGCGGGATTGAGCTGGAAAATGACGGCGAAGGAAAAATACTTGCTTCCATGCGCCAACAGGCGCGCCTTGCCATTGAAGAAGCGGACGTAATCGTATTCATGGTGGACGGACGCACCGGTCTTACACATGACGACGAGGAAATCGGTCATATCCTGCGCAATACGCGCAAACCGGTCATCGTAGCCGTGAACAAAATCGACAGCCCGAAACAGCATATGGACGTATTCGAATTCTATAATCTGGGACTCGGCGACCCTATCGGCATTTCCGCAGCGAACGCGCTCAATGTCGGCGACCTACTCGATGAAATCGTGAAGAACTTCCCGCAGGATTTGGATGACGATATTGAACACGATGAAATCCGCATTGCCGTAATCGGCCGCCCGAACGTGGGCAAATCCTCGCTCGTCAATGCCCTGCTCGGTCAGGAGCGCGTCATTGTCAGCGATGTGGCAGGGACGACGCGCGACGCCATTGATACGCAGTTCGTCGACGGCGATACGCATTTCACGCTGATTGATACGGCAGGAATGCGCCGCAAAGCGAAAATCGACATGCCGGTGGAACGCTACAGCGTAATGCGCTCCCTGCGCGCCGTAGACAGAGCCGATGTCGTGCTGATGGTGCTTTCCGCGCCGGAGGGCGTAACGGAACAAGACAAGAAAATCGCCGGTTATGCGCATGAATCAGGCAAAGGCTGTGTCATTGTCGTCAACAAATGGGATTTAATCGAAAAAGACGATAAAACATCTCTGCGTTTTACGGAAGATATCCGCGAAGAACTGGGCTTTTTGCAGTATGCACCGGTATTGTACGCTTCGGCACTCACCAAACAGCGCGTACACCGCGTAGTGGATTTGGTGCGCTATGTGGCTGAACAGCAAGCGATGCGCATTCAGACGAGCGTCCTGAATCAGCTCGTACTCGATGCCGTTTCCATAAATCCGCCGCCGTCGCATAAAGGCAGACAGCTCAAAATCTACTTTATGACGCAGGCCGATATCAAACCGCCGAAATTTCTCGTATTCGTCAACGACCCGGAACTCATGCACTTTTCCTATCTACGTTTCTTGGAAAACAAACTGCGCGAGTCGTTCGGATTTGAAGGCACGCCGCTTAAATTAGTCGTACGCGGTCGAAAAGAGGAAGATGAATAATGCTGTCGTATATTATAGTGATAGTTTTAAGCTACGTAATCGGCTCCATTCCGAGCGGTCTGATTTTGGGCAAAACAATCTGGCACGTCGACCTGAGAGAGCACGGCAGTAAAAATATCGGCGCGACAAATGCCTGGCGCACGCTGGGCAAACTGCCGGGCTTTACCGTTTTTGTCGCCGACCTTCTAAAAGGCATGGTCGGCGTATATCTGGGCATGCTGCTTGTGGGTACTTCCACCGCCATGATTATCGGCGGCATCATGGCGATTGTCGGCCATTCGCTGTCGCTGTTTCTGAAATTCAAAGGCGGCAAAGGCGTGGCGACGGGACTGGGCGTACTGATTATGCTTATGCCTTCCGTGTCGGCAATTGTCTTTTTGGTATGGCTCGTCGTCGTACTCATTAGTAAATATGTATCACTCGGCTCCATCATCGCGGCAGTACTTGTACCCGTCTGCGCATTCCTCACGGGACTGCCGCTCGAGTTCGTGCTGTTCGGCATTGTAGCGGCGATATTCGTTATCTACCGCCACAAATCCAATATCGTGCGCCTCATGAACGGCACGGAAAACAAGATAAAAGCGGGCAGCCGATAAATTTTGCCAAAATGTAAAATATCCTTTGCTATTCTATTTGTAAGATGATATAATGTCTACTATATAAAGAAAATTATCCATTGTACAAGTACGGAGGAATTCAATAATGACAAAAAAAGATTCAGGATATTATTTAGTAAAGGAAGATATATTGCCGTCGGCAATCAAAAAAACCATAAAGGTAAAAGAAATGCTGCGCCGCTATGACAATATGACCATAAACGAAGCTGTTTCCAAAATGGGTCTGAGCCGCAGTGCTTATTATAAATACAAAGATTTCGTGCTGCCTTTCTATGAAGCAAGCATTAACAAAATCGTTTCAGTATCTTTCATGCTGGACAATAAACAAGGTGTACTGTCTAATGTACTCAACATGATTTCCGCAGACAAAGGAAATGTGTTAACCATAAATCAGGGCATTCCTCTGCAGGGCGTAGCCGTTGCCACCGTTTCCATCGAAACGAAAAACATGGAAATCGACCTGGAGGCGCTTTTGGACAAACTGCGCATGATAAACGGCGTAAGACGTCTGGAAGTAATCGGTCAGGTTTAATATTTCAAGGTTAGAGAGGAATGATATCATGGTAAAGAAGATAAAATTGGGACTGCTCGGCGGCGGAACGGTCGGCACGGGCGTAGTAAAAGTTTTGCAGGACAACTATCACGACATCAAAGAAAAAATCGGCTGCGATATTGAAGTAACGAAAGTTCTCGTGCGCAATCCCGATAAACATAAGGCACTGGCTGAAAAAGTCCAGCTGACGACAAATCCGGACGATATTCTAAACGACAAGGAAATAGATATCGTAGTGGAACTTTTGGGCGGCATTCATCCGGCGCGCGAATACATGCTTCAGGCTATGAACAACGGCAAGCACGTCGTTACCGCTAATAAAGATGTCGTAGCTCAGTTCGGCAAGGACGTATTCGACGCAGCGGAAAAAAACGACGTCGATTTCATGTTTGAAGCCAGCGTCGGCGGCGGCATCCCGATTATCACGCCGCTCAAACAAAGCCTGACTGCCAATAAAATCACGGACTTAATTGGTATCGTGAACGGCACGACGAACTACATGCTGACCAAAATGACGGAAAAAGGCATGGATTACGCCACGGCACTGCAGCGAGCGCAGGCAAAAGGATATGCCGAAGCCGACCCGACGGCCGACGTGGAAGGGCTGGACGCTGCCCGCAAAGTTGCCATTTTATCTTCTATTGCCTTTAACACCCGTATCAACCTTAATGATGTACAGGTGGAAGGCATCACGAAAATCACGCCGGAGGATATCAACTACGCTCAGGAACTTGGCTTCACCATCAAACTCTTGGCCGTAGCCAAAAATACGGAAGACGGCATTGATGTCCGTGTGCATCCGACATTCCTGCCGAAAGCGCACCCGCTCGCATCCGTGCGCAATGTGTTCAACGCCGTATTCATTCACGGCAATGCAGTCGGCGACACGATGTTCTATGGCAGAGGCGCCGGCGAAAAACCGACAGCTTCAGCAGTGCTCGCCGACATTATCGACGTTGCCCGCGACATGGGCAAAGACCGTTTCGGCCGCATTCGCTGCACCTGCTACGAAGAAAAGAAATTGTGCCCGCCGGACAAAGTACGGTCAGGTTATTATATCCGCCTGCTCGTTGAAGACAAACCGGGGGTACTCGGTGCTATTGCTACAGCTTTCGGCGAAAGCGAAATCAGCCTGTATTCCGTAATTCAAAAACGCAAAGTAGGTGAATTCTCGGAAATCGTGGCAATTACACATGATGTCAATAATAAACAGGTGGACGACGTGAAAATTCGTCTGAACAATCTCGATGTAGTGAACCAAATCAGCAATATGATACGTGTAATAATGCCTCAGGAGGACTGATTTTTTTGAGTAGCAAAACTGTAAAAGTCAAAGTACCGGGCACGACCGCCAACTGCGGACCGGGTTTTGATGTAATGGGCATTGCCTGTAGTATTTACAACGAACTGGAACTGACTTTATTAGAAGAAAACAAGTTAATCATAGAAATATACGGCGACGGCGCGGAAAACATTCCCAAAGACAGCAAAAACATGGTCTGGCGCTGTATAAAACAGCTGCTGGATAAAGCTGGTGCCAACTATAAAGGCGCCCATATAAAAATGACGAACAACGTGCCGCTCTCGCGCGGGCTGGGCAGCAGTGCCACCGCCATCGTAGCGGGACTTGTAGCGGCGAACGCCTGCCTTGACAATAAATATTCCGTACAGGAAATATTCGAGATGGCGACGAAGATTGAAGGTCATCCCGACAACGTCGCACCGGCGCTGTTCGGCGGCATTACAATCAGCGCCTTTCTTGACGGCAAACTGAAGCATATATCGTTTGTACCGGAGTTCCCGCTGAAAATGGTGGTAGCGATACCGGATTTCTATCTGTCAACAAAAAAAGCGCGCTCCGTACTGAAACAGAACGTACCGCTCAAAGACGCCATATTCAATATCGGTCATATCGCCATGATTATCGGCGCATTCAGTCAGAGCAAACCTGACATATTGAAAGGGGCATTTGACGACAGACTGCACCAGCCGTACCGCGCCGATTTAATCCCGGGCATGTACGATGTATTCGAAGCCGCCGACAAAAACGGTGCGCTCGGCACTGTTCTAAGCGGTGCAGGCCCGACTCTCATCGCCTATACGGCGGAAAACGGCGAAGCAATCGGTCAGGCGATGGTGCAGGCTTTCGCCAAACATGATGTTAAAGCAAGATATTTAGTACTCGATATCGACCGTGAAGGTGCTAAAATAATATAATAAAAAAAGATATCTCCGTTTAGACGTGGAGATATCTTTTTTTTAATATTTTCCCAAGGATTATAAAAAAATCGAATAAAAAAGTGCCGTTCGGCGCAATATATGTTAAAAAGATTTAACTTCTTAATTTATCTTCATATTGCGCC
>DCFC01000026.1 GCA_002314325.1 Megamonas hypermegale
TTTTTTACAGGCTCTTATTACTTTAGTAATTAGAGCCTGTTATACCTTTAGGTGATTTTTGGTTCGTTTTTCTTTGCATCAAGGAAAAATGAACAGTAATCAATGCTTATTAGGTATATCACCGCATGAAAATTAGGTATTTGCTATTTTGTTTTCGGTAAATTACAATGAAAGTAACAAGATAACAGTATTCAATGAAATAAAATAGATATAACGGAGGTTTTTTAAATGGCAGAAAAACTGGTTTTAACGCAGGAATGGGATAAGACTTTTCCGCAAAGTGATAAAGTAAATCATCGCAAAGTAACTTTTCATAATCGCTACGGTATTACACTGGCGGCTGATTTGTATGAACCGAAAAATGCGGCAGGAAAACTGGCGGCTATTGCTGTCTGCGGTCCGTTCGGTGCGGTAAAGGAACAGGCGGCAGGACTGTATGCGCAGACTATGGCGGAAAGAGGCTTTTTGACGATTGCTTTTGACCCGTCGTTCACTGGTGAAAGCGGCGGAACACCGCGCTACGTTGCTTCGCCGGATATCAATACGGAAGATTTCTGCGCGGCGGTGGATTTCCTTTCCGTACAGGATAATGTCGACCCGGAAAAAATCGGCATTATCGGTATCTGTGGCTGGGGCGGCATGGCGATAAATGCGGCGGCTGTCGATACGCGCATTAAGGCAACGGTTGCTTCTACCATGTACGATATGACACGCGTAACGGCTAACGGTTATTTTGATGCGGAAGACAGTGCGGCGCAGCGGCAGGAAAAGCGCAAAGCGCTCAGTGCTCAGCGCACGGAAGATTATAAAGACGGTTCGTATGCACTGGCAGGCGGTTTACCGGACAGCGTGCCGGATGATGCGCCGTTTTTTGTAAAGGATTATTTTGATTATTACAAGACGAAGCGCGGCTATCATGCGCGTTCCTTAAATTCCAACGGCGGCTGGAATATAACATCGGCGCTCTCCTTCCTCAATATGCCGATTTTACAGTACGCAGGAGAAATTGAAAATGCCGTACTCATCATTCACGGTGAAAAGGCTCATTCCTGTTATTTCAGTAAAGATGCGTATAAAATGCTCCAAGGCGATAATAAAGAATTGATGCTTATTCCTAATGCCGTGCATACTGATTTGTACGATAAGACGGATATCATTCCGTTTGATAAAATGGCGGAATTTTTTCAGAAAAATATGTAGTTAAATAAAAACAGGCGTTACTTTTTGAAGCGGTAATGCCTGTTTTTTTATTTGCACAATAAAGCGTTCACTCTTATAATAAGTTTTGTAGTATTTATATATAATTTCGGGGAGTGAATAGTTTTGCTGGCTTATATTATAAAACGCATTTTTAATGCCGTGCTCGTACTGTGGGTCGTCATTACGATTACGTTCGGTCTGATGCACGCCATTCCGGGCGGGCCGTTCACGGTGGAAAAATCATTGCCGCCGGTCGTGCTCAAGAGCATTGAGGAGCGTTATAAACTGAATGACCCGCTGTATAAGCAGTACGGCGATTATCTGACAAATCTCGTGCAGGGCGATTTGGGTCCGTCGTTCAAATATCCCGGCCGTAGTGTAAACGATATAATTAAAGACGGTTTTCCCGTATCGTTTCAGCTCGGTATGGAAGCCGTTTTAATCGCGGTAATTATCGGTATTCCCGCCGGAGTTTTGGCGGCGGTGAAGCAGGGGAAATGGCAGGACCATGCCGTTAATTTCTGCACGACGCTCGGCGTGGCAGTGCCGAGTTTCGTTGTAGCGGCGCTGCTGATTTACGTATTATCGACAAAGCTGCACCTTTTGCCGTCGGCAATGTGGGAGGGCTGGCAGTATCAGATTATGCCGGCATTGGCGCTGTCGGGCATGCCGATGTCGTTCATTGCGCGTCTTACACGCTCTTCCATGCTTGACGTTTTGGGGCAGGATTATATAAAGACGGCGCGCGCCAAGGGCTTGTCCCGCCTGACCGTGTTGTTCAAACACGCTCTGCCAAATTCGCTAATTCCAGTTATTACGTATATCGGTCCGATGGCGGCGGGAATTTTGACGGGCAGTTTCGTCATTGAAAGTATTTTTGCCATTCCGGGACTGGGACAGTATTTCGTAACGAGTATTTACAATCGCGATTACACTGTTATTCTCGGTGTAACGATTTTTTACAGCGTAATCGTCATCGTGCTGAATATGCTGGTGGATTTGATTTATCCGCTTTTGGACCCGCGCATTAAAATCGGCAGTGGAAAGGGTGAATAATTTGCTCAATAAGGAAATGTTCGCTCCTATGGAGCGGGAGATAATAAATGTGCAAAAGCAGACGGAGACGCTCGGCTATTGGCAGGATGCGTGGCTTCGTCTGAAAAAGAATAAAATGGCGACGCTCGGTCTGGCTGTCATCGTAGTTTTGATTTTAATCGCCGTGTTCGTGCCGCTGTTTTCCAGTCACAGTTATGATGAACAGAACTTGATGATGCCGAACCAGTCGCCTAGTTTTGAACACTGGTTCGGCACGGACAATCTCGGCAGGGATATTTTCATCCGTGTATTGTACGGCGCGCGGATTTCTCTGGCTATCGGCATTGTCGCCAGTCTGCTGAATTTTTTCATCGGCGTTATTTACGGCGGAATTGCCGGTTTCTGCGGCGGCAAGGTCGACAGAGTAATGATGAATATCGTCGATATTCTGTACAGTGTGCCGACGCTTTTATATGTAATATTATTAATGGTGGTACTCAAGCCGGGACTTATCAATATATTCATCGCGCTCGGTATCGGCTACTGGCTGCAGATGGCGAGGATTGTGCGCGGTCAGATTTTGGCGATGAAGCAGCAGGAATTTATTTTGGCGGCGCGCTGTATTGGCGCTTCCCGCATGCGGATACTGCTGCGTCATTTAATTCCGAATGCAATGGGTGCGATTGTCGTAACGATGACGCTGGCGATACCGGACGCAATTTTTACGGAAGCGTTTCTGAGCTTCATCGGTTTGGGTGTGTCGGCACCGATGGCGAGCTGGGGCGTATTGGCGTCCGAGGGCGTGAACAATATCAGGGCGTATCCGTTTCAGCTGTTTTTCCCGGCGGCGGCAATCAGCATTACGATGCTGGCGTTCAATTTTCTGGGCGACGGGCTCAGAGATGTGCTTGACCCGAAAATGCGTCGCTGAGAGCCGAGATGAGGTGATTGTATGTTATTAGAGGTAAAAAATCTGGCTGTGTCGTTTTCTACGTATCGCGGCAAGGTAAAAGCAGTGCGCGATGTCAGCTTTTCCGTAGATGAAGGCAGGACAATCGGCATTGTGGGCGAGTCGGGCTGCGGTAAGTCCGTTACGGCTCATGCTGTCATGGGGCTTTTGCCGCGGGAAAACAGCATTATTGAACACGGCAAAATCATTTTCAAAGATAAAGATATTCTAAAACTGACGGAAGCGGAAATGAACAGATTGCGCGGCAATGAAATTGCCATGATATTTCAGGACCCGATGACGTCGCTCAATCCCGTGCTTACGGTAGGAACGCAGCTCACGGAAAGTTTATTTCTGCATAAACGGTTAAAAAAAGATGAAGCGCGTCAAAAAGCGGCGGAACTGCTGAAACTGGTGGGTATTCCGTCGGCGGAGCAGCGGCTTGATGATTATCCGCATCAGTTCAGCGGCGGTATGCGCCAGCGCGTGATGATTGCTATGGCGCTGGCCTGTGAGCCGAAGCTCTTAATCGCCGACGAACCGACGACGGCGCTTGATGTAACGGTGCAGGCGCAGATTTTGGCTTTACTGAAAGATTTGCAGCAGAAATTCGGCATGGCGATAATTCTCATCTCGCATGATTTGGGCGTTATAGCCAATCTGTGCGATGATGTCGCCGTGATGTACGCCGGACAGGTCGTGGAATACGGTAGCGCGGAGGAGATTTTTTACAATGCGCATCATCCGTATACGAAAGGTCTTTTAAAATCGCTGCCGCGCCTTACGGATAAAAAAGGCGAGCCGCTATCCGTCATTGAAGGGCAGCCGCCCGATTTAAAGCAGGCAATAAATTTTTGTCCGTTTGCCATGCGCTGCATTAAAGCCATGCGCATCTGTGCAGTGCAAATGCCGGCCGTTACGGCTGTGAACGGCGGTCACTACGTAAAATGCTGGCTGGAACACGAACTGGCACCGAAGGAGGATTTTTAATGGCATTATTGGAAGTAAACAATCTGTCGAAGCATTTCGTCGTGGAACGTTCCTTCTGGGGCAGACCGACAAAAATCCTGAAAGCGGTGAATGATGTCAGCCTGACGATAGAGCGCGGCGAAACGCTTGGTCTTGTCGGTGAATCGGGCTGCGGCAAATCGACGACGGGCAGGACAATTATGGGGCTGTATACGCCGACGAGCGGCGAAGTCATTTTTGACGGCGAGAAAATTTCAGGTCAAAATAAAATGCACAAGGATATACAGATGATATTTCAGGACCCGTACGCTTCGCTCAATCCGCGCATGACCGTTGCCGATATTATTGGCGAACCGCTGGAAATTCATCATTTATACGGTTCGTTAAATGAGAAAAACCGCCGCATTTATGAACTTTTAAGCCTTGTCGGCTTGAGTCGTGAACAGGCAAACCGTTTTCCGCATGAATTTTCCGGAGGGCAGCGGCAGCGTATCGGTATAGCGCGGGCGCTTGCTTGCGAGCCGAAGCTGATTATCTGCGACGAACCGATTTCTGCACTTGATGTATCCATTCAGGCGCAGGTTATAAATTTACTGGAAGAACTGCAAGAATATCTGGGGTTAACGTATTTATTCATAGCGCATGATTTGGCGATGGTGCGCTACATCAGTCGGCGCGTAGCTGTCATGTATCTGGGGCGCATTGTGGAAACGGCGCAGGCGGAGGATTTGTACGAAAATCCGCTGCATCCGTATACACAGGCGCTGCTTTCCTCCATTCCTGTACCCGACCCGCAAGCGGAAAAGACGAAACAGCGCATACTGCTGAATGGTGAACTGCCGAACCCGCTGAACCCGCCGCCCGGCTGCCCGTTCAATACGCGCTGCCCTTATGCGAAGGATATTTGCAGGAAGGAAATTCCTGCGCTTAAAAATATAGGAAATAGAGAATGTGCATGTCATTTAATATAAGTTCATTTTTCTTTTGGAAGGCAAAAGAAAAACGAACCAAAA
>DCFC01000038.1 GCA_002314325.1 Megamonas hypermegale
AAAGTGCCTTAGTTCGTAGCCCACTAGAGATTTTCACTTTAAAAATAAAATTTATTAGCTGTAACGTTCAAAAACTCGCTAACGCTCAAACATTTGAACTAAAAACACATCTAATAAATTTTATTTTTAATAGCTAAAGCTACTGTGAAAATGCTCTAAATGTGGATGATAGTTTTAGTATGGCTAGCAAATTGTAGTGTTAACAGCTCAAATTAAGTTCTTACTGGAAATGGAAGGCACGAGCCAAATTCCAAATGTTTCGAGCCACTGTGCTGTCTGTTTTTAGAGAAGAGCTACGAAGGCTTGCCCAGTGCAGCGGTAGCGAAACGTTAAAAGGTTTTTTCTTTTTGGTTCGTTTTTCTTTTGACCTTTCAAAAGAAAAATGAACAATGAATTATCTCTGATAAAAAAGTGTATAAAAGTTTTACTCCATATAAGAAAAGGATAACAGCGCATGAAAGGTTGATGTATTTTGCCAGTTTGCGAAATTTTTCAATGAATTTATGAGCAATAAAGGAAAGAAAGGAAAACCATATGCAGGAAGCGATGCAGACACCAAGGAGAAAATAAACGGAATTGTCTGCGGAAAGTGTTGTTCTAAAACTGCCCAGAAGCAGAGAACCGTCGATAACTGCCTGCGGATTGAGCCAGGCAACGGAAAAGGCGGCAGAGATAATTTTTATTAGACTGTGATTACTGTTTGCTGTGATTTTAAAATCACTGTCGGAACGCCATAAACCGTAAGCAATATAAAATATGATAATTGAGCCGAGAAGCATAACAACTTCACGCAGAAAAACATACCGGTCAAGCAGGACGCCTACGCCGAAATAGCAGCCGACAGCTAGTGAAATATCGAAAAATATTACGACTGCTGTTGTGAAAATGATGATACGCCGGTTTTTTTGCATGGCGGAATTAATGATATAGATGTTTTGCATACCGATAGGCATAACATAAGCCAGCCCGAATAATAAACCTTGAAGGAAAATTGTATACATATTTCAAGCACCGCTTTTTATAGAGCTATTTATTTTGGATATATTTTTCAGCATGACATAATTGCATCGGTACTCCATCAGATACAATTTTAAACCCCAATTTTTGATAAAATATAGCATTTTTGCTTTCATCAGGCATTAATTCAATATATAAATAATTGCTGTATTTATTTTTGATTAAATTTACTAAATGGCGGGCTATCCCAAATCCCTGATAATTCGGATGAACAAGTACATAATGAATATATGCTGTCATTTCGTTATCATCAATTGCTCTGGCTAAACCAACTAAATTGTTTTCGTGCCATGCGGTAAATACAGTTGGCGAATTTAATAAGGCTTTGTGTAAGCGTTGCGGGTTTTTAGCTGATAAATTCCAATTTACGGATATGAATAAATCAGAGATTTGTTCTGGTGAAAAAATTTTTTTGTCAGTATAAGAAATATGCAAATGGGTTCACCTCTTGAGATTTTATAAGTGTTAAATTTTAACGGCAAAATTCAATTAAGATATTTTCCATAAGCGCTGGTTCGTCAGAGCCTGTTTTTAATTTATAATCGGCAGAAGCGAGGTTTTGCAGTGTCTGTTCGATTTTAGCGAGGGAAAAGCTGTTTGTCTGTTTGACGATTTTTTCGGTGATGAATGGATGGAGTTTTAAGGCGGAAGCGATTTGTTTTACGTTTTGTCCTTCATTTAAATACGTTTTCACCTGCCACATTTGGCGTACCTGGCGGACGAGGAACGCGAGCAGGCGAAGCGGGTGGACGCCGGCGGATTTTTGTATCAGGTATAATTCCAGCGCAAGTGAAATATTTCTGTCGCAAAGGCTGTCCCAGAGGCGGAAGGCGGAAATTTCGGGAATGGAGGAAAATACCTGTTCCAGCGTTTGACGGTTGATGAATTTCTCATTGGTGTATAAAGTGAGTTTGATAAGTTCCTGGTCCAAAAAACCGAGTGAGATTTTGTCCATGGATTTTACGGCTTCGATAAAATAAGCGTAGGCTTCGCGGTCAAAGCGCAGGTTCAGCTCGCGCAGGCGGGAATTGAGCCAGTCGTTTATGTTCCAGTAGTTCAGCGTTTCACATTCCACGATAACGCCGTATTTGTCAATCGTCTTGAATAATTTGCGCCGTTTGTCGATTTTATTTTTATGGTATTGCAGGATTAAAATGCTGTATTCCGGCATGGCGGCGAGGTAGTCTGTGAACTGCTGTTCGTCGCGTTTGTCTTTGTCAGACAGTTTGTCCTGAAAAATTTTTAAATCGCTGGCGATGATGATGTTTCTTTCGCTGAAAAACGGCGAACTGTCAAGCGACTGTAAAATCGCCTTGATATCGCTTGCGGTATCGAAATACTGCACGGCTTCTGCATCATTTTGCGGATTAATAAGCTTAAGCAGGGCTTTCAGAAATTTTTCCGCAAGATATGTTTCCTCGCCGTAAATTAAATATACAGGCGACAGTTTCTTTTGCTGAAGCTGCCGCATAGCTTCATTATATTTCATAAAAGTTCCTTTCGAGTTATTATTCATTTTTCTTTTGAAAGGTCAAAAGAAAAACGAACCAAAAAGAAAAAACCTTTTAACGTTTCGCTATCGCTGCACTGGGCTAGCCTTCGTAGTCTTTTTAAAAGAACAAACAGTACAGCGGCTCGAAACGTTTGGAACTTGGCTCGTGCCTTCTAGTTCCAGCTGAGAACAAATTGAGCTGTTCTTACTGAAGTTTGCTAGCCATGCTAAAATTGTCATCCACATTTAGAGTATTTTCACGGTAGCTTTAGCTATTAAAAAGAATAATATTTAGATATGGTTTTAGTTTAAATGTTTGAGCGAAGCGAGTTTTTAAACGTTA
>DCFC01000034.1 GCA_002314325.1 Megamonas hypermegale
TAAAAAATTGTTTTCTTAATAGCTAAAGCTACCGTAAAAATCTCCAACGCAGACAAAAATTCAGCATAAATGACGAATTACAATGTCAACATCTCAATTTTAGTTCCTGCCGGAATTAAAAGGCACGAGCCAAATTCCAAATGTTTCGAGCCATTTGTACCGCCTGTAATCTGCGAGAGCTTCGAAGACTCGCCCAGTGCAGCGTAAGCGAAACGTTAAAAAGGTTTTCTTTTTGGTTCGTTTTTCTTTGAGCTTCAAAGAAAAATGAACACCTCACAGCGCCTCTTTTTCGTACATTAATATACTGAGCATGGCAAGTGAAGCTGTTTCGGTGCGCAGTATGCGTTTGCCGAGCGATATGCTGATAAAGCCATGCTGACGGCACAGCTGCACTTCTTCACGGCTCAATCCGCCTTCCGGTCCGATTAGTATCAGATATTTGGCGGAATTTACCTTTTGCAGTGCTTCTTTTACAGACAATTCATCTTCCGCTTCATAACAGATAAAGCAGGTGTAATCGCTGTATTTTTCCGCCAGCTGCTTAAAGTCCGTAACCGCTTCTACCGTAGGTTTGGCCGTTCTGCCGCACTGTTTAGCCGCTTCGTCGGCAATTTTCTGCCATTTCTGCTGGCGCTGCATTTTCTTTTTGGCATCGTATTTCACGACGCAATGCTGACTGACTACGGGAACAATGCTCGTTGCGCCGAGCTCCACCGCTTTCTGCACGATATATTCCATTTTATCGCCTTTAGGCAGACACTGCGCCACTACAACGTCAATCTGCGGCTCCGTATCAGCATCATCTATATAATGAAGGAATTTCATCCGCACTGTATCGGCCGTGCATGAGGAAACCTCAGCCTGCGCCACTTTGCCGTCCTTATCCACTACGGTGAAAACCTGCTGCGGTCTTACGCGCATAGAATAAAGCAGATGTTTAGCGTCGTCGCCAGTCACCGTAAATTCATCGCTTATCAGTCCGTCTAAAAACAGTCTTCTCATTGCATATCTTCCTTGCGGCGGAAAATAATTGCCGCCCAGCCTGCTTTTTCGTTCATTTTGTCCACGACAAAGCCCTGCTGTTCCGCTTTTTCAATTACTTCCGGTATACGGTCGGCGATAATGCCGCTTGTCAAAATAACACCGTGCGGATTTAATTTTGTATCAACATCATCAAACATACGAATGATTATATCTGCTATAATATTAGCAATGATGACATCGGCCGTGCCCGTCATGTTTTTCAGCAAATCGCTCTGGAAAATGGCGATATGACCGTCCTCATTGTTTGCGGCAATATTTTCCTGCGCCACTTCTACAGCTACAGGGTCGTAATCGGCAGCCTGAATTTCTCCGGCGCCGAGTTTGGCCGCTGCAATCGCCAGAATGCCGCTACCCGTTCCCACGTCGAATACTTTCATGCCCGGTTTGACATATTCTTCCAATAACTGAATACACATGGAAGTCGTCGCATGCGTACCCGTACCGAAAGCCATGCCCGGGTCGAGTTCGATAACGATTTCATCATTTACAGGAGTGTATTCTTCCCATGACGGCTTTACGACAATTCTGTCACCTATTTTTTCCGGATGAAAATACTGTTTCCAATTATTGGCCCAGTCCTCATCCTGAATTTCACTGCAATTAATCGAACCGCAGCTTTTATCGAAAATCTGGCCGAGTTCGTCCATATGCAGGCGGAGCTGTTCCAGCTTACTTGGCAAATCCTCGTCCGTCGGCAGCCATGCTTTGACCGTGACGATATCCGTTTCTTCCGCCAGCGGGATATCTGTATAATCCCATGCTCCCGAATGGATATAGTCGTTTACCAGTTCCGGGTCTTCAATCAAAACGCCAGAAGCTCCCAGCTCATGAAAAATTTCCGCTACAGCCTCTGTAGCTTCATGCGAAGTTTGAATACTAATTTCAGCCCATTTCACAGGATATTCCTCCTCAATAAAATAAATTGGCAAAATACATAGTTCTAATTATACTTTTTAGCTAGCAAATTGTAAACATCTATCTATTGTGCCAGTCGATTTCCCAAGTTTATATTTAATAAGGGTAAATAACAACATCGAACTAATACCTACTGTACTAGTTGATTTTCCAAAGCAGTATAATAATTTATATTTAGTGAGGTTAAGTGACAACATCGAACGAATATAAACTATTATACTGCTGGTTACAGGCTCAATACTTTACTAGCACAACGGGTAACTAATATAAATTATTATATTACCGGCTTAAAGGCTCGATATTTTTTAGAAGCTTGAAATTTACGGAAAGGAATGATTTTATGCAGTTACTGCAACTACAGACAAAAGTGTTTGCCGACAAGGCGCAGACACTGTCTTATCTTGAAAAATTCATTGACGACGTCATCACTGCGCAGACTGATTTTATTGCTCTGCCCGAGATGTTCTGCTGTCCGTATGAAAATAAATTCTTCCCGCTTTACGCCGAAAAGCACGGCGGTGCTGTCTACCAATTCTGCCGGCGTCTGGCGCAGAAACACCGCGTTTACATCTCCGCCGGTTCTTTGCCGGAGATAAATGAGCGCGGTGAGATTTTCAATACGGCTTACGTATTTGACGACAGCGGCAGGGAAATCGCCCGCCATGCCAAAATGCACTTGTTCGACATTGATATCGCCGGCGGTCAGTATTTTAAAGAGTCGGACACCTTAACGGCCGGAAATGAAATTACCGTTTTTAATACGAAATGGGGCAAAATGGGACTGTGCATCTGCTACGATTTCCGCTTTCCCGAACTTGCCCGCCTGATGACAGACCGCGGTGCTCAAATCATCTTCGTTCCGGCGGCATTCAACGAGACAACCGGTCCGCTTCACTGGGAGCTGATGTTCCGCAGCCGCGCCGTCGACAATCAGGTTTTCACCGTCGGCACGGCTCCCGCCTGTGACAAATCCGCTTCGTACCATTCGTGGGGACACAGTATCGCCGTATCGCCCTGGGGAAAAATTCTAAATCAGCTGGACAGACAGGAAGGATATCAGTTTACAGCCATTGATTTTGCTGAGGTCGCCGCCGTTCGCCGCCAACTGCCGCTGCTTCGCCACCGCCGCCTTGATATTTATAATTTGACGGAAATAAAATAAGCCTTGTTTATCCATAAGAAAATTTAATGTATAGAAGCTATTGCATTGGTTATAATAATATATTAAAATAAACTCCGTTATAATAATTATCTATCGTTTAATCAAAATAATAGGTATATAAATATTAGGAGGAATTATACCATGCTATTCATCAAAGACCGCTTACAGGGCATTCTCGTCTGCCTGCTCGTTGCCGTTCCCGCATTCTTTCTCGGCAGGGAATACGAAATCATCGGCGGACCCGTCTTTGCCATTCTAATCGGTATGTGTCTATCCAAATTCGTGCGCGAAAAGGATATCTTAAAGAGCGGCATTACATTTACTTCCAAAAAAGTTCTGCAATACGCCGTCATTCTGCTCGGCTTTGGTCTGAACCTCGGTACTGTCATTGCCGTCGGCGCAACGTCGCTGCCGATTATCATCTCCACGATTGCTACATCATTAATCACGGCATATATCATTTTCAAGCTGCTGGCCATCCCGGCAAAATCGTCCGTTTTAATCGGCGTCGGCTCGTCCATCTGCGGCGGCTCGGCGATTGCGGCAACGGCACCCGTAATTGATGCCAATCACAAAGAAATCGCCCAGGCTATTTCCGTTATTTTCCTGTTTAATATAATCGCTGCACTAATATTCCCGACACTCGGCAATATGCTCGGACTTTCCAACGAAGGCTTCGCCATTTTCGCCGGAACGGCTGTCAATGACACATCTTCCGTTACGGCGGCGGCTTCTTCGTGGGACAGTATGCACAATACAGGTACAATGGTGCTCGACGGTGCGACCATCGTCAAGCTGACCCGCACGCTCGCCATCATTCCGATTACACTCATTCTGGGATTTTATACGGCGAAAAAATCCTCCGGCACGAATAAAGCCAGCATCAAATCGGCATTCCCGATGTTCATTCTGTATTTCATCATCGCTTCCGTAATCACGACTATCTGCAATTACTGCATGGACAGTAATATTTTTTCGGCGGAAATCTCCGGCATGGTGCTTTCCTTTTTCGCCCTGATGAAATTCTGCAGTAAATTTTTCATCATCATGGCAATGGGAGCAATCGGGCTGCATACCGACATCATCGACCTCATCAAAAACGGCGGCAAACCGATTATCATGGGCTTTGCCTGCTGGGTGGCAATCGCCTGCGTAAGCCTTGCTGTACAGCACCTGTCCGGTCTTTGGTAAAATAAAATACGTTTCATAATATAAAAATACAAAAGAGGCTGTCGCCTATTTAAACGCGACAGCCTCTTTTCTTATAATCACTTGTTGTACTAGTTGATTTCTCAAAGCAGTANNAATATAAACTATTATACTGCTGGGTACAGGCTCGATGTTTTACTAGCACAACGAATTATAATCTAAACGACATATATTAACAGTTGCTCATTGTTTTGCCTGTTCCGGCTAATTTTTCAAAATCACTGATAAAAGCTTCTACTGCACCGGTAATTGCCTGATTTTTTACCAGTCCTTCAATCACGTCTGGTGCTATGGTGGCTGTATCTATTCCGTATTCACACAGTTCCAGAACCTGCTGGGAATTTTTGAAGCTTGCCGCCAGCACTTTTGTCGGCAAATCATTATTTTTAAGGACGTTATGAATTTGTTTGGCAACCTGAATACCGTTATAACCCATATTATCAATGCGGTTGATATACGGCGCAACGTAGGACGCACCGCATTTTGCCGCCAGATACGCCTGCAACGGCGTATAGATTGCCGTGGCCGTAATCTTGATATTTTCCGCATGAAGCTGTTTCATTGCCTTAAAACCTTCCGGTAGGGACGGAACTTTTACGAAAGTATTTTCGCCGAGTTCTTTTACAATGCGGTGTGCATCTTCAATCATGCCTGCTGCCTCTCTGGCTACAACCTGCACATGAAGCTGAGCATCCTTGCCGATAAACTGGCGGATTTCCTTCAGCACTTCATACGGCTGTCTGCCGCATTTTGCCAAAATGGAAGGATTTGTCGTCACTCCGTCCACCGGATAAAATTCGTAGATTTTCTTTATAAATTCAATATGAGCGTCGTCGATAATAAATTCCATCATTTTCACCTTTTATCTATTTATATTATAAACACTGTTCCGTTCTGCCGATGATATCATCCTGCGTTTTTCTGGACAGTACGTTGAAAAATGCGCTGTAACCAGCCACACGTACAATTAAATCCTTATGTTTTTCCGGATGTATCTGCGCATCAAGCAGCGTATCTCTCGACACGATATTGTACTGCACATGGTAGCCGTGCAGTCTGTTGAAGAATGCCCTTATCAGCATTTCCAGCTTTTGTTTGTTTTCTTCCGTCGAAAGCATCTGCGGCGTCATCTTCTGATTTAACAGTACGCCGCCCGTTATTTTCTCCGTAGGCAGTTTTGAAACGGATTTAAATACTGCCGTCGGGCCGTTTTTATCCGCGTTATGAGCCGGGCTGCAGCCTTCCGCCAGCGGTTCATGCGCATTTCGTCCGTTCGGCGTGGCCATCGTTCCCATACCCTGTCCGACATTGGCACTGATGGAAGACGTTCCGCCATAGCGTATACCGCCGATAGGTCCGCGATGATAGCGCGTATTCGGATATTTCTTTATTTCATCAAGATAGGAGTCATACGCTTCTACTACGAGATTATCCACATAATCGTTGTCGTTGCCGTATTTCGGCGCATCATTAATCAGCATTTCCTGTATTTTCTTGCCTTCCGGAGACTGGAAATCGTCCAAAATTGCATTCCAAAGCTGCTGGCGCGTAATTTTCTTTTCTTCATAAACGAGTTTTTTAATAGCAGCCAGCGAATCCGCCATATCCGCAATACCGACCTGCAAACCGGAAATAAAATCGTATACCGCGCCGCCTTCTTTAATTGTCTTGCCGCGGCTGATGCAGTCATCCGTCAGTGCGGAGCATAAAATATCCGGAACATCTCTTTCCGATGCCTTGTCGATGGCATTTTCCACAATTACACTGTAGCGGGTCATTTCGCGCACCGTTTTATCCCATGCGCTGAGCAACTCGTCATACGTTTCCATATCGGTGAAATAGCCGTAGCCTTTCGTAAAACGCTTGCCGCTCGTCATATCGACGCCGTTATTCATTGCACACAGCAGCACACGCGGGAAGTTGATATACGACATGCCCGTGCAGCGATAGCCCCATTTGCCCGGAACGGCCGTTTCCACGCAGCCGATAGCACTGTAATTATAGGCGTCTTCTTCTTTTACACCCCAATTAATAAACGAAGGAATGATAATTTCGTCATTGTTAAGCGCCGGCATACCGAAACCGAGCTTCATAACTTCAATACATTCATCAAAGAAATGCTTATCAATATTGGCATGGTAACGAACCGTCAAATTCGGCTGAGTAAGTCTTGTCTGTGCTACGGACTGAAGAACGGCAAAGCTCAGTTCATTGACGGCATCTTTTTTGTCCGTCGTCTGACCGCCGATTGTTACGTTCTGATACATAGGCGAACCGGCGGAACTTAGTGTATGCGACTGCGAACGCACTTTATTAATAGTCAGCGTCTTAATCCAAAGGCAGGTCAAAAGTTCCAGCACGTCCTCTTTTTTCATTTTACCTTCTTTTATATCCTTAATATAATAAGGATACATATACTGGTCAAATCTGCCGTAGCTCAGAGAATGACCATTCGATTCAATCTGCAAAATCAGCTGAATGAACCATACGGACTGCACTGCTTCCCAGAAAGAACCGGCCGGTTCGTACGGAACTTTGGCGCAAATTCTGCTCATCTCCATAAGTTCGGCTTTTCTTTTTTCATCCGTTTCCTTTTGCGCCATCTCTTCGGCAAGGTGGCTGTAGCGCAGCGCAAAATTATGCACCGCATCGATTACAATGAGTACAGCTTTATAAAATACGTTTTTGTCAATGCTGTCCGGGTCCGTCAAATCAAGTTCTGCTTTAAGCTGTTTCGTTTTTTCCTCATAACCGCGCAGCCCGTTTGCCAGAACTTTTTCGTAGTTTACAGCCAAATGAGCATCGCCCGCATTTAATTTCCCTTCCATGCCGAAAACGCCCGTTTCCATGAATACGCTGACCTCTTCCGGCAAAAGAGCTTCCCCTCTGGCGCGCAGATTGTTATTTTCCCAGAAAGGCGCCAGCTGCCGTAGCTCCTGTTTCGTTTCTTCCGTAATGTAGAAAACGTCCCCGTCTCTTTTTTCGAACAAATCTAGTTCGTTCATTACGAATTCCATCGTATATTCCGGAAAAATCGGCGCATTTCTGTTCTTAGTCGCCTGATTTCCTGCAAGTAGGGATTTGTCTTCAATATAAATAGTCATTTCTTCCAAAATCTTTTTCAGCATGAGCGCACGAACCATAACGCGCGGCTGATTTAGATTTTCCCTATAAGCCTGTGTTGCCAGTATTGCGCGCTGTGCGTCAATATACGGTTTTTCGTCGAGAACTTCTTCGCGAAATGCCTGCATACGAGCCGTCAGAGAACCAAAATGCTGTTTGTTTTCCATATATGCCACTCTCCCTGTTTATTTATATTTCATTTGTAAGTTATTTTAATTTTGTTTGTAATTTAAATTTATCATTTATCGGTTAAAAAGTCAATATTTTTATCAAAAACCATTGTATAAATTTCACTCGTAAGTAAATCAGCTTGATTTTTATATAATATATGATATAATCCAATTAACAAACAAAAAGCCGGATAAGAAAGAGGTCAGATTATCATGAAAAAAGCAGACAAAAATAAGACTGGCATTGTATTCAATGTCCAGAAATTCAGCGTTAATGACGGACCGGGCATACGAACGGTCGTATTTTTTAAAGGCTGCCCGCTCCGCTGCCGCTGGTGCTCCAATCCGGAGAGTCAGCTCCCGAAAATACAGATACTGCACGACAGTAAAAAATGTATCCACTGCCTGCACTGTATACAGATATGTCCTGCAAAGGCGATAACGGCAACGGAAAAAACTCTCCATATAAATAGCACACTGTGCACCGGCTGCAAAACATGTGCGATGCAGTGCCCTGCCAAAGCATTGGAAACGGCAGGCGAGGTGAAAAGTGTAAATGAAATTATCAATACCGTAATACAGGACCGCGTATTCTACGAAGAAAGCGGCGGCGGTATAACCCTGTCCGGCGGCGAATTTCTCACCCAGCCCGATTTTGCCGAAGAACTGCTGCTTGCCGCCAAAGAGGAAAATCTCCATACGTGCTGTGAAACGACAGGATTTGCCCGCGCAGAGATTTTTGACCGGATTATTCCTTATATAGATTACGTTCTGTTCGACATGAAACACTGGGCCGCCGAAAAGCACAAAAACGGCACGGGCGTATCCAACGAGCTCATTCTTGCCAACCTGAAGCACGCCGTTCAGCTGCAAAAAACCGTACTGCCAAGAATACCGGTCATTCCCGATTTCAACAATTCACCGGAAGATGCCGCCAATTTCGCCCGCCTGCTCCGTGAAATCGGCATTGACCAGTGTCAGCTTCTGCCTTTCCACCAGTTCGGCGAAAATAAATACAATCTGCTGGACAAGCCTTACGAATATGCGAATGTTCCCGCCTTGCACCGCGAAGAACTGGAAGATTACCGAAATATATTCCTGCAGCACGGCATAAACGCTTTCTTTTAATTTATATTTCATTTGTAAGCATTTCTGTTTAAAAAATTTATTTTTTGTAGTATACTTATAAAAAAACGCAGTCGATTTATGATGAGGTAATACTATGAAAGACAGATTGAATAAAATACTGGAACTGCTTACTAAAGAAAATAAAATGGAAGTATCGCTGCTTGCCGAAAAACTCTCCGTTTCGCAGGTTACAATCCGTAAAGACCTCGATGCTTTGGAAAGCCGGGGTATTATAAAAAGAGAGCACGGCTTTGCTCTGCTGTGCAGCATGGACGACATCAACGGCAGAATTGCCTACCATTATGAAGAAAAACGAAAAATAGCCCAAAAGGCTTCGGAAATGGTGCAAAACGGCGATACCATCATGATTGAAAGCGGCAGCTGCTGTGCTCTTCTGGCGGATGCGCTGGCAAACACCAAAAAGGATTTGACAATTATTACCAACAGCGCTTTTATCGCCGGTTACATCCGCGGCAAGGCCAATTTCCAGATTGTCCTGCTTGGCGGAATTTACCAGCAAGATGCACAGGTCATGGTCGGACCGATGGTTCAGCAGTGCGTTGAAAATTTCTTTGTCGATTTGTTTTTTATCGGCACGGACGGCTATAACTCCCGTATCGGCTTTACGAACCGCGACCAAATGCGTGCTCAAGCAGTACGCGATATGGCGCGTCAGGCAGATAATGTCATCGTATTGACGGAAAGCGATAAATTTGCCAAAAACAGTATCGTTCCGCTAAATTTAAAAACACCGATAAAAGCCGTCATCACCGACACCAATATTTCCGATACAATGAAAGCGGAGCTGGAAAATCATAATATCACAGTAATCATTCCTTAAAACAAAAAGTATGTTGTAAAAACAACATACTTTTTTTATTTACACCTCTATAATAACAATATGCTTACTGGTTTGGTGCAATGGAATTGCACCAGGTACTTTTTCTTTGTCGCGCAAAGAAAAAGTACCCAAAAAGAAGACGCTTAAGTTCATGCACTGCTAAGAGATTTTTACTTTAAGAAAACAGTTTTTTANNAAACATTTTATATTTTCAAAATTTCTTTCCGTTCGTGCCTTTTCTAACTTTTCTAATGTTATATTTGTATTGTCTACATACCCAACATATAGCGTGTTATAATGGATGTTTAAAGTTTCCCTACTATAATATGGTTCTAAACTATCTAGTGGATATTCTAAATTTATTTTCTTAATCATAAAAAATTCCTCCATATTTCATATTATGAAGGAATTTTTAAATTATTCTAAAACTTTT
>DCFC01000002.1 GCA_002314325.1 Megamonas hypermegale
GTATTTTTACATCTGGATACCGGTGGTATTTATATTTTTCCTGTTTTACACCGGCGCGCATCGGCGCATGGTGCCGTTTTTCGAGATAATAAAAAACACGCTTTGCGCCACATTTTATGCGGCGGTGGCGACAATATTCATCCTGTATTTAATTCACAGCATAAACGATGTATCGCGGTTTTTCGTCATAACGTTTTTCGTGATGTCGTTTGTTCTGATTTGTATCATACATCAAATACTGGTGGCAGTATTTAATAGACTGGATATTTTGAAAGAACCCGTTTTGTTTATCGGCGCCAATAAAACGACGCAGACGATTATTGATTACTTAAAGCATAACAACTGTTTCGGCGTGAGAGTGGTGGATATTATCGACGGTACTTTCACGGATGACTATGAGAAAGATATGGCAAAGACGAAACAGGTTATCGAGAAAACGAAAGTAAAAAGCGTGATAATTTCCTCTGCCAGCACGAATAAAATGGCGAAGATAGTGACAGATATTCAGCCGCTGGTGAAAAATATCGTATTCACGCCGAATTTAATCAATATACCGATTGCCAATCTGGAAATAAATAAACTGCCGATAGAAAATATTGTACTGCTGACGATAAAGAATAACCTGGCCAACCGGCGCAACCGATTTATCAAATATGTATTCGATATGGTTTTGACCGTAATAGGAACAATCTGCATTTCGCCGCTGTTAATCTGTATTGCTGTATGGATTTACAAAGATTCGCCGGGACCGGTTATATTCAAGCATATGCGCGTGGGCAAAGACGGAAAGATGTTTCCGTGCTATAAATTCCGTTCCATGTGCGTTGATGCCAAAGAAAAACTGGATGAGCTTTTGCAAAATGACCCGCAGGCGAGAGAAGAGTGGGAAAGAGATTTTAAACTGAAAAATGACCCGCGTATTACAAAATCTGGTGCATTTTTAAGACGGACAAGTCTTGATGAACTGCCGCAGATTTTCAATGTATTGAAAGGCGAGATGAGCCTTGTCGGCCCGCGCCCGATAATTACGGATGAAGTGATAAAATACGGCAGTCATATTGATGATTATTTAATGGTAAAACCGGGTATTGCCGGTATCTGGCAGTGCAGCGGCAGAAACGATATAAGCTATGAAGAACGAGTGCAGCTCGACAGCTGGTATGTAAGAAACTGGTCAGTATGGCTGGATATTACTATACTTTGGAAAACGTTGAAGGCTGTATTGGCGAAAAAAGGAGCGTATTGATGAAAAAAGAACCAATACGAGTATTGCAGATTATCGGTTTTGTTTGTGGTGGCGGTGTAGAAGCCGTCATCATGAATTATTACCGTAATATGGATAAAACAAAAGTACAGTTTGATTTTGTAATTGATGAATATGAAAAAACTTCTTTAGATGATGAAATACTGTCTTTAGGTGGAAAAGTATATAAAGTAGAACCATATACAAAGAATGTATTAAAAAATATTTATCAGATTTATAGGATTATTAAAGATAATAACTATGAAATAGTACATTCCAATATGAATACTTTAGCTGTATTTTCATTATTTGCGGCATGGCTTGCTGGCGCTAAAGTGCGTATTTTGCACAATCATTCTACGGCTGTAAAAAGTGAGAAACTGCGTTCTGTTATGAAATATATACTTAGACCTTTTGCGCCGATTTTTGCCAATAGATATATGGCATGTTCGTTCCTTGCTGGTGAGTGGATGTATGGCAAAAAGAAAATGCACTCAGGTAAAGTCAAAGTGCTGAATAATGCTATAGACGTAGATAAATTTGCCTATAATCCTGAAATACGAAAAAAATTAAGATATGAATTGAATATAAGTGAAGATACTTTAGTCATAGGTCATGTAGGCAGATTTATGTATCAAAAAAATCATGATTTTTTAATAGATATCTTTAAGGAAATTCATACACAAAAAGAAAATTCACTTCTTTTATTAATAGGTGATGGACCTTTAAGACAGATGATTGAAGAAAAAGTTAAAAACTATAACTTGCAGGATAGCATCAAATTTTTAGGTCTTAGAAAAGATGTGAAGGATTTATACAATGTGATGGATGTATTTGTACTTCCTTCATGGTATGAAGGTTTGCCGGTTGTTTCAGTAGAAGCACAGGCAAATGGATTGCCTTGCTTTGTGTCGGATAAGGTATCGAAAGAATGTAAACTATCTTCTTCAATGAATTTTATCAGCTTAGATAAATCAGTTGATTACTGGAGTAAGGAAATTTTAAATAGTAAATTCAACAGAAATAAAAATGCTAAACACGAATTAAGAGAAAATAAGTATGATATTCATAGTGAAGCTATCAATCTGATGAATTTTTATAAATAAATTTTAATGAAAGGGATATTTTAATGAAAGTTATCATCCTAAATGATTATGCTTATATAAACGGTGGAGCAGGAAAAATAGCCATAGATACAGCATTAGGTTTAGTTAAACAAAATATTGATGTTACACTATTTTCAGCAGTAGGTCCGATATCAGAATTTCTTAAAAATGTTCCTAATTTAAAAGTTATTTGTTTAAATCAATATGATATTTTAAATGATCCTAATAGATTAAGAGCTATTATAAATGGTATATGGAATTTTAAAGCCAGAAAGGCTTTTGAAAATTTGTTAAGGCAATATGATAATAAAGAAACAATTATTCATGTACATGGCATGGAAAAAGCTTTATCAAGTTCATGTATAAATATAGCTGTAAAAAAAGGTTTTAAAGTTTTATTTCATTTACATGAATATGGAATAGCCTGTCCTAATATGGGATTTTATAATTATCAAAAACAGGAGATTTGTAAATTAAAACCATTAAGTTGGAAATGTATAATAACAAATTGTGATTCAAGATGTTATTTACATAAATGTTGGAGAGTTATAAGGCAGTTTGTACAAAAAAATATAGGTGGAGTACCTCAAAATATTCATTATATCTATATATCAGAATTTAGTTATAAAATTTTGACACCATTTTTAAATAAGAAAAATAAAATATTTTATGTATCAAATCCTATAGATATACAGAAAAAAGAGCGAATAGAAGTTGAAAATAATGAAGAGTTTATTTTCATAGGAAGATTAGTACCGGAAAAAAATCCTGTATTATTAGCTAAAGTGGCAAGTGAAATGAAATTGCCAGTTACTTTTATAGGTTCTGGTGTATGTGAAAATGAAATAAAAAAAATATATCCAAAAGCTAAAATAACAGGTTGGTTAGATAAAAATAGTATTGAAAATATTTTAAAATCAGCACGTTGTTTAGTATTTCCTTCTAATTGGTATGAATGTCAACCATTGGTAGTATTAGAATGTTTGGCAAAAGGAATACCATGTATATCATCTAAAATTTGTGCTTCTAGTGAAAGTTTAATAGATGGAGAAACAGGATTATTATTTGAAAATAATAATAAAAATGATTTGATGATAGCAATAGATAAAATGAAAAATGATGAAATAATTCGTATTATGAGTAATACAGCATATAATGATTTTTGGAATAAAGATTATAGTTTAAAAAAATATATAAATGAAATTATAAGAATATATAATAGTATTTTAGAATAATCATGGAGGATTTATATGCCTATAATAAGTATTATAGTTCCTGTTTATAACGTAGAGAAATATTTAAAACGATGTATTGAATCTATATTAAATCAAACATTTAAGAACTTCGAGTTATTATTGTTAGATGATGGTTCAACGGATTCTTCTGGAAGTATTTGTGATAAATATGCAAAAAAAGATAATAGAATAATAGTTAAGCATAAAAAAAATCAAGGTGTTAGTGCTACTAGAAATTTAGGAATAGATATAGCAAAAGGTGAATATATTACTTTTGTAGACAGTGATGATTGGATAGAAAATGATTATCTTGAAAAAATGTACTTAAAAATAAACGAAATGAATGTCCCGTTATTAATAACAGGACATATTGAAGAAAGAAATGGTATAGTTAAAAATACTTTTATACTGGATAGAGAGCGAATTTATACAAGAACGGATATACAATTAGAATTTTTAAAGCAAGAAAAATTTATGTGGACAGTAGGAGATAAAATTTATAATCTAAAGTTAATTAAGAATTTTAGATTTGATACTGAATTAAAAATAGCAGAAGATATGTATTTTCTATGGAATGTATTGAAAATAATTAATAAAGTGGGTTATATACCATTATATAAATATCATTATGATAAAAGTGCAAGTAGTACCACATCCACACCTTTTTCATTAAAATGGATGGATAGTTTAAAAGTAAAGAAAAAAATTTATGAGGATTGCAAAAATATTTCTAAGAAACATAAAATCTTATCTAAGATGGTGTATATAGGAGAATTAAGTGGTTTAGCAAAAAAAGCGATTCTTTCACCTAAATATAATACGAAAAGGTTAATATTATATTTACAGTATTATATAAGGAAAAATTTCTTATATTGTATTTTTTATCCTGAAAGTAGAGTAATGACTTTTAGGCAAAGATTAGGTATAATGTATTTTTTATTACCATATAAAATGTGTTTAAAATTCAAGAGCTTTTTAAAATAAAAGGTGATTTTGTGGAAGTATATATTAGTTTGATGATATGGAGCATATTCTCTGCTAGTGTTTTTTTATTTAAGATAAATACAAAATTAAAAAAGATAATATATTTTTTATTAACATATATTCCTTTAGTGTTTATTTCAGGTTTAAGAGGTTGGAATGTAGGTACAGATACAAAGTTATTTCATCAATGGTATGAAGGAACTAGAAATATAAATGTACTGGATTGGAAATGGTTCATTACATTATCAGATGGTTCATCTATAGAATTCGGTTTTTCATATATTGGATATATCTTTAATTTATTTTTTTATGATGCGCAAGCAATGATATTTTTATATTCAGTAATAACAATATTAGGTATTGGTTATGCTTTTTATAAATATTCTAAATCAATATGGTTGTCTACTTTTTTATTTATAGCTTTATTTTCATATGAAGAAACTTTCAATCCAGCGAGACAAAGTTTTGCTGTAATGATAATGCTGAATGCTTTTGGATATTTAAGAGATAATTGTAGACTAAAGTACTTGGGCATGGTGATTCTATCAATGATATTTCATTTTTCAGCAATAGTATATGGATTTTTAGTATTATTTATGCCAATAAAAATAAAAAAAATAGTATATAGTGTATTATTTTCTGTTGTAATAATATTTTTAGGTTGGGATTTTATATTGATGCTTGCAGCAGAATTTGCTCCAAAATATTTAGCGTATATGAATAGTGTATATACAACAGGAAGAGCTTTTGGGCCTGGATTGATACAAATTTTAGCAGTAATGATATTAATGATGATTTCTTATGTTTTATATAAAAAGAACCAATTTAATATGGAAGAAAAAAGAGAATTAGTTATTTATAATATATTTATGTTCTTTTTTATAATAGTAACGTTTTTTCAATATATATTACCAATTATATCAAGATTTAATATATATGTTTTTATTTATATAAATTTATTAATCCCACTATTGTTAACTAAAATAAAGAATATATCTATATTTGTTAAATTTATTATGTATAGTTGTATTATTATTGTAGGTTTTATTTATTGTATTATTTGTATGAAGTTAGGCCTACATGGAGTAGTTCCATATAGTTTTTGTTTTTGATTTATTTATAGGGTGATTTGTGTGAAAATAGCAATAGTAACATTGAATGATAATTGTAATTATGGAAATAGATTACAAAATTATGCTTTACAAGTATTTTTAAAATCATATGCAGATATAGTAAAAACTATTTGGTATGATAGTCCAACGGATTTCAAACTAAAAGATATTATGAATTTAAAATCAGCAATAAAATTTATTATCAATAGAAATGGCTATAAAAACTATTTAAAAAAAGTTTATGTAAAAGAATGTATTAAAACATATAATATCAGAAAGTTTTCTCAAAAATATATTGTTACTGATTTTGTTAATGAATTAGATAAAATTGTTGATGATTATGATTATTTTATAACAGGCAGTGATCAGGTTTGGAACCCTAATTTTTGGTCAAAATCAGCTAATCATGCAAATATAAGATTTTTGAGGTTTGCACCGGAAGAAAAACGCATTGCTTATGCAGCTAGTATTGCTATTCCATCTATTCCAAAAGATAAAGAACAATTTTTTAGAGAAAGTTTAAATGAAATGAAAGTAATATCTATGCGTGAAAAGGCAGGTGCAGAGCTAGTAAAAGAGTTGACTGGTAGAGAGGTTCCTGTTGTAGTTGATCCGACATTGTTATTATCAAAACAGGAATGGCAAAAGATTGAGTTAGTACCTGAATGGTATAAGGGAGAAAAATATATACTGACTTATTTTTTAGGAAATCCATCACCAATAATCGAAAATCTTGCTAAGAAAAATAACTGGAAGGTATATAACTTGATGGATATAAATAATTTGGATTTATATGCTTCGAGAGTAGAAGAGTTTGTATATCTTATTGAACACGCAGAACTGGTAGCAACAGATTCTTTTCATGCGTGTGTATTTTCTATATTAATGAATACGCCGTTTTTAGTTGTTAATAGACAGCAAAAAGGTGTTGCAGATATGACTTCTCGTATAGATACATTATTAGAATTATTTGGCTATCAGGATAGATATATCGTAGATGGGAAATGTAATTTGTCTGATGAAGAGATTTTACATATGGATTTTAGTGATGTAGAAGCTATACAGAAAAAAGAAATAGCTCGTTCTACAGCGTTTATAAAAGAGGCACTGAATATAAATGATTGAGATAAAAGATAAAAAAGATTGTTGTGGTTGTTATGCTTGTTATAATATTTGCCCTAAACAGTGTATAACAATGAAAGTTGATGAAGAAGGATTTTGGTATCCGGTTATAGAGCAGAATAAATGTATTAACTGTAATCTTTGTGAGAAAATTTGTCCAGTAATAAATCCTATTGATAGAAATACTTCATTGAAGTTATCGTATGCAATGAAAAACAAAGATGAAGAAATTAGATTAAGAAGTTCGTCTGGTGGTATGTTTTATTTATTAGCAGAAAATATTATAAGACAAAATGGCGTGGTTTATGGAGCTGGCTTTGATGGAGATTTTAGTGTAAAGCATATCAAAATTAATAAAGAACAAGAAATAGGATTATTACAAGGAAGTAAATATCTCCAAAGTTCTATAGGGAATACTTATGTACAAGTAAAGAAGGATTTAGAAGGAGATAAAAAAGTTTTATTTACAGGAACTCCTTGTCAGATAGAAGGATTAAAAAACTTTTTAAGGAAAGATTATATCAATTTATTCACAATGGATTTTATATGTCATGGTGTACCATCACCAATGATTTGGAAAGAATATCTTAATGAGATTAGAGATAATAAACAAGGGGAAATAAAAACGGTTTATTTTAGAGATAAAAAATTAGGTTGGAAATTATTTTCATTAAAGATTATTTTTGAAAAAGATACATATATAAATGATTTAAATCAAGATTTGTATATGAAAGGTTTTTTACAGGATTTATACTTAAGACCATCTTGTTATAACTGTAAGTTTAAAAAGATAAATCGTTTAAGTGATATAACTGTAGCAGATTTTTGGGGAATAGATAAAGTATTGCCCAAAATGGATGATGATAAAGGTACATCTTTAATTATTATTCATACAGATAAGGGAAAGCAACTATTTGACATATTATTTGATAGAATGATAGTAAATGAAGTAAATATGAATGAGGCTTTAAAATATAATCTATCAATGATAAAATCTGTTAAATATAATAAAAAGAGAAAAGAATTTTTTGAGAGATTTATAAATGAAAAAACTTTAACAACATTAATTTTCCAATATACTAAGATAACTTTGGCAAAACAAATACAGCAAAAAATAAAATTTGCGGTAAAGAATTGTATACAGTTGTTACCATTGGGAAATATAATTTGGAGAAAATTATATTTAATAAAAAACAATATTAAGAAGTGATATAGAGGTAAAATTTTTGCATGAGAAATCAATTGAAAATAGGTGCATTGTTATCGTATGTTAATATTATAGCTAATGTTGTTATTGGCTTGGTATATACACCTGTTATGCTTCGATTGCTGGGTCAGGCGGAATACGGTTTGTATTCATTAATAGGCTCAGTAATGGCATATCTAAGTATTCTGGATATGGGTTTGGGAAATACTATTGTTCGTTATATAGCAAAAAACAGAGCAACAGGAGATAAAAAATTTGAAGCGGAATTAAATGGACTGTTTTTATCTATCTATTCTGTTATTGGTGTGATTACCGTTATTATCGGTAGTATTTTATATTTAAATATTGATAATATGTTTGGTGCCACGCTCAGTTCAGATGAATTGAGCAAAGCACGAATAATGATGATAATGCTGATTTTTAATTTTGCAATTTGTTTTCCGCTTACGGTTTTTGCTTCATTGATTCAGGCATATGAACGATTTATTTTCTTGCGTGTGATAAATATATTGCGTGTAGTATTAAATCCGATAATTGCCTTACCGTTTTTATTAATTGGTTATGGTTCGATTATGCTTGTAACTGTAACTACGATATTAAATATTTCTGCATTATTGATGAATGTATATTACTGTTTTAAATATTTGGATATACATTTTGCCAGAGGAAAATTTGAAAAAGCTTTTCTGTATGAAGTGGCAGGATATGCTTTTTTTATTTTTCTCAATGCGGTGATGGATAAAATCTATTGGGAAACAGGACAGTTTATTTTAGGCATGATATCAGGAACGATTCAAGTTGCTGTCTATGCTATTGCAATGCAGTTTATGCAGATGTACATGATGTTTTCCAATGCGATAAGCGGCGTTCTTTTGCCGAAAGTAACAATGATGGTGGCAAATGGTGCAAACAGTAGAGATTTAACAAATTTAATGATTAAAATCGGCAGGTTGCAGTATATAATAATAAGCTACATCTTAGTAATGTTTTTTCTTGTAGGAAAGGAATTTATTCATCTTTGGGCAGGAGAAAATTATTTATCTGCTTATCCAATGATTTTAATCTTGATGGTGGGATTATTGATAGCACTCGTACAAAATGCAGGAATTTCTATTTTACAGGCAATGAACTTGAATAGATATAGAATGACTGTATATACGATAGCGGCAGTGATAAATATTTTTACCAGTGTTATATTGGCTAAGATGTATGGCGGATTGGGTTGTGCTATCAGTACAGCAATAGCTCTTCTTATAAGTACAGGTCTGATAATGAATAGATATTACTATAAACGGATTGGCATTGATATTCCTTTGTTTTGGAAAAACATTACCCACATGATGCCAAGTGCTTTTATACTTATTGCATTAGTGGAACTTTTTCAGATGAATGTTTCGTTGGAATATAGCTGGCTGTATTTTGTTATAAAAGTATTTGTTTACTCGTTGATATATGCTGTTTTGATGTATTGTTTGGCGATGAACGGTTATGAGAAAAATCTTTGCCGAAGTGCAATTTGTAAAGTATTACGTATGAATAAGTAAAAATTAATAAGAAGAGAGCGTGTATGATGGAAATTACAAAAAATATGAGTAATAAAATTCAAATCTGCAGAGCTATGGCAATAATAGCAGTTGTAGTAATACATAATGCTCCTCCTGAAATAGGGGGGGCAATAATAAGATGTTTTGTTAACTTTGCTGTAGCATTATTTATATTTTTATCTGGATATTTAACTAGAGTAATAGATAATGATATAAAAATATTTTATAAAAAAAGATTACTAAGAGTGTTTATACCATATTGTATATGGTCAATAGTATATACAATAGCATCCAATAAATGGGATGATTTTATTTTTAATTTTATTACGGGACAATGCTGTGGAATATATTATTTTATAATTGTTTATATGCAACTAACGTTATTAGTACCGTTAATTTCAAAATTAATACAGTCAAAATATTGGAAAGTAGGATTTATAATAACGCCTATATTCATATTAGTAGAATATATATTTACGATTAACGATAATCCAATAGTTTTTCCATTTAATGGATTATTTTTCGTTGTTTGGTTTATATTTTTTTATTTAGGAATGTGTATTAGAAATGGCAATATTAAAATCTTATTAAGTATTAAAAGTTTGTATGTTTTGTTTATAATAGGATATATATTACAACTTATAGAAGGAATTGCTTGGTATAATTATGGAAATTATAATATGGCAACTACTCAATTAAAATTTTCGGCAATAATATATTCAATAATGATATCTATGATTTGTTATTTATGGATTATTAAAGAAAAAAATATACAATTTAATATTATTGATAAATTTTTTGTTATAATAGGAAATTATTCTTTTGGTATATATTTAACACATATTGCAATAATGGGTGTTTTAAATAAAACAATGTATAAGTTTATAGATATAATATTTCCGTTTAATGTAGTATTAATACTTTTTATTGATATTATAGGTATTCGTATTATGATGAAATTATGTGGAAAGAAAACGTGCAAATATTTAGGATTGATATAAATTAATATCCGGATTTAAATCATTTTGCCACATGCGGCGATGCTTTAAATGAAGCAGTGGATTGTTTGGCGGGTTATATCTATTCGGAAGAACTTGACGGTAATACGGTTCCAGCACCAACGCCTATGGATAAAGTTGATATTCATTGTGAAGATGACGCTGATAGTGATTATGTCAAAGCTTTTGTAAATATGGTATATATGCTCGTACACATTTTGCCAAATCCGTGAAAAAAACATTGACAATTCCTAAATGGCTTAATGATGAAGCTGAACGCCATAAAATAAACTTTTCCAAAGTTTTGTGCATTGCATTATTGAAAGAGATTAAATATCGTATAGCAGAAAAAGGATAGGCAAATTTTGTCTGTCCTTTTTATAATAAACATTGTTAAATAAACAGTTTTGGAATATACTGATAAATAGAAAAGTTGATTTTTCGTTGGATTAAAAGTAGCATAAGATGCTTTTGAATTTTTCAAGGTGAAAATAATCGTCAGCGTCTAATTTGATTAAAAGCAGCATGAGATGTATTTGAATTTTCAAAAGTGAGGGTAACCTGTAGCTCAAACGCTTAGATTAAAAGTAATATTAGGATGTATTTAAGAAAATGATTGAACGAAAAAGAGCTTGATAAAACAAAAGGTTATCTCTCAAACTTATGAGAGATAACCCTTCTTTTATTTTTATTTGCCGACACCGGCACCGTAAACGACGAACTGTTCGGCTCCGTCAAGACCGAGATTTTTATTCAGCTGTTCATCATCGAATGCGCCGAGTGCGCAGACTTTGATGTGCATGGTCTGGGCTGCAAGATACAGGTTCTGGCAGACATGACCGGCATCGAGATGAATGTAGCGGTAGGCGCGTTCGCCGAACATGCACGCCATGCGTTCATATACGGCCGTCCAGATGAATACGACAGCGGCGTTATTGGCTACGCCGGAAGTGGAAAACTGTCCGCAGATGTCCGCTTCGATATTTTCGCTATCGGAGACGAGCACTAGTTTATGTTCCAGCGGCAAAAAGCGGTAAAGCCCCGGTTTGATATCTTCTACACGGCGGATGTATAAGAATGTTTCCAGTGCATTGCGACCGCCGGCGGAAGGAACGTTGCGCACCGTTTTCGTTTGCAGAACCATTTTCACGCCCTGCGTGCACCATAAGAGATATGACAGTTCTTTTTTCGTCAGTTCCTTGCTGTCATCATACTGGCGCAGGGTGGAGCGCAGCTCAATCATTTCCAGAAAGTTAACTTGCGCGTCCGGCAGCAAATCCGGCTCCGGCAGGTCAATAAGTACGACGTCTTTGGCATAAGGTAATTCAAACGGCGGCATAGGGCGCATTTTTTTTGCGCTGTTTCTCTTCCATGCCGACTCTTGCATATAATCAATTCTTGCTTGTGACATAAATAACTCCTCGTTTTAAGATTTGTTTTTCTTGATTACTTCCTTGCCGAAACGGTGATATTCGCCGCCGTTTCTTCTGCTCATGAGTTCGGCGAGCAAGTCGTCCGGCGTGATGTTGTGGAAAGCGAGCAGAACAAGGCAGTGATACCAAAGGTCGCCCATTTCGTAGATGATTTCCTCTTTGTCCATATTTTTGGAGGCGATAATCGTTTCGACTGCTTCTTCGCCGAGTTTTTTGAGGATTTTATCCTGCCCTTCGCGGAACAGGTAATTCGTGTACGAGCCTTCCACCGGATGAAGCTGACGGTCTTTAATCGTCGCGTATAAATCGGTCAGCACTTTCGTTATGGACGTGTTGTCCTGCGGCTGCGCCATCGGCACGAGGTCTTTGCTGTCCGGGAACAGACGGCGGTCGGTAAAGCAGGTGTAAGTGCCTGTATGACATGCCATGCCGGTCTGATGAACTTTTACAAGCAGTGTATCGCCGTCGCAGTCGTAGAAAATTTCGCTGACGGACTGTTTGTTGCCGGATGTTTCGCCTTTGTTCCAGAGTTTCTGGCGCGAACGGCTGTAAAACCAGGTATAACCCGTTTCAATCGTTTTCTTGAGCGACTCTTCATTCATGTAGGCAAGCATGAGTACTTTGCCGTTGGCTTCCTGCACAATGGCGGGAACGAGCCCTTTTTCGTCGAATTTTACTTTGGAAATATCTATATCAATCATAATCTAACCTCCACTCCGCGTGATTTCAAATATTCTTTGACCTGACGTATGCTGAACTGGCCGTAGTGGAATACGGAAGCGGCAAGCACTGCGTCGGCTTTGCCTTCTGTCAGCACGTCATAGAAATGCTCCAGTTTTCCCGCACCGCCGGAAGCGATGACCGGAACGTTGACCGCTTCGGAAACGGCGCGGGTGAGCGGTATGTCGTAGCCGTTTTTCGTACCGTCGGCGTCCATGCTCGTCAGTAAAATTTCGCCTGCGCCGAGCTCTACGGCTTTTTTCACCCATTCAAGACAGTCGATACCGGTCGGTGTTCTGCCGCCGTTTAAGTAGATTTCCCACGAGTTTTCGCCGTTTCGTTTGGCGTCGACGGCAAGTACGATACACTGACTGCCGAATTTTTCCGCGCCTTCTTTGATGATAGCGGGATTTTTCACGGCGGCCGTGTTGACGGAGATTTTATCGGCACCGGCTTTGAGCATTTTGCGCATGTCCGCTACGGTGCGGATACCGCCGCCGATAGTGAACGGGATAAATACCTGCGCGGCGCAGTCGTTGGCGACTTTGACAATCGTATCGCGCTGTTCGCTCGATGCGGTGATGTCCAGAAATACGAGTTCGTCCGCCATTTCGCGGTCGTAGGCAGCGGCAAGCTCAATCGGGTCGCCCGCGTCGCGCAGAGCGACAAAGTTCGTGCCTTTTACAACGCGGCCGTTTTTTACGTCAAGGCAGGGAATAATTCTCTTCGTGTACATAAATTATTCCCCTTTCGCTATTTTCAGGGCTTCCGGCAGGGACAGGCTGCCCGTATAAATGGATTTGCCGACAATAACGCCTTCAATGCCGTCCGCTTCATACTGTTTTAATAATTTAATGTCTTCAATCGAAGAAACGCCGCCGGAAGCAACTACTTTTACGTCGCTGTAGCGGGCGATTTCCGCCGTAGCCTGTGCATTTACGCCGGAGAGCGTGCCGTCGCGGGAAATATCGGTGTAAATAATGTGTTTTACGCCGCCCAGCGCCATTTTTTTCGCCAGTTCCTTCGCTTCCACGTTGCCGGATACGCCCCAGCCATCGACAGCGACAATGCCGTCTTTGGCGTCGATGCCGACAACGATGCGTTCACTGCCGTATTTTTTGCAAGCGTCTTTGACGAGCTGCGGATTTTTTACGGCAACAGAGCCTAGGATAACGCGGCTTACGCCCATATCGAGTACGGTTTCGATATTTTCCATAGTGCGGATACCGCCGCCGAGTTCCACAGGGATATCCACCGTTTTTAAAATCATTTCTACCGTAGCGAGATTTTGCGATTTACCGGCAAGGGCGCCGTCAAGGTCGACAAGGTGAAGATATTTTCCGCCTTCGTCCTGCCATTTTTTCGCCATGATTTCCGGCCGGTCGGAAAAAACGGTTTCCTGATTGAAATCACCCTTTATGAGGCGGACGCATTTGCCGCCCCTGATATCTATTGCTGGAAAAATAATCATGTATATTTACCCCTCTACGAAATTTTTGATAATCGAAAGCCCGATATCCCCCGATTTTTCCGGATGGAACTGCGTGGCTATGACATTATCCTTACCTACAGCAGCCGTTATTTCTTCGCCGTAAACGGTTTTGGCCGTGATGACGGATTTGTCCTCCGGCACGGCGTAATAGCTGTGTACAAAATAAACGTACGGATTTTCGCGGATATTTTTAAATAAATCTATATTAACGGAAGCATTTTCATTAACGGTGAGGCTGTTCCAGCCCATATGCGGGATTTTCAGCTCCGGCGCATTGATTTTGCGCACTCTGCCCTTGAAAATGCCGAGCCCTGCCACTCCGGGACTTTCGTCGCTACCTTCAAACATTATCTGCAAACCGACGCAGATGCCCATTACCGGTTTGCCGCTTTTCACGGCGCGCAGTACGGCGTCGACAAGACCGGAAGCTTTAAAATTTTTCATGCAGTCGCCGAAAGCGCCGACGCCCGGCAGAACGACTTTGTCGGCTTTGTCGATAATTTCAGCTTCATGCGTAAGCACAACATCAGAAGAAAATCTGGCGAAAGCCTTTTCCACGCTGTACAGATTGCCTACGCCGTAGTCAACTATTGCTATCATGGGAAAATTTCCTCCCTATATCTATAATACACCCTTTGTCGAGGGAATTTTATTTTTGGCGCGCGGGTCGAATTCCACCGCCTGACGCAGAGCATGGCCGAGCGCCTTGAATATGCCTTCGACTTTGTGGTGGGAATTTTTGCCGTAGAGCACTTTTATATGCAGCGTGATACCGGCGTTGAAAGCGAAAGCGCGCATGAATTCCTCCACGAGTTCGCAGTCGAAATTGCCAATCATCGGCGCCAGCTCGCCCGTATCACATACGAGGAACGGACGGCCGCTGATATCGAGGCTAACGAGCACAAGTGCTTCATCCATCGGCACGTAAAAAGTGCCGTAACGGTTAATGCCGCGCTTGTCGCCGATTGCCTGAGCGAATGCCCGGCCGAGAGCGATGCCGCAGTCCTCCACGCTGTGATGGCCGTCGACTTCGATATCGCCGTCGCAGTTTATGTCCATATCAATCAGGCTGTGTGCGGCAAGAAGCGTCAGCATATGATCGAAAAAGCCGATTTTCGTCCGGATGTCCGCTTTGCCCGTGCCGTCGAGATTTAATTTTATCTTAATAGAAGTTTCCGCTGTTGTGCGGCTTATGGCAGCGCAGCGGCTGTGTGCATTTTCCATTACTGTACATTCCCTTCGACGAAATCTTTAATGGCTTTGTACCACGTATCGTTTTCTTCGCGCGTACCCATGGAGATGCGCAGACAGTTTTCCAGGCGCGGCGCATTGCCGAAGGAGCGCACGCCGATACCGAGATTTTCCAGATACTTGTTTATTTCCACGGCTTGCGGATGTTTTACAAGAATGAAGTTTGTAACGGACGGATATACTTCCATGCCGTCAATCTGTTTGAGCAGTTCGCTCATGCGTTTGCGTTCAGCAATGCTCATCTGAATGCGCGGTACATATTCGTCGCGCATCTGATAGACGATATCGGCCGTGATGGCGGAAAGCACGTTCACATGGTACGGCATGCACGCTTTGCCCACCATTTCGATGATTTTCTTATCGGCCAGAAGATAACCGACGCGGGCGCTGGCAAGGCCGTATGCTTTGGAGAAGGTGCGCGCAATCATCATATGCGGATAATCCCTCATCAGTCCGACCGCCGTGCCGCCGTCAAATTCGACGTACGCTTCGTCCACGGCAAAGGCGCAGTCGATGTTTTTCGCTACGTATTCAATATCGGCGAGCGGAATTTTCGTGCCGGTCGGATTGTTCGGCGAGCAGATAACGGCAAGTGTCGCCTTATTTTCTTTTACTGCATCTACAAAAGCTACCGGGTCGAATGTGTAATCGTCTTTCAAATCGACAGGTACGCCGGTGGAAGCACTGAATTTGGCGTAGATTTTATACATGGAGAAAGACGGCTGCGGATAGACGATTTTGCGGCCGCGTCCGCCGAAGGCGAAAAACAGTTTTTCAAGAATTTCGCTGGAACCGTTGGCTATGAGAACATTTTCTTTGCCTAAATTGAAATTGGCAGCTATCTGCTCAGCAAGCGTGTCCACCTGTTCATTCGGATAGCGATTAAAAGCGACGCTTGAAAGGCGCGCCATCAGGCGTTCCTCCACCATCGGCGGCATATTGAGATTTGATTCGTTGGCGTTTACCTTGATATTCCAGTCGCGTTCGACAACGTCGTAGCTCGGCATATCCTTTAAGCCTGTTCTGTATTTTAATTTAATCATTTCATTTCACCTCGAAGTCTTATTGCATTGGCGTGAGCATCGAGCCCTTCCACTTCAGCCAGGCGGATTACATCGGCGGATACTTCCTGCAATGCTTTCTGTGTATAGGAAATAATGCTGGTGCGTTTCATGAATGTTTCCGTATTGAGCACGGAATAATAACGGGCCGTGCCGCCGGTCGGCAATACGTGGTTCGGTCCGGCGAAATAGTCGCCGAGCGGTTCTGGAGAATAAGCACCGAGGAATACGGCTCCGGCATGGCGTACGTACGGCAGATACGTAAACGGATTTTCCGTGAGAATTTCCATATGCTCCGGCGCGGAATAGTTGGCAAGCTCAATCGCCTGCATGAGATTTTCCGTTAAAATAATGCGGCCGTTCTTTTCCAGCGAAGCGGCGGCAATTTCCTTGCGCGGCAGGCGGGCAAGCTGTTTTTCCGCTTCAGCGAGCACCTTGTCGGCAAGTTCGGCGTCGTCCGTCAGTACAATGCTGGAGGCGAGCATATCGTGTTCGGCCTGACTGAGCATATCGGCTGCCGTATAGACAGGGTCGGCCGTCTTGTCGGCAACGATGAGAATTTCGCTCGGCCCTGCCAGCATGTCGATATCGCAATGGCCGTAAACGGCTTTTTTGGCAAGCGTTACGAAGATATTGCCCGGTCCCGTGATTTTATCCACTTTCGGAATAGTCTGCGTACCGAAAGCGAGCGCGGCGATAGCCTGTGCACCCCCGATTTTATAAATGGCGTTTACACCGGCTTCTTTGGCGGCGATTAATACGTACGGGTTCAGTTTGCCGTCGCGTGAAGGGGGAGCCATCATGATGATTTCCTTCACCCCTGCCACTTTTGCCGGCATTACATTCATCACGACGGAAGACGGATAAGCCGCCGTGCCGCCCGGTACATACACCCCTACGCGGTCGAGCGGAATGACGGACTGACCGAGAATTGAGCCGTGCGCGCGGTATGTAATCCAGGAATTCGGCTTCTGCTCTTCATGGTAGCGGCGCACATTCTCAATGGCTTTGCGGAGCGCTTCCACGATTTTCATATCCGCCTGCGCATACGCCGTTTCATATTCCGCTTCCGTTACGAGGAAATCTTTTGCTGAAAATTCCGCTCCGTCCAGAAGTTTCGTGTATTTGATAACGGCACTGTCGCCGTCTGTTCTGACTTCGTTTACGATACGGTCGACAATCTGCGCCGCCGTTAAATCCTCTCCGTACAGTTCCCTATTTTTAGCACGAATACGCGGATTTAATTCCACTTCATCAAAAGCTTTTTTATCTAAAGTCTTTTTAACGGCATCAAGACCGAGTTCTTTGACTTTCAAAACCTGCATTATTTATTATCTCCTTTTAATGCCATATCCAAATCCTGAATTAATTTGTTGATACGGCCGAATTTTAATTTAAAGCTGGCGCGGTTGGCGATGAGTCTTGCCGTTGCTTCAGCGATAAAGGCAATTTCCTCTAAATTATTTTCACGCAGCGTCGTACCCGTTTCTACGATATCGACGATGCTTTCGGAAAGCCCCACAATCGGACCAAGTTCGATGGAACCGTTCATCTTGATGTATTCCATCTGCATACCCTTGCTGTTGAAGAATTTTTCCGCGATATGCGGGAATTTCGTAGCAACGCGCGTATGCGCATAATCGGTCAGTTTGGCGCGTTTTTTATCTTTCGGCACGGCCATCATCAAATGACATTTGCCGAAGCCCAAATCAAGCAGTTCATAAACATCCTTGTCGCTTTCCATCAGCACGTCCTTGCCGATAATGCCGATATCGGCCGCGCCGTGCTCTACATAGACAGGCACATCCGCCGTCTTGGCGATGATGAATTTTATTTTAAGCTCCTCATTCGTTATGACGAGCTTGCGTGATTTTTCTTCCAATTTTTCCGCACTGTATCCTACTTTGGCGAATAAATCCTTCGCCAGATAAAATAGCTTGCCCTTCGGCAGAGCTATGGTAAGATACTGCATATCTTCTGTCATAAATAAAACTCCTTATATCTAATTAAGGCTGTCAGCCTTGCGTAGTATGATTAATTCCCGGCAGTCGCCGTACTTTGGCGGTGCATGATGATATTTTATAATTTCAGCTATATCATAAAGCTTTATTTTTTGCAGTTTTTCCGCGCCGATAGCGGCATGATGATAATAAATAAATAAAGCATGACGCCGCTTTTTCCAGAAAGAACGATTGCGGCTGTTGTTGTATTTAGCTAATTTATGCGCCGTTTTCGGCAGATATTTATCGAGCAGTACGGCAAAAACTTTATCGAAAAGAAAAATATCCTCAGCTGTGCGCCCTACATCATGCAAAAGACAGGCTTTCATTAAAAGTTTTTCATTGATACTGCCACCGTCTTTCTGCGCTAAACGCCGTGCCGTGTAGGCAACATTGAGCACATGGCGCTGGTCATAAAGCCGCATGGCAAAAAATAAATTTTTTTCTTCATCATTCAAATACATATTGATAAATTCAAAATCTGCCGTATTTAAATGAGCTGTCATTGCCCGCCAGAATTGAAGTATTCTCTTCATTACAATATTCCTATTTGTTTTTTTAGAAATCGAATAAAAGAAAGTGCCGTTCAGCGCAATATAAGAAAAAGACAACTATTTATTTATTTTTATATTGCGCTGGGCAATTTTT
>DCFC01000004.1 GCA_002314325.1 Megamonas hypermegale
GTTGGAATACTTAGAAATGTACTATTGTTGAACCTTTTTTTCAACCTATTTTTTAACTAGCACAACAGGTAAAACTATATATTTTTCACATTGAACTTTGTGTAGCACAAATCATTATAGTAAAAGAAAATTTACTTATTATACAGCATATTATTTTGCCGATATCACTCAATTAAATTAAGTACGATAAGTAAAATTCACACTAAGGAGGTCTTTTTGATGAATATTCAGGGTTTTAGTAAAAACGGACATTGGTATAAAGGAAATCTGCACTGCCATTCTACCAATTCCGATGGCAAGCTGTCGCCGCGGGAAGTGGCGGATTTGTACAAATCCCACGGTTATAATTTCTTAGCAATCAGCGACCATGACAGGTATTCCGATTACCGCAGTGAGTTCAATGAGGAAAATTTTATCATTCTGCCGGCAATAGAAGCTTCAGCCGTACTTTACAAAGAAAAAGGCTCTAATGACAGAATTGCAATCCATCATATTCACGGCATTCTCGGTACAAGAGCCATGCAGGAAAAAGCGGCGGAAAATTTATTCTTGCATCTGGAACATTATCCTGCCAGAATTTATTTTGGCAGCTGGAACGGTGCGGCGGTTGCACAGGAATTGCAGGACGATTTACAGGCACACGGCTGCATTACAGCTTATAATCATCCGGTATGGTCGAGAGTACAGGAGGCTGATTTTATCAATTTAAACGGTATTTCGGCACTGGAAATCTTCAATTATGGAACAGTAAATGAAAGCGGCACCGGTCTTGATGTGCTTCATTGGGATATAATGCTGCGCAATGGGAAAAAGGTCTGGGCCTTCGCTTCTGACGACAATCATAATGACGGCATTGTTGAAGACAGTTTCGGCGGCTATATTATGGTAAAAGCTGAAAAACTTACGCATGAAAATATCATTCAGTCAATTATCGACGGCAATTTCTATTCTTCCAGCGGTCCTGATATCCACGACTGGGGCATAAAAGACAATGTAGCTTATGTTGAATGCAGCCCTGTAAACAGAATAAATTTCATTGCTGGAAATCTCATTAATGCCGGCAATACCGTTATGTGCAAAAACAAACACGATACTATAACAAGAGCCGAATTTCCTTTAAAGGGTGATGAAGCTTACATTCGTGTAGAATGTATCGATATGTACGGAAATACAGCATGGTCAAATCCTCTGTTTTTAACAAAATAATAATATAAACTCCCCGTTGTGCTACTTAAAAAATCAATCGGCGCAACGGATTGTAAACTGATTGAGTAAGGGCATTTTAAGCAAATTATGCTGATATGCCCTTATTTTCTTATTTAGCGAAAATCTGGAAAATCAACAAATAAACAGGAAGGGATAATTATGGTTCGATACGTACTGACTATTACTGAATTGGCTAAATTGAAAAATATCACAAGCGAAACACTGCGTCATTATGACAGAATTGATTTATTAAAACCGAATTACGTTTCCGAAAGTGGACACAGATATTATTCCATCCGCCAGTATGAAAAATTAGGAACTATTTTGGAACTGAAAAAAATCGGCATGTCATTAAAAGAAATCAAAAATTACTTTGACAATCGCAATTTTGATAAATCTGTTTCCATGCTCAAAAACTATCAGAAAAGATTTGAAAAAAAACTTAATCAGCAGATACAGCTAAATGAAATATTAAAATCAAAAATATCATTTCTGGAAAAAATACAGGATTTACCGCAGATGGAGAGCGTATTCGAAACTGATTTTCCTGAACGATACATCATCACCTTCGGTAAAAAATCAGGCGATTTAGAAGAACACGCCATGGCATTTACCAAATTGGAAAATCATATTCATGAACAGGTTCCTATTCTTGCCAGCGACCGTGTCGGCGTTTTAGCAGAACAGAACATTTTGATAAAAAACGATCAGCTTGTACCCGCCGTACCGATGATGATAGTATCACCGCAATATGCAGATAAACAATATCTGCAAACCGTTCCTGCCGGAAAATATGTTTGCATGTATTATAAAAACGGTACTTTAGAAAAATACGATAAATCCTTTGAAATCATCAAAAAATATATTTACGAACACAAATACCGCATAACCGGCCCGATACTGCAATTCTACAAATTAGACGTAACTCTCACGAATGACCGTTCAGAAACAATTTTAGAAGTTCAAATAGCTGTCAAATAAGATTTTTATAATTTACACAAACTACATATTTCTAACATTGAACTTTGGGTTGCACAAATTATTACAGTAAAAGAGAAGAGTTTATTCACTAGTTTCATATTGGAGGAAAAATAATGAAAGCTTTAACAAAATTAATTGCAATTTCTATGACAGCAACTGTTTTTCTCACCGGTTGCGGCAGTTCCACAAATACTGACAATGCTAAAATTGATTTAAACAGTATGTCCGTGGAAGAAATCACTGCTAAAGCACAGCAAGAAGGCGAGGTAAATTCTGTCGGTATGCCTGATGAATGGGCAAACTGGGACGAAATCTGGAAAGGTCTTAGCGAAAAATATGGATTGAAACATACGGATGTTGACTTATCCTCTGCCGAAGAACTCGCCATGTTTGAAGCCGAAAAAAATGATGCCACAAAAGATATCGGCGATGTTGGCGAAACATACGGTGCCGTAGCTGAACAGAAAGGATTAACACTGAAATACAAAACAAGCTATTGGGATGAAATTCCGCAATGGGCAAAAGACGATGACGGCGACTGGATTACAGCTTACTACGGAACAATGGCTATTATGACGAATAAAAAACTCGTACCAAATCCACCGAAATCCTTTCAGGATATTTTAAATGGTGACTATATTGTTTCCATCGGCGATGTAGCAAAATCCACACGTGCTCAATATTGTGTTCTGGCAGCCGCTTATGCTATGGGTGGAGATGAAAAAAATATCCAGCCGGGACTTGATTTCTTCAGAAAACTTGCCGAACAGGGCAGACTGGATAAAGGTGAATTCACTTTAAGCCGAATTGAGAAAGGTGAAATTGGCGTAGCTATTATCTGGGATTTCGTCGGTATCGGTTATCGTGAACAAATCAAAGAAAACAATCCTTCCGCTGATTTTGCTCTGTTCATACCAGCAGAAGGTTCAATTCAGAGCGGCTATTCAACAATCATAAATGCCTATACACAAAGACCATATGCTGCAGCACTTACAAGAGAATACATCTTAAGTGACGAAGGACAATTAAGCCTTGCAAGAGGTTATGCAAAAACAGTCCGCCAAATTGAACTGCCTGCCGACTTAAAAGCAAAAATGATACCAGATGAACAGTACAAAAATATTCATATGGTGAAAGATAATAAAGCATGGGAAAAAACAGTAAGCGAACTGCCTACATTATGGAATGAAGAAGTTATGGCTTACGCTAAATAAAATTCAGGAGATTTATTATGAAAAAACAGCATACAAAAACGTATCTATTTGCTTTGCTGCCATTCATAGTTCTGGTGGGGATGTTTGAAATCATCCCCATTCTTTCTATAGTGGTACAAAGCTTTACGTCAAGCGGCGGTTTTGATTTTACACTGGACAATTACATCCGAATTTTTACTAAACAGTTATATCAAACAGCCATAATCAACAGCTTGTTTATAGCAATAGCCTCATCAATTATCGGTATTATTATCGCCTTCTTCGGAGCCAGAGCTGCTTTTATAGCAAGCGATAAATCCCGTAAAATATTCATGAGCATTTTAAATATGGTTTCCAACTTCTCCGGCGTACCGCTGGCCTTTGCCTATATAATCATGCTCGGCAATACGGGAATTTTAACACTAATAGGCAAAGAATATGGTATTTTTTTTCTGGCCGAATTTCCGTTGTACTCCGTACTGGGGTTAATGATTACGTACGTATATTTCCAAATTCCGCTTGCTATTTTACTTTTACTTCCAGCCTTCAATTCTCTGAAAAAACAATGGCTGGATGCTGTAAGCCTAATGGGCGGAACAAAAACTACATTCTGGCTGAAAGTCGGTCTTCCCGTTCTCATGCCAAGTATCTTGGGAACATTCTCTACATTATTCGCCAATGCTATTGCGGCATATGCTACAGCTTATGCACTGGTCATGAACAACGTTTCGCTCCTGCCAATTCGTATTTCCGAGCAATTTGTTGGTGATGTCGTGCAAAATCCTCATTTAGGCGGAGCTCTGGCAGTCGTTTTAATGGCATTGATGATTTTATCGATTTTCATTAATGAAAAAATAATGCAGAAAAACAGGAGTGCATACGATGGAAAGTAAAAAACATCACATGAGTCAAAGCATTATCCTCTGGCTTATTGGAATTTATCTCATAATTCCTCTATTTTTGACACTGCTGTATTCCCTATTCAGCGAATGGATTACCGTAGTGCCAAACGGATTTTCTTTCAACGGTTATACAGAGATATTGACCGACTTTAATTTCTGGGCAAGCATCGGAAGAACGATTATAATTTCCGTTGTACCGATTGTTATCTGTACCGTTATCATTCTGCTGGCAATGTATGTCGTTGTCGTCTATATGCCTCGTCTGGACAAAATCATAAAAGTTATCTGTACCATACCATACGCTATTCAGGGCGTTATCCTGCCAATCAGCGTACTCAGCTTATATGTAAACGCACCGGAACCTTTTTCCAATCGCGTATTCATGCTCGTCAGTACCTACTGCATCGTAATCCTGCCTTATATCTACCAAGGCGTCCGAAACAGTCTTAATTCCGTTTCGGCATCCAATCTGATTGAAGCATCTCAACTACTAGGTGCCGGCAAATTCTACGCTTTCTGGAAAATCGTTATACCGAATATCCGCAGTGGCATAATCATTTCCGCCATGCTTGCTCTATCCATAGTCTTCGGCGATTTTGTAATCATCAACATTCTTGCCGGAAATTATTTTCCGACAGGTCAGATGTATCTGTACGCCGTTATGCGAAGTTCCAGTCAAAATGCCAGTGCGGTAATCGTTATTTTATTCATCATCACCCTGCTGATTTCTTTAAGCGTATTCGGATTACAGAAAAAACAAAAAAACAGAATTTAGGAGAAAACGTATGTCTTACATTGAATTTAGAAATATAAATAAATATTATGGTTCCAACCAGGTGTTGAAAAATATCAGTCTTAATATCGAAAAAGGACAGTTTGTAACACTGCTCGGCCCTTCCGGCTGCGGGAAAAGTACACTGCTGCGCTGTCTAGCAGGACTTGAGGAAATATCTTCCGGACATATTTTCATGGACGGCAATGATATTACCAATCTTGAGCCTAAAGACAGAAATATCGGCATGGTATTTCAACACTACAGCCTATTTCCCAACATGACAGTAGAGGAAAATATTGCTTTCGGTCTGAAAATCAAAAAAAGACCGGCAACTGAAATAAAAGAAAAAGTGCAGACAGCTCTGGAAATGGTTGAACTGCACGGCAAGGAAAAATATTATCCCGACAGTCTATCTGGTGGTCAACAGCAGCGTGTAGCATTAGCGCGCAGTATAGTGCAGGAACCGAAAGTTTTACTACTTGACGAACCGCTCAGCGCCATCGATGCCAAATTACGCAAATCCCTGCAAAACAGCATAAAAGAAGTACATCAGAAATTAGGGCTGACTTCCATTTTCGTAACGCACGACCAGGACGAAGCTATGGTCATGTCCGATGTAATCCATCTATTTCACGATGGACGCGTTGAACAGTCCAGCGACCCGATAACCATGTATACTTCACCTGTCAGCAAATTTGCCGCCAGCTTTATCGGCAACTATAATCTGCTGACACCAGAAGAATTCAATATAATCACTATGCAAAAAAACAACCTCACCAGCGGCGTAGCTATTCGTCCCGAAACGCTTCAGATTACACCTAATAAGCCTGTTACTGATGATGAATATATTTTCAGCGGCGTTATTATGGATAATACGCCAAAAGGAAATGTTCTTCAATATCATGTAAATGTAAAAAGTGTTATACTTAAAGTCGATGTATTATTCAGAAGTAAAGTGCTGTTTCCCAATGGAACGAAAGTATATCTGTCCGTAGCGGATAAAAATTGTATCAGATTATAAGGAGTAATGTCATGAAATATACAGCTGTCAATTCTTTAAAATCTCCCCGTTTTGCAGGAATAAAAACATTCATGCGCATGCAGCAGGTAAGAACAATTGAAGACATCGATTTTGCCGTAGTCGGCATACCGTTCGATACTGGAGCTTCCTACCGCGCCGGTACGAGATTTGGTCCCGCTTCCATCAGAGAAATGTCCGTACTGTCCGCCAAACCGTATAATCCATATCTTAATGTTGATATTTTCGAGCAGTGTTCTGGTGTTGACTATGGAGATATTGATACTATCCCCGGATATATGGAAGAATCATTTAATTTGATTGCCTCCGAAATGAAAAAATTATTCGCCGGCGGTGTAATTCCCGTAGCTATGGGAGGCGACCACAGCATAACGCTGCCAGAACTTCGGGCCTGCAGTGCCATTCATGGTCCTGTAGCACTGGTGCACTTTGACGCTCATTACGATACTATTTCCTCCTATTTCGGCAAACCCTACAATCACGGAACACCGTTTCACCATGCAGCCAAAGAAGGCCTTGTAAAACCGCAAAATTCCATTCAAATCGGCATTCGTGAAGGTTTGTACGGTATTGAAGATACGCAGAATTCTCTGAAACTAGGTTACGAAATCATTCCGGCGGCAAAAATGCACCATATGACTAGTGAAGAAGTAATCCAGCAAATTTATGACCGTGTACAGGGCGAAAAAGTATTTTTAACTTTCGACATCGATTTTTTAGACCCTGCTTTCGCCCCTGGAACGGGCACCCCTGTCATCGGCGGTTTTCCTACATGGAAGGCACTGGAACTCATACGCGGACTGAATAAGCTGAACATTGTCGGCTATGACATTGTGGAAGTTTCTCCGCCGTATGATTTCAGCGGAATTACTTCGATTGCCGCTGCTGGGATTATGCAGGAATTTATTTCGCAAATTGCATGGAGAAAAAAACATGGAAAACTTTAAACATTTTTTTACGGAAAACAGTGTTCTGTCGAGAGTACAAAAAGCACAGGAAACAATATGGCTGAACCGGCACAAGCAGCCGTTTGCCAAATGTGCACAAAATTTAGAACTGGATATGTCCGATATTAATGATGCTGAAGCACGTCTATCACGCTTTGCGCCGCTTATCGAAAAACTCTTTCCGGAAACTCAAAATAAGCACGGCATTATCGAATCACCACTCATTTACATCAACAATATGAAAACGCTTCTAAGACAAAAATATAATGCGCCGCTTGAAGGAAAACTGCTGCTTAAACAGGACAGTCATCTGGCGGTAGCCGGCTCAGTCAAAGCTCGCGGCGGTATCTACGAAATTTTAAAACATACGGAAGATTTAGCAGTTGAGCACAATCTGATTACACCAGGCGATGATTATACCATTCTTGTGTTACCGCAAAACAGGAATTTTTTCCGCCAATATACAGTCCAGGTCGGCTCCACGGGCAATCTTGGACTCAGTATAGGCATTATAAGCGCCGCTATTGGTTATAAAGTAATCGTTCATATGTCAGCTGATGCCAAACAATGGAAAAAAGATTTGCTAAAAAAATACGGCGTTATCGTTAAAGAATATTCCGGCGACTACGGTGAAGCAGTAAAGCACGGTCGTTCTCTATCCGAGCAAAATCCTGCAAGTTATTTTGTCGATGATGAAAATTCACGCAATCTCTTTTTAGGCTATTCTGTAGCTGGAAAAAGACTACAACAACAGCTTAAAAGCCTTGATATCACCGTAGATGAAAGACACCCGTTATTTGTTTATATTCCCTGCGGAGTAGGCGGTGCACCGGGCGGTATAAGCTTCGGCTTAAAACAGATATATAAGGACAATGTGCATTGCTTCTTTATTGAACCGGTACAGGCACCATCCATGCTCATCGGTATGGCTACAGGACTAAAAAATAAAATTTCCGTACAGGATATCGGTCTTACCGGTTCTACACAGGCTGACGGATTGGCAGTCGGCAGGCCGTCCTCTTTTGTAGGTGAAATTATGCAACATCTTCTCAGTGGTATTTTCACAGTAAATGATAAAAAACTATACCGTTTTATGCAGGATTTAAATAAAAGTGAACATATATTCCTAGAACCGAGCGCTTGTGCAGCTTTTCAGGGTATCTGTCAGATAAACGGCAGTAAACAAATGAAGCAATATTTACAGGAAAATAATCTATCCTCGAAAATGACAAATGCGACGCATATCGTCTGGGCTACCGGCGGCAGTCTGGTGCCAGCGGATATTCAACAGAAATATTTATCTTCAGTTTTTTAGAAAAAAATTCAGACAAAAAGGTCTTTCCGAAAATTTATCGGAAGGCCTTTTTGTTTACTCTTAATTAAAAATTAGTTGACAATGCAACTTTATTTGAAATAAATCATAAAAAATTTTAATCTGAGCACAATATTGTGATATACTATTAGGGAAATAAGTTTTAGAAAAAGATATTTATAATCATTGAGAGGAATTTGCATGATAGAATTACCAAGCATCCAACAACTAGAGAATTTTATTATTTACAGTCAGGTTAAAGACTTTGCACTTGCGGCGGAGAAAGCAGGCGTAACTCAATCAGCTTTTCGTTTCCAGATAAAAAAATTGGAAGAAGTTGTCGGCGTACAGTTAATAAGCCACAATAACAAAAACAGCGAATTAACCGAAGACGGCAAAATATTCCTATCCAAAGTGGAAAATATCGTCGAACAGTTAAAACAGGCTGTAAAAGAAATGAACACCTCAAGCGGCGAACAGGTATGCCTCTCCGTAGGCGCTTTAATGTCCTTAGGTGATGTATTACTCGACCAGCATTTGACTTATTTTAAAAAATACAATGCCAATATCAAGATAAATCTTTCCAATCTGGAAGCAACCACGCTGCTTTCCCGTTTAAAGGACGACAGTATCGATATTATCTCCACATTTACTTTGGAAAACCTAAACCCTGATGAATACGAAAATCTCTTTTTCTGCAACGAACGCATGGTTTATTACGCACCGAACATTCAAAACGGCAGCAATATCATCAGCATTGAGGAAATCTGCCAGTATCCGCTGGTGCAGTATTCGCCGTACTATCTGATGTACAGAACGATAAAAGCCTACTTTAAAAAATACGGTTACTCCCCGGAAATCGAAGCATGGTTTTCCACGCCGTACGCCATCATGCACTACTGCCAGCAAAACCAGGTGGGTGCCGTACTGTCCGAGCGGCTGCTCAACGCCATGGGATTTTACGACGGATATTACGAAATAGACCCGGATTTCAGCTTAAAATGTCATTTATTATACAAAAAATCAAACCCTAAATACAAATATATAAAAATCTTCACAGACTACATCGATAAACTGTATAACAATAAATAAAGCAAAAACAAAACAAACTCTTTCAACTGAACTGTCACAAAATAATAAAATACAACTAAACGAAAAAAAGCCTTTAGGAATAACCTAAAGGCTTTTTCTTTAATATAAATCTCGCAGATACTTTCCTACCGAGCCGAAATCACTCATACTTCCTTTAATATCTATATTGCCGTGTCCGTCTACGTATTTTTCCAGCTTGCGTTTTACGCGCTGCAGGGCATTGTCTATGGATTTTACATGGCGATGCAGTTCAACGGCAATCTCCTGATACGATTTGCCGTCAAGGTACGCCATCAGCACTTTCCATTCCAAATCGCTCAGCAGTTTTTCCATTTTATCTTCAATATCCAAAAATTCTTCCCTATGTATCATCATCTCTTCCGGGTCAATTACCACCGAGCCTGAAATCACATCCAAAAGCGTTCTGTCCGACTCCTCGTCGTAAATCGGCTTATTGAGTGAAACATACGAATTCAGCGGAATGTGCTTCTGCCGCGTAGCCGTTTTCACTGCCGTAATAATCTGTCTTGTTATGCACATTTCGGCAAATGCTCTGAACGACGACTGCTTATCATTGCGAAAATCACGAACGCCCTTATACAGGCCAATCATTCCTTCCTGAATGATATCCTCGCGGTCAGCACCGATTAAAAAATAAGCACGCGCTTTCACACGGACCAGATTGCGGTATTTCTTGATTAAAAAATCCAGTGCGACATCATCGTGCTTTTCTTTGATTTGTGCAACAATTTCTTCATCAGACATTTGTTCCAAATGACTAATCTTAGCTTCTAAATCTTTACTATTTTCCATTACCATCGCACTTGTCTCCTAAACAATAAAAACTTGCTACTTTAATTAGCTTCATTTAAATCCTTTTTATGACATAAAAGATTATGTATTTATATCCAGAATTATACCATTGACATCATTATTCAGTCAAGGATATCTGTGTCGTTTATTCGATATATAATTTAGTGAATACTACTGCAAACGCCTATTGTATTTGCTATAATATTTACTATCAAAATTCGTTTTATTACAAACTAAATTTTAAAAATTTCACTAAAAATAAAATCTGAAAGGAATGCTGTTTATGCTGATTTTAGCTTCTGCTTCACCGCGCCGCCGTGAACTTCTAACTCAAATTAATTGTAACTTTGTCTGCCGCGTTGCCGACTGCACCGAAATTTCACCCGCACAGGAAAAAAATCCTGCAAAGCTCGTCAAACAAAACGCTATCTTAAAGGCTCTTGCCGCCGTTGACAGCGATAAACCGGATGAAATTATTCTCGGTGCCGATACGGTCGTTGCCTGCGGCAGTCAAATTTACGGCAAGCCAAAAGACGATGCGGACGCCTTTTCCATGCTCAAGAGCCTGTCCGGCCGCACGCATCAGGTTTATACAGGCATCGCTCTCATCCGCGGCGGAGAAATTTTTCATGATGTTGTCGCTACGGACGTTACAATGAAAGAAATCTCCGACGAAGAAATAAACCGCTATATCGCTTCCGGCGAGCCGCGCGGCAAAGCGGGCGCTTACGCCATTCAGGGACTGGCCAGCGTATTCATCAAAAAAATAAACGGCTGTTATTTTAATGTAGTCGGATTGCCGCTGAGCGCACTGTACGATTTAGCCAAAAAAGCTGATGTCAGCTTATGACTATAATGGTGAAAGATTTGCCGGACGAGGAACGGCCGCGCGAAAAACTGCTGACTTTCGGCGCACAGTATCTGAGCAATACGGAGCTTCTGGCCATTCTGCTTCATTCCGGCACGCGCCGCAAATCCGTGCTGGAGGTGGCGCAGGAGATTTTATCCACTTATAAATCGGACGGACTTGCTTCCATTGTAAATGTCCCGCCCAGCGAACTCACCCGCATCAACGGGCTGGGACCGGCAAAGGCGGCTACGCTTTTGGCGGCGGTGGAACTAGGACTGCGCATCGCCAAAAAGCCGACGAACAACAGATACGTCATCAAAACGCCCGACGACGCGGCGGAATACGCCATGCCCCGCCTGCGCTACGAAAAGCGCGAGCATTTCGCCATTTTGCTGCTCGACACGAAAAATCAGGTAATCACTTTTCCTGATATATCCATCGGTTCGCTCAACGCTTCCATCGTCCATCCGCGCGAGGTTTTCCGCTGCGCCATCGCGCACTGCGCCTCCAGCATCATTCTCGTGCACAACCATCCCAGCGGCGACCCTGCTCCCAGCACGGAAGACATCAATATTACTTTCCGCCTTATAAAATCCGGTAAAATCCTCGATATCGAAATTCTTGACCATATTATTATCGGAGACAATAAATATACTAGCTTAAAACAGCAAGGTATGATAAAATAAATATTCAGATTGTAATCATTGTAATCTATGAAGGGAGTAAATTTTTAACATGAAGTGGAAATTATTTGGTGGTTTTTCCCAAGACATCGGTATCGATTTAGGAACGGCCAATACTTTAGTGCATCTCAAAGGCAAAGGTATTGTGCTTCGTGAACCATCTGTTGTTGCTATCAGAAAAGATACTGGCGCAGTTTTAGCTGTCGGCTCGGATGCCAAAGGCATGATTGGCCGCACACCTGGCAACATTGTGGCTATCCGTCCAATGAAAGACGGCGTCATTGCTGATTTTGAAGTAACGCAAGCAATGTTAAAATATTTTATAAATAAAGCTAGAAACGGTTCCTCTTTCAGCAAACCGCGCGTTGTCATCGGCGTTCCTTCCGGCGTTACGGAAGTTGAAAAACGCGCCGTTGTCGATGCGGCTGTTCAGGCCGGCGCAAGAGAAGCGTTTCTGATTGAAGAACCGATGGCAGCTGCTATCGGTGCAGGTCTGCCTGTCGAAGAAGCAACCGGCAGCATGGTTGTGGATATCGGCGGCGGCACTACGGAAATCGCCGTTATTTCTCTCGGCGGTATCGTTACGAGCTGCTCCATCCGCGTAGCAGGCGATGCGCTTGACAGTGCCATCATTCAGTACATCAAACGCAAATACAACCTCATGATTGGCGAACGCACGGCTGAAGAAATCAAAATGTCCATCGGCAACGCCATGGTCAGCGACGATATGGAACAGGATTTCGAAATCAGAGGACGCGACCTCGTCAGCGGTCTGCCGAAAACACTGACCATTCATGCCGATGAAATCACTGAAGCACTGAAAGACCCGGTAAGAAAAATCATCGACGTTGTAAAAATGACGCTGGAAAGAACTCCACCGGAACTTGCCGCCGACATTTTGGACCGCGGTATTATGCTCACCGGCGGCGGCGCACTGCTGCACAACCTCGACAAAGTTCTTTCGCAGGAAACGGGAATGCCTGTAATTATCGCTGAGGACCCGCTCTCCTGTGTAGGCGAAGGCACTGGTAAATCTCTGGAAAACATCAATTTACTCAATAATGTAATCCTCAGCGACAAGAAGTTGAATAAATAATGAAAATTCCTTCCAACAACAATTTTTCCGTTAAACGGCTTTTAATTGTAATTTTTGTCGTTATCAGCGTACTGTGCATCATATTTTTCGCAGCCATCAGCCGCTTCAATACGCCACTGTTTCATGCCGTCGTCATAAACATATTGGCGCCGTTTCAATCCGTGACGAGTGCCGTTTCCGGCAAAATTTCCGCTTTCGGCGATTATGTCGGCGACGTCTTTTATGTTTATGATGAAAACAGGGAACTGAAGGCGCAAAACGATGATTTGAAGGCAAGAGCCGCCCGCTCCGCCGAGCTCGAGTCGGAAAATGCGCGTCTGCGTCAGCTTTTGAACTACAAGAGCAATGCACCGCAGTTCGATTTACTGCCTGCCAGTGTAATCGGCCGCAACAGCTCGACCTGGAGCAACCGTATCATCATCAACCGCGGCAGTGATGACGGCGTACGCAAGAATATGACGGTCGTAACGCCGGACGGTCTTGTCGGCAGCGTGCATGAAGCGTACGGTTCATATGCGGAAGTGGAACTGATTACCGACCCGCGCAGTGCTGTCGGCGCTATCGTTCAGCGTGCCGACTCGCGTCTTGCCGGTGTCGTAAAGGGAACGGCGGATTCTTCCTCGGCTATCAACATGACGAATATCCCGCAAAACGCCAATATTGTCGAAGGTGATATCATCGTAACCTCCGGTTTCGGCGGCATGTATCCGAAAGGAATTGTCATTGGTACGGTAACTTCACTGAAAAACGATATCGGCGGCCTTTTGCAGTACGCTGTGCTGTATCCTGCCGTAGATTTTCAGAAATTGGAGGATGTTGCCGTTATTACTAACTATCGTGAACCGGTACCTGCCCTCCCTCCGGCTGCTGCGCCGAGCGCACCGGCTGCCAACCAGGGTGAAGCCAAATGAAAACATTAATTCCGTGGTTTATCCTGCTGTTTCTGGCCTACGTTCTGCAATCAGCCTTCTTCAATGTCATTTCCTACAACGGCATTACGGTTGACCTGATTTTGCTGATAACGATTTTTCTCAGCATTCTCTATGATAAATACGCCATCTTGTACGGTTTCTGTTCCGGTCTGTTTCTCGACTTGGCTTCCGGCTCTTTTCTGGGCATACACACATTCACTTTTCTGATACTGTGCATACTCATCAACCGTCTGGCTCAGTTTATCTATAAAGAGAATATATTTCTGCCGCTGGTGGCTTCGCTGGTGGCGACAATTCTAAATGATTTCATGATTGCTGTCCTCATCTTTTTATTGGGCTACGATTACAATATCTGGCAGGTGTTCAACAATATCATCGTCACGCTCATCTACAACCTGATATTCACCTACCCTGTATATTTTGTCGTCGTTAAAGTCAACGACAAGTTGCAGGCCTTTATAAAAAGTCAAGAATTTTAGACAGATACAATGTATATTTGATGTTTATATGATATAATTATAGTAACTTTTAGGTAAGCATATTTTTATATCCGTATATTATTTGATATATCAAAAATAAAATTAAGACACCTAAAGCAGGTGTCTTAATTTATTATATAGGAGAAAATACTGTGAAATTTTGTGATAAACGTCTTAAAATTTTAGCCGGTATTCTGACACTGATTATCGTCGCGCTCATCAGCCGCCTTGTTTATCTGCAGATTTACCAGGGTGAATATTTCGGCAAACTGGCCGACGGCAATCGCATTCGTCTCGTTTCCACTTCGGCGCCGCGCGGCATCATCTACGACCGCAATAATGTGCCGCTTGTCAACAACCGTCCCGCATTCACGGTGGAACTACTTCCATCGCTGGAGCCTGTTTCGCCGGAAGTCGTCGACCGATTGGCCAAACTCCTCAATATCAATGCTGAGGATATCAACAGCAAAATCGCCAATCATTCCGGTTTCGACCCGGTAACGATAAAAGTCGACGTTACACCGGAAATCATTTCCATTATTGAAGAACAGCAGGACTTGTATCCGGGCGTATTCATCGACACGAAGCCTGTCCGCAATTACATTTATAAAACCGAAGGCGTGCATGTTCTCGGCTACGTAAGTGAAATCAGCGACAGCGAGCTGGAAGAAAAGAAAAAAGACGGCGATGACTCGTACAAACTCGGCGATATCATCGGCAAATTCGGCCTGGAAAAATATTATGACAAATACCTGCGCGGCACGCCGGGCGGCGAACAGGTCGAAGTCGACGTAACGGGCAGACCGGTACAGCGTCTCGGCATGAAAGAGCCGATAAGCGGCAACAGCCTCCGTCTGACGATTGACTACCATATCCAGGATGCAGCGGAAAAAGCGATGGATGAAGTGCTCAGCCAAATCGGCGTTCAGGCAGCCGCTGCCGTCGTTTTAAATCCGCAGACAGGTGAAGTGCTCGCCATGGTGAGCCGGCCAAATTTCGACCCGAACCTGTTTGCACTCGGCATTTCCACGAAAGACTGGAATGCTATCAACAACAATCCGCATTATCCGCTGGACAACAAGGCTGTTACGGGCGAATATCCGCCTGGCTCCACGTTTAAAATCATTACGGGTACGGCTGCGCTCATGGAACACGTTGTTACACCGGATGAACTAATTTTCGACTCCGGTCAGCACTGGATTATTCCGAAAACGAATGCGGACGGCGAAGCGCTCGGCTACATCAATTTCGTACAGGCGCTGGCTCATTCCGATAACGTTTATTTCTACGAAATGGGCAACCGTCTGGGCATTGACCGCCTGGCAAAATGGGCGCGCGCCTTCGGCATCGGCGAAAAGACGGGCATTGACCTGTCCTATGAAGCCTCCGGCAACGTTGCCTGCCCGGAATATAAACGCAAAGTTTTCGATGAAGACTGGTATCTGGCGGAAACATTCGACGCCTCCATCGGTCAGGGCTTTACGCTTGCCACACCGCTGCAGATGGCTGTCGTCATGAGCGAAGCGGCAACGGGCGGCAAGAAATTCAAGCCGTATCTCGTACAGGACATCATTGATGCCAACGGCAATGTCGTTCAGCATTTCGACCCGGTACTATTGCGGACACTGCCGATTGACCCGTCTGTAGCCCAGCTCGTCCAGCAGGGTCTGCACGAAGTTAGCACCATCGGTACGGCGGCTTCCATGTTCAGGGATTTCCCTGTACCGATTGCCGGTAAAACGGGTACGGCGGAAAACTCGCACGGACGCGAACACGGCTGGTTCGTCGCCTACGGTCCGTTTGACAATCCGAATATAGCCGTTGCCGTAATCGTGGAAAATGCCGGTTATGGTGCAACTTCCGCCGTGCCTATCGGTCACAAGATTTTGACGGCGGCATTCGGGCTCGACCAGCCGCAGCAAAACGCCGCAGCTCCGGCACAGACGCAGGCTCAACCTTAAAAATACCTGTTATGCTAATAAGACATCGAGCCTATAGCCAGCAGTATAATAGTTTATATTCGTTCGATGTTGTCACTTAACCTCACTAAATATAAACTATTATACTGCTTTAGAAAATCAACTAGCACAACAAGTTAAAAATATAAATTTGAAGTGATTATATGAATGAATTAATAACATTTAAGGGCACTAATAAAGGTTTACAGGTACTGATTGACAAAAACCTCGATTTCGCCCAGTTACAGGAAGCACTGCATAAAAAGCTTGCTTCCTGCACCAATTTTTTTACTCCCGATACGGTATTATCCTTAGAAGATTTACCGTTTTCCCGCGAGGAAAAATCCGTTCTAATCAATATTTTTCAAGCTTATCAATTAAAACTGAAAATTATTGCCAAACAGGAACCGGCAAAAAAACCGTCCCTGCCCGACAAAATCATCAACCGCACGATACGCGGCGGTGAAGAAGTCACGTATAAAGGCTCCATCGTCATCTACGGCAATGTCAATCCCGGCGCCAAAATCATCGCCGGCGGCAATATCGATATTCACGGCAGCTGCCGCGGCGTAGTTCATGCGGGCGCATTCGGCAACAGCGACACCTGCATTATTGCCGACAAGCTCATGCCGCTGCAAATCCGCATCGCCGGTTTTATCGCGCGCAGTCCCGACGACAATGATGACAGCTCGTCCAAAGGCACAGAAAAAGCCGTGATAAAAAACGGCAATATTATCTTAGAACCGTTTGAACGCTGACTTTCCTGCACAAAAAGTCCAATCCAAAATCCACGAAAAATGAGAAAAATGAAATGAGGTGAATTTCTGCCGCTTACTGTGCAATCAAGTAGCAGAATTAATGTATATGACTCAATCCCATGATAACTGCAAAATCATCGTTATTACCTCCGGTAAGGGCGGTGTGGGCAAAACGACAACGACAGCCAACCTCGGCGCCGGTCTTGCTATGAAAGGCTATAAAGTGGCTCTTATCGATACTGATACGGGGCTGCGCAATCTCGACTTGCTGCTCGGACTGGAAAACCGCATTATGTACGATTTGGTCGATGTTACTTCCGGCCGCGTTCCGTATAAAAAAGCCCTTGTGCGCCATAAAAAATACGAACATCTGTTTTTACTGCCGACTTCGCAGATAAAAGACAAACTGGCCGTATCGCCGGAACAGGTAACAGCTCTCTGCCAGGAAATGAGCAGCGAATTTGATTTCATTCTGATTGACTGCCCGGCGGGCATTGAACAAGGCTTTAAAACGGCCGTAGCCGCTGCCGATATCGCTTTAATCGTTACCATGCCGGAAATTTCCGCCGTACGCGATGCTGACAAAATCATCGGTGAGCTCATGCGTGCCGGTAAGGAAAACATTCTGCTGATTGTCAACAGAATTCGCCCAGCTATGGTGGAAAAAGGCGAAATGCTCGACCTTGACGATATAAATGACATTCTAGCTATCAAATGTATCGGCCAAATCCCGGACGATGAAGCCGTTGTCACCTCCACTAACCGCGGTGAACCTGTTATCGCCAATGAAAAATCCATGGCAGGCAAAGCCTATGCCAACATCACGCGGCGCTTATGCGGCGAAAATGTCCCGTTCATGGATTTACACGTAAAAGAATCATTTTTTGACAAACTGAGAAAACTGTTTTAATGGAGGAAGAATATCATGTTTGATGCTGTCATGAAGTTACTGAACAGAAACCGCAAAACATCCAAAGAAATTGCCAAAGACAGATTAAAAGTCGTTTTAATCCATGACCGTGCTAATATTTCTCCTGAAATTATGCAGGCAATAAAAAATGATATTATTGAAGTTATTTCTCATTATGTGGATATAGATAAGAAAGAAATGGAAATATCGCTGGAAAACGACAGCGAATCGGTAGCGCTTCTCGCCAACATTCCGATAACGCGCATAAAAAATGTTCGCAAATAAAAAATCTTAAAGACTATAATTGACCGATTATAGTCTTTTTCTTTGTCTGTCAATTTACCCTGCTTGCAAAAAATGATACAATAATAGAGATATTAAACTTATCCCATCTTAATGAGGTATTATATTAATGAACAGATTTTATAAAAGACTGATAATCCTAATCGTATTGGTATCTGCAATTTCCGGAGGCGTTATTTATTTCACTGTGGATATTAATACCCTGACCAGTTTTACGGAATTTAATTCTCTGGCGATAATTGCAGCATTTTGTTCAATCGGTTTCGGTCTGTTTCTGGACGGATTGCGTCTTGTTCAGCTTGTAAATATTTCCAATGAAAAAATTTCATTTTCGCAGGCACTGCATGTAGTGTTCGGCAATTATTTTCTGGCGCTTCTAACGCCCGGCTTCAGCGGCGGAGCGATTGCCCAGGTGCTTTTTCTGCGCCATGCCGGTATCCCCGTCGGCAAAGCCACTGTAATCGTAATAGTGCGCACCGTCGTTTCCATCATGTTCCTCATAATGTGCATGCCGTTCATCTTCATGCACGATGCCGGCGTCATTCCGTGGATTTCCGATGATGTTCTGATGGTCGTTTCATCGCTCGCCTTTTTGGGCATAATTCTGCTCGTCTGGTGCTTTAAACACAATTATCTCGATTATTTCGCCATTAAAATAGTACATCATCTTTCACCAGCCAGAGCCAAAGCGTTTCTGGCGTTCTACCGCGACAACAAACTGGCGCTGCAGCTTGTCATTTCTTCACCCTGGAATATGTTTAAAGTATTTGCTACCTCCGGCTTAAGTTTGCTTTTTATTTACGGTATCGTCCCGATTTTGATGACCAGCCTGACCAGTGATTTCAACTGGATTTTAGTCATGGGACGCATGATTATACTGAACATCTTACTGTATTTCTCCCCGACGCCGGGCGGCTCCGGCATTGCCGAAGGCGGTTTCATCCTGCTGTTTTCCTCCATGCTGCCGGAAGGAACGGTCGGTATCGTCGCTGTAACATGGCGTTTTTTTGCTGAATATATACCGTTTATCATCGGTTTTTACTATACACTGAAAATTTTCGGACGCGATTTTTTAAACAAACCGCTCATCAAATAATCACACAGAAAGGGGCTGCATTTTGGAAGACATCACTATCAACGAACGCATTGTATCCGGCGGAGAAATGGATGCCGATAATTGGCAGTATTCGCTTCGCCCGAAAAAACTGCATGAATATATCGGACAGGACAAAGTAAAGGAAAATCTGTCCATTTTCATAAAAGCGGCGCTGAGCCGCAATGAAGCACTCGACCATGTGCTTTTATACGGACCGCCGGGGCTCGGCAAAACGACGCTCGCCAACATTATAGCCAATGAACTGGGCGTGAATTTCCGCGTGACATCGGGTCCAGCCATTGAACGTTCCGGCGATTTGGCGGCGCTTTTGACCAACCTTACAGAAAAAGACGTTTTGTTCATCGACGAAATTCACCGTCTTTCCCACAGCGTAGAAGAAGTCCTGTACTCCGCCATGGAGGATTTCGCCCTCGATATCATCATCGGCAAAGGGCCGAGCGCGCGCTCCATACGGCTGGATATCGCACCGTTTACATTAATCGGCGCGACGACAAAAGCCGGTGCGCTCGCTTCACCGCTGCGCGACCGTTTCGGCGTTATCTCCCGTCTGGAATATTATTCGCCAGAAGCACTCGTTTTCATCATCAAACGCTCGGCGGAAATTTTAAACATTCCGATTGAAGAACGCGGCGCACTGGAAATTGCACGCCGTTCCCGCGGTACGCCGCGCGTTGCCAACCGCCTATTAAAAAGAGTGCGCGATTATGCCCAGATAAAAGGCGACGGCATCATCACCGACGAAATAGCCGACAAGGCTCTGGCCATGCTGGAAATAGACAAAGCCGGTCTTGACCATATCGACCGCAATATTTTAATGACCATGATTGAAAAATTCGGCGGCGGCCCTGTCGGTCTGGAAACGCTCGCCGCCTCCGTCAGCGAGGAAACGGATACTATCGGCGATGTCTACGAGCCGTATCTCATGCAGCTTGGTTTTATCAACCGCACTCCGCGCGGCCGTATCGTCACGCCGCTCGGTTATGAACATCTCGGTATTGAGCCGAAATAAAAGAGGTCTTGCTTATGAATTTACTACTGCATATGTGCTGCGGACCGTGCGCCTGCTATCCGGTCGAAAAACTGCGCGCCGACGGTCATCAGCTTACAGGTTATTTTTTCAACCCCAATATTCATCCGTATAAAGAATTCCGCCGCCGCCTGACCACAGCGGAGGAATTTGCCCAGAAAGTAAATCTGCCGCTAATCGTCGATAATAAATATCAACTGCGCGAATTTCTGCAAAAAGCGCTGACAATTGAAAAGCACACGGACGGACTTAATCTGGACAACAGACGCTGCCGCATGTGTTACGCCTGGCGGCTGCATGAAGCGGCGCTCTATGCCAAAGAACACGGCTTTGACGCATTCACCTCAACGCTGTTCGTCAGCCCGTACCAAAATCATCAAATGATGAAGGACGTCGCGGAAAAAATCTCACGTGCCGTCGACATTCCTTTTTATTATGAAGATTTCCGCCCCGGCTACGAACGTGGCGTGGATATCAGTCTGGAGCTGGAACTGTACCGCCAACCGTACTGCGGCTGCATTTTCAGCGAAGAGGAGCGCTACAGCAATTCCTTCAAAAAGAAACGGCGCAAAAAATTAAAGGCACTGCATGAAAATCAGTCCGTAAACAAAGGAAATGATAACAATGAGCAATCGTCCTAAAATACGCATAACGCTGATTGACCGCAAAGGGCCGTGCGGCTGTCACCGCGGCCATAAAGTCGGCGACAGTTTCGATTTCGACACGGAGCGCGGTCAGCTCTGTCCCATGGCAATGCACGTTGCATTCCCGTATATCGACATTCTACGCTACGGCGGCAGTATTCCCAATCAGCCGGAGGGCACGGCTGTATTCTGCTGTCCCGACGTCGATACAATCAACGTATTTAAAATTGAAAAATTCTAAAACAAAGCCGGATATTCCCGCCAATGGATATCCGGCTTTATCTGTCATATAAAAATTATACTGCTTTGCAAATTTACCGCTGCAACAAATATATAATTTAGTGCAACATTTTTACATAAGGGAAAGCATTTCAAAATTCAATACTGCTACAAAGCTGAACCTGAACCGAAAAATCTTAATAAAGAAAACAGCATTTCTATTGACATTTGCGTTGATAATCTTGCTTCTTGCATAACCAATACCGGGACTTCGTTCATCATGGACGGACGTAAAATAAAATCAATCAACCGCTATTGGAATAAACGCAAGGCAAAACTGCAAAGCATTGCTACTAGACAAGGTTTTCATATGACGGAGCAGATTTACAACCTGACGAGAAAACGCAACAACCGCATTGATAACTATATAAAGAAAACGGCACGCTATATCATAAATCATTGTATTGCCAACGATATAGGAACGGTAGTATGCGGTTACCAAATGTGCCGTAAAGCCCCGTGCTTTAGCACTGGGAATATAAGACACGTCCGACGAATTTGCGTAAGCAATTGAAGTCGGACTATTTTATTTTTTATGTTTGTATGTTATTATATAGCTATGAGTAAAATAATCTATAAATCTAATCATAATGTAATATATTCATGTAAATATCATATTGTATGGTGTCCTAAATATCGTCGAAAAGTATTAATAAATGGCGTTGATACCAGATTGAAGGAACTTATACAGGAAATAGCAAAAGAGCTCAAATTGGAAATTATTGAACTGGAAGTTATGCCCGATCATGTACACATTCTTTTGGAAGTAGATCCTCAATTTGGTATTCATAGAGCTGTTAAAGCTTTAAAAGGTCGTACATCAAGAATTTTGCGGCAGGAATATCCATGGCTTCGTTCGCGTATACCTACACTTTGGACAAACAGTTATTTTTGTTCTACAGTAGGTGGTGCTCCGTTATCTGTAATAAAACAATACATTGAAAATCAAAAACAAAAATAGTAAGTCGGTGAGATAAATGAAAACCTATTGCTTTAATCTATATAATTCCAAACGAAATAAAAAACTTCATAGGCAGATTAATGCGGCAGGTCTCATTTATAATCACTGTATTGCAATCCATAAGCGGTATTATCGTTTATTTAAAAAATCATTGCACAAATTTGCTTTGCAAGAACACTTAACCAAACTGAAAAAGCTGGCAAAGTTCAGTTATCTTAACGAAATCGGCTCGCAGGCGGTACAGAATATAACCGAGCGCATAGACCGTGCCTATAAGCTGTTTTTCAGAAATCAAAAACACAATATTCGTTCGTCTCCTCCGTCATTAAAAAAAGTACGCAAATATAAATCGTACACCTTGAAAACATCTGGTTGGAAATTATTGAGCGGAAACGTTATTAGAATTGCCAGTCAGAAATACCACTATTTTAAATCACGGGATATCAGCGGAAAAGTAAAAACAATAACCATAAAGCGTGATGCTTTAGGCGATATTTATTTGTATTTTTCTTGTGAAACGAATGAAAACGAAGTCCTGACAAGAACAGGTAACAGCGTCGGTTTCGATTTCGGTTTAAAAAGATTTCTCACAGGTTCAGAACGAGAAAATATTATTTCTCCACTGTTTTTTAAGCAGAATGTCAATCTAATTGCTAAAGCTAACCGCAATTTGTCCCGTAAACAAAAATCTTCCAACAACCGCAAAAAAGCTAGATTAAATTTAGCAAGACTGCATAAAAGAGTAGCGAATATGCGCCGTGATTTTCACTGGAAAACAGCACAATGTCTCGCTGGTAAATATGCCTTAATCTCTATTGAAAATTTGAATTTAAAAGCCATGCAGAAACGTTTTGGCAGAAAGATATCCGATTTAGGTTTTGCCGATTTTGTAAACAAGTTGAAGTATGAAGCACAAAAGGCAGGTTCCATTGTTGTTGAAGTAGGTAAATTCTTCCCTTCAAGTCAGCTATGCAGTAATTGCGGCTATCAAAACAAAGAACTCAAAGACTTGAGAATAAGAGAATGGACTTGTCCAAAATGCGGCAAACATCATGATAGGGATTTAAACGCCGCTATAAATATAAAGAAAGAGGGAGAAAGAATTTTTTTCTCCCTCAAGTAATAAATAAATATGGGCAGGGCGTTGTCCATTGCGGAGAGAACGCGTAAGACTGTCTTTTGATAGCAAGGTTCGTCAGTATCCCAGAATCTCCTAGCTTTAGCTATGGGGAGTACGTCAAAAATTATTTCAACAAAAGCACATAGATTTTTCCGTGATTTGCTTTTATAATGAAAATAGATAAATTTGGCAGAAGCTAAAAAACTATCAGATAATTAACAAACTTATTGTTCTAGTAAAATATCGAGTCTGTAGCCAGCAGTATAATAATTTGTATTTAGTGAGGTTAAGTGACAACATCGAACAAATATAAACTATTATACTGCTTCGGAAAATCAACTCGCACAACAGGTAAAGTATTATACTGCTTTAGCAAATCAACTAGCACAATAGATTAATAAAGGAGGTTTTTTCATGAGTATTGTATTTCATGAGCAAACAAAAACATTTCATCTTTTCAACGACCGTATCAGCTATATTATGAATGTACTGCCGACCGGTCATCTGATGCAGCTGTACTGCGGCAAGAAAGTTCACGACAGGAACGATTTTTCTTATCTGATTGAAACATCGGCGCGCCCGACGACTACGTATCTTTCGGAAGAATGGCACAACAAATACACTTTTACACATCTCAAACAGGAATATCCCGTTTACGGCACGACGGATTTCCGTCATCCAGCCATCGAAATAAAACAGAATAACGGCAGCAATATTTCCAATTTCTGCTACAAATCGCACAGCATAAGTTCCGGCAAACCGAAACTCGCCGGTCTGCCGGCAACGTACACGGAAAATGACAATGAAGCACAAACACTGACGATTGTGCTGGAAGATGAGCTCACGCATGTTCAAGTGGAACTTTTATATACACTTTTCGCTCAAGGCGGAATTATTGCCCGCAGTGCCAAAATCACCAACAACGGCGCGGAAACAGTTCATCTGACGACAGCCATGAGCCTTTGCCTCGATTTGCCAGACTGCGATTACGAATGGCTGCAGTTTTCCGGTTCGTGGGCACGAGAACGCCATCTCAAAGTGCGCAAACTGGAGCAAGGCATAACGTCCGTAGAAAGCACGCGCGGCGCTTCCTCGCACGAACACAACCCATTCGTCATTCTGAAACGTCCGTCAACGGATGAAAACAAGGGCGAAGCAATCGGCTTCAGTCTGGTCTACAGCGGCAACTTCCTGGCTCAGGCGGAAGTGGACACGCATGATGTTACACGCGTTCTAATCGGTATCAATCCGTTCTGCTTCGATTGGAAACTTGCAGCGGGCGGCAGCTTCCAGACACCGGAAGCCGTTATAGTCTACACTGCCGACGGTCTGAACGATTTGAGCCAGACTTATCATAAGCTGTATCAGAAACGCCTGGCAAGAGGCTACTGGCGCGACAGACCGCGTCCAATTCTCATCAACAACTGGGAAGCAACGTATTTCGATTTCAATGAAGACAAGCTCGTAAAAATTGCTCAGAAAGCGAAAGAATGCGGCGTTGAACTGTTCGTCCTCGACGACGGCTGGTTCGGCAAACGCACCAGCGATACGGCAGGGCTCGGCGACTGGGTGCCGAATACCGATTTACTGCCGAACGGCATCACCGGTCTTTCCCACCGCATTGAAGAACTGGGCATGAAATTCGGCTTATGGATTGAACCGGAAATGACGAATATGAATTCCGACTTGTACCGCGCTCATCCTGACTGGATTTTGCACGTGCCGGGCAGACATCCGTCCGAATGCCGCCATCAGTACGTTCTCAATTATTCCCGTCCGGAAGTCGTCGACTACATTTACAATATGCTCGCCAAAATTCTCACGGAAGGCAAAGTTTCCTACATCAAATGGGATATGAACCGCTATATCACCGAATGCTACAGCGTGGCTCTGCCGGCTGACCAACAGGGAGAAGTCTTCCACCGCTATATTCTCGGCGTATACAGTCTGTATGAACGTCTGACGACAAACTTCCCGCATATTCTCTTTGAATCATGCGCCAGCGGCGGCGCCCGCTTCGACCCGGGTCTTTTATACTACGCTCCGCAAGGCTGGACGAGCGACGACTCCGATGCTGTGGAACGCCTGAAAATCCAGTACGGCACATCCTACTGCTACCCTGTCAGCTCTATGGGCAGCCATGTATCAGTAATCCCGAACCACCAGGTTTACCGCAACACGCCGCTGCACACGAGAGCGAACGTCGCTTATTTCGGCACATTCGGCTATGAACTTGATTTGAATAAACTCACGGCGGAAGAACAGGAAGAAGTTAAAGAACAAATTAAATTCATGAAACAGTACCGCGAAGTAATTCAGTTCGGTACATTCTACCGCTTAAACAGCCCGTTTAACGGCAACGTTACATCATGGATGGTCGTAAGCGAAGATAAAAAAACGGCGATTGTCGGCTGGTACCGCGTTTTGAACGGCATCAATCTGCCGTACAGCCGCGTACAGCTGCAGGGCTTAAACAGCGACTACTGCTACGAAACGGTTGGCACGCAGGAATGCCATTTCGGTGATGAACTGATGAACATCGGCTTAATCATCAACGACCCGAGTGCCGGTCAGGTTCAGGACGGTGGCCCGACAAGCTGTGACTTCGACTCGAAAATTTACGTTTTAAAAGCTAAATAGTATTTAATGTTCATTTTTCTTTGATGCAAAGAAAAACGAACCAAAAAGAAACTTTTTAACGTTTCGCTTACGCTGCACTGGGCGAGCCTTCGTAGCTCTTGTATAAAAATATACGGTACAATGGCTCGAAACAATGGAATTTGGCTCGTGCCTTCAGTTCCAGCAGATACTTAAATTGAGCTGTAAACGTGTATTTTGTTAGTCATACTAAAAATATCATCCACTTTTGAGATTTTCACGATAGCTTTAACTATTAAAAATAAAAAGGGATACCACTTTTTCAAGTGATATCCCTTTTTTATTTTACATTATTTTAATTAAGCGCGATTGTGAGGAACCATGTCGGCTACTTCAAGCGTACCTTCTTTGGCGCGAGCGGCAAATTCTGCCGTAGCGGTGAAGAGAACATCGCTGGAGCTGTTGAGCGCCGTTTCGCAGGAGTCCTGCAAAACGCCGATGATGAAGCCTACACCTACAACCTGCATGGCGATATCATTACCGATACCGAAAGAAGCACAGGCAACAGGAATGAGCAGCAGCGAACCGCCGGCAACACCGGAAGCACCGCAAGCGCCTACCGTAGCAACGATGGAGAGAAGCAGTGCCGTAGGCAAATCCACATGAACGCCGAGTGTATTGGCAGCTGCCAGTGACAGAACGGCAATCGTGATAGCTGCGCCGGCCATGTTTACAGTAGCACCGAGCGGAATGGAAATAGAGTAAATATCTTCATTTAATCCAAGACGTTTGCATAAGGAAAGATTTACCGGAATATTGGCCGCGGAACTGCGGGTAAAGAAAGCGTACAGACCGCTTTCACGCAGTGTAGCGAATACGAGCGGATACGGATTGCGGCGAGTGTGCAGAAATACGATAAGCGGGTTCATAACGAGAGCTACGAGGAAGAACGAACCGAGCAGTACGCCGAGCAGCTGAACATAACCCAAAAGCGCACCGAGACCGCTTGTGCCGACGGAGTTGGCAACAAGACCCATGATACCGAACGGAGCCAGACGGATAACCCACTGTACGATTTTCGTAACAGCCTGCGCAAAATCATCCACCATTGCTTTCGTATTGTCGGAAGCGTGATGAAGTGCGATACCGGCAAGAATAGCCCATGCCAGAATACCGATATAGTTGGCATTAACGATAGCATTGACAGGGTTGTCCACAACACTGAGCACCAGATTTTTTACAACTTCAATAATACCGCTCGGCGGAGCAACGGTAGTATCGGCAACCTGCAGCTGCAATACTGTCGGGAATAAAAACGACATGCACACGCCGACCAGCGAAGCAAAGAACGTGCCAAAAATATACAGACGGATAATCGGCTTCATCGAACCGTTGGCATCCGCTTTTCTCTGCGCCATGGCGTTCATGACGAGAATAAATACGAGTACAGGCGCGATACCTTTTAATGCACGTACAAAGATATCACCTAAAATGGATACGGCCGGAACTGCCGCCGGAACTACGAGCGCTATAGCTATACCGACGATAAGGCCGACAATGATAAGCTTTATTAAAGCCATTTCTAAATATTTTTTTCCAATACGACTTAACAAATAATACATCCCCTTTGAATTAATGAATAAATAAAGACAAATATACTTCTGATAGTATACATCATTTTGTAAAAAATGACAAGTCATAAACGCAAAATAAAATTATTTCCTTAATATATTTACACTCAAATAGATACAGCATTAATAATTCTCTGTCTATTTTCACGCTACACAAAAAAACAAAAACAGTGTGTTCCGGAATTTATTTTAAGAAAATGCTTGACTTTACATGTCATTTACATTAAAATATTTTCGTATGACGTTCGATGACGGCTTCCACTAGCCCCGGAACCGTGCAAAGGACATCTATTAATAAAAAAATTAATTAAAATAGTTGAAAATTGTACAGGGAGGGATATACAAGTGAAAACAACTTTCATGGCAAATGCAGCAAACGTTGAACGCAAATGGTTCGTAGTTGACGCTGAAGGCCAGACAGTAGGTAGATTAGCTGCTGAAGTTGCAAAAGTACTTCGCGGTAAACATAAACCGACATTCACACCGCATGTTGACACTGGTGATTATGTCATCGTAGTTAATGCTGATAAAGTGGTATTCAGCGGTAAAAAATTAACAGACAAAACATATTTCCGTCATTCTGGATATCCGGGAGGAACAACATTCGTTACTCCGCAGAAAATGCTTCAGACTCAACCGGAAAAAGTTGTAGAAATGGCAGTTCGCGGCATGCTTCCTAAAAACAAATTAGGTGCTCAGATGTACAGAAAACTCAGCGTTTATGCTGGTCCTGAACATCCGCATGCAGCTCAGAAACCAGAAGTTCTGGAATTAAACATTAGATAATACTTGGAAGGAGGAACAATATAATGGCAGTATCCTACTACGGCACAGGCCGCAGAAAGACTTCAGTTGCTAGAGTTCGTCTGGTTCCAGGTGAAGGCAACGTTGTAATTAACGGCCGTCATATCGATGAATATTTCGGCATTAAAACTTTAGACTTAATCGTAAAACAGCCGCTTAACTTAACTGAAACAGCTGATAAATATGATGTTATCGCTAACGTTCAGGGCGGTGGCCCGTCCGGCCAGGCTGGCGCTATCCGTCACGGTATTTCCCGTGCCCTTTTAGAACTCGATGCTGAACTTCGTCCGGCTCTGAAAAAAGCTGGTTTCTTAACACGTGACCCACGTGAAAAAGAACGTCGCAAATACGGTCTCAAAAAAGCCCGCAAAGCATCCCAGTTCTCCAAACGTTAATCTTACGATTACAACAAGAGAATACAAAGCCCGCAATCTTATGGTTGCGGGCTTTTTTATTTCGTAAATAGATGTTAAGATATAAATAATCTTAACGGAAAGGATTTTGGGGATTTAATGGAACACAATAAGGATAGATTGAGCATAAACGTGGCGAAATTATATTATAAATCAGATTACAGCCAGCAGCAGATAGCCGACAAGCTGAACCTTTCGCGCCCGACCGTATCACGGCTGCTTCAATACGCCAAAGACAAGGGATTTGTCCAGATTAACATCGCCGACCCGGTGGAGAACAACATTTCCCTCGAAGCTGATTTGATGAAAAAATACGGTCTTGATGCCGTGCAGATTGCCTATGCGCCGCTCAATACCACGGAGGAAATCAAGAAAAGCATCGGCATAAAAGCGGCCGATTACCTGTATGACACAATAAAGGACGGCGACATCATCGGCGTAAGCTGGGGCACAACGCTTTATGCTGTTGCGCTGAATTTAAAGCATAAAGCCCTGAAAGGCGTACAGATAGTGCAGCTGAAAGGCGGCATAACACATTCCACAAATAACACGTACGCTTATGAAGTAGTCGAACTTTTTTCGGAAGCCTTCTCCACCGTCGGCAGATACCTGCCCCTGCCTGTAATGTTTGATACGGTAGAAATCAAAAATTTAATCGAACAGGACACGCATATCAAAAAAATACTGGACTTAGGCAGGCAGGCTAACGTAGCTGTTTTCACGGTCGGCACAGTGAAAGACGATGCGCTGCTGTTTCGTCTGGGATATATTAACTCAAATGACAAAAAAATATTACAACAAAAAGCAGCCGGTGATATTTGTTCTCGATTTATTGATATTAACGGTAATATTTGCAATGAAGATTTGGACAAACGGACTGTCGGCATAAATCTTGCCGAACTGAAGCAGAAGGAAAAACGCATTCTGGTAGCGGGCAGCCAAAGAAAAATCGCCGCCATAAAAGCGACACTGGCAGGAAAAATAGCCAATATTCTCGTTACGGACCAGTATACGGCACAAGAATTACTAAAGTAAATTCACACCCATATTGACAAATGTCGATATGGGTTTTATTTTTGTTGAAATTTTGTTAAGTATTTATAGAAAAATTTTTCAAAACAATATTTACATATGTTCATTTTTATGTTATCATTATTTCAGAAAATACAGCAGATAAATGATTGTAAATATACGGTCAATTTAAAATATTTCCAGTAAAGGAGTTTTTATTATGACAGATTGCAAACTGCTCGTGCAAAAAGCTTACGAAGGACGCAAAAACGCCTATATCCCGTATTCGCATTTCCCTGTCGGCGCCGCCGTGCTCGCAGAAGACGGACGGATTTATACAGGCTGCAATATTGAAAACGCTTCTTTCGGCGCGACGAACTGTGCCGAACGGACGGCTATCTTCAAAGCCGTATCGGAAGGCAACCGCACCATATGCGCCATCGCCATCGTCGGCGTGGAAGACGACTACACTTACCCTTGCGGTATCTGCCGCCAGGTAATCGCCGAATTTGCCGCACCGGATATTAAAATCATCTTGGGGAAAAATCCTGATGAATATATAGTGAAAACACTGGACGAAATCCTGCCGGGAGCATTCACGAAAAAGGATTTGGAAAAATAATAAATTGCTAATCCGTTGTTCTAGTAAGCCATCGAACCTTTAAGCCAGCAGTATAATAGTTTATATCCGCTGCCTGTTGTCACTTAACTTCACTAAATATAAACTATTATACTGCTTTGAAAAATTAACTAACACAATAAGTATTACTAAGGAGATTTTTTTCATGAATATCAACAAATACATCGACCATACTGCTTTAAAACCAAATGCGGACAAAGCCGCTATCTTAAATTTAATCGAAGAAGCCAAACAATATGATTTCGCTTCCGTCTGCATAAATCCGTGCTGGGTGAAACTGGCGGCGGAAAAATTGCAAGGCACAGACGTAAAAGTCTGCACGGTAATCGGCTTCCCGCTCGGTGCCAACACTGCGAAAGTAAAAGTTTTTGAAGCGCAGGACGCTATAGAAAACGGCGCAACTGAAATCGACATGGTCATCAATGTCGGCATGCTCAAAGATAAAAATTATGAATACGTACAAAATGAAATCGCGGCAATCGTAGACGCAGCTAAAGGCAAAGCACTCGTAAAAGTAATCATCGAAACATGCCTGCTCACCGACGAGGAAATCGTTATCGCCTGCCAGCTTGCCCAGAAAGCAGGAGCTGATTTCGTCAAGACATCCACCGGTTTTTCCACAGGCGGAGCAACAGTTGAAGATGTACGCCTCATGCGCCAGACGGTAGGCAGCGATATGGGCGTTAAAGCTTCCGGCGGCGTGCATACGCATGAAGAAGCACTGGCGATGATTGAAGCCGGTGCCAGCCGTATCGGCGCCAGTGCAGGTGTCAAACTTCTGAAATAACTGAAAGGAAGTAATATCATGCAGTATATTATCGGTGCAGCAGGGCTGCTCCTCGTTTTCGGCATGGCGTTTATTTTCAGCAGCGACCGCAAAAAAATAAAATACAGACCACTACTTGTCATGGTAGTATTGCAATTTGTATTCGGATTTCTCCTGCTCAACACATCAGCCGGAAATCTTTTAATCAGTGCCATAGCAGGCGGCTTCATGGCTCTTTTAACATGTGCCAATGAAGGTATCGCCTTTGTTTTCGGCCGACTGGCGGATACGAGCAACCCGATATTTTTCACGAGCGTATTGATGCCGATTACATTCATCTCCGCTTTAATCGGTATCTTGCAGCACTGGAAAATTCTTCCCTTCATCATTAAATATATCGGTCTGGCTCTGAGCAAAATAAACGGCATGGGCAAACTGGAATCGTACAACGCCGTGGCTTCCGCTATACTGGGGCAATCAGAAGTGTTTATTTCCGTGAAAAAACAGCTCGGGCCGCTGCCGGCGCACCGTCTTTACACGCTCTGCGCCTCCGCCATGTCCACCGTTTCTATGTCCATAGTCGGCGCTTACATGGTGATGATTGAACCGAAATACGTCGTTACTGCGCTTGTGCTCAATCTTTTCGGCGGATTTATCATCGCTTCCATTATTAACCCCTATGAAGTTAAGCCGGAAGATGATATTCTAGTAGAAGCACAGGTAAAACGGCAATCGTTTTTTGAAATGCTCGGCGAGTACATTCTGGACGGCTTCAAAGTCGGCGTTATCGTCTGCGCCATGCTCATCGGTTTTGTCGGCATCATCACCTTAATCAACAATGTATTTTTAGGCATTATCAGTATCTCCTTCCAGCAGATACTCGGCTATATCTTTTCGCCATTCGCCTTCTTCATGGGCATACCGATGAATGAATGCGTAGATGCCGCCAGCCTTATGGCGACGAAAATCGTAGCCAACGAATTTGTGGCAATGATGCAGCTTTCCGACGGAACGGTACTGCTGTCGGCCAGAAGCATAGTCATTGTTTCCGTATTTCTCGTTTCCTTCGCCAATTTTTCCTCTATCGGCATTATTGCCGGTGCCGTTAAGGCGCTCAATGAGGAAAAAGGCAATGTCGTAGCCCGCTTCGGACTTAAACTGTTATACGGTGCAACGCTCGTCAGCATTCTGAACGCAACGGTTGTCAGCCTGATAATCTAACAAGTTGGTGATATTATGCAAAAATTTAAACGAATTCACATCATTGTAATGGACTCGGTCGGTATCGGCGCAGCTCCCGATGCCGCTCAGTTCGATGATGCCGGTACAAATACGCTGCTGCACATCTCGCAGGCAAAACACGGTCTTAATCTGCCGAACCTTGCCAAAATGGGGCTTTCCAATATCTGCAAACTGGAAGGCGTAAATACAGTTGACAACGCCATGGGTTATTATACGAAAATGCAGGAAGCTTCCTGCGGCAAAGACACCATGACGGGGCACTGGGAAATGATGGGGCTGTATATCGACAAGCCGTTTCAGGTTTTTCCGGACGGCTTCCCGCAGGAATTAATCGAACAGATAGAGCAGTTCTCCGGCCGGAAAATCCTCGGCAACTGTCCGGCAAGCGGCACGGAAATCATCAAGCAGTACGGCGAACGCCAGATGAAAACGGGGGAACTCATCGTCTACACATCCGCCGACTCGGTGCTCCAGATTGCTGCGCACGAGGAAATCATCCCGCTTGATGAGCTGTACAAAATCTGTCAGTTCTGCCGCGATATAACGAAAGAAGGCAAATACCAGCTCGGCAGAATTATCGCCCGTCCGTACGTGGGCACATGCAAAGAGGACTTCACGCGCACAGCCAACCGCCATGATTATGCTTTAAAACCGTTCGGTAAAACGGTGATGAATTATCTGCAAGAAGCAGGACTCAGCTCCATTGCCATCGGCAAAATCCGCGATATCTTCGACGGTGAAGGCGTAACACGCGCCATTCATACCGTTTCCAATATGGACGGCATGGATAAATTTATGGAAATATTAAAAGAAGATTTCACGGGACTGAGTTTTACCAATCTGGTGGATTTCGACGCTAAATTCGGCCACCGCCGCAATGCCGTAGGCTACGGCGACGCACTGGAGGAATTCGACGCACGGCTCACGGACGTTTTCGCCGCATTGCAAAAAGACGACCTGCTCATCATAACGGCCGACCACGGCAATGACCCGACGTATAAAGGCACTGACCACACGCGCGAATTCGTGCCGCTTATGATATATTCTCCTCAATTCAAAGCAAACGGTGAACTGCCGCTTAGAAAAACATTCGCCGATATCGGCGCAACGGTGGCGGAAAATTTCGCCGTGCAGATGCCGAAATACGGACAGTCATTTTTGGATAAATTAATTTAAAAGTTGGTGAATACTATGCGAATGGTAGATATTATTGAAAAAAAACGTGATGGTAAAGAACTGACCACACAGGAAATAAATTTCTTCATTGAAGGATATACGAAAGGCGACATTCCTGATTATCAGGCCAGCGCACTGGCTATGGCAATATATTTCCAGGACATGAACGACCGCGAACGCGCCGACCTCACGCGCGCTATGGTGAACTCCGGCGACACTATCGACCTTTCCGGTATAGACGGTATCAAAGTCGACAAACACTCCACCGGCGGCGTCGGCGACACTACGACGCTCGTACTCGCTCCGCTTGTTGCTTCACTCGGCATACCGGTTGCTAAAATGTCCGGCCGCGGCCTCGGTCATACAGGCGGCACTATCGATAAATTGGAATCCGTAAAAGGCTTCCATGTCGAACTGACAAAGGAACAGTTCATCGACCTGGTGAACAGAGATAAAGTGGCCGTTATGGGGCAAAGCGGCAATCTCACTCCGGCGGACAAGAAACTGTATGCACTGCGCGACGTAACGGGCACGGTCAATTCCATTCCGCTCATCGCCAGCTCCATCATGAGCAAGAAAATCGCCGCCGGTGCCGACGCAATCGTACTTGACGTAAAAACGGGCGACGGCGCATTCATGAAGACGGAAAAAGACGCAGAAGAACTGGCTCATGCTATGGTGCGCATCGGCAATCACGTCGGCCGCAAGACGATTGCCATCATCTCCGACATGTCCCAGCCACTCGGTTTTGCTATCGGCAACGCGCTGGAAGTAAAAGAAGCCATTGAAACGCTTCAGGGCAAAGGCCCGCAGGATTTGACCGACCTCGTCCTGACGCTCGGCTCTCAAATGGTGATTTTGGCGAAAAAAGCCGAAACAACACAGGAAGCAAAAGCCATGCTCCGCGAAGCGATAACGAGCGGCAAAGCCATTGCCAAATTCAAGGAATTCCTGCAAAATCAGGGCGGAGATGCTTCCGTCGTTGACGATACGGCAAAACTGCCGCAGGCAAAATACCAGATTGAACTGCCGGCTAAAAAATCGGGCTATGTATCCCGCATGGTAGCCGATGAAATCGGCGTTGCCTCTATGCTGCTCGGTGCAGGCCGTGCTACGAAGGAAGACACAATCGACCTCGCTGTCGGCATTGTTTTGCACAAAAAAGTCGGCGACAAAGTATCTGAAGGCGAAAGCCTGCTCACAATTCACAGTAATCGCGAAAACGTAGATGAAGTAATACAGAAACTGTACGATAATATCTTTATTGAAGACACAGCAAAAGCTCCGCAGTTAATTCATGAAATAATTACGGATTAAACATAAAATCCCGCAGTAAGCATAATTTACTGCGGGATTTTGTTTTATTTGTATATCTATTGACAATATGGTACTATTAAAACATCTAAATTAAAGGGGTTGGTTAAAATTATCAGTTTTTGGCTTGAACTTGCCGTTATCGTTATCTGTCTGGCAATCGGCGGCCGTTTCAGCGGTATCGGGCTCGGCGTTGCCGGCGGCTTCGGGCTGGCTGTCCTGACACTGGGATTTGGTCTGCCTGTCGGCGAAATGCCGATAAGCGTCGTATTCATCATTATGTCTGTAATCACCTGCGTATCTCTGCTTCAGGGCGCAGGCGGCCTTGATTACATGATTTCCATGGCGGAAAAGATTTTGCGCAAGAAACCGAGTGCGATTACTTTTCTCGGTCCGCTGGTATCATATATTTTTACTGTTATCTGCGGTACTTCCTATGTGGCATTTTCCGTTTATCCCGTTATCGCCGAAATCGCCATCAGCGCGAAAGTGCGTCCGGAACGCGCCATGTCCATGTCGGTAATCGCTTCCAACATGGCTGTCTGCGCCAGTCCGACGAGCGCCATAGCCGCTGCCATGATTGCCATCACAGCGCCAATCGGCGTTACACCGCTGTCGCTTCTGGCAGTAACGGTACCGGCATGTTTCCTCGGCGTTTTAATCGGCTGTCTGTTCGTCTATAAACGCGGCGCGGAACTTGCCGACGACCCGGAATTCAAACGCCGCGTAGCTACAGGTCAATTTAAAGATGATTATGTACTCGAAAGAAATTCCGCCACGGCTACAGCATCGGCAAAAATTTCCGTAGCTATATTTCTGGCGGCAATCGTCATCATTGTGAGCATGACTTCCCATCCTGAACTGCTGCCGCATATCGGACCGGGCGGCAAGGCGATTTCCGTTCCGACGCTGCTACAGATTATGATGCTGGCAACAGGCGCGATAATCATGGTAGCCTGCCGCGTGCCGCGCGACAAACTGGACAGCGGCTCGGTATTCAAATCCGGTCTTGTCGGTGCAGTCGGCATTTTAGGGATTTCATGGATGACGGATACATTCTTCGGAACGCATCTTGATTTCATCACGGATGTATTTGCACAGACTTTAATTCAGTATCCAATGCTGTTCGGCGCAATGCTGTTCGTAACCTCCATGGTTTTATACAGCCCGGCGGCGACGGCCGTTGCCTTAATGCCTATCGGCGTATCGCTCGGTCTGCCGGCTGAAGTATTAATCGGTTTAATTCCGGCTACCTGCGCCGTATTCATCATACCGGGCGGCGCTCAAATCAGCTGCGTTGCCTTCGACCGTACCGGTACAACGAAAATCGGCCGTTTCGGTTTTAACCACAGCTATTTAATTCCAGGCATGGTTTCGCTGATAGCTTCCACTATTTTGTCCTTAATTTTAGCTTATATAATTTTTTAAACGAATAACTTATTGTGCTAGTTGATTACCTAAAGCAGTATAGTAATTTATATTCGTTCGATGTTGTTACTTAACCTCACTAAATATAAACTACTATACTGCTCATGGTGGCTCGATGTTTTACTAGCACAATGGGTACGAATATTTCTCGATAACTTCAGCTGTTGAACGAAATCCAATGGCTGAAGTTATTTTTTATTGACTTGGAGCAAGCTTCAGGATGTATATTATAAGCAAAAAAGAAAGGAGCTCTCTTATGCAAATCTGGGGTTTTATCAGTTCGACAATAAGTCTGATAATTATTTTCGCCGCATCCGCCGCACCCATACCGTTATACGCTCATTATGCGGATGCCATGAACCTGACAAAGGGTCAATTATCACTTACGGCTGTGATGTATTTCGTCGGTACTGTTATCGCGCTCGTTTTTCTCGCACGCATTTCCAATTACTGCGGCAGAAAAATTTCAATTTATATCGTTCTTCTATTGGGAATTATCGGCTGTTTATCATTCATATTCGTCAACAGTATCGAATTTTTGCTACTAGGCAGATTTATGCAGGGACTTGCCTGCGGCCTCGCTTCCAGCAGCATAATAGCCTTTATTATCGACAATGAACCGCCGCATTTAAAAGGTCTCGCCACTTCCATCGGCAGTGCCGGTCCGAATTTTGGTCTGGCTGTAGGTGCTGTTATCTGCGGCATAATAACGCAGAGATTTCCCGATGTTCTGAATTCTATTTTTATCATACTGATTTCACTGCTGCTAATCTGTTTTATCTTAATTATTCTCAGTAAAGAAACAATGCCGCCGCAAAAAGGTATTTTTAAATCATTCATTCCGCAGATTAAAGCACCAAACAATATACGAAAACTGCTTCTACCTGCCGGAGCAACGTTTGCCGCCAGCTGGTCAGTCGGCGGATTTTATCAGGCTTACAGTGCCACGATAGCCATACAGATTTTTCATCTGAATGATACCTTTATGGCTTCTCTGGCTTTTGTATCGTTTATCGCTCCCATTGCGCTCGGAGCGGCAATTACGCAAAATCTAAACCCGTTCAAAGCGCAGCGTTACGGAACATTGGGATTTGTACTGTCGCTGATACTGCTGTATCTCTGCCTGTTCAGTGAAAATATTGTCTATTTCTTTCTGATAAGTATCCTGGCCGGTATTTTTCAGGGAATTTTATTCACCGGCAGTATGAAAACCATTATGGAGCGCACTACCATTCAGGACCGTGCTGGTGTTTTATCATTGATTTATATTATTTCCTACAGCGGCGCAGCTATTCCGAATTTCGTCGTCAGCCAGATTGCTTATCTATTTGATTTAACGCAGTTGACATTGGGCTATGTATTGTTATCCATAGTTTGTTTCATCATATTATTAATCAGCACGAAAAAATGAAAAACGGCGTGTCGCAGAGATTTTTCCCTGCGGTGCGCCTTTTTTATCCGGTACAAAAATTTTTCCAATAAAAATTTTCAAAAAATATTGACTCGAAGTAATTTACGTGTTATTATATCAATGATGATTTTAGTAAAACGTTTTATTAAATTTAAAGAGGGAATTCAATAGGATTTATTTTTTTTGCGCATTAAGTAAAACGTTTTACTTAATGCGTGGAAAGAACGGAAAACAAAATTTCTGTAGATAGGTTTTAAAAGGAAAGTGAGAGAAAAATTATGGCTAAATTAATTCAGTATGATGACGGTTACTTAAATAGAACACCGATATTCCAGTTCATATTGCTGTCCTGTCTGTTTGCACTTTGGGGCGGCGCAGCAAGTCTTAACGATATTCTGATTACCCAGTTCAAATCGGTATTTTCATTGAGCGACTTTGCCAGCGCGCTGGTGCAAAGCGCCTTTTACGGCGGTTATTTCCTGATTTCCATTCCGGCTTCCATAGTAATCCGCAAGACTACGTACAAGCTGGCAATCATGATTGGTCTTATTTTCTACATCGGCGGCTGCAGCCTGTTCTTCCCGGCTTCGATGATGGCGACTTATACGATGTTTCTCGTGGCGATTTTCGCTATCGCTATCGGTCTGGGCTTTTTGGAAACGGCTTCCAACACGTACAGCACGATGCTAGGACCGCGTGAATATTCCACACTCCGCTTAAACATCAGCCAGACGTTCCAGCCAATCGGCTCCGCTTCCGGTATTCTGCTCGGCAAATATCTCGTATTCCAAGAAGGCGACAGCCTCGCTTCCCAAATGGCGCAGCTCACACCGGAACAGGTTCATGTATTCAGACTGCAAATGCTTCAGCATACGCTCGAACCGTACAAAATCATAATCTGCATTCTCGTTGCCGTATTCATTCTGTTTTTAATCACGAAATATCCAAAATGTAAAGTTAAACCGGTTGCCGAAGATACAACAGCAAAAGTTTCTCTCGGCGAAACGCTGAAATATCTCGCCGGAAACGGTCTGTTCAAAAGAGGTATTTTGGCACAGTTCCTGTATGTAGGTATGCAGGTCGCTGTATGGTCGTTCACAATCCGTCTGGCGCTCGTACTGATGCCACATATCAATGAACGCGCCGCAGCCGACTTCATGGTAATCAGCTTCGCCTGCTTCTTCGTTGGCAAATTCGTTGCCAACTTCCTCATGACGAAATTCTCCGTCAACAAAGTTCTGCTTGCTTATTCCGTAATCGGCTGTCTTTTAATCATGTACGTTGCCTTTATGCCGAGCCTCACGGCTATTTACGCGGCAGTGGCAATCAGCATTCTGATGGGTCCTTGCTGGGCAACTATCTATGCGGAAACTTTAAAATCCGTAGAAAAGAAATACACAGAAACGGCCGGTGCCATCATCGTCATGTCCATCATCGGCGGCGCCGTTATGCCGGCAGTACAGGGATTTGTTTCCGATATGACAGGCTCCATGCAGTTCTCATTTATCGTCAACTTCTTCTGCTTCGCTTATATCGGTTATTATTTCTATCACAAAATCAAAATCGAACGGTAATTTTCAGATTTAGAGGAGTTTAAAACATGAAAACTAAAATAAATTTACAACGGGAATATTTTTCTGAGCTGCCGACAGAAATTCTGTCCAGCAGCGAGTTTTCCGTAAAATTATTCCGCTATCCAGCCGGTGTGGAAGCGGTGGAAATTAAAAATTCCCGCGGCAAAATAATCGTACTGCCGTACATGGGACAGATTATCTGGCGCGCGGAATTTGACGACATTGATTTAACTATGAAAAACATGTTTTCCCAGCCGCGCAAGACGCACAATATGCTCGATACTTACGGCTGCTTTGCATTCCATTCGGGACTGCTCGCCAGCGGCTGCCCGTCGCCGGAGGATACGCACCCGATGCACGGTGAATTCTGCTGTGCCGATATGGACAGAGCCTGGCTGGAAATTGAGCCTGGCAGCATAACGCTCTGCGGCAAATATGAATACTGTCAGGGCTTCGGCTACCGCTATACGGCACGTCCGAGCGTTCAGCTGAAAGCCGGTGCGGGAAACATCACTATCGGAATGAATGTAAAAAATACGACGAGCATACCGATGCCGCTGCAATACATCTGCCATATCAATTATGCTTATGTCGACGAAGGCGAATTTGCGGCAAATATTCCGGACAGCGCCTTCAAACTGCGCGAAACCATTCCGAGCCATATCAAACCGACAGCGGACTGGTTTGCCTACACGGATGAAATCAAGAAAATGCAGTCGCAGGGCAAAACGCTGACGAAACTGGGCAATCCTGCACTGTACAATACGGAAATCGTCTTTTTAGCCGATGATATTGATGAATATACGGATAGCATAGAAGCGCAAATCACCTCGCCGCAGGGCTATACTTTCAAAACACAGTTTTCTACCCAGCAGTTCAAACACGCTATCCGCTGGATTATGTACAACGGCGACCAGCAGGTTTCCTCGTTCATCATTCCGGCGACGAGCCGACCGGAAGGTTTCCTGGCGGCGCAAAAAGCAGGTCATTTAATTATGCTCGAGCCGAACGAAACGAGAGAATTTTCCGTTACAACGGGTTTAAAATAGTATAATAGAAGCAAAGGAGGTTTTTCGATGAAGATTTTAAATTTCGGTTCTTTGAATATCGATAAAGTTTACACTGTAGAAAATATCGTTAAAGACGGCGAAACAATCGACTCGCTGAGCTTTGCGGAAAATGTAGGCGGCAAAGGCTTAAACCAGTCGATTGCCATCGCCAAAGCAGGCGGCAAAGTGTATCATGCAGGCTGTATCGGCAAGGACGGAGCCATTCTGCTCGACACCTTAAAGGAAAACGGCGTTGATATTTCGCTGATAAAACTGGTCGATATCAGCAGCGGCCAGGCCATAATCCAGGTGGACAAAAACGGACAGAACTGCATTATTTTATATCACGGTGCCAATTACGCTGTAACGAAAGAATATATTGACGAGGTTTTAAGTCATTTTTCTGCCGGCGATATTTTGATACTGCAAAATGAAATTTCCCATATCGACTATATTATCAGCCGCGCCAAAGAAAAAGGCATGAAGATATTTTTAAATCCGTCGCCGATAAATGAAGCGCTGCAAAAATACGATATCGCTTCGCTCAACGGCATTTTCGTAAACGAACACGAAGGAGCATATCTGAGCGGCAAGGACAATGTTGAGGAAATTTTACAGGAATTATCAACTAAATATCCTGATTTGGAAATCATCCTGACATTCGGCTCCAAAGGCGCATATTATCATTACAAGGATACGCAGTTCTTCGTTCCGGCGCATAAAGTAAAAGCCGTCGATACGACAGCGGCAGGCGATACTTTCACCGGTTACTTCGTAGCTCTCCAGCAGCAGGGAAAATCGGCGGAAGAATGTATGCAGGCGGCAACGAAGGCAGCTGCCATAACCGTTACACGCAAAGGCGCAGCCGCTTCCATCCCGCAGGCTGCGGAAGTGTATTGATTGAGCACGGTAAGTTTTATATAATAATATTATCATTAAACGTATAAGGTCGGATGGTAAAATGAAATCACGTGTTACAATTAAAGATATAGCAAAGAAAACAGGCTTTTCCATAACCACCATATCGCTCGCGCTCAACAACAAAGCCTCGCATATTCCCCTTGAAACGCGGCAGATTATCGACAGAGCGGCGAAGGAGATGGGCTACCGCCCCAATAAAATGGCGGTAGGACTGGTAAAGAAAACGAGCAATATCGTCGGTTTCGTTTTACCCGACATACGAAATCAGTTTTTCTCCTACACAGCTAAAGTATTGGAAGATGAGTGCCATAAATTCGGCTGGAATTTGCTCATCTGCAATACAAACAACAATTACGAACAGGAAATGCGCCATTTGAAAATGCTCTGCGACTACATGGTGGACGGAATTTTCCTAAGCATAGCGGCGCGCAGTACGGAAAAAGAAGAAAAAAAGACGCTCCAGTTCCTCGAGGACAACAACATTCCATACTGCCTGATTGACCGCGACATGTTCAATGTCGGCAAATATAAAGTCAGCGTAAATCATTTTGAAGGGGCATATATGGCGACGCAGCATTTAATCCAGCTCGGACACAAACGGATTGGCTGCATCACCGGCCCTTTAATGCTCGATGACGCCTGGCAGCGCCTGGACGGCTACCGGCAGGCAATGGAGGATTACCACATGCCGCTTTGCGACGAACTGATTTATTTCGGCGATTATTCCTTTGACAAAGGCAAAGCGGGCGGCTTGTATCTGGCACACAAAAAAGTAACGGCGATTTTCGCTTCCAATGACTTTTCAGCCATGGGCGCTCTTTCCGGCATAAAGGAAGCAGGGCTGTCCGTGCCGGAAGACATATCCCTCGCCGGATACGACGATATCGAATTCGTCTCCTTTTTAGAAGTACCGCTCACAACCGTTCGCCAGCCGGTCGAAGAAATCGGCAAACGCGCCGCGCAGATTATTCATGAAATAGTGCAAAGCGACGATTGCAGTCCCAAAGTGGAAATACTGAAACCGGAACTGATTATACGCCAAAGCACACGCAAAATCTAAAAGAAATTGATTGTTCATTTTTCTTTGATGCAAAGAAAAACGAACCAAAAAGAAACCTTTTTAACGTTTCGCTAT